>JBKHIH010000143.1:0-3113 GCA_046538755.1 Thiohalospira sp.
TATGGTTTTGTGAATGAGTGGTATGGTTTTATTGGAGAGTACAAAACGTACTCTTAAACAACTTCATTTTGGCACGACTAACAGATAATTTTTCGCCATTGCTTAAAACAATCTCGTTCGTTTCAGTACTAATCTCGTAGCAATAATCAAGATTAACCATGCATGATCGATTCACCCTAAAAAAAGGGGCATCAACAAGCATTTTCTCAACTTCTTTTAAAAGATAACAAGCCACAACAGGCACATTATTCCCTAACAGATAAAACTCTGTATATGCACCATTAGCTTTACAATAAAGGATCTCGTCAATAAACAACTTTCTGAAATTCTTGTTAGACTTAATAATAATAAACTTCTTCATAAAATTACAATTGAGTTAATAAATTTATCTAGAGTAATTTGTTTTCAACTTTTTCATTTCCCATTTGAAATTAATCTATTTACACCAAACAGATTAAACTAAATGTGAGTAATTATCACACAATGGCAATTAACCTTTGAGGACAAAAAAATAATAAAATATTATATCCCCTCTATATATGTGTCTGAAAAAGGAAAAATGTGATCATCCAAAAGATATGTTATAAAACATACTGCCTACAATCTCCTATAAAAACAGGAGGTTTGGAAGATAAAAAATTAATATATTAACAGTTTCTTATTTTTTTACATTGATGTCCTGTAAAAATTTTAATGCCATGCCTACGGCACTTTAACAATTCATTCTTAGTTTATTTTACCATAATTACGTCGCTCTGCGACTTTGTAGTCCGTTATGGATAATATTTTGGTAAAAAAAATTTCGGCTCCCAGACCAGTCCAATCCGAAAATAAATCGTCAAACAATAAAAATATTTTTCTTTTAGTCAGCGGATGACTAATGATTCATTCTTTATAGTATAAAGAAATCAGCTACTGTTAACCACCAATTCATCCGCTAACTTTTATAAACTAAACCTCAGCAAAATCTTTCCAATAATTGCTATACATATTATCCTGAGTTATTAATTCTTTGTGCAGGCCGGAAGCCTGTATCCTGCCATTTTCGAGTATATATATTTTATCGCTTATATTCTTTAATACATGCAAACGGTGCGAAATATAAAATACAGCTATCTCTTTTTTTAATTTCTTCAATAATGCAATGGTGAATTTTTCTGCTTCACGATCCATAGCTGCGGTTGCTTCATCGAGAATAAGAAACTGAGGTTTTTTGTATAAAGCCCGCGCTAATGCAATAATTTGTTTCTGCCCACCCGAAAGGTTTATTCCTTCTTCGCCCAGGATAGTTGCATATCCTTGAGGCAGACTTTCTATATAAGGCGAAAAACCATATTCTTTTAAAAACAGGAGCACTCTTTCTATTTCTTGCTGTTCGCTGCTTAAACAAATATTATCTATAACATTGCCGTTAAAAATGTGAATATCCTGTGGAACAACACCTACTATATCCCGCCAGTGATTTGCTTTTATATCTTGTAAAGATGTATCCCCATTAATTACAATTTTTCCGGATTCGGGAGCATAAAATTTTTGCAATAAGTACCCTAACGTGCTCTTTCCGCTCCCACTTTCGCCAACCATTGAAATGAGTTCTCCCTTTTTCACAGAAAGATTAATATTTTCCAGTATCCTTTTCCTGCCCGGAAACCTAAACGCTATATTCTTTATTTCCAGCTTTTGGAGATTCAATGGCTCTGAGGTTCCTTTATCTTTTGACTCTTCTTCCGGTTTTATACTAGTAAATTCGTACATGCGGTGAAAGGCTATCTTTGCCTCATTTATCGGGATAGCAATAAGTGCCAGGTTACTTATTGAAGGGAGCAACGAGGAGGATATCCCCAAAACAGCCATCAGGCTGCCTACAAGCATTTTATCGGCATATACCTGATAGGAATTATACAATAATACCAGTGTTAAAAAAAGCACCCCCATAAAACCGGCGATAAAACCAAGCCTGACATTGATTTTACCTAAATCAAACACTTTATTTTGAAAATTCGCATATATCGTTTTATTTAATTCAGCAAAAAAGGGTTGTTTATTGGAACTTTTTATTTCGGTTATCCCGGACATCGTATTAACATAATTGCTTTCGCTGAATGCATAAGCCGACATTACCTCTTTTTGCGAAGAAATAATTTTTTTATTATGCCGGTATATCATTAAAAAATAAAAGGGCATACACAGTAAAGCAATTATTCCGGTTTGCCATGAATAAAACAGGAGAAAAATAATAGAGGTAACCGCTATTAAACTGTCTATAATATAGTTTCCTGCCATTTGGGTAATCACCCGTTGTATGCGGGCCGTATCATTTAACCGGGCTATTAGTTCGCCTGTCCGGCGGGTATCGAAAAACGACTTGGGCAAATAGAGCAATGCATTATAAAAAAAACGGATAATCCGGTTATTAAACGATTTGCTTTGGGTTATCAGAAAATACTGCCGAATAGCTACAAAACCGGCCCGGGCTATCAGTAAAAAAGCAACCAGTATTATACTGACTATTAATTTCTGTAAATCTTTGGATGGCAGTATTTCATCAATAAGTTTTTGCGAAAAAACAGCCATTACCATTCCCAGCACAGCGATACCTGTTCCTATAATTACGCTAACCATTAATATTTCTTTATCTTCATGCAATAAATTAAAAAACCATTTTTCCCGGTCTTTTTTAACAGCTGTTGATTTTTGAAAGGTTTGATTTGGCGCTAAAGTAAGGCAGCTTTTAGAGAGCCATATTTTCTGCAGTTCTTCTTCCGTGTAATAAACAATCCCTTTTCCGGGGTCGCCAATCACAAAACGGTTATTTTCAAAACCGTAACAAATAACATAATGCTGCAACCTGTTATCAACGGTTACGTGTAAAATAAGCGGTTGTCCGTGTTCTTTTAATGCTTTTAAACCGGCTTCGCAGCCTTGGGCAGTAAACCCAATCTGGGTAGCTGCCTGATAAAGCCCCAAAAGGGTGGTTCCTTGTTTTGAGGTACCGCTAAGTTCACGCAATTTCTCTAACGAAATATCTCCCCCATAGTAATTAACCAAAGATTTTAAGCAAGCTACCCCACAATCGGATTGATCGAGCTGGAGTTGAAATGTTTTTTTTAATT
>JBKHIH010000091.1:0-13617 GCA_046538755.1 Thiohalospira sp.
ATTCTAACACATTTAAAACCGGCTTGAAGCCGGTGATCCATTATCTTCTATTATCCTGCCAACGTTTTTTATAATCGCCGGCTCGCGATAGCTACACGGGACTGCCGGCAATATATCAACCAACGGGTTAACCCGTTGGTTTTGTAGTTTTTAGTATTATTCCTGGCGTGTTTTACTTGTTCGTCAACGGATGCTTGCCAATTGATTTATAGTACAACGGACATTTTTAATTGCCGAAGGCAGTGTTGTCCGTTGATTTTATTGTTGTTGATTCAGTTGTCATCCGCGATTTTGGATTAAAATAAACAATAGAACAATCATTATTCAATATTTTGCTGTGTACAATGAACAAGGTGCTAATAAAGGCGTTATAGATGTAAGACAGGAAATTTCTGGAATTAAATCATTAAATGAAGAAAACGTTTACCGGACTGGAAATAATAAATTGGTACTAAAATACCTGAATATTGGTATTGTATTAAAAAATTATACAAAGTATCTTTGTTACAGTAAATTAATACGAGAAATTAATTATCAAAAAATTATAAATTATGAGCGAAAATATTGATAACTCGAAGTTCCGAAAAGCCAAACTCAAAGAGTTAATTTTAAAATTACATGAAGGTGAATCGGAAGAAACCGTAAAAAAAGAACTTTTAGAAAGTTTAAGTACTATTCCATATGGCGAAGTGGTTGAAGTTGAGCAGGAATTAATTGAAGAGGGATTACCCGAAGAGGAAGTTCTTAAGTTATGTGATGCCCACTCTTCTGTATTACAGGGAAATGTAGATTTATCTGCATCAAAAGATATCCCTGAAGGGCATCCGGTTGATGTTCTGATTCAGGAAAATAAAGCATTAAAACAGGTAACAGCACAGGTACGCGAAAAATTTAATGCCCTTAAAAAAGCAGATGAATCATCATTGAAGGAAATAATCCTGGCGTTGCGAGGATTATTTAATCAGCTTATTGATGTAGATAAACATTATCAGCGAAAAGAATATTTAATATTTCCATATCTTGAAAAGACAGGTGTTACAGGCCCGCCAAAAGTGATGTGGGGTAAGCATGATGAAATTAGAGAGCTTTTAAAAGGAAGTTTGGAAATTTTGCATACCGAGCCAATTACCAAAGACGAATTACTGGCTTCTGCTGAAATTGTATTTTTTCCTGCCATAAAAGGGGTAGACGAAATGGTGATAAAGGAAGAAGAAATACTTTTGCCAATGGTTATGGATGCCTTAACGGATGCCGATTGGTACGAGATTCAGAAACAATCTCTCGAAATAGGTTATTGTTTGTACGACCCACCTGTTGAGTGGAAACCTGAAGGAGTAGAAACCGAATCGATAAATGAAGCCCAAAAGGAGGGAGGAAATATACAATTGCCTTCGGGTAGTTTTACAGCCGAAGAATTACTGGCTATTTTAAATACATTGCCGGTTGATATGACTTTTGTAGATAAAGATGATAAGGTTAAGTATTTTTCTCAAACAAAAGACCGAATTTTTCAGCGTAACAGGGCTATTTTAAACCGCGATGTAAGGCATTGTCACCCACCGGCAAGTGCTCATATTGTTGATAAAATTCTGGATGATTTTAAATCAGGGAAACAAAGCCGTGCCCCTTTTTGGATTCAGATGGGAGACAAGTTTATACATATCGAATATTTTGCTTTACGTAACGAAAAAGGCGAATATCTGGGAACTCTAGAAGTATCACAAGATGTTGCAGATTATAGAAAGCTCGAAGGCGAACAACGAATATTATCGTACAAATAAATAATTATGGAAAAATTAATAATTACACCAAAAACGAAAGTTTTACAAATGATTGAGGCTTATCCACAACTCGAGGATGTGCTTATTGAATATGTCCCGTCGTTTAAAAAGTTGAAGAACCCGGTATTACGAAAAACCGTTGGAAAAATAGCTACGCTACAACAAGCAGCTGCTATTGGCGATGTAAAAGTTGAAGATTTAATCAACCGGATGCGAAAAGAAATTGGACAGGATTTATTTACTGAGAGCGATTCAGGTTCTTATAATACACAAAAACCAGACTGGTTTGTTAAAGATAAAATTTATAAGGAGTTTGATGCAAAAGAATTGCTTGCCCGTGGCGAACATCCCGTAAACCAGGTTATTGCAGATTTAAATCAAATGGAGAAGGGCAAAATATACCGGTTAATTGCTCCTTTTCTTACTGCGCCATTAATTGATAAAGCATCCAGTTTAAACTGTAAACATTGGGTGGAAAAAATTGATGACGAGCATTTTAATATCTATTTTTATAAAGATTGATTTGACCAGGTATAAATTATATCGTAAATTGCATTTTTAATGCAAAATGCATTATTGTTATTAACTTAATTAAAATGATTTACGATGAGAAAATTAATTTATTTTAAACTGATTTTAATCTTTTTTATTTCTGTTAACCTGTCATTTGCTCAAGGTGATGTTGAATCTATTGCAAAAGAAGTAATTAATGCCTACAAAAATCAAGATGTTGACTTACTAAAAAAACATGCAACTGGTATGATGGTGCATGTGATTAACGAAGGCTTTTTTGAAAGTGATGATGGAAAACCTTTGGTTGAAATTGCAAAACAATGGGATGGTAAAATTAAAGAAATACGTTACGAGAAAGGTGATGTAATGGGCAAAGAGGTTTTACTGGCATCCGTTTATTTTAGCGATAATCCCAATGGAAATCTTAATGTAGTAATTTTAAGCAGTATGGATAATTCGGACTGGAAAGCTTTTGCGTTGGGTATAAGCGATATAACAAGAGAAGAATTTGAAAAAGGTTCGACAAGTATTGAAGCTACATCTGCAGGGAAAAGTAAAGAGCCTGCAAAAACAAACAGGACTGGTTATTCAATAGAAATGGCTAACGGCGACATTTTTGAAAATCCATCTGATGAAAAGATAAAAGAGAGCCTTCAGTCGATAAACGACGATAATTTTTTTATGATTCTCAATGGAAAAGAGGGCTTTATTCAAACAACAATCTCAGAGCAGGGATTTATTGTGCAGTATAGCGATGATGGAGGAATGTTCGAGGCTGAAGAATATTTTACAAAAGAAGAGTTGGTTGATATTTTTATAGCCTACATCAATCAACAAGATTGGAAAGAAATGGCTACATGGATTGAAATGTAACTATTTTATAGTACAGATATTTCTCAAAAGTCAGCGGATGGCTAATGTATCTTACAAGTTATCCGCTGACTTATATTTAGTAACCAATGCCCAAAATTTAATATTAAATCAGGTACCTATCTTGTTTAACCTGAATTTTGATGTACGTCATCATTTTTAGCAGTATAACTTATATTTGGGCTTTATAAATAACTTTAATTCTTATTAGGATAATATTTTTATTATATACAATTATTGAATTGTACTTTAGTTTTTTATAAATTGCTTTTATTATTATCCCTAATATTAACTAATTTTTTTACGAAAATGAAAAAGCTATTAATGACTGCTCTTATTGTAGCATTAGCAGGTATTTGTAATGCTTTTGCACAAGGCTTTACTACTCCCGAAGAAGGAAAAGCTGCTGTTTATTTTGTAAGGGTTACAAAATACGGCAAACCCACTTCATTTGAATTTTTTCATCAGGATAAATACATTGGTGCCTTTAAAGGCGACGAATACATGCGTTATGAAGTAGATGCCGGCGAACATTTATTCTGGGCTTCTTCTGAAAATAAAGAGTTTTTAACTGCCGAGGTTGAAGCCGGAAAAACTTATATTATAATTGTTGATGTAATTATGGGTGCCTGGAAAGCACGTGTTGGATTAACTCCGCTGAGTATTAGCGATACAGAAACTTTCGAACGGGCAAAGAATTTAATTAATAAACGCCCTCCTGTTGTTACTCCCGAAAGTAAAATTGAAAAAATGAATGAAAAATTGGCTGATTTTATTGTTGAAAAATTAGAAATGTACGAATCAACCTGGAAAGAGGAACAAAACTTTAAACATCTTTCACCAGATATGGCTATTCCCGAAGATCAACTATAAAATAAATATAAATCGTGCTATGACATTTAGTCGCAGCACGATTTATTTATATTCTATATTATTCTAAAGTCCTTATTCTTTTACACACCTGACATAATAAAAATCTCTTTTTTTAGCTTTGTCATTTAATTCAACTTTTCCTTTCGAATCGATGTAATAGTATCCATGTTTATCATTATCTAAAAAGAGATAGTTGGCTGAGTAAATATTTCCTTTTCCGGTTTCATCCTCAAAAATTTCACCGCCAAGCAATAAATCAAAACCAGTACCACCAAATGGGAGTAGAATTTTGAGATTATTTGCTGCTTTATTAATTAGTAAGTATTTCCATTCGTCTGATGTAGGAAGCCTCCAACCATCGGGGCAGAAATTTTCGTCGGTTTTAATACTGTACAAATGTCCAAACAGTTCGCAGTCAACTTTTATATTATCGCGGCACATGCTGTATTCTCCCATATTGTATGATAGGTTTTCAGCCATCCAGGTAGTTCCGTCAATTTCAATCGTAGGTTATTTTTTATTATCCCTTTCATCAATAAGTGTTCCCTGATTTAATGATTTGCTTTTTTCCAGGTATTTTTTCTCGGCAAGTACACAACGGATTTTTGCTTTTTCGTGTGTGAGCTTGTCAGTCCATTGCGCTAAACCGCGGTAATTTGATGGTCATGGAATGGTTTTTTTACTGATTTCTTTATCGTCATTAAAAATCCAGTAAGTATTGTATGTATAATAAGGAATATCCATCCAATAATCTGAATTGGAAAGATTCATGCCCCATAAACCTTTACTGCTAAAACGTTCGCTAAGCACTTCTTTTTGATTCTCAACTTTTACTGATGGGCTCATTTCTTCAAAAAGCATCTCCCAATCTTCTTTAGTTGGAAGTTTCCAGCCTGATGGACAACGCCCTTCAATATCGGTATACTCATAACTCCCGGTAATGTCATTTTTAAGCCAAATATTATTAGCTATATAAATCCATTCCATCTTTTCGCCGGAAAAGGGATGATTTGCTTCTCCCATTGTGGGCTCGGTAGTTATATTTGCTTCAATACTTTTGGATATTTTATCGATAAAAACAGCACTTTGTACACATCTTACACTTAGTTTTTCACTTTTATTTCTCAGTTCTTTGCTGATTTTGTTTTCATTTAATCGAATAATTCGTGCAAAATATTTATCCGAGTATCCCATATGAAGCATTTTAGTGCCTGAGCTTGTCCAGAATGCAGCAGCTTGTTGGTTAGGATATAGTGATGCATCATAATTGCATTCTGTTAGCGAAAACCCTGAACTTTTTACTTTCTCAAGATCAATTTCACGTAATCCGTGTTCTTTAGCTTTTTCTGCACTTAGCCCAAAATAAGATTCCAGTTCCATCCACTCTTCATCTGATGGCAAATGCCAGTTATCGGGACATGCATTTTTTGCTTCGTAATTTGTAAAGATTTTACCACAAGGCTCTTGTGCATTTGACCCTAAATTATGAGTCATCCAACGGGTTTGGGCGATTTTAATCCATTGATACGAATTTCCTTCGTCGTCTTTTAATTTTCCCTCGGCTGTTTGGTCTACATTATTAAATGATGCCTCAATCTTAAAAAACATTTTGGTTTGTACGTTTTCCAAATGATCAAGCCAAACCACCATTTTTTTATCTGGCCCAGGAGCTATGCTATCGCCTGACTCACCATAACATTTTTCTATCTCTTGCCAATTTTTATTATCATTTGAATAAAATAATTTAACTGTAAAGAAATTACTCTTTTCGCTACTGTTTAAATTGTAAGTAAATGTTAGTTGGCCACCATTTTGTGACATGTTAAAATTTTCAATTTTTTGCGCCTTGGCTGCTAAAAAAAAGAAACTTAGCATTGAAAGTAAAATATATCTCATAGCGTTTAATTTTGTTTTAAATGAATTATAAAGATATTATTTCGAGCGTATAATTACAAAAAAGAATTTTAACAGAAAAAATTTTATCATGATATTTTTGCTAAAATAATGTTATTTTTGAGATGTATGATTATTCAAAAAATTCATATTATTCAATTTATTAACCGTTTTAACGGGTTATAATCTTCCACATTTTAAATTCTTCCTTCTTTATTCAATTAATTATTAATTAAAACATTTAACCATGAAAAAAATTATTATCCTTGGCGCCGGCATGGTAGGAAAAGCTATGGCCATCGACCTTTCAAAAAAATATAAAGTCAAGTCCATTGATATAGATAGTGATGCTTTAAAATTTTTATCATCACATTATCCTATTGAAACAGAGCAATTAGATGTAGATCATGAAAAAAAACTATCTGATGCAATTAAAGATTTTGATTTAGTTATATCGGCTGTACCCGGATTTCTGGGATATCAAATCATGAAAAATGTAATTCTGAATAAAAAGAATTTGGTTGATATTTCTTTTTTGCCCGAAGATGTTCTTGATTTAGATAATCTTGCCAAAAAAAATGGAGTAACAGTAATTATGGATTGTGGTGTTGCACCCGGAATTCCGAATTTTATTGCAGGATATCATAATGAACAAATGAAAATCGAAAATTTTGAATATATGGTAGGAGGGTTGCCGAAAGTACGATCATTTCCTTTTGAATATAAAGCTCCTTTTTCGCCTTGCGATGTAATTGAAGAATATACCCGTCCGGCACGCTATGTAGAAAATGGCAAGATGGTTACCAAACCAGCAATGAGCGATACTGAATTAATAGAATTTGAAAAAGTAGGAACACTAGAAGCATTTAATTCCGACGGTTTACGTTCCTTAATTTATACTTTGAATAATATTCCCAATATGAAAGAGAAAACATTGCGTTTTCCTGGGCATATACAAATGATTCAAGCCTTAAAATCGGCAGGTTTTTTAGATTGTAATCCATTAAAAATAAAAGGTAAAGAAATTGTCCCTTTCGATTTTACATCGGAAATTTTATTCAATGCCTGGGAACTGAATCCTGACGATGAAGAGTTTACCATTATGAGAGTAATGTTACAAGGGGAGGAGAAAGGTGTTAAAAAAGAAATTGTTTATGATTTATTTGATGAATACGACAGAGAAGAAAAGATATCATCTATGGCCCGGACAACCGGTTTTACAGCTACTGCCGCTGCCGATATGTTATTAAATAAAGTTTTTTCTAAGAAAGGTATGTTCCCACCCGAACTTATTGGAAAATATCCCGAATGTTTTAATTATATCATGGATTATTTAAAAGAACGTAATGTTATTTATAATAAAACAGAAAGATAGCATTAAACAATACTATAAAAAAAAATGTTAGTAAACATTATTCGATTTTTATCATTAAACTTTGTTAGTTAAATGAAATCATATATTTTCGAAAACTTTAATGAATTGATTTTTTGCAGTAGTAAGTAGTTGGAATTGTGTGTTTTAGAATTTGAGAAAAAAAGATTTTTAAACCTTTTTTAATAAAAATAAGATGAAACCTTCATGCTTAAGAATAAAAAATTAAACCGGCACAAACTCAAAAGGACATGAACCGAGTTTACGAGTTCGCCGAAGGCAATAAAAAATTACTTGTTAGAAAGCTTTTGCATGAAGGTTCGACGGAGGGAATTTGTGGGAAGCTTAAGCGGGAGACACCGTCAACAAAAAAAGTTATTGAAAATTGAAATTATAAATCTCAGAACTAAGCGCTAGCGTTCTCATGACCGAAGGAAATAAAAACAGTTGTTTAACTAAAATATACTCGAATGAAAAAGAGCCCAGTACAGATTTTTTTAAACGGAGTTGAACGGGTAGGAAATTTACTTCCGCACCCTGCTACATTATTCGGACTTTTTGCTTTAAGTGTTTTGGTTTTATCGGCATTATTTTCTTTTATAGGTTCATCAGCGGTGCATCCCGGAACCGGAGAAGAGTATCAGGTAATTAATTTATTATCGCGTGATGGAATCCACATGATATTAACTGAAATGGTTAATAATTTTACAAGTTTTGCACCGCTGGGCATTGTAATTGTAGCAATGTTGGGTATAGGGCTTGCAGAGAACTCGGGTTTAATTGCCGTTGTAATTAAAAGTTTGGTTATTTATTCTCCCGAGAGGTTATTAACTTTTATTATTGTTTTTGCAGGTATATTGTCAAATTTAGCTTCAAGTGTAGGATATGTACTTTTAGTTCCTTTAGCTGGCACCATTTTTATGGCTGTTGGCCGTAATCCTATTGCAGGTTTAGCAGCTGGCTTTGCTGGTGTTTCAGGAGGTTATTCGGCAAATTTAATTTTAGGTACCATTGACCCATTACTGGCCGGATTGTCTGAGGAAGCTGCGCATCTTGTTGATAAGGCATATCATGTTAATCCTACAGCCAACTACTTTTTTATGGTGGCATCAACTTTTCTGATTGCTATTTTAGGTACCTGGGTAACCGAAAAAATAATCATTCCCCGATTGGGTAAATATTCAAATAGTAATAATTTAGAGCAAGAAGAAATCACCCGTTTAACACCAATAGAGAAGAAAGGAATAAAAAAATCCTTATGGGTACTTGTTGGTTTTGTAGTTATACTATTAATTGGTACAATTCCTGATAATGGTGTTTTAAGAGGTACAGACGGTTCTTTATTACAATCGCCAATATTAAAGGGTGTTGTTGCTATATTATTTTTGGTTGCAGGTTTAATGGGGGTTGTTTATGGCGTAGTTACCGGAAAATACAAAAATGATGCAGATGTGATGAAAGGGATGGCCGAATCAATGAAATCGTTGGCTGCATATATTGTTTTAGTATTTTTTGCAGCTCAGTTTGTAGAGTATTTTAACTGGAGTAATTTAGGAATAATAGTTGCTATAAAGGGTGCGCACGCTATTGAAAGCATGAATTTAGGATTAATTCCATTAGTCATCATGTTTGTAATATTTTCAGGTGTCATTAATTTAATTATGGGAAGTGCATCGGCAAAATGGGCATTGTTAGCACCTATTTTTATTCCCTTATTTATGTTTTTAGGCTATACACCAGAATTAACACAGGTTGTATATCGTATTGGCGACAGTGTTACCAATATGATTTCGCCCATGATGAGTTTCTTTGCTTTAATTATTGTTTATTTTCAAAAATATGACGAAAAAGCAGGTATTGGAACTATCGTGGCTACCATGTTACCGTACACGGTAATTTTCTTTATAGGGTGGGTAGTTTTATTAATTGTATGGTTGTTAATAGGATTACCTTTAGGACCGGGTGCAGGAGTTCATTTATAAAAAACATTATACTTTATTATAAATGGTATTGGCATTTTGCCGATACCATTTTTTTTTATTTATTTTTATATTTAATATTGTTTTACGATTTTTACTTTAATTAAAATCAATAATGTAATCTATTCATTTATGAGAAAAGTATTTTATTGCTCCATTTTTATCAAATTAATTTTATTATCTCAATTATCTGTTATTGCCCAGAGAATAAAAGAGAACGATTTAAAAAAGATTTATGTAGTAAAATATGAGTGGCACACTGGTGTGATTTTTGAAAGAGATGAAGCAATTAAATTCTTTCCTGCTTTACAAAATGATTTTAGTAATTTTAAATTTATTGAAGTAGGATGGGGTGATAAAGATTTTTACATGGCAGAGGAAGAAACCTTTTGGCTGGCTTTTAAAGCCGGAATGTTGCCTACAAAATCTGCTTTACATATTTCTGCAATTAATAAAAATCCTGAAAAGCATTATGTGGGTTTCGAAATGGTAATCATTGATTTAAATGATGAAAATTTTAAAAATTTGATTCAATATTTTAATAAAAGTTTTGCTCTTGACAAAAACAATAATAATATTAAATTAAAAAGCGGGTTAAAAAAGAACAGCCAATTCTACCTTTCTAATGAAAAGTATTATATTTTTAAAACATGCAACGCATGGATTGCCAGGGGGCTCAAAAGAGCAGGAGTTTCTATTCGCCCGTTTTTTGCACTTACATCCAAAAATGTGATTAAACAATTGAAAAGGGTGGATGAATATGAATATATATATTCGAACTTAATTGAAAATTAGAAAAATAATATAAACAGTGTAAAACAAAAAAAGAATAGTACTTTCCCATCTGTCAAGCTTCTTTCGTTTCCCTGTATACATTGAAATAAAAAGGAATAAGGTTCCACCCATTAAGATATACAAATCGTTATTGAATTTTAGATTATAATCAATTGGATTTATAATTGAACTTAACCCTAAAATCAATAAAATATTAAAAATATTTGAACCTATAATATTTCCAACTGCAATGTCATTGTTTTTCTTTATTGCTGCAACAATGGAGGTAGCTAGTTCAGGTAATGATGTCCCAACTGAAACAATTGTTAATCCAATAACTTTTTCGCTAACATTTAATATCGTAGCTAACTTTATAGCATTATTCACTACTATTTTGCCTCCGGCAATTAATCCGCCTAAACCTAATATAAATAATATTATAATTTTAAAAGCTGAAAATTGTTTTTTTTGTGATTCCAGGGTGGTTGTATCGGTTTTTAATTGTTTATAGACATAATACAAGAACAGAATAAAAAAAAGTAAGAACATTGCCCCATCTAAACGGCTGAGTATACTATTTTCTCCAAAAAGAAAAAGTTGGTCATTAATCAATAAGAATAACACGATAGAGGTGAAAAATGCAAAAGGAATCTCTTTCCAGGCAGTATTTGATTGAACCGTGAGAGGGGTAATAATTCCAGCTAATCCCAAAATAATAAATAAATTAAAATTATTACTTCCAATTATATTTCCTAAAACAATTTCCTGGTGATCTTGCACCGAAGCAAAAATATTTACTACCATTTCTGGAGCAGAAGTGCCAAAAGCTACTATGGTTAATCCAATGGCTAATTCAGAAATATTATATTTTTTTGCTATGGCTGATGCACTTTCTACAAACAAATCGGCTCCTTTTAATACTAGAAAAAGCCCTAGAATAATCAGTAAAATAATTGTTAACACATTAAAAAGTGTAAAATGGTTAATTGTTAATTTTGATTAATAAACTATTTAAAAATACGAAAATAACCAAAACCATTGCAATAAACGATTGAGGTTCTCTTAAAATGTATGTTATTGCAATGGTAAAAATGGAAGCTATAAAATTTAACAGAATAGCAATATTAAAAATGCTGTCAATTTTTACCTTTAATGATGCCAAATTGTATAAACCCATAAATATGTATAAAAGCCCTGTACCTAAAAACCATAATGCATCGATATTTATTATTTTATAAAAAAACGGGGTAAACAATGCATGAACAGTTCCAAGAATAATTAGTAAAAACGATGTAATTTTATATAATTTTTCCATAATTATGTAATTTAAGATATTGTAACTATAACGGTACAATTTATGTATACAAAAATATATACAAAAAAGCCAGGATGAAAAAACTTGCCCTTTTTATTATCATTATTATGTTAAGTTTTTCGTGTAGAAAAACCAACGAAGTAAAAGAATGGTTTCAAGACCCGCCCGTTACTCCTGTTACACAAACCATAAAAACAGTTATTCCTGTTGGATATGCAGCAGAAGTAGCTATTTTAACTTTAAAGGGTTATCATGTTCCAAATACAAAAATCACAAAATCTGAAAATTCAACATTAATTTATATCGATACAAGTGTTGATTATCCTTACCGGTTTAAGGGAGACAATTATGGGCAAATGGTGGTAGCTGCATTAGAAACAGGAGAAAATACTGCGCTTATTTCAGTTTTTTTTACCGATATGGATATTGTTGCCGGCAATTTTAAATTATTAAATGTAATTGCTTTCCCGGTTATATTTACTGAAGAAAAAATTACTGCTGTTTATGTTGCAATGGATATTAATCTGGGTTCAAATACGGATATAGGACTAGAATTATCAGAGGAAGAGATAAATGAAAATCTTGAAAAATTAAATAACGAGCGTACTGACCTATATGATGTTGCCATTTCACAAAATGCCTGGATTATAGATATTTATCATCAAGGCACTTATGAAAACTTGATGGATGATGAATTTAAAATTTTTGGAGGCCAACAAGCAGTTGCTGTCGAAAACTATGAAACAGAATCGTCGGCAGGCGCTTTACAAATGGCAATGATCGATACTGACTTTTCTATTAATTGTCTTAAGAATCCAACCAATGGGCATGTTTTTTTACAAGATGTAGAAGTTTCCTCCTCATCAAATGATAACGATATTGTATTTGGACATGTACTTTATGAATTTCACCCTAATTGCGATGGAGAAATATTAGTAAATGCAGCAACCGGGAATTTTATTTTTGCAATTGGAAAAGAACTTGGCCTGGGTTTAAATTAAAGGCCATACTTTGATAATAATATGGCCTTTTTAAAAAAGATCTTATTCTGTAATAATTTTCACCTCCATAGTAAAATCATCATAAATCATATTATCGCCTAAATTGTCGAAAAATTTTTTAGAACCATAACGAACATTATATTTTGTTCGGTCTACAGTAATTTCTGCTTTATAACCATTTACTAATTGTTCAGCCTTAAACGAAATTGGATGTGTAATACCTTTAATTGTCAAATCTGCTTTTACCTCTGCAAATCCATCTTTAAATGAAGTTGATTCTTTAATTTTAAGGGTTGAAACCGGATATTTATCAACACTAAAAAAATCATCAGACTTTAAATGCCCAACTAGTTTAGCATTCGTCTCCTCGTCTTTAAGGTCTTGGCAATTAATGCTTTGCATATCAATTTTAAAAACTCCTGATTCAATTTTATTATTTTCAACGTTTAGCGAAGCATCTTTTAGCTTAATATAACCCCAATGTTCACCGGTTACTTTTTTGCCGGTCCATTTTAGCTCCGATAATTCGGTATTTACCGATATATCTTGCGCATAGGAAAAAATGCTTATAAGCATTATTCCGAATAAAAGACTAAGTTTTTTCATAATAATTCCTTTCTTTTTTGTTTAATATTTGTTTATCTACTAAAACATATTACTAAACAAAAATGTTCAATTATTTTTTTAATATCTGTTAATGAGTATTTTTAGATAGAAGCGGATCTTTTAAAATATGTAATGAACCTTTGTAAAAATACAAAGCACTAAATGTCATAAAAGTATGGCTAATGTCAAAATGGTTAAACCAGTGGCTTAATCCCCACTGGTTCATAAAAAATAATGCTCCAATTGCTGAAAATCCTACAGCAATTAAAAAAAGTTTGCTTCCCTTGGTTTTAGTTTTTACATATACATATAGATTAAAACTTGTAACTACAACAAGTAATCCGTAAGCCGAATGAATTTCAACAAAAAAGAAATTAAGGGTAAGAAAGGTAAGCATTACAAATGTTGTAAGTTCAATAATATTAAGCCAGGCAAAAAACGTTCCTACACCTTTTTTTAATAAAGGCCTTGCATATTCAATTGCAGCTCTTTCTACAAGCATAATAGAAAACATGCTGGTAAGCCATCCGGGTAATTTCCATGGATTAGCTACATCTTTTAATAAATTTTCACCAAAAATTTTACCTATAAAATATACCATCGATTCAGGCGAATGCCATTGTGAATCAAAAAGATACAA
>JBKHIH010000025.1:0-42241 GCA_046538755.1 Thiohalospira sp.
AAGTACAGATTTTAATCTATATTTCTGTCCGATGATTTAAGGGGCTAATACACCATGCCATAATAAAAGTTTTGCTAATCAATAATCTGATAAATAGGCTTTCCGACACTTGCATTGGGAGATGTAATTTGTAAAATCCATGCTAAAGTTGGAGCAATATCGATAATATCCAAATTTTCATCAATACGAGTGTTTTTTACATTCCAGCCATACCAAATAAGCGGAACATGCGTATCATAGTTATATCCAGAGCCCGATCCGGTAGCCTTTCCATTCTTTTCGATCCAACCGGGTTCAAGATTTATCAATACATCGCCTGAACGTTTCTGATGATAGCTATTTTGCATTTTCCCTTTAATTCCTGATGTAAATTGATTTTTAACCATACTCATAGCAGGCACTGCATCAGCAACTCCGGAATATTGAACTAAAAAACCTGCCGCTTGCTCCTGTATTTCATTTAAACTTACACCACTTTGATCGATCATTTGCTGGCTTAAATATAACTGTCCCGATTGATAATATTTTACCCATTCACCTTCGCCATACAAAACACTTAAGTAGCTATTTAATAATGATAGAGCTTTACCCGGATCGAATACACCTCCGTTTTGCTTTTTATACTTTAAATATTCGGGTACATCAGCAACCCCACGATCGGATGTGATATATATTAATACATTTTCCAATCCGATATAATCATCTAAAAAATCAATAAAATGTTTGATATCTCTGTCTAATCGTAAAAAAATATCTTCTATTTCTACCGATCTCGGGCCAAAAAGGCCTCCAGCATAACTTGAGGCAGAAAAACTTACACTTAAAAAATCTGTAAAATCATCATTCCCTAAATTCTCGCCAACAATAGCCGATATTGCTAAATCTTTAGTGTATGTATTTCCAAAAGGAGTGTATTTAAGATATTTATAATTTCCTGAACGGTTTTTCAGATAATTTAGGTCGTAAGGGAAAGTATAACGATAAAGCCTGATCCCAATTTCAAAAGGGTTATCATCAGGCAGGCTCGATTGGTAATTTTTCTCTAAAGCATGAAGGGTCGACCATGTTTGTTTCATATAAACATTCCGAAAATCTTTTTCATGAAATTGATGAATCCATTCAGGAAGCGAATCATTGTAATAGTTTCCGGTAGTCCATTTTCCGTTTTCGTCATTAAACCAAAATGCATAATCGGCTAATCGTCCGCCGGAAATAACAGACGAAACCGGATTTGCTGCAATAGAGACCACTTTTGAGCTATCATTTGAAGCAAGTTTTAACTCATCACCAATAGTAGAAGCCAGCAAGTTTTTAGGTGTAAAATTCCCAAGTGTTATTCTGCCATTTACCAAATTATATTTCTTTTCATCGGCTGCACCAACACTTTTTTCAGAAAGCTTGTCATACCATTGTCCGGATATTATTCCATGGCTCGATGGATATGTGCCTGTAACAATACTCGCTTGCCCTGAAGCATTTTGTGTTATCAAATAGTTATGATGGACTTGTGTACAAAATGCACCATTATCAATCAATTGTTTAAAACCCTCATCAGTAAATGAATCCCAGTAGCGTAGCAACATTTCGTAACGCATCTCTTCAATAGTAATCCCTACAATTAATTTTGGTGGATTATTAAAATGCTTTTGCCCATTAACAATTAAGGAAGAAAAAATAATGATGAAAAATAATAACCATTTTTTTGTGGGGCTTTCAATCATAAAATTTTAAACTTTTCGAAAAAAAAAATTAAACATTAAATCTGATATGAAGAATATCACCATCATCAACTACATAGTTTTTACCTTCTACATGAAATTTACCGGCTTCTTTTACTTTTGCTTCGGATTCCAGTGCAATAAAGTCATCATATTTCATTACTTCGGCACGAATAAAACCTCTTTCAAGATCGCTGTGAATAGCCCCCGCCGCCTGGGGGGCGGTCATCCCTTTTTTAATTGTCCATGCGCGTATTTCCTTTGGGCCAATTGTAAAAAAAGACATTAAATTTAAAAGCGAATAAGCACTCCTTATCAGCTTATTTACTCCGGGTTCTGTTAATCCGGCATCATCCAAGAATTCTTTTCGGTCGTTTTCATCTTCTAAATCAGCAATTTCCGCTTCTAATTCACCAGCAATAATTAATATTTGAGTATCCTGCCCTTCAAGTGCTTTTTTTACTTTTTCTACATATTCATTTCCTTCTATTGCCGATTGATCATCGACATTACAAACGTAAATAATAGGTTTTGCAGTAAGTAAAAACAAATCATCGATATATTTTTTATTAGCATCAGAAATTGAAAAATCGCGGGCATTTTGCATCGATTCTAAATGACTTTTTAACTCATTTAGAACAACAATTCCCTGTTTAGCATCTTTATCGCCGGTTTTAATGAGTTTTTCAAATCGTTGGATTTTCTTATCAACCGATTCCAAATCTTTTATCTGTAATTCAAAATCAATGGTTTCAATATCCCTAACCGGGTCAACAGAACCGTCTACATGAGGTAAATTTTCATCATCAAAACACCGGAGGACATGAATTAATGCGTCGGTGTTTCTAATATCAGCCAAAAATTTATTACCTACTCCTTCTCCCTGGTTAGCACCTTTTGTTAATCCAGGGATATCAACAATATCAACCGTAGCAGGAATAACTTTCTCGGTTGGCTGCAATTTTTCTAGTTCATACAACCTTTTATCGGGAACATTTATTACGCCAATATTCGATTTATTTGAGCTAAAAGCAAAATTTGTAGTTTCCACTTTTGTACTCGACATACAATTGAAAATGGTTGATTTACCCACATTTGTTACACCTATAATACCACACCGAAGTCCCATAATTTTAGTTTAGATAATAGTTTTCGAAGGCTCAAAATTACACTTTTTCAGAATTTTAAAAAGCGATTTTTAATAAAAAAGACTTCATGATAGTTTCTACAACATATGTTAATAATAAAATGCATTCATTTTCCGTATATTCTAATGAAAAACTGTATTTTTACACCTGATTTTAAAACCAGTATTTTTACAATTTTTAATTTATTAAGATGGCAGATATTCAAAATCTAAAGAAGATAGCTACACAGGTACGACGCGACATTGTACGAATGGTTCATGCTCAAAACTCAGGGCATCCGGGAGGATCACTTGGATGTACAGATTTTATGACCGCATTATATTTTAACTTTTTGGACCATGATCCAAAAAATTTTGATATGGATGGGAAAAATCAAGATATTTTCTTTTTATCGAACGGACATATTTCACCTCTTTGGTATAGTGTTTTAGCACGTTCTGGATATTTTGAATTATCGGAGCTATCAACTTTCAGAATGATTAATTCAAGATTACAAGGACATCCAACAACGCATGAAGGGTTACCCGGTGTTAGAATTGCCTCAGGCTCGCTGGGACAGGGACTTTCAGCAGCGGCAGGAGCTGCATTATCAAAAAAATTAAACAAAGACCCCAAAATTGTGTACTCCCTTCACGGCGACGGTGAATTGCAGGAAGGCCAAGTATGGGAAGCTGCTATGTTTGCTGCACATCATAAAATTGACAATTTAATATCAACGGTTGATTATAATGGCAAACAAATCGACGGCCCTGTTGATGAAATCATTACTTTAGGTAATTTAAAAAATAAATGGGAAAGCTTTGGATGGGAAGTACTGGAAATGAATGGCAATGATATGGAAGAAGTTGTTAAAACCATAAAACAAGCAAAAAGTTTTACCGGTAAAGGAAAACCCATTATGATTTTAATGAAAACAGAAATGGGTATGGGTGTTGATTTTATGATGGGATCCCATAAATGGCATGGTGTAGCACCAAACGATGAACAATTAAAAGATGCATTAAACCAGCTTGAAGAAACATTAGGAGACTATTAATTTTTTAATTAATATAAAAATTAAAGCATTATGAAAAATATCGTGATCATAGCTCATGATGTAAAAAAACCCGAAATGGTCCGTTTTATTAATGAGCGTAAAGAATGGATTTTTGGAGTAAACCTTATTGCTACAGGTAGAACCGCAGAGTATGTTGAATCACAAGGTATAAAAGTACAACATTTAAGCCCTGGAAAATCTGGTGGCTACAATGAAATTACTGAGATGATTAAAAGAAAAGAAGTAGATATTGTAATTTTCTTGAGAGACCCATTGCTTAAACAGGCTCATCATGAAGATATTCAAAGACTTCTTGAAGCGTGTAATATGCACAATATTCCTTTGGCAACTAATTATGCAACTGCAGAGTTGGTAATCTTAGGCCAAATAAAAAAGGAAGATTACGAACGAAGGAAGTCAATGGAATAATAATTGCCATGTATTTAATTATCAACAAATTAGCTCTTGAAAAAATCATTAACATATATATTTTTATTTCTTATCATCATTAATGTTGGAGCGCAGCCAGATAAAAAACCTGAGCCTCCAACAACTCGTATATTGTTTATATTCGATGCTTCGCAGAGTATGTACGGCACATGGGGTAAAAATAAGAAAATAAACATTGCTCGAAAATACTTAATTCAACTAATTGACAGCCTGGAAAAAACCGACAATGTGCAAATGGCTTTGCGTATTTATGGCCATCAAAGCCCTGTGCCACCACAGGATTGTAGCGATACAAAATTAGAGATTCCATTTTATAAAGATAATGCACCAGAAATAAGGCAAAAATTACGATATATCATACCCAAGGGGACAACTCCAATTGCAAATTCTTTAGAGCTGGCTGCTAATGATTTTCCGCCTTGTGATAACTGTAGAAATATTATCATTTTAATTACTGATGGGATTGAAGCCTGCGATGGAGACCCCTGCCAGGCATCGCTCGATTTGCAAAAAAAAGGGATTGTACTCAAACCATTTGTAATTGGCATAGGCATTGATCCAAATTTTGAAAATACATTTGAATGTGTAGGTAACTTTTATAACACCCCTACTGAAGAAAAGTTTGAAGAAGCATTAGATGTCGTTATTTCAAGAGCTTTAAACGAAACAACCGCACAGGTAAACTTGCTCGATTCGTACGGCCAACCTACAGAAACTGATGTTAATATGACTTTTTTTAACCAAGTTTCAGGAAAAGTTATCTACAATTTTGTACATACTTTGAATTATTTGGGCAATCCTGATACATTAATTATTGATCCGCTGGTAACTTATGGCATGGTGGTTCACACCCTTCCTCCGGTTAAAAAAGACAGTATAAAACTTACCGAAGGTAAACATAATATGATTGGATTATACGCCCCCCAAGGGTATTTGGATATTTCCTGCCCGGGATCAAATCTGTACAAAAACCTTGATGTTATTGTACGTAAATCGGGTAATCAACAAATACTTAATGTTCAAAAAAACGAGCAAAAAGAAAAATATATTACTGGAGAATATGATTTAGAGATTTTAACCATCCCGTTAATAGAAGTAAATAATGTAAAAGTTGAACAAAGTAAAACTACAAAAATAGAAATACCCAAACCTGGTATTGCGAATTTATCATTTGCTTCTCCAGGATTTGGCAGTTTGTACAAAGAAACAACCGACACGTTGGAATGGGTTTATAATCTTGACCCTAACTTAAGCAGACAAAATTTAATTTTACAACCAGGAAGTTACCAGATAGTATTTCGGCCTAAAAACTCGAAACAAGTTATTAATACAGTTACTAAAAAATTTTCCATAAAATCAGGATCATCGAACTCAATTATTATTTATTAAGATTACAATGAAAAAAATCGAATACAAAGAAAAAAAGGATACACGCTCAGGTTTTGGAGCAGGATTATATGATCTGGGAAAGAAAAATAAAGATGTAGTAGCCTTATGTGCTGACCTTACCGGTTCATTAAAAATGAATCAATTTGCTGATGAATTTCCGGAAAGATTTTTCCAGTGTGGTGTAGCCGAAGCAAACATGATGGGCGTTGCTGCAGGGCTTACAGTGGGAGGCAAAATTCCTTTTGCAGGTACTTTTGCCAATTTTGCAACCGGAAGAGTGTACGATCAGGTAAGGCAATCGATTGCTTACTCAGAGAAGAATGTGAAAATTTGTGCTTCGCATGCAGGAGTAACCTTAGGTGAAGATGGTGCTACTCATCAAATCATGGAGGATATCGGACTCATGAAAATGCTTCCGGGAATGACTGTCATCAATCCTTGTGATTTTAATCAAACCAAAGCAGCTACTATAGCCATTGCAGAGTACGAAGGTCCGGTTTATTTACGATTTGGACGCCCGAAAGTACCAAATTTTACACCCGAAAATCAAACATTTGAAATTGGAAAAGCAATACTTTTAAACGAAGGATCTGATGTAACTATTTTTGCTACAGGGCATTTAGTTTGGGAAAGTATTGTTGCTGCACAAGAATTAGAGCAAAAAGGAATCTCTACAGAAATAATTAATATACACACCATTAAACCTTTAGATAATGAAGCAGTCTTAACCTCTGTTTCGAAAACTAAAGCAGTTGTTACAGCTGAAGAACATTTAATGAATGGTGGATTAGGAGATTCAATTGCTCAACTATTAAGTAGAAAAATGCCAGCACCCATGGAAATGGTTGCTGTAGATGATCAATTCGGCGAGAGTGGAAAACCCGAAGAATTATTGAAAAAATACGGAATTGATGCATCGAATATAATAAAAGCAGTTGAAGCAGTTTTAAACAGGAAATAATTTATTTTTAAATTGCAATTTTCTTAATCCCGTATATGTCTGATTATAATGACAAGGAATTATTAACGCTCTTTAAAGACACAGAAAAGAGAAATTATGCATTTAACCTGATTATAAGAAAATATCAGGAAAAACTGTATTGGCATATACGTAAAATAGTGATCAAACATGATGATGCAGACGATATTTTACAGAATACCTTTATAAAAATTTGGAAAGGGCTCGACGGTTTTAGGGAGGATTCGAAATTATATACGTGGTTATACCGTATAGCAACAAACGAATCATTAACATTTTTAAAGCAAAAAAAAACCAAATATTTGTTGCCTATTGTTGATTACGAAAACCAATTAAAAGATACTTTAGAAAGTGACGAACATTTTAATGGAACCGAAATACAACTAAAATTACAAAAGGCTATTTTAAGTTTGCCAGAAAAACAAAGGGTTGTATTTAATATGAAATATTTTGAAGAGATGAAATATGATGATATGGCAGAAATTCTAAATACATCAGTGGGTGCACTAAAAGCCTCGTATCATCATGCAGTTAAAAAAATAGAAAATTATTTTAAAGAAGATTAAACTTTTACATTTTATAAATGTCAAAAATACAAGGGATTAAAATTGGGGAATAACAACAATGAATAATACATTTATTAAAAAAATGAAAGAATTACAGGAAAATAATCAGAATCCATTTTCTGTACCAGAAGGGTATTTTGAAACTTTTCCTTCAAAAATTCAGGAAAAAATTATTTCTGAATCAAAACAAGAAAATTGGTTCTTACGTTTCTTTCATATTGTAAAACCACAACTTGCTTTAAGTATTATGATGGCAGGATTTGCTATTATTGCAATAACTGTTATTGATACTATCATGACAAACCGTTCAAGTTCTCCAGCATCAAACGAAGTATACACCCGGATTATAGAAGTAGATGCTTCGGAATATTCTGAACAGCAATTTATTGATATCTTACTCGAAGATGAACAAGAAATCATTAAAAATCAGAAAAAAGAAGAAACTGATCAATATATAGATTACCTTATGGACGAAGATATTGACTTTGGAACTTTAATTGATGAATTATAAAAAAATGATAAAATGAAATTATTTATTACTTTCATATTTACCCTGTCGTTGATGATATCCGGATTACATTCAAATGCACAGGAGTCTGATAAAGCTAGCAAGGAACAACAAATTAAATCTCAAAAGATTGCTTTCTTTACAGATAAAATCGGGTTAACTCCCGAAGAAGCTGAAAAATTCTGGCCAATTTATAACAGCTATTGGAACCGGAAAAATAAAATTACCGCTGAACGCAAAGAGAGGATGACCTATTTCGCCGAAAATAGCGAAAAAATGTCTGATAAAGAAATGTTTCATTATGCCGATAAGTATATTAATTACGAAATGCAACTGGCCGGATTACTGGAAGAATATCACGAAAAATTCAAAGAAATTTTGCCTATCAAAAAAGTAATGAAAATATATATGGCTGATTATGAATTTAAAGCCTATTTACTAAAGAAAATTCGTGGAAACGATAAAGATGAGTAGTTGATTTTGCACTTTTAAAGTGCCTTTTTATATTTTTCTCATAATCATATAGGGTATGCTCCTGTTGAAAATTCAACAGGAGCATTTTTTTTATAGGAATTCTATTTTTCAGGCAAATCCAACTCAACCTCCTGCAAATATTCAACAGAACAGGCAATATCATCGTACATGGTTTTATCCTGGTCGATAAATTTTACTTTTTTACGGTAATCAGCTATAAATTTTTCAATAAATGGTGATGATTTAGCCGGGCGTTGGAATTCTAAAGCTTGTGCTGCATTAAACAATTCAATAGCCAAAATACGCTCCAAATTTTGAGCAACCTGATATGCTTTCGTTGCTGCATTGGCACCCATACTTACATGATCTTCCTGCCCTTGCGATGATTCAATAGTGTCAACAGAAGCGGGGGTACATAATTGCTTGTTTCTGCTTACAATTGAAGCCGCAGTGTATTGGGGAATCATAAAACCACTGTTTAAACCCGGATTGGCTACAAGAAATGATGGTAACCCACGTTTCCCTGCCAGTAATTGATATGTTCTTCTTTCTGAAATACTTCCCAATTCTGCCATGGCAATACACAAATTATCTAATGCCAATGCTAAAGGCTGTCCATGAAAATTACCTGCAGAAATAACCAAATTTTCGTCAGGAAAAATGGTTGGATTATCGGTCACAGCATTAATCTCGTTGCTAAAAACGTTGGATACATACGTAATCGAATCTTTTGAAGCACCATGTACTTGCGGAATACACCGGAATGAATAGGGATCTTGCACATGAACTTTAGGGCGTTTGATTAACTCACTTCCTTCCAACAAGAACCTTATTCTGCGAGCAGTTTTTATTTGCCCTGCATGATGCCGAACCTGGTGAACCGAATCGTGAAAAGGCTCAATTCTGCCATCAAAAGCATCTAACGAAACGGCTCCAATAATATCAGCCAGTTGCGAAAGTTTCCATACTTTTAAAATCAGTGATACTCCATAAGCACTCATAAATTGAGTTCCATTTAAAAGTGCTAACCCCTCCTTCGATCTCAGATTAATAGGATCCCATTTCATTTCTTGCATTAACTCCGAACCCGAAATTCTTTTTCCGTTATAATCAACCTCTCCCATTCCCAGTAATGGCAAGCTTAAATGAGCTAAAGGTGCTAAATCTCCTGATGCTCCTAAGGAACCAAATTGATAAACTACAGGTAAAATATCATAATTGAAAAAATCTATTAACCGCTCAACCGTTTCTAGTTGAACTCCCGAGTGCCCATAAGAAAGCGATTGTATTTTTAATAAAATCATAATCTTAACAATATCGGAAGGTACCTCATCGCCTGTTCCACAAGCATGCGACATTACAAGGTTTCGTTGTAAATTCCCTAAATCTTCTTTCGATATACGTTTATTGTATAATGCCCCAAATCCTGTATTTATCCCATAAATAGGCTCTCCCTGAGTAGCCATTCTTTGATCTAAATAATCGCGGCACTTTATTATTTGATTTTTCGATTCGTCGGATAAAGCCAGCTTATAACCCTCTGTTAAAATTTGATTAATGCTGTCGAATGTTAATTGATCGTTTGATATATAATGTATTTTTTCCATGTTATAGAGTTAAGTTTTTGAACAAAATAAAGATCTATTATAAAAAAGCTTTTGAATACAATTCATGGAAAACGGATATCTTTCCCGGACACAATAACAGGCCGTTTACCTCCTGTTATACAAATATTATTTTTTTTACGATTTATCATTTATCTGCTAATGTTTTCAGTAAAGTATCGAACGACATCTCAGTTTGCTCTCCACTCATCATATCTTTAACCGATAAAACATTTTGATTCATTTCATTTTCACCAACCAATATCACAAAAGGAATATTTTTGTTATTGGCATAGCTCATCTGTTTTTTCATTTTTGCAGCTTCTGGAAATATCTCAGCACTAATTCCTTTTTTACGTAACTTTTGAAGTATTGGCAAACAATATTTCTCTTCCTTTTCACCAAAGTTAATAAACATAACTTTTGTAGAAGATACAATTTCCCCGGGAAATACTTGTAACTGTTCCATCACATCGTAAATGCGGTCGGCACCAAATGATACACCTACACCGGAAACATCTTTTAAACCAAAAACACCTGTTAAGTCGTCGTAACGGCCGCCACCACAAATACTGCCAATTTCCACATCCTTTGCTTTTACTTCAATAATAGCACCAGTATAATAATTTAACCCGCGGGCTAATGTTAAATCCAACTCAAGTGCTGTTCCCAGTGGTAATATTTCAAAATAATTTAATATAGTTTCAACTTCTTCAATTCCTTTTAAACCAGTATCTGAATTTTTTAACATTGATTTAAGAAAATCAATTTTTTGCTGGTTATCTTGATCAAATACATTAACTATTTCGAAAACTTTTTCGATCTGTTTTGTAGAAAAACCAATTTCACGCAATTCGTTTTTAACACTGTCTTTACCTATTTTATCTAATTTATCCAGAGCTACTGTTAAAGCAACAAATTGATCTTCTGCTTGAATTATTTCAGCAATACCCAATAAGATCTTACGGTTATTGAGTTTAATAATATTATTGATTTTTAACTTTTGAAAAACTTCATCAATGATTTGTATTAATTCAACTTCGTTAAGTAAAGAGTTACTGCCAATAACATCCACATCGCATTGGTAAAATTCACGGTAACGCCCTTTTTGTGGCCTGTCGGCACGCCAAACGGGTTGTACCTGGTATCGTTTAAACGGGAAAGTTAATTCGTTTAAATGCTGAACTACAAACCGTGCAAAAGGTACTGTTAAATCGTATCGCAAACCCTTTTCGCAAATCTCAAGCGATAATTTATTTAATTCGGGTTGGGTTAAATCAGATTGTACTTTTTTTAAAAAATCGCCCGAATTTAAAATTTTAAACAACAATTTATCTCCTTCGTCACCATATTTACCAAGCAAGGTTGATAAATTTTCCATTGCCGGAGTTTCAATGGGTAAATATCCATATTGTTTAAATACTGATTTTATTGTATCGAAAATAAAATTCCGTTTCACCATTTCTACAGGCGTAAAATCGCGCGTACCTTTCGGGATTGATGGTTTTTGTCCAGCCATAATTAATTTTTACTAATTTTTATTTTTGCAAACGTACATAATGTTTTTTATGGAAACAATACACAGGCTCCATAAAAAACATTTTGGGGCTTGCCTGCCGAAACAAAAGTGCAGCAAGGTTTCCTTCTATGACTTATATTTTTGTATTTTCTTAACAAAAATATAAGTTTTATAGAGGAAATATAGAATAAAATTAAAGGGCTATAAAATGGAACATCCATGAGAATAGAGTTCACACAAACGAGCATAATTATTATGGATGTTCCATCTGGCCATAAAAAACAAAATATAAACAGATAAAACTATCTAAACAATACATTAAAAAACGGCAACTTAATACTATTGAAAAAAATCTAAAATTTAACACTGTTATTATCGAAGAAATAAAAATTAGCTTTCTATAAAAAAGAAACCCTGCATTAAATATTTTGCAGGGTTTGAATAAATGATCTTTAAAAATTATTTGATTAAAAGATTGAACTTTTGCCTTTTGCAAGTTTTTTGAAATCTTTTTCCAAAATACCATCAAAGTTTTTGGTACGCTCTACCCAGTGGTAATCGAAATAATAAAAATTAGCATCCTTAGCACCAATAATAATTTTATAACATCGTGCACGTAATCTTGTTCCCTGGGGGCCTACTTTATGCAAATATACAACATTTGGGTCTCGCGTTTTTATAGCTTCTTCGATCTCCTCACGTGTTACAAATTTAAACTTATAAGGATATACCTTTTTTAATTTTGCTTCGGTATTTATTTTTGGAGAAACCTCATCTTTAATAAGATAAAGCGTTTTTTGCTTAATATCTTTCATATTATCGTTATAATGCTTAAAGATATTTTTCTTGATTATACTTGGGTCGTTCTTCATATTCATAATGTGGTTTTGTAGAAAACGAACCAGCGATTCTATTTTATAAACCCAGAACTCTTCATCAACCTCGGTATATGACAATGGAATAGAGGCAATATCGGGCAAATCATTAAAATCTTCAATATTATCTTTACCAATAAAAAGATTTAAAAAATTGTATCTTACTTTGGTTTTGTCGTTCTCAAATAATACTTGAGTCATCATCAAAAATGATTTGTCAGGATCATTAAACATCTTTTCAAATTGTTGAAAAGAAATAAACTCATAATCAGTAAGTTCCCAGGTTTCCTTAACCGCTTCCTGAATTTTAAAATTATACGCAGCAATAGGATTTGATTCCAACACTACATATAATTTAGAGTTAAAAAACTGATTCAAATCTGCTTCGGTTGGCAAATAATCCTGAGCACTTAAGCTAAATGAAAATGCTCCGATAAAAAGTGCTAAAAGTAATTTCTTCATGTTTTTATTTTTTAATGATTAAATATACGATAAAAATTAAGCTAAATATAAAATTGCAATACTCAAAACAACAAATTTCAAACCGAAATTTACATAAGATTTAAGAATAAATCTAGCGCAAGCAATTACAAAAACAATAATAATTATAATTATATTGTTAACCCTGTATTGTATTGAGTTTATCAAAAAAAACATATTTTTTTTTTACTATGAGTTTTTATGGGTTATATTTAGTAAATTTACAAAAGCAAATACTTATTTTTATAGTATTGTATTAAATCATCATCTTTTTATGAAAATTATTGACAATCTCATAAAACTATTTAGTATTAGTTCCGATAAATTAGACTCAATTAATGATAATTTCCAGAAGGCAACTATATTTAATTATTATAGTACGATAACATCACTTTTATTATTAATTTTTAGTGTTATTAACATCACCCGTGGCAGTTATCTTAACTTTATTATATTCGCTTCATTATTTACAATTTTATTGATTAACCACATTCTTTTTAATAAAAATATAAATTTAGAACCTGCTTCTGCTGTATACACTTTTACTTTATCAGCTTTTTCCCTGTGGTTGCTCTTTGCAGGCAAAATTTATAACCAGGGGATACTTGTTTTTGGTTTTTATCCCATGCTAATTATTACTTTACATGGGTGTAAGAAAGGAAATATTGCTTCGTTTATTTTTTTCCCGGTATCCGTTATTGGTTTAATCTTACCTTATTTTTTTGAAACTGATCATGATTTTACCATAAGCAATATTATTTTATATGCATTGATATTTATTGCATCACTTCTTTTTACAAATTTTTATATAAAATTAATTGAGCAGAAACAAAATGATTTAAAAGCAGAGACACGTGCAGCCAAAAAGGAAACCCTGGCTAAAGAAGAGTTTATTTCAAAAATCTCGCATCAAATTAGAACACCACTGAATAATATTGTTGTTGTAACAAATATTGTAAATAATTCAGATCTTGATGAAAAACAAAGAGATTTAATTGACACCATACAGGCCTCGACCAATAATTTAGTTAATGTTGTAAATAATATTGCCGAATTATCGAATGTTGATATTTTACAAAGCAAAGATTATAATCAGAACTTTAACCTCGAAACTACAATAACCAATACAATTAACCTTTTTGCCGATGCAAATGATAATGATATCTCGTTTCCGGTTACCATTCAGGATGATATAAACTACCAGCTTTTTGGCGATCCGGTAAAAATTAAACAGATTTTTCTTAACCTGATTGAAAATATACTTAAGAACTCAAAAAGTGGCAAAAAAACCATTCAATTAAATATTTCTCATCAAAATGAGCAAGAAGATATTGTAGATATTGTATTCGATATTTCCACCCATGATTTTGTTCATATTCCTGAAATAACTAAAATTCAAAATACAGAAAAATCGAAAAAAGGAAGAAATGCAGCTATAATTAAATTGCTTGATTTAAATATTGCCAACCGAATAATTGACTCAATTGGAGGCAATATCAACATTGAGTTAACACCCGATTTATTTAAATTCGAATTTATCATCCAGTTTAAAAAAGGCGAATTACTTTCTGAAGAAACAAAAACTCAAAAAGAACCTGCTATTCCTGAAATTAAATCTGATGCTAAAATAAAGCTATCTGATGCTAATGTTTTACTTGTTGAAGACAACCTGATTAACCAAAAAATAGTTCTATTAAGCCTAAAAAAAGCGGTTAAAAATGTTGATGTAGCCAACAATGGCAAGGAAGCTCTTGATAAATTTGGTTCTGTAAAATACGATGTAATTTTAATGGATATTCAAATGCCAATCATGAATGGTATTGTAACAACCAAAAAAATAAGAAATATTGAAAAAAGCACCAATACACATACTCCAATTATAGCCATAACAGCCAATGCTTTATTAGGGGACAAAGAAGAATGCCTTGCAGCCGGTATGGACGATTATATAAGCAAACCATTTCAGATTGATACTTTAATAAAGAAAATTGAAAAGCAGTTAGACTAGTTCATCTGCTTTTTATTCGTTAATCCAGTGAGAAAATCTTACTCCAATTCAGGTTTTATTCCTACAATTAGAACATCGTCAACTTGCTCCAGGTCTCCTTTCCAATCTTCAAAACTTTTATCCAGGTATGCTAGTTGTTGTTCAAGTGGTAATTTATGAATAGTAAGCAACAAATGCCTGAAACGACGATATTTATACTTTTTACCTTCGGGCCCGCCAAATTGATCGGCATAACCATCGGAAAACATATAAAATATATCGTCTTTTTTAAGTTTAATCGTAGTTTTTGATATCATATCACTGTTACCATCTTCAAGTAATCCTACCGAGAATCTGTCGCCACGTATTTCTTCAATTTTATTATCGCGAATAAAATAGAGAGGCCGAAAAGCTCCGGCAAATTCAAGTTCTGCTTTTTTTCGATCAATAACACATAAGGCAATATCCATTCCGTCTTTTAACCGCACATTTTCGGATTCTTTCCCAAAGGTAACAGCTACCCCTCTGTTTAACTCTTGCAAAATTTTATCTGCTTCATCAATTCCCTGATCATCGGTAATATTGCGCAACAATTCGAAACCAATAATCGACATAAAAGCACCAGGAACTCCATGCCCGGTACAATCTACAACTGCAATAAAAATTTTGTCGTTTTTAATATTAATCCAGTAAAAATCGCCACTCACAATATCTTTTGCTTTATGCAATATAAAAGTAGCAGGTAAAAGAGATTTAAAATATTTTAATGAAGGCATCAGGGCTTCCTGAATTCTTTTCGCATAAACAATACTATCGGTAATACTTTTATTCTTTACAGTTAATTCTTCTTTTTGTTTGGCAACCTGTTTAGCTATTAGCTCTTTTTCTTTTAATTCCTGATTTGACCTTCGCAATGTTTTTGTTCTATACTGAACAATCCAAAATACCGACAAAAGTATTAATAAAATATAAAAAGCATAAGCCAATTTTGTTTTCCAGAAAGGTGTTAATACTTCAATTTTTAAAATTGCTCCTTCTTCGTTCCATACATAATCGCTGTTAGACCCTTTAACTCTAAAGGTATATTTGCCGGGAGGTAAATTAGAAAATGTTGCATAACGCCTGTTTCCAAGATTTATCCACTCTTCTTCAATACCTTCCAGTTTGTAAGCATAATTATTTTTATCGGGATTTGTAAAATCAAGAGCAGCAAATTCTATGGTTATTAAATTGTTACGAAATGGGATTCTTATTTCATGGTTTTTGCCAACACTGATTTGCTGTAGGATATCGTTGGCCAAAAGTTCGATTGATGTGATAGCAACATTAGGAACAATCTCGTTTTTTTGTATTGAATCTGGATAAAAAGAGTTAAATCCGGCTATACCACCAAAAAACATCTCTCCAGAAGACGATTTAAAACAAGCACCATGGTTAAATTCAAAATCTTGTAATCCATCGGAAACACCAAAATTAGCAAAACTTTTATCTTCAGGATTAAATTTTGATAACCCACGATTTGTACTCATCCATAAATGGCCATCATTATCAATTAAAATTGAATAAATTAAATTATTGGGCAAACCATCTTTTTCTGTATACGAAGAAAACTTCCCAGTTGATAAATCAAGTTTATTTAAACCGGCTACGGTACCTAACCAGAGAATATTATTAATAGTATCCTCATTCAAGCATAATATTTCATTTGAACTTAAGCAATTTTCACAATTATTATCTGATTTTAGATATTTTGTTATATCGCTATTTTTTAAATCCATTTTATTTAATCCATGGTCGGTTGCAATCCATAAATTTTTTTTCGAATCGAGTAATAAATCGTAAACTAAATTGGAAGTTATAGAATTCTGGTTATCCTCTCCAGCCAAATAACTAATAAGAGTATCATTGGTAATATTGTGCAAACCATATTTAGTACCTACCCAAAAGTTTGCTGAATCAGACTCAATAATATCATACACTCTGTTTTTGTTAAAAATCTGTGTTATTATCGGGTCTTCAAAGGTTGAAAACGATTTATTGTTTTTATCAAAAAAACTTATCCCATCTTGAGTTCCTAGCCAGTAAATACCATTTCTATCCTTAAAAATTTTGTGTACATAATCATTTTGCAAATCACTATTCCCTGTATAATATTTTTCAATTCGGTTTGTTTTTCTGTTAAACAGATGCAATCCACTACCCCACGTGCCAACCCAAATTAAATTTTCATTATCTAAAAATATTGATGAAATATAATTATTTGAAAACAGTGGGTCTCCAAAGTTATTTTTAGAGTAGAGATTAAATTTTTTATTGCTTTTGTCAATCTTTATTAATCCTTGTAAGGTTCCCACCCATAATATCCCTGTTTTATCCTCAATAACGGAAGTAATAGATGTTGTAAGAATAGTACTGTTTTCAAATTGAAATTCATTATATACTGTAAATTCATTGTTATTTTTATTCCACTTATTTAATCCATCATCAGTTGCAATCCAAAGATTCCCTTTAGAATCTTCATAAATATCGTTAATAATATTATTGCTCAAACTTTTAGGATTATTGGGTTCTTTATAATATCGAGTAAAAGTTTCATCATCCCAATTAAAACGATTGAGTCCATTTTTTGTACCAATCCATAAATTGTTATTACTATCTTCATAAATTACTTTTACCCTATCGTTGCTAAGAGATAAATGGTTTGTAGGATCATGCTTGTACCGTTTAAATATTTCAAGGTTTCGGTCAAAATAGTTTAATCCATCCTTTGTACCAACCCATAACTGATTTTTATGGTCTTCAAAAATTGAAAATTTTGCATTAACCGATATAAAATTAAAAATATTATTAAAATGCTCGTAATGTCTGAACTTTCCTGATTTAGGATTTAACCGGCTTAAAAATTTTTCAGTTTTAATCCAAATATAGTTATTATTATCCTGGTAAATAGCATACACTTCGTCTTCGGGGATTGTATTTTGATTGGAATTATCTCTTAAATAACGAATTAAAAGTTGTTTTTCGGCATCAAACTTATTTAATCCATTATTTGTACCTACCCAAATATTATTTTCATTGTCTTCATAAATACAATGAATATAATTATTTGATAAGGTATTCGTATCAGAGGGGTCATTTTTATATCTTATAAAAGAGTAACCATCATATTTATTCAATCCATCTTGTGTTCCAATCCACAAAAAACCTTCCCTGTCTTGCATCATGCATTGAACACTTGTTTGAGACATGCCATCCTCAATAGTAAAATGTTTCACTGTAATAGGCTGTGCTTTTAACAACCCACATAAAAACAATGGGAGAAACCCTAACAGAAATGGGAGCAATATGTGTTTCGTGAACCTCATTTAGATAATGCTAATTTAATATATATTCACTATAAAGCAAAGGTTTCTATTTAGATAATATTGCTTTTACAATTACTCTCCGGCAATTGCTCCCCCTTTAAATAACATTTTTTGATAATTAATGGATGGAGATGGTATAAATTCGCCAATATTGTATTTACTCCATTTTTTATCCACCAATTGGATGGTATTCATATTAGAACTAACAATATTAGGCCAATCTCTTTGAAAATTATCTTTCCCTTTTATTTTTCTTGTTGCATCGATAAAAATGCACGAAGATGTATTATTTTGCTTAGTTAAAATTATTGAATCTCTTTTAGGGTCGATATTTCCAGATGCGATCCAGGTTATTAAATTCAAATCAGACACATCAATTACATCATCAACAAAAATGCACATTTTAACCTGTGAAAACCCGTAGCTGTTAAAAACTTTTTTAGTCAAATTTTCGATATGGGTTTTATCTTTCTTTTTAACGGCCAGAATTAAAACACCAAATTTATTTGATGTAAATAAATTTGCTTGGGTAATTTCGATAAAATCCTCTTTTAGAGCATCTATATTTATAATTTCATTATTATTTGCTTTTATCTCATTTGCCATTTTTTCTTCATCGAACTTTTTGGTAGCATCAATTCCCATTTTACTACCAAATGCCATTTTTGATGATGAATGGTCTAACACATCCAGCGGCCCTTGCATAAAATGTATATCAAAAGCAGGTTCAATATTTTCAAGTACAATCTCAGTTAGCTTTTGATATTGATGAATATTCGTATCCTGGTCAATAACAATCATAATTTTGTTAAACATCATTTGTCCTGCTCCCCAAAGGGCATTCATTACTTTTAAAGCTTGTCCGGGATAAGTTTTATTTATTTTTACAATGGCAATATTGTGAGCAACTCCGGCAAAAGGGAGGTCGTAATCAATTACTTCGGGTAATAGAGCCATTTTTATGGGTGTTAAAAATATCCGTTCGGTAGCTTTTCCTATCCAGGCATCTTCCATGGGAGGAACACCAACAATGGTTGCCGGATAAACAGCATCTTTTCTATGTGTAATACATGTTACATGAAACTTAGGATACCAATCGGCCAACGAATAAAACCCTGTATGATCGCCAAAAGGCCCTTCCCAAATAAAATCTTCTTCAGTATCGATAAAACCTTCAATAATAATATCGGCATCTTTGGGTACTTCAATATCCTGGGTAATACATTTTACTAGTTCAACATTCTTTTTTCTTAAAAATCCTGCAAGTAAATATTCATCAATATTATCAGGAACCGGAGCTGTAGCAGCATAAGTATATGCAGGATCGCCTCCAAGTGCAACGGCAACAGGCATTTTTTTCCCTAACTTCTTATATTCGGCAAAATGTCTTGCTCCTACTTTATGTTTATGCCAATGCATTCCGGTAAGATTTTTATCAAAAATCTGCATCCTGTACATTCCAACATTTCTTATTTGGGTAACAGGGTCTTTTGTAATAACCATGGGTAATGTAACAAACGGGCCACCATCTTCAGGCCAGCATTTAAGAATTGGCAAAATAGATAAATCCGGGGGTTGATGTATAACCTCCTGGCATTTTCCTTTTCCGTTTACCAGCTTCGGCATCCATGAAGAAATTGAGGAAAGCTTAGGTAATAATTTAAGCTTTTCGATGATATTGTTTTTAGGTGAAGATAAATCGGCAAAAAGGTACTCTATCTCTTTTCCAATATCGTCAAAATCATTTACCCCAAGAGCCATTTGCATCCTTTTTTCGGAACCCATAGCATTTATCAATACTGGGAAATTTGATCCGGTATTCTCGAACAATAAAGCCTTCCCTCCGTCGGGTTGTTTTGATATACGATCGGTTATTTCTGTAATTTCTAATTCCGGATCAACCTTTTCGGTAATTCTTATCAACTCGCCTCTATTTTCTAATAATTCAATAAATTGGTTTAATGAATAAAATGGCATATCATATAATTTAAAGCAACAAATATGTAATATACAAAAGTATTGTTGTGTTTATTAAATTGCTAAAACGAAATAAAAAAAGGCTGGTAATCGGTTAATTACCGAAAACCAACCTAATTAAATGAAATCAAATCTTACTTAAGAAATTTAAAATTTTTGCCTAAATATCTGGCAGAATTTCCGAGTGCTTCTTCTATTCTTAATAATTGATTATATTTTGCAATTCGGTCGGAACGTGATGCGGAACCTGTTTTTATTAAACCGGTATTAAGCGCAACAGCTAAATCAGCTATTGTAGTATCTTCGGTTTCTCCCGAACGATGGCTTATTACCGAAGTAAATGAATTTTCGGTAGCTAAACGGATTGCATTTATTGTTTCGGTTAATGTACCGATTTGATTTACCTTAATAAGAATTGAATTAGCTACATTTTCCTTAATACCACGAGATAATCTTTTTACATTGGTAACAAATAAATCGTCGCCAACAATTTGTATTTTGTCTCCAATAGCTTCATTAAGCATTGCCCATCCATCCCAGTCGTCTTCATCAAGTCCGTCTTCAATAGAAAGAATTGGGTACTTTTCAACCCAGGCTTTCCAATAATTTACCATATCGGTTGATGTTAAATCCTGGTTTGTAGACTCGAAATGGTATACTTTTCGTTTTTTATCGTAAAATTCTGATGCAGCAGGGTCTAATGCAATATAAATATCACTTCCAGGTTTATAACCTGCTTTTTCAATAGCTTCTAAAACTACCTCAATTGCTTCTTCGTTAGATGAAAGATTTGGAGCAAAACCTCCTTCATCACCAACGTTGGTAGATTGTCCTTTAGCTTTTAGTACTGTTTTTAAGTTATGAAATACTTCGGCACCCATTCTTAAAGCATCGCTAAAAGTTTTAGCTCCAACGGGCATAATCATAAATTCCTGAATATCTATTTTGTTATCGGCATGTTGACCACCGTTTAATATATTCATAAGTGGAATAGGCAAAGTATTTGCACTAACACCTCCAATATAACGATATAATGGCAATCCATATTCGGTAGCTGCAGCTCTTGCAACAGCCAGCGAAACACCTAACATGGCATTAGCTCCAAGGTTTCCTTTATTTTCAGTTCCGTCGAGTTTAATTAATGCATTATCAATAGCTGTTTGATCGTCAATGTAATACCCTTGCAACTCATCATTAATAACAGTATTAACATTTTCTACGGCTTTTAACACGCTTTTACCAAGGTATTGTGATTTATCGCCATCGCGAAGTTCTACAGCTTCGTGTACTCCTGTTGATGCTCCTGAAGGTACTGCAGCTCGTCCTACAAATCCTTCGGAAGTTACTACTTCAACTTCAACTGTTGGATTTCCTCTGGAATCCAGTATTTGTCGTGCATGTATTCCTGCAATCTGTCCCATAATTTTATGTTTTAAATGAATGATTTTTGATAATGTAAGATTTCAAATTTAGTGATTTCTATACATATATCAGAATCGGGAGGTTTAAATTTTACTTTTATCTGATTGTTAAGCACAAAAAAAGGGCGAAAACACGCCCTTTATAATTGTAAAATATAAGAATCTATTCTTCTTTATCTTTTTTAACTTCCGATTTTTGTTCCTTTTTCTCTTCTTTCTCCTCTTTCTTCGCTTCTACCTTTTTTTCTTCCTCTTTAGGTTCTTCTTTTTTCTCCTCTTTTTTTGTTGTTTCAGCTTTTTCTTCAGTTTCGGCAGCTTCAGTTTCATCTTTTACTTCCTCAACATTTTCCTCAGCTTTAACTTCTGCTTCAACCTTTTGTTCTGTTTGTTGGGTAGTTTCTTCAGTTGGTTTCGACTTTTTGCCACCTCTTCGGCTACGGCGAGTTGATGATTTTTGCTGTTTCTCTTCTTTTGCAGCTAAAAGATTTTCATTATAATCAACCAGTTCGATGATACACATATCAGCGTTATCACCTAATCTGTGCCCTGTTTTTAATATTCTTGTATAACCACCCGGCCTGTTTATTGATTTGGCTCCAACTTCTCTAAATAATTCGGTTACAGCATCTTTGTTTTGTAAATAACTAAACACCATCCTTCTAGAATGAGTTGAATCATCTTTAGCCTTAGTAATTAAAGGTTCAACATACATTCTTAATGCCTTTGCTTTGGCTGTTGTTGTAGATATTCTTTTATGCAAAATTAATGATGATGCCATGTTTGCCAACATTGCTTTTCTATGTGCAGGTTTTCTGCTTAAGTGGTTAAATGATTTTCTATGTCTCATCCTTTTACTCCTTGTCTAATTTATACTTAGAAATATCCATTCCAAATGTAAGATTCATTTGGCTAAGTAAATCTTCTAATTCGGTCAATGATTTTTTTCCAAAGTTTCTAAACTTCAATAAATCGTTCTTATTATATCTCACTAAATCACCAAGTGTATCAACCTCTGCGGCTTTTAAACAATTCAATGCCCTAACAGACAGATCCAGGTCTACCAGTTTTGTTTTAAGAAGCTGACGCATATGCAATACTTCTTCATCAAACTCTTCATTTGCATATTTTTCATCAGAATCGAGCGTTATTTTTTCATCGCTAAACAACATCAGATGATAGATAAGAATTTTTGCTGCCTCTTTTAAAGCTTCTTTTGGATGAATAGAACCATCCGATTCAATTTCAAACACTAACTTTTCGTAGTCTGTTTTTTGTTCTACACGATAATTTTCGATTGAGTACTTAACATTTCGAATGGGTGTAAAAATTGAATCGATAGCAACAACTCCAAATTCAGAGTCAATTGATTTATTTTCTTCGGCAGGGACATATCCTCTTCCTTTTTTAACTGTAAACTCCATTTGAAGTTTCACATCCGGTTCAAGTTCACAAATGACATGATCCGAATTTAAAACTTTGAAGTTTGTTGAAAAGTTATTGATATCACCAGCTTTAAATTCATTTTGCCCGGTAATTGTTACAATTATTTTTTCTTCATCAACATCTTGTACATTACGTTTAAAACGAACTTGCTTAAGATTCAAGATGATTTCAGATACATCCTGAACTACACCAGCAATTGTAGAAAACTCATGTTCTACACCTTCAATTTTTAATGATGTAATGGCATATCCTTCTAATGATGATAATAATATCCTTCTTAAAGAATTGCCGACAGTAATTCCATAACCTGGTTCTAAAGGGCGAAACTCAAATTTACCATAAGTTTCGTTCGCTTCGACCATTATGACTTTATCGGGCTTTTGAAATGCTAAAATTGCCATAAATAATAAGTGATTATTTTATTTAGAATATAATTCTACAATTAACTGCTCTTTAATGTTTTCAGGAATTTCTGATCTTTCAGGAACATTTAAAAATTTTCCTGCCATTTGATCAGAATCCCATTCTAACCACGAATATTTATTGTATCGGGCAGATGCTAAACTGTTGTTTATCGCTTCCAGAGATTTTGATTTTTCCCGAACACCAATAATATCATTTGGTTTTACAGTGTATGACGGAATATTAAGAATTCCTCCGTTTACAGTAATATGTTTATGGGTAACAAATTGCCGTGCTGCTGCTCTTGTAGGAGCTATCCCTAACCGGAATACAACATTATCAAGCCTCGATTCTAAAAGTTGTAAAAGGTTTTCACCTGTAATACCCTTTTTTCGAGACGCTTGTGCAAATAAGTTATAGAATTGTTTTTCGAGAACACCATAAGTATATTTGGCTTTTTGTTTCTCCATTAACTGCACACCATATTCAGAAAGTTTCTTTCTGCGTTTATTAGCTCCTTGTTCTCCTGGAGGATAATTTTTCTTTTCGAAATGTTTATCAGGCCCAAAAATGGGTTCTCCTAATTTCCTCGCTATTTTTGATTTTGGTCCTCTATATCTAGCCATGAATATTAATATTAATCTTTTATTCTACCTAAATTAATTTGTCACACATTATACTCTTCTACGTGCAGGCGGACGACAACCATTATGTGGTAATGGAGTTACATCTACTATTTCAGTAACTTCGATCCCTGCATTATGAATGGTCCGGATTGCAGATTCTCTTCCTGCTCCAGGCCCTTTTACAAATACTTTTACTTTTCTTAACCCAAGATCATAAGCTACTTTAGCACAGTCTTCGGCTGCAACCTGTGCAGCATAAGGTGTATTCTTTTTTGATCCTCTAAATCCCATTTTTCCTGATGAAGACCAAGAAATAACCTGACCATTACTATTTGTCAGCGATATTATAATATTGTTAAAAGAAGCATGAATATGTGCTTGTCCGGTAGCTTCAACCTTTACAACCTTTTTCCTAGAAGATCCAGTCTTTTTTGCCATTTCTTAACGATTATTTAATTGCTTTCTTTTTATTTGCAATAGTTTTTCTTTTTCCTTTTCTGGTTCTCGCATTATTTTTTGTACTCTGACCACGTACAGGCAAACCAATACGATGTCTTATACCACGGTAGCATCCAATGTCCATTAAACGTTTAATATTCATTTGAACTTCGGAACGTAATGCTCCTTCTACCTTATACTTTTCGTTCACGATCTGTCGTACCTTTGCAATCTGGTCATCGTTCCAGTCACTTACTTTTATGTTATAGTCGATACCTGCTTCATCCAAAATAGATTCAGCATTACTACGACCAATTCCGTAGATATAGGTTAAACCTACAACACCTCTTTTATTTTTTGGTAAATCTACTCCTACAATTCTTGCCATAAATCTTAATTAATTAAAGTACAAAGTTAATAATTTATCCCTGTCGTTGTTTAAACTTGGGATTTTTTTTGTTAATAACGTATAGCCTGCCTTTTCGTCGAACGATTTTACATTCGCTACTGCGTTTTTTTACAGATGCTCTGACTTTCATTTTTTTCTCTTTTTATTTATATCTATAAGTTATTCTTCCTTTTGATAGATCATATGGAGACATTTCAACCTTTACTTTATCTCCTGGTAAAATTTTAATATAATGCATTCTCATTTTACCAGAAATATGAGCTGTTATAACGTGTCCATTTTCTAATTCTACTCTAAACATTGCATTAGACAATGCTTCGACAATGGTTCCGTCTTGTTCAATTGAAGGTTGTTTTGCCATAAATTAAATTTTCGTTTTTAATATTTCTTCAATATATTCAAATGTTGATAATATATCAGCCTTACCTTTATCAACCATTAATGCTAGTTCATAATGTGCCGAAGGTTTTCCATCAACTGTTCGGATGGTCCATCCATCAGGATCTTGTTTTATATATTTCGTTCCCATGTTAATCATAGGTTCTATACATAATACCAATCCTTTATTTAGTTTAACCCCCTTGCCTCTTTTTCCATAATTTGGTACTTCTGGTGCTTCATGCATTTGTTTACCCAATCCATGCCCTACCATTTCTCTTACTACTGAGTAACCGGCGTTTTCGGCATGCATCTGAACAGCATAACCGATATCTCCTACTCTGTTACCTTCTACGGCTTTCTCGATGCCCAGAAACAGCGATTCTTTTGTTGTTCGCAATAATTGCATTACTTCATCGCTAATTTCTCCCACAGGAAAAGTATATGCAGAGTCACCATAATAGCCATCCATAAAAGTACCACAATCGACTGAAACAATATCTCCTTCTTTTAACACATAATCTGAAGGTATTCCATGCACCACCTGATCATTAACCGAAGTACATAAAGTATTTGGAAATCCACCGTATCCTAAAAACCCTGGTACTGCTCCATTATCTCTAATAAATTCTTCGGCTCTTTTATCGAGCTCAAGGGTTGTAACGCCTGGTTTAACCAATTTAGCTACTTCGGCCAGTGTTTTAGAAACAAGTAAATTGTTTCTTCTGATTATTTCAATCTCCTCCTGGCTTTTATATACTAACATCAAAGAACGTAAATTTTTTACTTAAATGGCAGATGCTCCACCAGCTCTACCTTTAATTCTTCCGGATTTTAATAATCCATCGTAGTGTCGCATTAACAGATGACTTTCAATTTGCTGTAAAGTATCTAATACAACACCTACTAAAATCAATAGTGATGTACCACCGTAAAATTGTGCCCATTGGCTATTTACACCTCCTATTTGTGCAAATGCAGGCAATATAGCTATAAGAGCTAAAAATATTGATCCTGGCAATGTAATACGAGACATAATTGTATCGAGAAACTCAACCGTTTTACGTCCCGGTTTAACACCAGGGATAAAGCCTCCATTCTTTTTCATATCTTCTGCCATTTGAGAAGGATTTATAGTAATGGCAGTATAGAAGTATGTGAAAAGAATAATCATAATTGCAAAAGTAAAGTTATACCAGAAACCGGTAATATTTGCAAATGCAGCCGCGAAGCCTGTAAGGGCTTCAGAATTTGCAAAACCTGCAATCGTTAAAGGTATAAACATTAAAGCTTGCGCAAAAATGATAGGCATAACACCTGCAGAGTTTACTTTTAAAGGAATATATTGTCTTACACCTCCGTATTGTTTATTTCCTACAATTCTTTTGGCGTATTGGACAGGTATTTTTCTTGTTCCCTGAACCAATAAAATTGTAGCTATAAATACAAAAAATAATATAACCATTTCTAATAAGAAGGCTACTAACCCACCTCCCTGCTCTTCTAATCTACTAATAAATTCGGCAAATAAAGCAAAAGGCAAGTTGGCAATAATCCCAATCATAATGATAAGAGATATACCATTACCTATTCCTCTATCTGTAATTCTTTCACCAAGCCACATAATAAACATGGTCCCTGAGGTAAGAATAACGACCGAAGAAAACCAGAAAAAAGTGCCTTTTAATACAAACGCTGATGCAGGTAATTGTACTTGAAGATTTTTTAAGTACGCTGGAGCCTGCATAATTAAGATAGCTACTGTTAAATATCTGGTAATCTGGTTGATTTTTCTTCGTCCACTTTCTCCTTCACGCTGCAATCGTTGGAAGTAAGGTATTGCAATCCCTAATAACTGAATAACAATAGATGCAGATATATACGGCATAATACCCAATGCAAAAATGGATGCTCTGGAGAAAGAACCTCCTGAAAACATATTTAATAATCCTAGAACACCATCGGATGTTTGTTGTTTTAAGGCGCTTAATTGTCCGGGATCAATACCAGGCAACACAATATAACTCCCTAATCGATAAATCAACAAAATGAAAATAGTATACCCGATACGGTATCTAAGGTCTTCAATTTTAGCTATATTCTTTATGGTTTGTATTAAAGCTCTCATTAATTTATAATTTTACAACGGTTCCTTCAACTGATTCAATGGCTTCGATTGCAGATTTAGAAAAAGCATGTGCTTTTACCTCTAATTTTTTAGTTAATGCTCCATTTCCCAGAATTTTAACTAAACTGTTTTTCTTAACAAGCCCTGCCTCAACCAATGTTTCAATATCAATTGTAGTAACACCTTTTTTATCGGCTAATTTTTCTAAAGTCTCGATATTAATACCTTTATATTCTTTGCGAGATATATTGGTAAAACCAAATTTTGGCACACGTCGTTGTAAAGGCATTTGACCACCTTCAAAACCAATTTTTCTGGAGTATCCAGATCTTGATTTTTGTCCTTTATGCCCTCTGGTTGATGTTCCTCCTTTACCTGATCCTTGTCCTCTTCCAACTCTTTTATTTTTCTTAGTAGAGTTTTCTGCTGGTTTTAAATTATGTAATTCCATATTATTGTAATATAATATTATTCGTTATTACTTTTTTTCAACCCTTAACAGATGATTTACTTTTGAAATCATCCCAAGAATTTGTGGTTTATCTTCCACCTCAATAGGGTTATTCATTTTTCTAATACCAAGAGCTTCCAGTGTATTTTTCTGACGTTTGGTACTACCTATTTTACTTTTTATTTGTGTAACTATTAATTTTGCCATAAGACTTTAATTTAAAGGTCATTATCCATTAAAAACTTTATCAAGGTTAACACCACGTTGTTCGGCTACAGCCCTTGCATCGCGTAATTGTAGCAATGCTTCGATAGTAGCTTTAACCAGGTTATGCGGGTTACTAGACCCTTTTGATTTGGCAAGAACGTCGGTAACACCAACGCTTTCTAATACTGCACGCATCGCTCCTCCGGCTTTTACTCCGGTACCATGAGATGCTGGTTTAAGAAAGACTTGAGCTCCGCCGTAACTGCAAATCTGTTCGTGTGGTATTGTGCCTTTATAAATAGGTACCTTAACCAAATTTTTCTTTGCTGCTTCTACACCTTTTGCAATGGCAGTAGTTACCTCTTTAGCTTTTCCTAATCCATATCCAACAATACCATCTTCGTTACCTACTACAACAATTGCTGTAAAACCAAAATTACGTCCACCTTTGGTTACTTTAGTTACTCTTTGTATGCTAACGAGTCTGTCTTTTAACTCTAAATCGCTGGTTTTTACTTTTCTTATACTTGTTGACATAATATTTTAATCTTAAAATTTAAGTCCACCCTCTCTGGCAGCCTCTGCTAATGATTTCACTCTACCATGATATAAATAGCCGTTTCTATCGAAAACAACTTCGGTAATACCGGTTTCCTTTGCTTTTGTAGCGGCTAAATTACCTACTAATTTAGCTTGTTCAATTTTAGAAACCTTTCCTTTTTCAGCAACTTCCTTATTTCTTGAGCATACAGCCAATAAAGTTTTGCCATCAAGATCATCAATAAACTGAACATATATTTGTTTATTACTTCTATAAACAGACATTCTTGGCTTTTCGGCAGTGCCTTTAATATGCTTTCGAATTCGCCATTTTATTCTATATCTTCTCTCTTGCTTTGTTAAAGCCATGACTATTTTAATTTAATTCGTTATACACTAGCAGATTTACCGGCTTTTCTACGTAATTGTTCGCCGACAAATTTAATACCTTTTCCTTTATATGGCTCTGGTGGCCTAAATGATCTTATTTTAGCGGCAACTTCACCAATAAGTTGCTTATCACAACTAGTTAAAGTAATTATAGGATTGCTTCTACGTTCCTGTTTTGCTTCAACTTTAACTTCATCGGGTATTTGAAAGTGAATATCATGAGAATAACCAAGGCTAAGTTCTAATACTTGTCCTTTAGCTTCGGCTCTGTAACCAACACCTACTAATTCTTGTTGAATAGTAAATCCTTCTGATACACCAGTAACCATATTGTTAATTAAAGAGCGATATAAACCATGTAAAGATTTATGTCTTTTTTCTTCGCCCATACGAGTTACCTCTACTTGGTTATCTTTAATTTCTACTTTAATATCCGGATCAACTTTTTGTGATATTTCACCTTTTGGCCCTTTAACCAATACCTCATTTGCATCATTTACATTCACGGTAACGCCGCTGGGTAATTTAATGGGTAATATTCCAATTCGTGACATTTAAATATCCTCCTTTTTAATGTACATAACATAAAACTTCGCCACCCACATTCAATGTACGTGCTTCTTTATCTGAGATTACTCCCTTTGATGTAGATAAAATAGCCACACCTAATCCATTAAGAACCCTGGGGATTTCATCTGCGCCAACATATTTTCTCAATCCGGGTTTACTTGCCCTAATAATTGATTTAATAGCTGGAGCTTTTGTTTCCGGGTGATATTTTAATGCTATTTTAATAATTCCTTGTTTATCGTCATCTTCAAACTTATATGATAAAATATAACCTTTATCAAATAATATTTTAGTTATATCTTTTTTTAAGTTTGAAGCAGGAATTTCAACTACTCTATGACCTGCCATCATGGCATTTCTAACACGAGTAAGATAATCTGCTATAGGATCTGTGATCATATCTCTTCTTAATTTTAATTACAATCTACCAACTTGCCTTCTTAACTCCGGGTATTAACCCTTTTGATGCCATTTCTCTAAAGGTAATTCTGCTTATACCAAATTGTCTCATATAACCTTTTGGCCGTCCGGTAATTAAACATCTGTTATGCAACCGGTTAGGATTAGAGTTCTTTGGTAATCTGCTTAATCCAACATAATCACCTTCAGCTTTAAGTTTTGCTCTTTTTTCAGCGTACTTATCAACCAATTTTTGTCGCCTTCTTTCACGGGCTTTCATTGATTCTTTAGCCATACTATCTATTTCTTTTTAATATTTTTAAATGGTATTCCAAATTCGCGTAACAAGGCTAATCCTTCTTCGTCAGTTTTAGCAGTTGTTACAAATGTTATTTCCAGTCCGAGTATTTTATTGATTTTATCAAGATCAATTTCAGGGAAAATAATTTGTTCCTGAATACCTAAAGTATAGTTTCCGCGTCCGTCGAATTTAGAATTAACACCGTTAAAATCTCTTATTCGTGGTAGAGAAATAGCGATAAGCCTTTCCATAAACTCATACATTTTATCTCTGCGCAGTGTTACTTTTACGCCAATAGGCATTCCTTTACGTAACTTAAAGTTAGAGATATCTTTTTTAGAGTAGGTTTTAACAGCTTGTTGCCCAGCAATAAGCGTTAATTCTTCTTGTGCAGTATCGATCATTTTTTTATCAGCAACTGCCTGGCCTACGCCCTGGTTTAGCGTAATCTTCACCAGCCTAGGAACTTCCATTACTGTTTTATAGTTGAATTCCTTGGTTAAGGCTGGAATAATCTCTTTTTTGTATTTTTCTCTTAATAAAGGCGTATATTCCATTACTTAATCTCCTCTCCTGATTTTTTTGAATATCGCACTAATTTACTATTATCATTTAATTTTCTACCTATTCTGGTTGGCTCGCCTGTTGATGGATCAACAACCATTAAGTTAGAAATATGAATTGGTGCTTCCTTTTTTACGATTCCACCTTGTGGATTATTTGCATTAGGCTTTGTGTGTTTAGAAACCATATTCACACCTTCGACAATTGCTTTTTCCTTTCCGTATATCACTTCAAGTACTTTGCCTTGTTGCCCTTTATATTCGCCTGCATTAACGTAAACAGTATCGCCTTTTTTTATGTGTAATTTCCTTCGCATGCAGCAATTATTTTTAATTATAATACTTCTGGAGCTAATGAGATGATTTTCATATAATTTTCACGTAATTCTCGTGGAATTGGCCCAAAGATACGTGTACCACGAATTTCACCTACATTATTTAACAATACAACAGCATTGTTATCAAAACGGATATAAGAACCATCAGGCCTTCGAACTTCTTTTTTAGTTCTAACGACAACAGCTTTTGACACTGTTCCTTTCTTAATTTCACCAGATGGTAAAGCACTTTTAACAGTTACAACGATTTGGTCGCCAATAGAAGCATATCTTTTACGAGTACCTCCAAGTACACGAATACATAACACTTCTTTTGCACCGCTGTTGTCAGCAACTGTTAGTCTACTTTCTTGTTGTACCATGATTATTTAACTCTTTCAATAATTTCTACTAATCTCCAACATTTATTTTTGCTTAAAGGCCTTGTTTCCATTATTCTAACAGTATCGCCTATATTGCAAGTATTTTCCTCATCATGAGCAGTAAATTTCTTTCTGCTTTTGATGAATTTGCCGTACATTGGATGTTTTACTTTTCGTTCTACAGCAATTACAATGGTTTTGTCCATTTTATTGCTAACAACAACACCAATACGTTCTTTTCTCAGTCTTCTTGTTGTTTCCATTGTTACAAATTAACTATTCGAACTTTCTTTTAATTCTCTTTTACGCAACTCAGTCATTAATCTTGCAATATTCTTGCGTGTTTGTTTAATCTTCAAAGGATTGTCTAAAGGAGACACGGCATGATTAAGCTTTAGTCGAGCAAGCATCGATTTTTCAGTATCGATTCTTTCTTCGATCTCCTTTGTTGTTAATTCTCTAATTTCAGAATTTTTCATTTCTCACTAATTTGTTTTTTCAACATAATCACGTCTAACAACGAATTTAGTCGGGATTGGTAATTTTTGAGCCGCCAGACGTAATGCTTCCTGAGCCACTTTAAAAGGTACCCCTTCGGCTTCGATTAATATTCTTCCGGGTTTTACCGGTGCCACAAAACCTTCAGGTGCTCCACGTCCTTTACCCATACGTACTTCTGCAGGTTTTTTAGTGATTGGTTTATCCGGAAAAATTCTTATCCAGATTTGGCCTTCACGTTTCATATAACGAGTCACTGCCTGTCGGGCGGCCTCAATTTGTCGTCCTGTAATCCAGCACTCATCCAGTGCTTTGATTCCATAAGAACCAAAAGCCAATTGATTCCCTCGTTGGGCATTTCCTTTCATTTTGCCCTTTTGGACTCTTCTGTATTTCGTTTTCTTTGGCTGTAACATCCCAATAATTAATTTAAATTATCCCTTATTTTCTTTTTTTCTTGAAGCCACTTTTAGCTGGTTTTTGATTTTTAGTGACACCAATGTTTGGAGATAAATCTCTCTTACCATATATTTCACCTCTACAAATCCAAACTTTAATGCCAATTAAACCAACTTTGGTTAATGCTTCGCTAAGTGTATAATCGATATCTGCACGGAATGTGTGTAACGGCGTACGTCCTTCTTTATACACTTCTGTACGTGCCATTTCGGCTCCACCCAAACGTCCTGAAATCTGAACTTTAATTCCCTCTGCGCCCATTCTCATGGTAGAAGCAATTGCCATTTTTATTGCTCGTCGGTACGACACTTTACCTTCGATTTGTCTAGCAATTGCATTGCCAACGATAGTAGCATCAAGTTCCGGTCTTTTAACTTCGAAGATATTAATTTGAACCTCTTTACGAGTGATCTTTTTTAATTCTTCTTTAAGTTTATCTACTTCCTGGCCACCTTTACCAATAATAATTCCCGGGCGAGCGGTATTAACTGTAACGGTTATTAATTTTAAAGTTCTTTCAATAACAATCTTAGATATGCTTGCTTTAGCTAATCGAGCTTCAAGATATTTTCTAATCTTATCATCCTCAACCAACTTGTCGGCATAGTTTTTTCCACCGTACCAATTAGAATCCCATCCTTTAATGATTCCCAATCGATTTCCTATCGGATTAACTTTTTGTCCCATCTATTGTTCTGTTTGAGTATCGTTGTTATTTAAATTATCTAGCACTAATGTCACGTGATTTGATCTTTTCCTAATTCTGTGTGCTCTACCTTGTGGAGCGGGTTGAATTCTTTTTAAAGTTCTTCCACCATCAACAAAGATCTCTTTCACGATTAATTTGCTGTCTTCAATTCGAACACCTTCGTTTTTTCCTTGCCAGTTAGCAATCGCTGACAATAGTAATTTTTCCAAACGATTTGATGCTTCTTTCGAACTATATTTCAATACATCAAGAGCTTTATTAACTTCCATACCCCTAACCATATCGGCTACTAATCGCATTTTTCGTGGCGAAGTAGGGCAATTTCTAAGTTTAGCAAAATATTGATTTTTTTTGCTTTCTTTTATCTTATTCGCTCTTATTCTTTTTCTTGCACCCATTATAATCTAATATTTTAATATAATACTATCGTAGGTTTATTTTTTATTTCCGGCATGGCCTCTAAAAGTCCTGGTTGGAGCAAATTCACCTAATTTATGTCCTACCATATTTTCGGTTACATATACCGGTATAAATTTATTTCCATTGTGAACTGCAATAGTATGCCCAACAAAATCTGGTGAAATCATTGACCTGCGTGACCAGGTTTTAATAACAGATTTTTTTCCTGATTCGTTCATTTCTAAAACTCTTTTCTCAAGCTTAAAATCAATAAATGGGCCTTTTTTCAGTGATCGACTCATAGCAATCTATTTTATTTCTTACGTTTTTCAACAATATACTTATTCGAAGCCTTTTTCTTGGCTCTGGTTTTATATCCCTTGGCAGGCAATCCTTTACGTGACCTTGGATGTCCACCTGAGGCTCTTCCTTCACCACCACCCATTGGATGATCAACAGGATTCATAACAACTCCACGTACTCTAGGCCTTCTGCCTAACCATCTTTTGCGTCCGGCTTTACCTGATATTTCAAGGCTATGGTCAGCATTAGAAACGGTTCCTACAGTGGCACGGCATGTTGTTAAAATCATACGTGATTCACCCGATGGTAACTTAACAATGGCATATTTACCATCACGAGATGTAAGCTGTGCATATGATCCTGCACTACGTGCTAAAGCACCACCTTTACCTGGATGTAATTCAATATTATGAATAATAGTACCTAATGGTATTTCAGATAAGAACAAAGTGTTTCCTAATTCTGGGGCAACTCCTTCTCCAGATTTAATTTTTTGTCCTACCTTTAATCCATTAGGAGCGATGATATATTTTTTTTCACCATCATCATATACTACTAATGCAATTCTTGCTGTCCTATTTGGATCGTATTCAATACTTTTTACAGTAGCTTCCATTCCATCTTTGTTACGATGAAAATCAATGATTCTATATCTTTGTTTATGGCCTCCGCCAAGATATCTCATTGTCATTTTTCCATCACTATTTCGTCCACCTGATTTTTTAAGGGGCGCCAACAAAGATTTCTCCGGTGTACTTTTAGTTATTGTATCAAAAGCACCGATTATTTTATGTCTTTGTCCTGGTGTTACAGGTTTTAATTTTCTTACTGCCATATTAATTAAATATTGCTATAAAAATCTATTTTATCTCCATCAACTAATGTAACAATCGCTTTCTTGAAAGATTTTGATTGTCCCTGAATAATCCCTGACTTAGTGTAACGGGATTTTGCCTTTCCCAGATATCGCATAGTATTTACAGCCTCAACTGATACACCATACATTTCCTCTACAGCTTTTTTTATCTGTACTTTATTTGCTCTTTTATCCACAATAAAACCGTATCTGTTCAGGTCTTCGCCCTGTTCAGTCATCTTTTCGGTTACTATCGGCTTTAACAAAATATCCATTGTGTTAATTTTTTCTATATTCTAAACATTTTATGCAATGGCTCAATTGAGTTCTCAACAAAGAGTACAACTGATGCATTCATAATATCATAAGTGTTTATATCTGAGACATTTACAACCTTAACATCCTGTAAATTCCTGGATGACAAATATATATTTTTATTTTGTTCAGATAAAACTAAAAGTACTTTTTTATCAGCTACTCCTAAATTATTTCTAAGATTTACAAACTCTTTAGTTTTAGGAACTTCAAAATTAAAGTTTTCTAAGACTTTAATTTGGTCATCATTTGCTTTATAACTTAAAGCTGATTTACGTGCTAACTGTTTTACTTTTTTATTAAGCTTGAAAGAATAATCTCTAGGTTTTGGGCCAAATACTCTTCCTCCACCTCTAAAAATGGGAGATTTTATATTTCCAGCTCTTGCGGTTCCAGTACCTTTTTGTCGCTTAATTTTTTTTGTACTACCGGCGATCTCATTTCTTTCTTTTGCTTTATGAGTACCCTGACGCTTATTAGCCAAATATTGTTTTACGTCTAAATAAATGGCATGGTCGTTTGGTTCGATTTTAAAAACCGAATCATTTAGGGTAACTTTTTTACCGGTATCTTCGCCTGTTATATTAACTATAGATAATTCCATTACTTTTGAATAATTAAATATGATCCATTTGCACCAGGAACTGATCCCTTAACAACTAATAAATTATTCTCTTTAATCACCTTAACAACCTTAAGGTTAATCATTTTCACCTTTTTATTACCTGTCTGGCCGGCCATTCTCATTCCTTTAAAAACTCTTGAAGGATATGAAGAAGCACCTAATGAACCGGGAGCCCGGTTTCTGTTGTGTTGGCCGTGTGTTTGTCCTCCAACACCGTGGAATCCATGTCGTTTAACAACACCCTGAAAACCTTTACCTTTAGAAAATCCTGTTACATCAACCCACATAACTTCGTTAAATATGTCGATGGTAACATTTTCTCCTACCTTGTAGTCTTTTATAAAGTTTTTAAACTCATGTAAAACTCTCTTGGGCGTTTGTTTTGCTTTTTTAAAGTGGCCCATTAAAGGCTTCGGGGTATTTTTTTCCTTTTTTTCATCAAAAGCCAATTGGTAAGCATGGTATCCGTCATTTTCAACGGTTTTTACCTGTGTTACAACGCATGGCCCGGCCTCAATAACAGTGCATGGAATATTTTTTCCCTCGGCACTGAAGATGGAAGTCATTCCAATCTTTTTTCCAATTAATCCTGGCATCGCTTTCCTTTTTTACTTTATTATACTTTAATTTCAACTTCAACCCCACTGGGTAATTCCAGTTTCATCAATGCATCAATTGTTTTTGGCGTTGAACTATAAATATCCAACAAACGCTTATAAGATGATAGCTGGAATTGTTCTCTCGATTTCTTATTTACGAATGGAGAACGTAGTACTGTAAATACTCTTTTATGAGTAGGTAGTGGAATTGGACCACTAACTACAGCACCAGTAGATTTTACTGTTTTAACGATCTTTTCGGCAGATTTATCTACCAGATTGTGATCGTAAGATTTTAATTTAATTCTGATCTTTTGGCTCATTCTTATCCAAATTAAACAAATTCGCTTTTACCTTTTGTTTTCTCTACAATCTCTTTTGCTATTTCATTAGGAACTTCTTCGTAATGAGAAAATTCCATAGATGAAGTAGCTCGTCCAGAACTTATTGTTCGTAGAACTGTTACATAGCCAAATTTCTCGGCTAATGGAACTTTAGCTTTTATTACTCTTGCTCCACCTCTATTTTCCATTCCTTCAACCTTGCCTCTTCTTCTGTTAAAGTCGCCAATAATATCTCCCATATATTCTTCAGGGGTAACAACTTCAGCAGCCATAATCGGCTCTAAAAGAACTGGTTTAGCTTTGGCACAAGCAGCTTTAAATGCCATTTTAGCTGCAATTTCGAAAGATAATGCGTCAGAATCCACATCATGATATGATCCATCCACCAATGTTACTTTCAGGCTATCAACAGGATAACCTGCTAAAACACCATTGTACATTGCTTCTTGAAAACCTTTCTGAATTGCAGGTATATATTCTTTAGGAATATTTCCTCCTTTAATCTTATCAATAAATTCAAGGCCTTTAGACTCATCATCAGCAGGGCCAATAACAACTTGTATATCAGCAAACTTACCTCTACCACCGGTTTGCTTCTTAAACACTTCACGATGTTCAACTTCTTTAGTGATGGCTTCTTTGTAATTAACCTGAGGAGCTCCTTGATTACATTCTACTTTAAATTCACGCACTAAGCGGTCGAGCAAAATTTCTAAGTGTAGCTCTCCCATCCCGCTAATTACAGTTTGTCCTGAATCTTCATCTACTTTAACTGTAAAGGTAGGATCTTCTTCGGCCAACTTTTGAAGGGCTAAATTTAATTTATCTAAGTCTTTTTGCGTTTTGGGTTCAACAGCAATACCAATAACGGGTTCAGGGAATACCATCGACTCTAAAGCAATTTGATATTTTTCGTTACAAAGAGTATCACCTGTTCTTAAATCTTTGAATCCAACAGCAGCACAAATATCACCAGCTTCGATAACATCTTTTGGATTTTGTTTGTTGGCATGCATTTGATATAAGCGTGAAATTCTTTCGCGTTTTCCGGTTCTTACATTTAATACATATGAACCTGCTTCAATTTTCCCTGAATATACTCTAAGGAAAGCCAACCTGCCAACATAGGGGTCGGTTGCAATTTTAAATGCTAATGCAGCTAATGGTTCATCAGTATCGGGTTTACGTTCAATAACTTGGTCATTCTTAGGATTATGGCCTTTAATATTTCCAACATCTAGCGGGCTTGGCAAAAATGTAATAATTGCATCAAGCAAACGTTGAACGCCTTTATTCTTAAAAGCCGAACCACAAAGCACAGGTGTAATAGTCATCTCAATAGTTGCTTTGCGAATTACAGCTAACATTTCATCTTTTGTAATGGAATCGGGGTCTTCAAAATATCTTTCGAGAAGTTCGTCGTCGTGTTCAGCAATAGCTTCAATTAATTTACCTCTCCATTCTTCAGTTTCAGCTTTAAATTCCTCAGGAATTTCAACCAACTCATAATTCGTTCCTAATGTTTGGTCTTCGTGCCAAACTACAGCTTTATTTTCTATTAGGTCGATAACTCCTCTGAAAGAATCTTCAGATCCAATTGGTATTTGAATAGGAATCGGATTAGCTCCTAATTTTTCTTTAATTTGATTTATAACGGAGTAATAATCAGCTCCAGAACGGTCCATTTTATTTACAAAGGCCATTCTGGGAACATGGTATTTATCTGCTTGTCTCCAAACAGTTTCTGACTGTGGTTCAACGCCACCAACGGCACAAAATACAGCAATTGCGCCATCGAGCACACGTAACGATCTTTCTACTTCAACGGTAAAATCAACGTGTCCGGGTGTATCAATAATATTGATTTTATAATCTTGATCCTTATACTTCCAAAAAGCAGTAGTTGCAGCTGAAGTAATTGTAATTCCTCTCTCCTGCTCCTGCACCATCCAGTCCATGGTAGCAGCTCCGTCATGCACTTCGCCTATACGATGTGTAATACCAGTATAAAACAGAATACGTTCTGTTGTAGTAGTTTTACCGGCATCAATATGAGCCATGATTCCGATATTTCTGGTATTTTGCAAAGTTTTATTCATTTCTTCTAATCTCTAACCCCTATTAACTCAGTTTAAAATCTAAAATGAGCAAATGCCTTATTGGCATCGGCCATTCTGTGTGTTTCTTCTTTTCGTTTAAATGCTCCTCCTTCTTCGTTATAAGCAGCAATAATTTCCTGTGCTAATTTTTCAGCCATGTTTCTTCCACTTCTCTGGCGAGCAAATTTTATCAAATTTCTGATACTAATAGCTGTTTTTCTTTTGGGAGAAACTTCCATAGGAACCTGAAAAGTAGCACCTCCAATTCGTCTACTTTTAACCTCTACCATAGGAGTAACATTTTCCAATGCCTTTTTCCATATCTCTAAGGCAGGTTTTTCTTTATCCTTATTTTTTTCTGCAACAATATCCATTGCATCATAAAAAATATTCAACGCAATATTTTTCTTACCGTCCAACATCAGGTCGTTAACAAACCTGGTTACTAACGTATCATTATATTTTGGATCTGGTAATATAATCCTCTGTTTTGGTTTTGACTTTCTCATTTCTTTCTAAACTGTTTGCGTTAGTTTATTTTTTTGGTCTTTTAGTTCCATATTTTGAACGTCGCTGTGTTCTACCTTCTACACCTGAAGTGTCAAGAGCACCACGAATAAGATGGTAACGAACCCCTGGCAAATCTTTTACCCTACCTCCCCTGATTAATACAATGGAGTGTTCCTGTAAATTATGGCCTTCGCCCGGTATATAAGCATTTACTTCTTTACCATTGGTTAACCTAACCCTGGCAACTTTTCGCATAGCAGAGTTTGGCTTCTTAGGTGTTGTTGTATATACACGAGTACAAACACCTCTTCTTTGTGGACACGCATCCAAAGCAGGAGCCTTCTTCTTCTCTACAATTTGCTTTCTTCCTTTTCTTACTAACTGCTGTATTGTAGGCATATAGTTTAATTATTTAAATTATTTTTTTACAAAATCGGTTCGCAAAGGTATTCTTTTTTTTTAAAAATCCACAAAATATTTAAATTTATTTCTTAATTTTTAGATGATTCAGAAGAATATATTCTACTACTAAAACAATCCGTAAAAAATTAAAATCCTTTGATTTTTATTGATTTAACGACACAATTTTATTGTCGGAAAATGCCGCAAAATTATAATGTTTTTTGATAAATAACAAACGATTTTGTTGTTAAATTAGCACAAAGGGCTTATTTAGAAAGAAATTAAAGTGTAAAAAAATATTACCACTAGCTATATAATAATATAACCCATCACTTGTGTGTTGACAAAATTTTACTATTTTTGAAGCCCGTTTATCTATCTTATTATAAATGTGTTGTTTTTAAAAAGTTATAACAATAATTATTAATTAAATCTTATAATACATATGAAAACTTATCAAACGGATAAAATAAGGAATATCGCTTTGATTGGAAATGCGGGTTCGGGGAAAACGACCCTGGCCGAAGCGATGCTTTATGAAGGAGGAGTAATTGAAAGAAAAGGAAGTATTAATGGACAGAACACAGCTTCTGACTATAATGAAATTGAACATGAAACCCTAAATTCAGTATTTTCCACTGTTTTATATACCGAATTTAATGATCATAAAATTAATATTATTGATACACCTGGAGCTGACGATTTTATTGGAGGGGTTATATCATCTTTTTACGCAGCGGATCAAGCTGTTATGTTAATAAATGCTCAGCATGGAGTTGAAGTTGGTACCGAAATACTAAGCAGACATTGTGAAAAATACAATAAACCATTAATGTTTGTATTAAATAAATTAGATCATGAAGGGGCAAACCATGAGAAAGCAATAGAATCTTTAAAAACAGCCTTTGGAAATAAAGTTGTAGTTGTTCAGTATCCTGTTTCTACGGGGCCTGATTTTAATTCAATCATCGATGTATTAACGATGAAAATGTATAAATTCAACGATAAAGGCGAAAGAGAAGTTCTAGACATTCCTGCTGACCAAAAAGATACAGCCGAAGAATTACATAATACTTTAGTAGAATCGGCTGCTGAAAATGATGAAGAATTAATGGAATTGTTTTTTGAGAAAGGTTCGCTGGACGAAAATGAAATGAGAAAGGGTATTTTAGCTGGCTTAATTAATAGAGGGATGTACCCATTATTTTGTGCTTCAGCAGAAAAAAATTATGGTATTAAAAGAATTTTAGAGTTTATTATTAATGTAGTACCAGCACCAAATATGATGCCTGCTCCAGAAACTACTGATGGAGCGAAGATTGAATGCAAAGAAGATGGGGCTGCCGGTTTGTTTGTTTTTAAAACAGCCAATGAACCGCATATTGGTGAAATTAATTATTTCAAAGTTATTTCCGGTAGTGTTGCCGAAGGTATGGATTTAACAAACAATAACACATCAACAAAAGAAAGATTTTCACAATTATATGCTGTTGCAGGAAAGAACAGAACTAAAGTATCAAAGCTTGTTGCTGGTGATATTGGTGCTGCTGTTAAACTAAAAAATACCAAGACAAATCATACATTATCCGATGCTAAAAATTCATTTAAATTTCCTGAAATCTTATTCCCCAATGCAAAACACAGAACTGCAATTAGAGCACTTAACGAATCGGATGATGAAAAGTTAGGAGAAGCTTTAAACAGAATTCATGAAATAGACCCAACGGTAAAAGTTGAATATTCTAAAGAATTAAAACAAATTATATTATACGGACAAGGTGAATACCATTTAAATAATATGGTGAAATGGCATCTTGACAATATCTATAAAATTGAAACGGAATTTTATCCAACCAGGATTCCTTACAGAGAAACAATAACGAAAATTGCCGAATCGAGTTACCGACACAAAAAGCAATCAGGAGGTTCTGGACAATTTGGCGAAGTACATATGGTTATTGAACCTTACAAAGAAAACATGCCAGACCCAACTGTTTATAAAATAAATGGAAAAGAAATAAAAGTATCTGTAAGGAATAAAGAAGAGCATGCATTACCCTGGGGTGGTAAATTAATTTATTATAACTGTATTGTTGGTGGAGCAATTGATGCTCGCTTTTTACCTGCAATTCTAAAGGGTATTATGGAAAAAATGGAAGAAGGCCCATTAACTGGTTCTTATGCCCGTGATATTAGGGTTGCTGTATATGATGGTAAAATGCACCCCGTTGATTCAAATGAAATTTCTTTTAAACTTGCCGGACGAAATGCTTTTAAAGCTGCATTTAAAAATGCAGGCCCTAAAATTATGGAGCCTATTTATGATGTAGAAGTTCTAGTTCCATCTGAAAGAATGGGTGATGTTATGAGTGATTTACAAGGCAGAAGAGCTATGATTGAGGGAATGAATAGTGATAAAGGTTTTGAAAAAATCAATGCTAAAGTACCTCTGGCTGAAATGAATAAATACTCTACAGCATTAAGCTCATTAACAGGAGGGCGAGCTACTTATAGCATGAAATTTGCTAAATATGAACAAGTTCCAATGGATGTTCAGGAGAAGTTAATTAAAGCTTTTGAAGAACAAGAAGAAGAAGAATAGAGATATTTTTTAATTTTAAAATAAAAAGGTAATGTACTGAAAAATAGTTGGTAGTTATTTGACAAATATTTTGTAATATA
>JBKHIH010000092.1:0-13559 GCA_046538755.1 Thiohalospira sp.
TAACTTTTTCAACAATACGTAAAGCTTTTTCCAGGTCGCGTGAATTTACCCGTAATTTAACACCCCCCGAAATAGAAGAGTGAATCAGGTTAACATTTTTCAGGTAGCACTCTACTCCCTCGGCTTCGAGCCGTGTGCGTAAAATTTCCGCCCGAGAATAGTTATGTATCGCAATTGTTACTAACCGGTCTTCCATAGCTTTAATATATTAGTTAAGAATATAGCGCTATATTTCTCTTTTATTATTTTATATACTCTTTTGCGCCGATTTTTTTATAAAATTTTTGAGCAAAAGGTTTTAATTTCTCAGGAAAATGCTGCATTAGCTGTTCAAAATCCGGTTCGGTTTTTCTATTTGTTGCCAGGCTTTTTGGGTCATTGGGTGGCGGTGGAACTGAAAACTTCCCTACATAAGGCAACATTAACCAACTTTCTGGATGCTCTTTAAACATAGGTAATAATTCATAAGCAATGATTAATAATTTACCTCTGTTTAACTGGTCATTTTTTCTTAATTTATTTATTTGGTACTCTACCCATTCATTAGCTACCTGGTATTTTACCATATCTACTTTACTAAAAGCTGCCCCTAACAAATTACTTTTGTATGAATCAAAATCGTACCAGTAATCTTCCAGTTCTTTATTTGGTGGATTTTCTTCCCATTTATGAGCTAAAAAATCAAGGCTATATAAAGCCATAATATGGCACAATAATTCTATAAACCAACTGTTAATCCTTGGGTCACAGTAGATTCTGCCAAATTCTTGTGAAAATTGAAAAGCAACTTGATTATAATAAGCACCAGAAACATTCAATCCAATTTTATAAAAATCTCTACCCAAAGGCCAATAAAAGGTTGGCCCTGCTTCAAGGTCGTTCACTATTTTGATAAGTTTATAACCAAGAGGAGGCCCTGTAGTTATAAGCCGGTCAAATTCATCAACTATTTCTTTTATTACAAGAGCTACCTTACCGTTTAGTTCCTTTTTTTCGAAAACATCAATGTTGATGGTCCATTTTTCCATAGTATATCTTTTTAAATTATTATTTCTTTTTTTCTTATTTTTTAATCTGCCAGTGAAACTCAATATCTTATGGCAGACACCGGCAGGCTTACAATTTTTTAAAATATACAAAAAAAAAATTAAAAAAACAAGGCCGTTTTGTAGGTTTTAAACAATTATAATTGGATTGGCGTTTCATATCATTCGAAAAATATTATTTTTGTGATTTATAAATCATATGCGTTAAAATTATGGAGTTAAGAAGAAGTTTTATAAAAGATTTATTGCAATCAACGGAAGTAGGCCGTGAAGTAAATGCTAAAGGATGGGTTAGAACCAAAAGAGGAAATAAAAAAATTGCATTTGTTGCATTAAACGACGGATCTACCATCAACAATATTCAAATTGTTATTGATATCGCTAATTTTGACGAAGATCTTATTAAAAAAATAACAACTGGTGCAAGTTTAAGTGTTAATGGAACCCTTTTAAAATCTCTGGGAAAAGGGCAACCGGTAGAAATTCATGCACAGGACATTGAACTTTATGGTACTGCCGATCCGGATACTTATCCGTTACAGAAAAAAGGGCATTCTATGGAGTTTCTTCGTGAAATAGCTCATTTACGATTCAGAACAAATACTTTTGGTGCCGTTTTTAGAATTAGGCATGCCATGGCTTATGCTATCCATAAGTACTTTAATGATAGAAATTTTTATTATTTACACACTCCAATAATTACTGGTTCCGATGCAGAGGGTGCCGGAGAAATGTTTCGCGTTTCAACATTAAATTTGGATAATCTTCCCAGAAATGATGAGGGTAATATTAATTTCGATGAAGATTTTTTTGGTAAAGAAACGAACTTAACGGTTTCCGGACAGCTAGAAGCAGAACTGGGAGCCACTGCATTATCCAATGTATACACATTTGGGCCAACTTTCAGGGCAGAAAACTCTAACACACCAAGACATTTGGCCGAATTTTGGATGATAGAGCCGGAAATGGCTTTTTATGATATTCATGATAATATGGACTTAGCTGAAGATTTTCTTAAATATCTTGTTACTTACGCTCTTGAAAACTGTTCCGATGACCTTGAGTTTTTAAATAATATGTTCGATAAAGAACTGATTGAACGATTAAAATTTATCGTCGACAATAAATTTGAACGAATTACTTATACCGAAGCTATTGATGTTTTAACCAGCTCCGGCCAAAAATTTGAATTCCCTGTAAAATGGGGTGCCGACTTACAATCGGAGCATGAAAGATATTTGGTTGAAAAACACTATAAAAAACCAGTCATGGTTACTGACTATCCAAAGGTTATCAAAGCATTTTACATGAAACAAAATGATGATGGCAAAACCGTGCGAGCCCTTGATGTTTTATTTCCCAGAATCGGTGAAATTATTGGCGGATCACAACGTGAGGAAATCTATGACAAGCTAAAAAGCCGTATTAACGAACTGGGAATACCCGAAGAAGAAATGTGGTGGTACCTTGAAACACGAAAATTTGGAACCGTGCCACATAGTGGTTTTGGATTGGGCTTTGAACGATTAATTTTATTTATTACAGGGATGGCAAATATCAGGGATGTAATACCTTTCCCGCGAACACCTAAAAATGCAGAATTTTAAATATATTTATGCAAGTTATTTGCACAGGAAATGTTAAAACAAAGTTTACAACAAAAATTATTACAAAAGCTTTCGCCGCAGCAAATTCAAATGATTAAGCTGCTCGAAATTCCTACAATCCAACTCGAACAAAGAATAAAAAAAGAGTTGGAGGAAAATCCTGTGCTCGAAGAGGGCAAAGATGATGAGGAGTTAAAAAATGATGTTGATGAGGATATTTCTGAAGATAACCTTGAAAATGACCCTGATGAATTTTCTCTCGAAGACTATATTAATGATGAAGATATCCCCTCCTATAAGTTAGCATCACACAATTATTCGAAAGATGATAAAAAAGAAGAGATTCCTTTCTCAGTTGGAACCAGCTTTCATGAATATCTTCAACATCAAATAGGCCTCCGTAATCTTTCTGAAAAAGAAGAAGTGCTGGCATTATATTTAATTGGCAATATTGATGATGACGGTTATGTGCGAAGAAAAATAGAAGCCATCGTAAACGACCTTGCTTTTTCGCAAAATATCGAAACCAACGAAGATGAGTTGCTTGAAGTATTAAAAATTGTGCAGGATCTAGAACCTACAGGTGTAGGAGCGCGTAGTTTGCAGGAGTGCCTCTTGCTTCAAATTGAAAGCAAAAACCAGGAAATACCTGAAATAGCATTGGCTCGTAAAATACTAAAATATTATTTCCAGGAATTTACAAAAAAGCATTACGAAAAAATTATCACACGCCTGAATATTTCTGAAGAAGAATTAAAAAATGCCATTAACGAAATATTAAAATTAAATCCGAAGCCAGGTAGCAGCTATTCAGAATCGCAAAGCCAGGCTATACAAACCATTGTGCCAGATTTTATTTTAGATAACAAAGATGGCGAACTCCAATTATCTTTAAATGCCAGAAATGTTCCCGAACTTAAATTAAACAGCACTTATACCGAAATGCTTGAAGGGTATGCATTAAAAAGCAAAGATCAAAAAACAAAAAATGATAAAGAAGCCATCTCTTTTGTAAAACAGAAACTCGATTCGGCAAAATGGTTTATTGATGCCATCAAACAACGGCAAAACACTTTGTTGCTCACCATGAATGCCATAATAGAGTATCAATATAATTATTTTTTAGAAGGTGACGAATCGAAACTTAAACCCATGATTTTAAAAGATATTGCAGAACGTACCGGGCTCGATATTTCTACCATTTCACGTGTTGCCAACAGCAAATATGTTCAAACAAACTTTGGTATTTTCCCGCTTAAATATTTTTTCTCCGAAGGCCTTCAAACAGAATCGGGCGAAGAAGTATCTTCGCGTGAAATAAAATCAATTTTGAAAGAATGTATTGCAAACGAAGAAAAGAAAAAACCTTTAACCGATGATAAATTAACAAACATTTTAAAAGAAAAAGGGTACAGGATTGCCCGCAGAACTGTTGCTAAATACCGCGAACAACTGAACATTCCTGTCGCCAGACTAAGAAAGGAGCTTTAAAGCATGAGTAAATTATTAGCCAAAACATTTTCATTTATTTTTCATCCTTTGCTTTTGCCTGCTGCCGGTATTCTTGTCCTTTTTAATTCAGGTTCAATGCTAGAATACCTCCCTTTCGAAGCAAAAAAAATCATCTTTTTTATTGTGTTAATCAGTACATCTGTATTACCTTTAACTTTTGTACCTTTTTTTATTTTCCAAAAAATCATTAAAAATATTTACATGGAAAATAATAAAGAGCGGCTAATCCCTTTCTTTATTACCTCTGTCCTTTATTTTTTTGCTTATTATTTATTAGTCAGGCTGGGAGCTCCCGCTTCTGTTAATGTTTTTATTCTTGCCAGCGCCTGTGCTGTTTTTATGCTTTTCTTGTTATCCATAAAATGGAAAATAAGTGCACATATGGTAGGAATCGGAGGATTAACCGGTGCGCTTATAGCCATTTCTTTCAGGCTTAATATAAATCTTCAGGAACTTATTATCGCAGCGATATTTGTATCCGGAATACTTGGTTATTCAAGGCTTACATTAAAAATGCATAAATCATTTGAAGTATATACCGGTTGGCTTACCGGGTTGATGGTTACTGCAATAGTAATTTTAGTTTACTAACCTCTTCATCTAACAAATTATTTCCGCCGTTATATTCGGGAGGAACATAACCTTCCGACTCCTTTATAGCGCTTTCTAAATTAAATTTTTGCTGAGAAACCGAATAAAAATATTTTTTTTGTTTTAAATATGCTGCCAAATACTCTTGCTCGGTCTGCCCTGGTGTTGGAACAAGAATAGCTTGTGCTTGTGCAATATACATATCCATGATTGAAGAGTACCCTGCCCTGCAAATTATTTGTTTAGATTGTTGTATAAGATAAAATAATCTTTTAGCCGTTAAAACACCAAAAACATCTGCACGGGTATCAATTTTTTCTTTATCCGTTATTCCTCTTACCAATGCAATTCTTAACGATTTGTTTTTTATTTGATTTAAAATGATTTTTTCAAATATTGTCCGTTGCGGTTCAGGGCCTGATAAAATAAATAATAAATCATACTTTTTATCACTCTTCGTTTCAGATAAATACCGTTCGAAGCGTGAAATAACACCAATAAAATGTTTATTATGAATTTTATTAACATCATGTGAAAGACAGCCAGAAAGATTAAAATCTCCTGAAAAATCAGGAATCCAACACATTTTAAAATTTTTAACGATTTTTTTTAATATGGTTGGATAAATAGGCTTCAATAAGGATAGTTTTTTGGGCAAAGCGAGCCGCAACTGGTGTATGATTAAAATATTAATCGTGCCCTTATTCCATAAACCAAATCGGTTATCTGAAATAATAACATCAACCTGGTATTTTTTAATGATTGATTTTATCCGGTAATGCTCAATGATGGTATTTAAAATAATTTTAGGTATCTGAAGAAAAATTCTAAAAAACACATGTTTTTTTGAATAGACAATATTTACATCCGGCAATTTTATACACTTAAGCTTTGGATATTCTTTTTTTAAAAAATCCAGGGCCATGCCATCGCCTGCGATAATAACAGAAAAATTATTTTTAATTAATCTGTCGATAATAGGGATAACTCTTGTGGCGTGGCCAAGCCCCCAGTTTAACGGTGCTACTAATACATTATTTGTTTTCATTTTACAATACAACAAATCAAATTTAAGATTAAATCGGCAGATATTTAATTACTGAGGTAACAGATATACAACTAAATTAAGAATAAAAAACAAAAACAAACCAGCTGAGCATCTATACTTTGCTGATATAATGATAATTATCATTTTATTTCAGTGTAATGCACGTAAATTTGTAAGGTACAAATAACAATTAAAAGATAACTGTAAAACTCAACAAGCATTATTAATAAACACAGGGTTTAGTCAGATGCTAAATTCCGGCAACAATTAAAAAAAAGAAAATGGAAAAAAAGGTCAATCCCGAACCTTATCAATGGAAAGATGAGTATAATGTTGATATCAGCATTATTGACGAGCAACATAAAAAATTTTTAGAAATTATTAACCAGCTAAAAATTATCATTAATCAAAATGGTTGTAAAGATAGTGTTTCAGACATTTTCTATCAACTAGCCTATTTAATTGACCACTATTTTATTAAAGAAGAAATCTATTTTAAAGATTGCCAGTATCCAAATTTTGATAAACACAAAGCAGAGCACAATGCTTTTATTAAGCGGATCATACAATTTCAAAAAGATGTAGAAAATAATAAACCTGATTTGTGCCTTGAAATCTACAATTACCTTGAAAAATGGTTTGATGACCATATTCTAAAGTATGACAAAGAAGCAGTAACTTTTCTAAAAAAGAGCGGAATAAATTAAACGAGCCTTTTTATTCGGCTTTGGGAGGTAACTTGCATTTCTTGAAAATCAAAATTTGTTATAAGATTTAATCCGGGCTGTTTCCCATTCTCTAAACTTCCATATTGATCATCTATCTTTAAGGCTTTAGCACCATTTATTGTAGCCCACTTTAATAAACTATTAAAACGAATATGCGGATATTCTTTATGAATTGTCTTCATTTCAGCCAGTATGGACAACAATTTGTTTGAAGCCAAGCTGTCTGTACCCAGTGAAATTTTATCAGAATAATCGAGAAAAAAATCAATTTCAGGTAGCTTATTTTCAATAAAAATATTGGATAGTGGACATAAAACCCAAAAACTATTAGGAAATAATTCCATAACTTTCTTTATTTCCTTAGGAGTTGTATATATATTATGTACAAATAATAGATGGTTGTTTGCAGGTAAATAATCTAAAACGGTTTCAATAGAGCTTTGTCCGCTCTTTTTCCAAAAAGAAACATCTATTCCGGCAGTTTTAAAAAGATTAAGAAGATTTGACGAACCTTTCAAAAACATTTCATTTTCCTCTTTACTTTCCTGATTATGTAGTGAAAGAATAGAGTTATTGATTAAAGCTTCTTTTTTTATTAGCTCAAACAAATTTTTCGAAACAGAATATGGAGCGTGAGGAACAATAGATGAAGAAAGTTTCCTTTCAGAAAACTCGCTGTTTAAAATTTTGGCTTTCTCAAATCTTTGTTTATAATCTTTCCCAAGCCCTGAAATTTCGATAAATGAATGGGAAAAAATTTTACTTTGCAGTTTCGTTTCTATAGATAAATTAGTATTTACTATATCTCCAACTGCAACAATTCCATTGGAGTACATTAATTCATCAGCCATTTCAATTGCACTAATTGATTGTTCGGATATTCTATTTTCTCTGTAATCAATCATCTGCTCAATAAAACCGGTTAATCCAGATTTTTCTGGCAAAACATCTTTAAGTACAGATAGTTCCAGATGGCAATGCGTGTTAACGAACCCCGGCACAATAATTCCGTTATAAAATTCAAGATTCCGCGTCTCTTTCAACTCCCCTCCTGTGTCAATAATGTTAAGAATCCTACCATTATCGCCTATTTCAACGATTCCGTTTTTTAAAGGGCCGGATTTAACCGGAAATATATAGTTTGCTGAAAGCCTGCGCATCAGGTTTTATTCAGTTTCTTTAATATTTTCAATATTTTCCTGGCTTTCTTCTTTAATTTGGGTTTCCATTTCGCTCAGCCGATTCAGTACATCATTATAAATCTTATCATACAAAGCAATATTTTTCCCATAATAAAATAATGAAGTATCAAAATCTTTTCTGCTATAGCCATAATTATACAGCAATATATTATAAATATTTGAGGAGTCTTTATTGGCAAGTTCTCGTCGTAATTGACTTGAAGATAGCATTCCATCTGTAAGATGAATATCTACTAAAATAGACACCATATCTTCAGGTGAGATAACATGCTCCGGAACCTTGTTTTTTTGACAGCCAGATAGTACAAAAACAGTAATTATTAAAATGAAAACTCTCTTCATATTCATCTTTTTTTGGTTGCTAAGTTAACAGAAATTTTATAAAAAAACCGGCAGAATTTTGCCGGTAGTTATTCATCATTCATTTTTTAAAATTATTTAATGTCGTTAAATCGGTATCCAATCATCACTTCAATGGTTCCATTTGAGTATCTGCGTAATTCGGATACGGTTATATCGTAAGATAATCCAAAATATATTTTATTTTCGAAGTTATAACCCAGAAGAACGGCTAGTGCATCGCCAGTACGATATGAAATGCCACCCCAAATCATTCGCTGGTAAGTGGTTTTTACATTAATTTCGGCCTGGAATTGCCCGGGCCCTGTATATTTAATTAAGGCCGAAGGTTGTAAAATGAAATCTCTGTTTAAAATAAAGTGGTATCCACCTGATAAATATAAATGTTGTTTTAACCGATTAATACCCATTTCGGTATCTACAGAATCCAGGTCTTCGTGTAAACTAAATTTATTTCCTAAAAGTTGATGAGCTGAAATTCCAACATAGTAATAAGCAGAATATAAATATACACCTGCACTGGCATCTGGAATTAGCTGCGATTCAACACCTTCTGGAAAAGCCGGGTCATACCCTACCTGATCGCCTATATTTATTTTCGTCCCATCAAGTTTATACTGCATAAGGCCAAGCGTAATTCCTCCGGAGATACGCATCATGTCTGTTATCATTAGGTTGTACGAATAGGTTCCCCCCAATGATAATCTGCTTTCGGGGCCTGTAACATCATTAAAAATATAACCTCCATATCCCATTGGCCTTTCTTTGAATGGCCCATAGGCAGCAACGCTCATTGTCCTTGGAGCTTCAGACATTCCAATCCATTGAACTCTTGAATTGGCTCTTATCTGAAAATAGTTATTCGATCCGGCTACCGCCGGATTTACCAGGTAATCGTTAAACATATACTGCGTATAAAAGGGCGCTTGCTGAGCCTTAGCAGGCTCAATAAACACCAGACAGAATACAACAAATATGAGTAGTTTAATTTTTTTCATACTAACGCATTATTGTTATAGCTCCGGTTAACGGAGAAAATCCTTCTTCATTTAATATAATAACATAATAATAAGTTCCACTGCCAAGCGGTTTGCCGTTTTTACCAGTTCCGTCCCACCTTCTGTTAGAATCATTGTTACTATATCCTTTTTGCTCATATACTTTAACACCCCAGCGGTTATAGACTGTAACGATATTATTTTCAAAAGCATCGATATTTTCGATATACCAGAAATCATTTATTCCATCACCATTGGGTGAAAAACCATCGTAAGTAATAATATCAGGAACATAAGAAATATAGATGGAATCAGCATCGGTACAACCTCCCTCTTGTGTAATTATCTCAACACTGTACCACATAGACTCAGAAGGAGAGATCCATGTATTCAGGCTATCCGGAGTAGCAACACCATCTGCAGGTATCCAGTTAACAATTAACCCGTTTGGATTATTAACACCGGCCTCAGCATACCAGCGTCCGTTATCTCCTTTAATAATGATTGTATCATTTATAGGATCGTCATTTTCAGCAATAGCCAATTCACGATCAGCGAAATAATCTACTGAAATGTCAGAAATATCTTCATAGCAATATTCATTTCGAGCTTCAAGGTCATAACGGGCATTTCCAGCTAATTCATCATCAGTAAACGAGAATTCATCATCGGTAATTTCCACATACCAATCTGAGGCTATCCAGTTACCATCGTTGTTTTGTTGGTATTTTTGTATGAAAATTGTATCGGCGCCATTTGATGTTGAATTAAAAATTAATTCTTCATTCCAACATATTGAAGAGTCTTCTAATTCTATTGCAAAATCAATATCATAATCACTATCTTTACTTATAGATGTATTGTACGTAGTATCGCAACCATTGGCATCTGTAACAGTAAGATAATATGTTCCTTCTTCAAGGTCTCTAATATAATAAGAGCCTGAGGTAAAACCTGATGGGCCTGTCCAGTCATAAGTGTAAGAAGGCGTTCCTCCTGATGCGCTTATGTTTATTTTTCCATTTGAATTTTCAAGGTCTAAAGACTTACTATTTACGCAGAAAATATCTTTTACAGTTGCCGCGATTTCTAATGGATCGGGCTCAACAATTTCGACAGAATCAATTACCTCACAACTTTCAGGAATATTGGAGTCTGTTACCGTAACCCTATACCAACCTTGAGACAAGTTATTTATAGTTGAAGTAGAATCACCTGTATTCCATTGATAATTATATCCAGGCGTACCATCGTGAGGTGTAACAGAAATAGAGCCATCTGCATCGCCATTACAAGATATACTTGATACATCAAAAGAAACAGTTAATGGTTCAATCACATTTATAGCCGTATCTACGGAAGTTTCACATCCATTTTCGTCACGGACAATCAACGTATGGTTACCAACATCAAGGCCGGTAAATGTTGAATCAGATTGAAATGATTCTCCATCTACATTAAATTCATAATCTCCTGTTCCGCCAATAGCATGAATGGTAATTGATCCTGTCATATCCTGGTTACACACGGAGGCATCAATAACATCTAATCCTGAAATCTCCAGCTCTATAGGCTGATTTATAGTTACGGTGCTATCGGGGCTTGAACACCCTTTATCATCTAATGCATAAATGGTATAGTCTTGAGCAGGTAAATCAGTAAATATATTACTTTCGGGAGGATCATTGACAACCCCGTTAATATAATATTCAAAATTACCTGTTCCTCCACTAACAAACAATTCAATGGTTCCTGCACTATCGCCATAACATGTATTGACATCATTGACATTAATTGAATCAATAACAATTGGGTCGGGCCCGGTAATTACAGCTACGTTTTCAAAAGTATCTACTCCGCAATCATCTTCAATATAAACTGAATATGTGCCGCCAATAAGCCCGGTAAAGTGTGAGTCTGCCTCAAATGGTTGTTCACCAGTAATTGAATACTTTAATTCTCCAACTCCGCCAGAGGCATATACAATGATTTCACCATCATCTCCCTCACCAAAACAAGAGTAGGGAACCGTAATAATTGAATCAATTACAATGGTATCGGGTTCGTTTATAGTAATTGTATCTCCAAATTGAATACAACCCAAACTATCCTGAACAGCTACATAGAATGTATCGCTTGCCAAACCACCAAATATATTAGAGGATTGCCATGATTGGGCACTGTCTATGGAATATTCATAAGGATTAATTACACCCGGAGTGCCTCCTGTAGCTGTAATTTCAATCTCTCCGTCGGCAGAACCATAACAGGAAATACCTGTATAATTGGTTGTGATATCAATTGGTGTTGGTTGGTTAATCGTAATCATGGTATCTTTAGTACAACCGGTAGCATCCATAATCGTAGCCAGATAATCTCCGGCAGCAAGGTTTTCAATGGTATCTCCGCTATTATACCAGTCGATACCATCAATTGTATATTGTAATGCTCCGGTACCACCACTAAATTCTAAAGCGATTTTTCCTATGGAATCGCCATAACAGATATTATGTACAACTGTATCGCTATCAATAATAATTTCTGGAGGTTCGCCAACAGTAACTGAATCAATGGCAACACAACCATGCGAATCTGTAATTCTGAGATAGAATGTTCCGGCACATAGATCAACAGTATCAGTAGTAGCAATAATATTACTGAAATCTGGTACATCACTCCATTCATAAGAAACATACGGAGGTTGTCCACCAGTAGCTGTTCCTACAGCAGTGGCATCACAAATACCGTAACAGGAGGTGGTAAGGCCGGTAATAGGTAGAGCATAATCTGTTATAGTATAAGATCCTGTACCTCCATAACCATTAATATTTAAATTAACTAAAGAATCAGCATATAATACATTTTCAAAAACACCTGAGTAATTAATATCCGAAAATTTAATTACTGCTTCTTCAATAATTCCGGGGTCCCCCCAGTTTCTGCTATCCACTATTCTTATTCTCCATGCACCGTTTGCAGGGTCCTGTCCATGTAATTTCTTTTTCCAGTCACCAGAAAATTCGTATGTCCCAGATGATGCTATACACTCATCAATAACTCCTAATGCTGTTGTTGAAGTATCGAGAGGATCGTTGTAAAATTTATAAACTGCATCTGAGGGCCAAGCTCCTTGTGGAAATCCAGCGCAATATGGTTTAAGCTCTACAATCGAATCTAATGGGGAAATAAGATAAACACCAAGATTAGCAACATAATCATGGTCTGAAATTTTAACATAAATTTCAATATGAGTTGGAGTCCCAGATATTGTAGAATCTATCAAAAATGGAGTTGGCTTTCCTATTGATGCTAATAATTCAGGAAGATAATTTATACGAACAGTATCTGAAACATCATTACAAGGGGTATTTCCAAATGACGTTATTACCAAGTCTACATAACCATTTAATAAATCTTCCGGACCCGGAGTATATATAGGGTCGATAATACTATTATCATCGAAATCACCATCTCCTTCTGTTGACCAATCGATCCCGAAAGAATTGGTTGAATCAGCATCCTGTATATAATATGGAGTTCCATAACATAAAGTTGTGTCTTCGCCTGCATAAACAGTTGGAGCAGGAGTTATTGTAATGCTAATGGTATCTGAGTAGGCTGTTCCAAAACCTAAATCAGAAATAGCTTTACGATTATAATAAGTTGTTTCTGTTAGAGGATTCGTTTCTGTATAGGTTTCATTTGTAGCTCCGGAGATATCTTCCCATGGTGCAGAGCCTGTTTTCATTTGCCATTGGTAAGTAAATCCTCCACAAACACTTGCTGAAGCTTCGTTAGTAAAAGGGTTAGGAATAGAATTGTAACAAATATTTTGATCAGCATCAATTAAACCTCCATCCACCTCATCATATATTTCAACAGTAAATGAACAGGTAGCTGAATTTCCGGATGCATCTTCAATATAATATTCAACGGTAGTAACTCCAATTTCAAAGGTTTCTCCAGAAACATCATTGATTCCTGTTGTTGCAGAACTATTTGTTGTTGCTCCGGTCATGGTCCATGTTTGTATAATAACGCCACAATTATCGGATACAGATGGAGATAAATTATTTACAACTGCAGTGCAACTTCCATCTTGAATAACTGAAGTGTCATTAGGGCAAGAAATAATTGGATCTTCATTATCTATTATAGTTACAGAATAATTACATTGAGCTGTATTGCCACTATTATCTTCTACGGTCCAAACAATTGTTGTCCCGTCAACGATTTGTTCACCATCTAACGTTGATAATCCATTGTAATCATTGGTTAAGGTATATCCACAATTATCGTCTACATCCACAGGATCAAATTCTGTTCCTACAACTGTATAATAACATTCGCCGGGATCAGTATTTCGGGTGGGTGGAGCGATACAGGTTATGGTTGGGTCTTCATTATCTTCGACGGTTACCGTATAACTACACTGGGCTGTATTGCCACTATTATCTTCTACGGTCC
>JBKHIH010000093.1:0-13381 GCA_046538755.1 Thiohalospira sp.
TATTACAAAATATTTTTCAAATAACTACCAACTATTTTTCAGTACATTACCTAAAATTTTATTCTTTCTTTAACCATTTTTTTATTTTCATCATTAATTCTTCTTCTTTTATTGGCTTGGTAATATAATCATCAAAAATATGGCTGAACTTTCTAATTTCATGTTCCATGGCGTAAGCCGATTGTGCAATGATAGGGATATTGGGATTAAATTTTTTTATAGCTTTAGCTGCCTCATAACCATCTACTACCGGCATTTTAATATCCATTAATATCATATTTATTTTATTATCTTTTTTGTAGATATCGATGGCTTCCTGCCCGTTTTTTGCTCTTATTATATTAATACCTTTGGCTGATAAAAGCTCTTCGAGTAGTAAATAATTGAACTCATCATCTTCTGCTGCTAAAACAGTTAAATTTTTGTATACATCTTTTGACTTGATTTCATTTTCCTTTTTTTTAGTTTTTATGGATGGGGTGGAAATGGGATTTACAGGAAGTGTGAAAAATGTTTGTGTACCTTTATCCTCTTCTGATTTTAGCCAAATTTTTCCTCCTAAAGCTTCAACATAAGCTTTAGTAATTGAAAGTCCCAATCCGGCACCTTCATACTCTCTGGAATAATGTGATTCAGCCTGCACAAAACGCCCAAAAACAGCTTCTTGTTTATCTTTTGGAATACCTATTCCGGTATCTTTTACATAAAACTCAATTTCGCCCTTTTTGCGCTCATAACCTATTTCAATTTTTCCTTGGTTAGTGAATTTTATAGCATTTTTAACCAGGTTAGTCATAATAGCATCAAACTTTTCTCTGTCGGTAACAATTTTTGCTTTTTCTAAACTTAGTGGGCAATTTAATTCCAATGACAGCCCTTTATTTTCAATTTCTGTTTGGAAAAAATCTTTTAAAAACCCTAATTGCATATTGATATTTATTTCTGAAAGAGAAATTTCAATTTCTCCGGATTCAATTCTTGAAATATTGATAAGGTCGTCGATTAAATCGAGCATTCGTTTGCCGCTTTTTTCGATAATATCAATATAACCTTGTTGTTTTTCGTTGGTTAAATTTGGTTTTTTCAGCAGGTCGGCAAAACCTAAAATTCCATTCATAGGTGTACGAATTTCGTGGCTCACATTTGCCAGAAAAGCAGACTTAAGCCGGTCGCTTTCTTCGGCTTTTTCTTTAGCTTGAATCAAGTCTTCGATCATTTTCTTTTTTTCGGTAATGTCTTCTTTAACAGCTACAAAATGCTTAATTTCATCATTATCATTAATAATTGGAGATATAATTGCATCCTCCCAATAAAGCTCGCCATTTTTCTTTTTATTCTTTAATTCTCCTTTCCAATCTTTCCCTGAGATAATAGTTTCCCATAATTTTTTGTAAAATTCAGTAGAATGGAATCCTGATTTTAGGATACTTGGGTTTTTACCAATAATTTCTTCTGAAGAATAACCGGTAATTTTTTCAAAAGCAGGGTTAATATATTCAATGATACCATTGGCATCAGATATTTCAATAGCAATTGGGTTTTGCTCTACAGCCCGGCTTAAAAGCCTTAATGTTCTTTCGGTTGCTTTTCGTTCGCTAATATCTCTGATAATTCCCTGAATAGCTTTATCACCTTTGAAATCAATATATGAAACAGAGGCTTCAACATCTTTCTTTTCACCTTTTTTAGTAATAGCTGTAAACTCATAACGAGAATCAAAATCATCTCCCTGTTGCATTCTTTTTAAGCGCTCTTCGATAAAATTTTTGTTTTCCGGTGCTACCAGTTGGATAAAATCAAAACCGGGCTGGTTTAAATCTTCCAAAGTGTAACCAAACATTTCTATAAAAGTGTGGTTGACAATTTCAAACTTGCGGTTGAATAATAAATAAATTGCATCAACAGAGTTTTCAATTAACGAACGGTATTTTTCTTCACTTTCGGTAAGTTGTTTTTGAATTTCAGCTTTTTCTTTTCTTACCCTGCTTTTTTCTAAGGCTTCCAGAATAGCAAATGGCAGCCGTTTAATTTTTTCTTTCAGCACATAATCGTTGGCTCCTGCTTTCATACATGCAACAGCCGTTTCTTCATTCATCGATCCGGTAAGCACAACAAAAGGGATTATTGTGTCTTTTGCCCTTGTTATTTTCAGGGCTTTCATGCCATCGAAATTAGGCATCATATAATCTGAAACAATAATATCAGGATTAAAATCTGTTAGTTGTATTCTAAAATCATGTTCGGTATCAACTACTTTATAAGTAAAATCTATATTTCCTTTCTTAATCTCACGGATAGCCAATTCAACATCAGTTGGAAGGTCTTCAACAATTAAAATTTTTATGGTTGTGCTTTTTTGTTTCATTTCACTTATATATTATCGGTTATCTTTAACAGGATAAAATTAATTAGGGTAATTGATTTAATAATAACCAATAAAATCCCAAATCCCTTACGGAATCGACAAATTTGTCGAAATCTAGCGGTTTTACAATATAGCTGTTAACGCCAAGTTTATAGCTTTCTACGATATCCGATTCTTCTTCAGATGATGTTAGTACAATAACCGGAATAACTCTTTTGTCAGGATCGCTTTTAATTTTACGCAATACTTCAAGCCCGCTAATTTTAGGTAGCTTTAGGTCTAACAGGATTATTTTAGGATATGCAACATCTTTTCTGTATTTAAATTTACCTTTGGCATATATAAAATTGAGGGCTTCTTCTCCATCACCTACTACATATATATTATTTGTAAGATGATTTTTTTTGAATGCACGTAAAGCCATTTCTGCATCGGTTTTATTGTCTTCAACAAAAAGTATTTTTGTTTCTTCATATTTTCCCATTATATATTTATTTAATCTAATTTAGTAAATACTTTTTTTATAAAAAAGAATCATTCACATTATTATTTGGTAGCGAAAAATAAAATGTAGCCCCTTGATTTAATGCTCCATCTGCCCAAACTTTTCCACCATGGCGGTGTACAATCCTTTGTACAATTGCCAGGCCAACACCGGTACCTTTAAATTCATCTTCGCGGTGCAGGCGTTGAAAAACGCCAAACAATTTCTTTTTGTATTCAGGATTAAATCCTGCTCCATAATCTTTAACAAAAAAAGTAATCTCATTGTTATCTTCTTTTGCCCCGATTTCAATTTTTTTGTTTTTTGATTTGGTGCTGTATTTTAGTGCATTGCTTAAGAGGTTTTGCCATACCTGCTTTATGAGGTTCGAGTCGCAATAAACCTCAGGTAATTTATCAATTGATAGTTCAAAAGCTTTTTTCTCTTCATTTGATGCTACTTCTTGGTACATGGACAATGCAGTTGCTTTCATATCTACCTTTGTTTTCTGAATGCCTGCCCTTGATACTCTCGAAAGATTTAATAAATCTGAAATAAGCTTATCCATCTTAGTGGCATTTTCCATAATAGTATTAATATACCTTTTCCCTTCATCATCAAGTTTATTTTTATAATCTTCCATTATAAACTTGGCAAATCCATTAATTGCACGCAGTGGTGCTCTTAAATCGTGCGAAACGGAATAAGTAAATGCTTCGAGCTCTTTATTCGAAAACTCAAGCCTTCGGCGTTGTTCTTTAAGTTCTGCGGCGGTTTTATTCAGATCTTCCACCATATATAACATTGCTTTTTGGCTTCGGTCTAACTTAATAACTTTTTCATTAAGCTCTTTGGTTCTTTCAGTTACTGCAATTTCCAGCTTATTTTTTAGTTTTAGCAGTTCGGTTTCGGTTTGTTTGTGTTGCTCAATTTCGTTTTGCAGATTTTTTAATAAGCGTGTGTTTTCCAATGCAATGGCTATTGATGCTGATATTGTTTCGAGAATAACCTGATCTGATTCGGTATAAGCGGCCGGGTTAGAAGTCTCAATATTTATTACCCCGATTGTTTTATCGCCTAATTTTAAAGGCACACATAATTCTGATTTAATATCATTTCTAACTTCAAAATATCTTTTGTCTTTAGTTACATCATCTATTCGTTGGCTAATTCCGTGTTGAGCTACCCAGCCTGTTATTCCTTTTCCGATCGTTAAATCAAAAGATTCAATATGTGTTTTTTCTTTTTCGATATATTTATCGCCTTTTCCCTGGTCGCTTACAGCAAAAGGATTAAGTGTATTGGCTCGTTCATCGATTAATAAAATGGCGCTATTTTCGTATTTTAATACACTTTCTAATACCCTTATTATTTCCTCTGCCAGTTCTTCTGCTGTTCTAATTTTTTGTAATAATCTGCTAGCTTCATGTATTGCTGTTAATTCTTTAACTTTTTTCTTTAACTCATCAGCCGAACGTTTTTGTTCTGTGATATCCATCATGTGCCCGAAAATACGTTTAACTTTCAAATTGTTATATTCGGGATGCCCTGAGGTATTTACCCATTTTTCTGTTCCATCGGCACTTATTAATCTCAATTCCAGGTTGTAAGGAGTACCATATTTTATTGCATTTTGAAATGCAGTGTCTATTATTTTTTGATCTATTGGATGATAAAAACTGATAGCATTATAAATATTATTCGGATTAAAATCTGGTTTAACGCCATAAATATCGTAAATACCTTTTGTCCAGCTTATTTCATTTTTTTTAATATTGAATTCCCATCCGCCAACTTTAGTAACTTTTTCCATTTCTGTTAATAATAGTTGTTGTTTATGCAGCTCTTCGAGTGTTTTTTTATGTTCTGTAATTTCTTCGGTTAAGTTATGAGTTTTTTCTCTTACTTTTCGCCTGAGGTAATAAATAGATAATAAGGCTAATATTATAAATAGAGGTACGAATATATAAAGCGATGTAATGACAATATCCCAAACATTAATTTTTTCGCTTTGTTCAGGGCCCAGCCATTTTAACTTAATTTCGTTGTAAGTATCGTTGGCAATGATGATGGAAAGCCCTTCGTTTAATTTATTCAACAATGTATCATTCCCTTTTTGTACGGCAAAACAAAAGTCCTGCCGGAATTCGGCAAGTTGTAAATCTAAAGGATGAATTGATTTAAGCTTCAATTGTTCTAATAATTTTAGGCCGGTTATTCTTTGTGTTATAATTGCATCGTATTTTCCTTTGGCAAGTTCCCTGAATGCTTCTTCAAATGTATTCGTGGTATAAATTTTATTGGAGATTCTTTCGCGTCGCACGAATTCTTCGGCATTATCGCCTTTCATTACCACAATCTCTTTATCTTTTAGATCGGCAATCGATTCAATTTCTTTAGTTCCCTTTCTAACAAATATTGCACCATGTAAAGAAAGGTATGTCATGGTAAAATCAAAAATCTCTTCACGTTCGGGTGTTTTGCCAACTAACGGGAGTGCATCAATCCTTCCTTCAGCCAAATCTTTTTTTATTTGATTCCAAATTCCGATTTTTATTTCTACATTTAAATTTACAGCTTCTGTTGCTGCTTTAAATAGTTCTACGGCAAAACCATCTGCGTTCCCATCTTTATTTACAATACAAAAGGGTGGATAATCCGGTTCGGATGCAATGATTATAGTGTCATGAATATGATATTTAGTCTCTGTATGCCCTGATAACAGTAAGGGAAACAATACTAAACAAATTAATATTTTGTATTTATGGCTAATCCATTGCATTATATCCATTTTTGAATTTTTGATACCATTAATTATTGTTTGTTTATGTTTTGTTTTAAAAGGTCAATTTCATTTCTTAACTCTTCCATTCTAATTTCCCGCTCTATGGTTACATCCCTAAAATGTTCCAGTTCTTTAATTCTTTCTTTTAATTCATGGGTTTTTTCCTTTACCTGCGATTCTAAGTTTTCTTTTAATTTTTGTAACTCTTTTTCTGCTTCTTTACGACTTGTAATATCTCTTATAAACATACTGGTACGTTCTTGTCCCTCAGAATTAATATAAACAGAAGTTGATACTTCTGCAAAGAATCTTGATTGATCTTTTCGAAAAAATGTTAATTCTCCTTTGGTTTTTCCGGTTCGTTTTCTTTCTTCAATCATATCTTGTAAGTTTGGGTCATTTAAATCTAACAGGCCGTTTCGGCCTGTTTTGCAGATTTCTTCTTCGGACATCCCGAATAATTCACAAGCAGCTTTGTTGGCTGAGTATATTTGCCCATCGGGTGAAGTTAACAAAATAGCATCTAAACTATTATTTATAATGGAGCGGTACCGTTCTTCGCTTTTCCGCAATGCATCTTCTGTTTCTTTAAGTTGGGTTATATCATGAATAAATCCGAGGATTTGGTTTTCAGCAATTTTAACACTGTCGATTCTGCAGAATTTTTTTTCACTATCTTTGGTAAAGATATAAAACATTCCTGAGGCAATTGTTTTATCTTCTAATTGTTTAAGGCAATGATTGCAATCTTCTCTTGATTCCGGAGCAATGATTTTAAGAATACTTTTCGAGTTTATCTCATCAAATGTATAACCAATTATTGTGTTTGTTTTGTTATTTGTCTCGTATAGAACACCTGTTTTACTCATTACAAAAATCCCGAAAGGAGCATTTTCAAAATAGCTTCTTAATTTATTTTTTTCTTCAGTAAGCTTTCTGTTAGTTTGTTTGATCTTAACTGTTTTATTTTCAATAATTTTTTTTAAAATAAATATTACTGTTAATGAGAATCCCAATAAAAGAGTAACAGCTATTAATACCCAGAGTAGATATTTATTTTTAGGCTGTTGAATAGGTTTTTCCAGGTATTTATTTAAAGTTTTATAGTAGAACGAGTTGGGTGTATTTAACCAGTTTTCGATATTTTTGTCGATGGTAATTAAAATACTTTTATTTTTATTTTTTGTTACTGCAAAATGCAGACTTACCGGATTAAAAACAACAGGAGTTTTTATTAATCCATAATGCTGATAATGAGCATCGCCAAAAAAATGGTTGCAAATTACAGCATCGGCAGAATCGCTTTTTACCATCATGAAAGCCAGTTCAATAGTTTTAGCGGGAATGTATATATATGGATAAGCAAACCCTTGCATTAGTTTATTAATTTCAGACTCATGTATTGAGCCTTCGAGAGTAGCTATTCGTTTATTTTTTAAATCAGAAAGATTAAGAATTGAATTTTTAGAAGCCACATATACTTGCGACCAACTTTCTAATACAGGTGTTTTATTAAAATCATAAATCTCAGTTCGTTGTAACGAGAATGCCACATCGGGCATGATATCAATTTCTCCTCTTTTGAGTGCTGTTAAGCAGTTTTTCCAACTTGTTGGAATATATTTTAATTGCCACTCTTCTTTTTCGGCAATTTCGTTTAATAAATCAACAAAAATACCTGCCGGTTGGCCTGCCTCGTTGAGGTATATTTTAGGTTCATTTTCATAAATGCCCACTTTAAGGGTGTCGGAAGCTGCAATTCGGTGTACAGATGTGCTTAATAAAAACACTACAAAAACTAAAACCTGATAACTTATGTTAAAATAACGAACCATGAGTGTAATTTATTTATTGTTAGCTTTTAATTTTTCAATTTCATCGCGTAACTCTTTAATACGAAACTCCCGTTCGATGGTCGCTTCCTGGAATCGTTCTAATTCTGCTACCCTCTCAGTTAATTCTTTGGTTTTTGTCTGAATCTCTTTTTCCAGGTTGTTTTTTAGTTCGTGTAGCTCATCTACTGTTTTCTTTCGTTCGGTAAAATCCAAAAAAGTAGAAAATACCTGGTAAGGTTTTTGCGAATCTTTTTTAAATTGAGGTTTTGAATTAACAATAATCCAGACATAGTCATTTTTTTTCGGATTATAAATACCCTGGATAAAATCTTTTACCTCTTTTCCTGTATTAAGGGCTATCATGGCCGGATGTTTTTCACCTGGCAGTTCTTTTTTATTTTTATCTACCGCTCTCCAATTCGGGTCAGCCGATTTTTTACCTATCATCTGTTTAAAACTTAATCCTAAAATTTTTTCTGCGGCTTTGTTTGCCATGATAATCTCACCTTTATCGTTTTGATAAACAACTCCCTGAGCCATGGTTTCAAACAGGTTTCTGAAACGAGCTTCGCTTTCAATTAAATCTAACTGGGCTTTGCGTTGTTCGGTCACATCATCATACAGCGATATAATTTCGCCGGATGGAAGCTTGTAAATATAATTTTTGCGCCAGCCGGTAATACGGTTGTCTTTATATTCTGTTACCGGATGATTTTCGGGTTTTCCTGTAGCCCAAACTCTTTTAAAAGTATCTAACAGACCAAATTCAGTGATCCCCGGAAAAACTTCAGTTACCAGCCTGCCAAGTACTTCTTCTTCACTTATCTTTTCTGCTTTTTGTGCAGCAGCATTAAAATCTACAATTATAAAATTATTTCCATTGTCTACAGCTTGATAAACAGCTACACAACTGCTCATATTCTCGAAAAGGTTTCTGAACCGTTCTTCGCTCTGCTGTAAGGCTTTTTCAGCATTTACTTTCTCGGTAATATCTAATAAAGAAGCAACACTTTGCTGAGTTCCGGGTATAACATCAATGGTTAAGAAAATATTTTTTACTTTTTTGTTTCTGTTAATAAATCTGAATTCGTATTCTGTTAAGGCTTCCTTCTTGTTTTTACGTCTTAGTTCATGCTGTTGGTACATCCATTTCAAATCTTCAGGGGCAACAAATTCCATCCAGTTTTTTTTGTTTTCAATCTCTTCAGCAGAATATCCTGATAATTCGACAAATTTAGAGTTTGCCAGTGATATCATGCCATCTTTCTCAAGTATAGTTGTGGCAGTTCCTGTATTTTCAAAAATAGTCCGATATTTTTGTTCGCTTTCTTTTAATATTTGTTCAGCTTCTTTGCGCTCAGAAATATCACGGACAAAAACCAGGGCGCCATTTTTACCGTCATAATGAATAGGTTCTCCAACTGTTTCAACCCAAACTTCTGTGCCATCGACCCGAATAAACTTTTGTTCAAAGAGTTTTGAAACAGATTCCCTGTCCACATTTAACCTATGAATTCTATCGTAAATTTTATCATGAAAATCGGGATGGAATCTTTCCAATACAGGTGTCCCTAATAATTCATCCTGAGATTTGATGCCAAATAACTTACAAGCTACCGGGTTTAAATAGCTAAATTTCATTTCTGTTTGAATAAAAATTGGATCTGGAGCTCCTTCCACTATTTTTCTAAAACGCTCTTCGTTCTGTTGCAGTGCTTTTTCTGTTTTTATTTTTTCGGTAATATCCCTTATCATACCTATAAATCCTTCTATTTCGCTCTTGCTGTTTTTTAAATAAAAAACATTGGTTTCGCCAATAAAAACCGTTCCGTTTTTCTTTTTATAAGATACGGGCAAAAGAAAATTTGGATTATCCATATTTTTTTTGATTTTTTGCCCCATCAGTTTAAACTCATCTAAATTTTTATAAAGGTAAGAAGTTTCTTTTCCTATAATTGTCTCCTTACTGTATCCAAATAATTCGAAAAATGCAGGGTTGCATTGTATTATTCTGCGATTTGTATCAGTTACCAGAATAGCATCCCGAATACTATTAAACAAACTTTTGTGTTTGGTTTCACTCTCTTTTAAATCTTCCAGCAATTTATATTCATCCATAACATCTCTAAAAACCAAAACAACACCTACGGTTTCTCCTTTACTGTTTTTTATAGGAGATCCGGAGTCGGCAATTTGGTATTCATTGCCATTTTTAGAAATAAGCTTGGTATGGTTGGCTAACCCAACAGTATTTCCTGTTTCTAAAACTTTTTTTACCGGATTATCAACCTTTTGTCCTGTTTGTGCATTAAATATCCTAAAAACATTACTTATATTTTGATTAAGAGCTTTTTGTATATTCCATCCTGTTAATTTTTCAGCTACAGGATTTATTTGGGTAATGCGTCCCTGAATATCAGTAGCAATTACCGCATCGCCAATGGAATTAAGTGTAATCCGTAAATTTTCTTCGCTTTGCTGCTGGGCATTTTCAGCTTCTTTTCTTTTAATAAACTGAGTGATATTTTTAGCAATGGCATTTATTAACGATCGTTCTTCATTTAAAAAAGGGCCTTCATCTAATTCTTGTTTTTGCTGTAAATAATATACTTCAACCGCTCCCATTTTTTTCTTATGAAGATATATATCCGTTGATTGTTTCCATTTGGTTTCAGAAAAGATAGCGGTTTGATAGTTTTTTCCATTGAATAAAATTCTTGCACAGGTAATCTCAGGATATTGCCAGGATTGTGGTATTATTTCAACTATTTTTTGCAAATAATGATCTGTTGATATTTTAGGATCGATTGACAAATTGGCTATTTGGTAAAGGCAATTCAGTTCTTTAACACGCTCTTGAAGGTCTTTTTGAGCTTGTTTTATTTCTATGATATGGCCTATTCTCGAAGCTGAAATTTTAATTCTTTGTTTGGCTAGTTCGATAATAAATGGCGGGCGTTTTTGATAGGCATTTGCCGCTTCTTTTAACTTTTTTATCGGGATTTTATATTTCTCAGAAAGTTTTTTTAATTTTTTTTCTTCTGTTGGAGGATCTCCATATCCAAAATTAATGGCACCAACAACTTTGTCATTTGCTTTTATCGGAACGGCATATAAATTTATTCCGCCATTACACTTTATATCTAAGGGTTTATTTTTTTTGATACATTCTAACGAAGCCTCTTTCCAACAAGATTCGTGGCATAACCATTTGCCACTGTCAAGAGCTTCTTTATTATCTTTTGTATTGCATAATTTTCTTGAAGCCTCATCCATTAAACGGCACCAGCCCGATGAAAATAAGCCTAGTGCATAATCGCCATTTAACTCATAAATGGCAGCTGAAGTTTCCAAAAGGTCTAGAAATTCAGAGGATATATTTTTTAACTGTTCTTTGCCAACCGAAGAAAGAATTAAACCATTTTTGTTCAACTCACTTAAATCACCATAATCCGGAATAATATTTTCGCTGCCAATATTTTTGCTTTTAAGCATCCATTCCAGTTGTTCCAGCTCACTATTTCTCGATTCGTACAATTGTAAGCGTTTTTCTAATTCGGAGTATTTTTGTTTCAAACGTTCATTTTCATCTTTAATCTGTTTAATTTGTAACGTATCCATGAGATGTTTTTGAATTGGTTGGTAAACAAATGTTTAATATTCTTATAGCTAAAGTTACAATTTAAAATGCCGGTTTTCAAATTTTGTAACCATAAAAGTTAATCAGACCTAAAAATCTTTTTTTATGAATGAATTTTGAATACGATTTATTTTATGTGTTTGTCAAGTGATTTTTTGTATTGCTTATTTACTATATTTACAACTTTTAAATGATACATATGGAATGGTATTTAATATTAGCTGTTATAGGCGTTGGTTTTGTAGCTGGATTTATTAATACTTTGGCAGGTAGTGGTTCTCTGCTTACATTACCCTTGTTAATGTTTTTAGGATTGCCGGCAAATGTAGCAAACGGGACAAACCGGATAGGTATTTTATTTCAAAGTATAGTAGCTTCGGGAAGTTTTAAAAAACAAAAAGTGTTAGATGTTAAAACCGGCTTATGGCTTGCCATTCCGAGTATTATTGGGGCAATAGCTGGTTCAATATGGGCAGTAAACCTTACCGATGATATGATGCGTATTTTTATTGGGATTTTATTGGTAGTAATGTTTTTTATCATTTTATATAAACCCGATGTGTGGATTAAAGAACAAGCTGGCAAAACAAAAGAAAAACCATCTGTTTTACAATTGATCATATTTTTTGTAATAGGCTTTTATGGTGGTTTTATTCAGGCAGGGGTTGGTTTTTTCCTTTTAGGTGGATTGGTATTAGGTGCTGGTTACGATTTAATTAAGGCTAATGCTATTAAAGTATTTCTTACACTTTTATTTACCCTTCCGGCTTTGGCGGTTTTTATAGTTAATAAACAAGTTGATTTTTTGCTGGGTATTATCCTTGCTGCAGGAAGTATGGTGGGAGCTTATGTAGCTGCAAAAGTAGCGGTTAGCTGGGGTGCCAAATTTGTACGTTATGTATTGTTGGTTGCGATTATGGGCTCAGCTTTAAAATTATTTGGTGTATTTGAATTGATATTTTAAATATGGTAGAAGAATTTTTACCGTACATCTCCATCCTGGTTGGTTTTCTTGCAGGATTTATCAATGTGTTTGCAGGCGGAGGTTCACTTTTAACATTACCCTTATTGATTTTTATGGGCCTACCGGCTAATATAGCTAACGGAACCAACCGTATTGCTCTTTTGATGCAAAATGTTGTTGCTACCGGAAGTTTTAAACAACAAAAAGTTTTTAAATTTAAACAAGCTATATTCCTTATTATACCCGCAAGTGTTGGTTCAGTTATTGGAGCTGTTGTTGCTGTTAATGTGGCAAGTGAGGTTTTAGAGATAATTATTGGCGTCATGCTGATAATCATGTTTTTCTTTATCCTTTTTAAACCGGAAAAATGGATAAAAACACCGGATGAGCAAACGATGGTGAAACCAACAATTATGCAATTTGTAATATTTTTTGCTATTGGATTATATGGCGGATTTATTCAGGCTGGGATTGGTTTCTTTTTAATAGCGGCATTGGTATTAACTGTGGGTGTTGATCTGGTAAAAGCCAATGCTTTAAAATTGTTTATTGTTTTGATCTATAATACGCTTGCCTTTGTTGTTTTTGTATTAAATCATCAGGTAGATTATAAAGTCGGCCTAATATTGGGGATTGGCAATATGTTAGGTGCCTTTGTAGGTACACGTGTTGCGGTAAAAAGAGGGCCGCAATTTGCCCGCTATGTTTTGTTGGTAGCTTTAGTTATCTCTTCCTTAAAATTATTAGGGGTTTTCTAAAACTATTGCAGCCTGAAATAATAAGTGATCGTCCCTTTTTGATAAGCCGGGGCATCGGGTTTACGGTCAAATTTAGCTTTTAAAGCAGCTTTTTTAGCTGATGCAAGCAGAGTGGCTTCTAAGGTAGTACTTCCTTTTACCCCTGGGTTAGCATCGGTTACATTACCATATTTATCAACGGTAATTTCCACCACTACTTTCCCTTCAATCTGATAATTATATTCAGGTTTTGGTAAAGATTCTGGATTTCTTCCTTCAAGGCTATAATTAATACCGGCCCCTCCGGAACTGTTTAAATCAGAATAATTATCCGATTCAGTAGAACCCGTTGTTGCACCCTGGTTTCCTTCTCCTTCTGAGATTCCTTCACTTGTGCTTTGTTCATTATTACGTTCGCGGCCGGGAAAAAGTGCTTGCTCATTAACCTGGCGTTCTTCTTCTTTCTTTTCTTCGGTTTTTTCTTCCTGTGGCTCAGGTTTTACTTCTTTTTTTATTTCTTCTGTTTCCTGCTTTTGGCCTTCTTCTTTAACTGCAGGCGCTTCCTCAAAAT
>JBKHIH010000144.1:0-3037 GCA_046538755.1 Thiohalospira sp.
ACGGAATTTTCCGGAGGCGAAGATCTACCTATGATGAGAGCTTTGCACAAACCTCTCGCTGCGTTCGCCACGTGAAACTAATGCGTTTAATATAAATTATGTCGCCCCAACAGGGCTTCCAAAAAGTATAAATGTAATTTTGTAATTGTATTACAGATTTACATAAATATCTTTACAATTTCATTTTTAAAAATAAAAAATCGGACAAATATGGAATTAAACTCCACAAATTTCCATAATTTTGTATTATGATTAAACGAATTGCTTCCATCAGATTAAGTGACTTAAACAGCATGTTTAAAGTGGTTGCTGTAACCGGACCACGTCAATCCGGAAAAACCACCCTGGTAAAGTTTGCTTTCCCTGATAAACCCTATGTTACCTTGGAAAATCCGGATAACAGGCAATTTTCAGTGGATGATCCCAGGGGCTTTTTATCTCAATTTCCCAAAGGAGCCATTTTAGATGAAATTCAAAGAAGTCCTTTATTATTCTCTTATTTGCAAGAAATAGTTGATAATAATCCTTCGCCCGGTCAATTTATATTAACCGGATCAAATAATTTTTTATTAAATGAACAAATTACGCAATCATTAGCTGGCAGAGTTGGGTATCTGAACCTTTTTCCTTTTAGTTTTAAAGAAATTAAAAAATATAACTTATCATTCTCTGAAAATGATTTTATATTAAATGGATTTTATCCACCGGTATATGATCAAAATATTAATGTTCAGGAATGGATCCCCGCTTATATCCGAACTTATATCGAAAGAGATGTCAGACAATTAAAAAATGTATCCGATTTGCTGATTTTTGAGAAATTTATGAGGCTACTTGCCGGCAGAACAGGTCAGGAGCTAAATTATAGTTCATTTTCTGTAGAAGTAGGTGTCGATGTAAAAACAATACAATCCTGGTTAAGTATACTCGTAAGTAGTTATATTGTATACTTACTTCCGCCATTTTATAAAAATTATAATAAAACAATTGTTAAACGTCCCAAACTCTATTTTTACGATACATCAATAGCATGTTCATTGCTTGGAATCCAAAAGATAGAACATTTACAATCTCATCCCTTAAGAGGAGCTTTATTTGAATGTTTAATTGTTTCAGAAATCATTAAACAACAAAACAATACCGGAAATAAAGAAACTCTTTATTATTGGAGAGATAAAACCGGACGTGAAATTGATTTGATCATTGATAAAACTTCAACTTTTATTCCTGTTGAGATTAAATCGGGTAAAACAATTCATAACGAATTTTTCAAATACCCGCGGTACTGGCTTAAACTTACAGGAGAAAAACATGGGAAAGTAATATATGCCGGTGATTCTGATCAAAAACGTTCAGAAGGTATTGATATTATAAGCTGGAAAAATTTAAATGGTTTTTTGTTTGCTTAATAAATAAGCTGACAGCATGCGAAGGGTTTTTTTAACGCTTCTCTTCATAGATTTTTTTAACGAAATTTTCCGGAGGCGAAGATCTATGATGAGAGATGAAGTGATGAGGCGATTTTAGTGACTTAAGAGAACGAAGAGCATTGAGAGACTTTAGTGAACGTAAGTGATTTTGGGTAATATCTTTCTATTGGTAATTTTACCTGCATAGAAATTATATGATATTGGCGTATAAATTGCCTTTGCTTTATATGTTTCTATCGTATAGTATTGTATTTTTGTAAAAAAACAAATGGAACAAATCTTATACAGATACAATCCCTGGTGGGAAGAGGATTTTGGCGTTGAAGGACTGATAGAACGCACCGGGCCATTGCAACTGCTTGAAAAGAACTTATATTCAAAGCATGTAATCTTTATTACAGGCTTAAGGCGAATTGGTAAAACTTCATTACTGAAATTATTTATTCATAAACTCATCAATACAAAAAATATTAAGCCCGCGCATATCTTTTTTGTAAGTTTGGATGATTATTTACTGCAAAAATATAACATCTCTGAAATTATTGATCATTACAGGGGTATTCAGAAATTGAAATATTCAGAAAAAGTTTATTTGTTTCTGGATGAAGTAACGTATAAAGAAGATTTTGAAATTCAGCTTAAAAACCTTATCGATAATCAGAATGTAAAGATTATAACCACTTCTTCCAGCGCTTCGCATATTCGCAATAAAAAACCTCATCTCACCGGAAGACAATATACCATAGAGCTGTTACCACTAACCTTTTATGAATATTTGAAATTTAAAAATATTACAATTCAAAAGAAAGATAAACATCTGGAGAATCAATATTTCAATGATTATTTGAAAACAGGTGGTGTTCCCGAATATGTGCTGACGGGTAATATGGAATACCTCAAAGAATTGGTTGATGATATATTATATAAAGATATTATTGCATTTTATCACCTGAAAGATGAACAACTCATAAAAGATTTTTTCCTCCTGCTGATGGAAAGAGCAGGGAAACAAATCAGCATTAACAAAATAGCTTCTATCCTTTCGGTTTCTCCGGATACAGCCAGGCGATATCTTACAATTTTTTCAAACTGCTATATCATTCATTTGATGGATAGATATGGTAAAACCAATGAGCGTATTCTTTCGCCTAAAAAGATTTATGCTGCCGATTTAGGAATAAGAAATATTTTTACAGGCTATCGTGACTTTGGAAGCCTTTTTGAAAATTATGCATTTTTACGTTTTAAATACCTTCACCCAAAGTATATTTATCAGGAAAAGACAGAAATTGATTTTATTCTTAATGATTATTTGATGGTCGAAACAAAGTATCATGATGAAGAAATTCCAAATAAACAAAAAAAGCTTTTGGAATCACTGTCTGATAAACCCTTTAGGATAGTTAGAAATGAAACCGACATCGAATTGGCATTGTCGGAAGCGGAGAGAATTGAGCGAACTGAGTGAACGAAGAGACCTGGCGTGGAGAATGATAGGGGGATGAGGCGATGATGAGATGAAGCGATGAGGCGATAAGGCGTAATTGCGTGGTTGCGTATTCAATGGTATCCGATTAAAAATCGGATTGTTTATTTTGCCCTCATGC
>JBKHIH010000004.1:0-105141 GCA_046538755.1 Thiohalospira sp.
GGTGCTTACTCTCCGTTAGCAGATGGTACCTGGTATGGTGCATTTTATGTACTTGATGCAGAAATGCGTGCAGGTAATGCAACAATTCCTAGTAATACCGATTTTACATCGGGACGTATGACTACTGCTCGTGATTTGACTTACTCATCAAATGCTACTTCTGGTTTATGGGGGTATGCTTATTTTTTAATATCAGCTGTAAATAATGTAATACATAATCTTGAAGGGAAAGATGTAGATGGTGTTACAGCTCAGGATTTGAATAATTTAAAAGCTGAAAGTCTTTTCTTAAGAGCATTGGCACATTTTGATTTGGTTCGTTTATATGCTCCTGCATATTCAAAAAATCCGGATGCACTTGGTGTTCCTATCATTTTGAAAACTGATGAAACAGCAACCGAACAACCCGCAAGAAATACGGTTGCTGAGGTTTATGAACAGATTATTACTGATCTGCTAGATGCTGAATCACTTATCGATCCAGACTATGTGCGATCAGATATGGCTGATCCTAAAGCTGTTGCTACTTTACCTGCTATTCAGGCTCTGTTAAGCCGTGCGTATTTATATTCTGAACAATGGCAATTAGCAGCTGATTATGCTACCAAAGTGATAAACAATACTAACTATAGTTTATGGACAGCTGAGGAGTATCCGGATGTTTGGGGTATGGATGTTGGTGGTAGTGAAGTTATTTTTGAAGTATATGGTGCTACCGCAAACTCTTACGATGAATATTGGGAAGGTCCTGCATACATGACTGATCCCGAAGGATATGCCGATTGTGCTGCTCACGAGGATTTAATTGGATTGTACGAAGCAGGTGATGTACGGGGTACTATGTTTATAACTGATCCAGGTGGAGTTTCTGGTTCTCAATGGAGCACGAAATATCCTGGAAAAGATATTGCTACTCCTGATGTTAATAATGTAATTGTATTACGCCTTTCAGAAATGTATCTGAATAGAGCCGAAGCCATTGTGAAGGGTGCATCAGTACCTGGAGTTTCTGCACAAGATGATATAAATGCTATTCGGACTAAGCGTGATGCTACACCTTTAGGTTCAGTTGGAGCTGATGGGGTTTTCAACGAAAGACGTCTTGAGTTGGCTTTTGAAGGTCATTTATGGTTTGATTATGCTCGAACAAACAGAGCTTCCGACATTTCTGACCGCCCTGATCAATCTCTTGCTGCCGACAGTTACAAGTGGGCATTACCAATTCCTAAAAGAGAATTGGATGTGAATGAAAATTTAGTTCAAAATGAAGGTTACTAAAATGAATAAAGCAATGAGAAATATATTTAAATTTTTAATTATAGGAGTTTTCGCAATCATAGCTTCTTGCGATGATTTAAATGAAGCTCCGGAATTTTCCGACAGCGATGCTTTTGTAGCTTTTGAAAAAACAACTGTATCTGTTGCTGAGGACGGCGAAACTCTAAAAATACCTGTTACGTTAGCTTCTGTTTCAGGTATATCAGAATCTGTTACTTACTCTATTATTGATGGCACTGCAGAAGAAGGGGTAAACTTTACCATCGAAGATGAAAGCCAAACTTTAACGTTTGACGCTGAAAATCGCACCCAACACATTGTGGTTAATATAATTGATAACCCGGGTGTTTATACCGGCGATCTTTCGTTCGAGATTCAACTTTCCGATGACGGAGTAATTAAACCAAATGCTCAAAATATTTGTGAAGTTGTTATTGAGGATTTGGATCATCCATTAAGTAAGTTCCTTGGTGAATGGAAAGCTTTGGCAGACTCATACTATTTTGGTGATGAAGTTTCATGGACAGTAACTATTCAAAAGGATCCTGAAGATGTGACTGTATTATGGATTCAGAATATAGTTTATGGATTCCCTAATTATGGATTTACCTATCCTAATTATGATACTAGATTTTATGGTGTTGTTAATGAGGATAAAACAGAAGTGGAATTCCCAATAGGACAAACTTGTGCCTACGAATATCAGGGTGAATATCCAATTACCTTATTTGGAATGGATGCTGACTTGGCAATATATGAAAGTGGTAATGTTAAAGCAACATTATCTGCAGATGGAAAAGTGTTAACATTTCAAAACGGAATTTACATAGCTGACGATACTGGTGGATGGGATGCTATTTATCCTGAAATGACCTGGACAAAGAATTAATAGTTAATTCTATTATCAATACTTTAAATTATTGAAAACTGACTGATAAATTTAAAAATATGAAAAATAATATATTAAAATTAGTAGGATTCTTCATTGCACTTGCTTTTCTGGCAAGTTGTGAGAATGAAGCATTCGAAGAATATAGCAGTGTTCCTGTGGCCGATGCCCCAGGACTAACGCTAACGATCGATAGCAATACTGATTCTGCTATTACTGTTTCATATAACATGGATATGGCTGGACGTGTTACACTTGCTGTTTTACCGGCATCTGTTGATACTCCTTCATTAGTTGATATGAAAGCAAGGGACACCGACGACTATTATTATTACAAACATGATGAAGGCGAGGCGCTGGGAACTATTACTTACGAAGGACTGGAGCCTTACACTGAATACATAGTATACGGTGTTGGTCAAAACCTGGATGGAGTGTTTTCTGAAATCATCAATACCGAAGCAGTTCGGACAGAGGATTTTGTAAATCCTGAATTAGTATCTTATACTCCAGTGGGTCAAGACCCCCCAGTGGCAAGTGATCAGCCTATTGTTCTAACTTTTAGTGAGAATGTTGAATATGATAATACCAAAGAGGTAGTTTTCTCTGCTTATTTTTCTGGTATAGATGAAGTAATTCCAGAAGACAGTATTTCTATTTCGGGCAATGAAGTAACCATTAACTGGGGTATTCTACCTTATAATGATTACTGTTTTATTTCTTACGAAGAAGGAGCATTTACTGATTATAGTGATAATCCTGTAGATGAAGTAGTTTCAGGTGTAATTGGTGGATTCTTAGAAGGTATTTGGTTCCTAGTAGAAACTGATCCTTCTACCCAATTATCTGAAATTTTTGAAAATTTCTTAGGCGAGTATGAGTGTACTGATTATTTAAATGATGATAGTACAACCGTAGATTGGGGACCATATGAAGTTACTATTACAGAAGACCCTGATGTTGAGTATGGTGTAATTATCGATAATTTCTGGGCTTGGGGAATTACAGCTAAGTTCCAGTTCAATACAGACGGTACCATTACCTGCAGCGAGCAATTATTAGATGTTTCTTTAGGTGACGTTTGGGGTAATTCTGATTATGATGATTATGGTGTTTGGCTGAAAGGATGGAGCCCTGATATCTATACCATACCTGTTGGACACTGGGATTATTCCGACTTCTCATTTGATATTGCTTTAGCTTTTATTACTGATTATGAAGCGAAGATGCAAGCTTATTCTGATATTTATCAATCTTATGAGAAACCATCGGGAAAAGCTTTAGTAGCACCAAAAAAATAATTTTTTAATTACCTCATTGAAGAAGCTGTACATTGTACAGCTTCTTTTTTTTGAACCTATTGGAAGAATATGTGTATTATTTATTAGAAATTATTATTTTTACCCACTAAAAATGATGACGATGAAGAAGATACTGATTATTTTTTTAGTTTTAGCACTACCCTTGTTGGGAAGTGCACAGGATGTTCAGAAAGCAGAGATTGAAGCAATTGCCAAGAATTTTTTCCATGGTAAAAATGAGTTGAAATCAGAGGTGCAAATGACGATCAAGGAAGTACATCATCAGGATACTACCCTGTTTTTTTTCGTCCATGATAACCAAAAGAATTTTATGATTCTTTCCAATGATTATAGAGTAAAGCCAGTTTTAGGCTATTCCGACGAAGGCAGCTATAATGCGAATAATATTCCCCCGCAGCTTCAAGAGTTGCTCAGTTTTTATAAAAAAGAGATTTTAACCATTAAACGAAGAGAAAGTCCTGTTAAAGACAAAAATCCTGAATGGGATTTATTAAAGGCTTCAGATGTTGATTATTATAAAGCAACGGTTTCTCCGCTTATCCATGTAAATTGGGATCAGGGAAGTGGATGGAATCGCTTTTGTCCGGAAGACGAAGATGGGCCAGGAGGGTACGTTTATGCAGGGTGTGTGGCCGTAAGCATGGCCCAGTCTATGTCGGTATTCGAGTACCCTGCTCAAGGGGTTGGAGAATCCAGATACAATGCACAGGGATATGGTGTACAAATAGCCAATTATGGAGAAACAGAATATAAATGGGATTCAATGTCTACTACTTCACCCGATGATTATAACGCTTTATTACTCTATCATTGTGCAGTATCCGTTGAAATGGATTTCGGGCCCGAAGGTTCGGGGGCCTATACCCGAGATATCGCCAAAGCCTTACGTGATTATTTTGATTATTCATCCGATGTATCCTCGGCCAGCGCTTATGATGATACCCAAGACTGGATTGCTTTATTAAAAAGTGAACTGGACCAGGGACGGCCCATTTCCTATGGTGGAAACAACGGAGAGGATGTGGGACATGCTTTTAACCTTGATGGATATAATGCTTCCGATTTTTTCCATGTTAATTGGGGATGGAGTGGTAACAATAACGGTTATTTCCAAATTACTAACCTGGCACCGGGAGGCTCTGATTACTCCCAGAATGCCAAGGCTATAATAGGGATTGAACCCAAGGATCATTCTCCTACGGATATTTCATTGAGTGAAACAAAGATTCTGGAGTTATTGCCAGTGGGATCAGTTGCTTCTGTTATTACGGTTCATGACCCTGACGAAGAGGATGAACATATACTTACGGTTGAGGGTACCAATTCTATTTTTGAGGAAGCTTATTGTCCCTTTTATATCGATGGAGATTCTCTGAAAATTGAAGAGGTTATTCATTATGAAACACATAAGAAAATATATATTAAAATAACAGCTGAAGATCTACAGGGCAATACCTTTTCAAAGGATTTTACCATTGAGATCATAAAGGAAAATTTTGCTCCAACCGATATTACCATTAGTAATGATCAATTTGACGATACGATATCGGTTCATTCTTTTGTAGGCAAACTAAATACCGTTGATGAGGATGAAGTAGATACTTTTACCTACGTGTTTGATGTTCATGAAAACCCAGAAATAGGAAAAGATAATGATAAGTTTATCATTTCGAATGATAGTTTATTTACGAATTACGACTTTACTGATTTTGCGGATGACGAATGTTCGTTATATATTCAATCGTCGGATAAGAAAGGCGAAACCGTAAGTAAGGAAATTATTCTTTCGATTAACCAAACAGGTACGAATACTTCGTCCGAAGAAAATATTGCTGGAAATAAACTTAAATTATTTCCAAATCCTGTAACGGACTACTTCCAGGTTGTATCCGGAACAACAGAACCTGTAAAAACCATTAAAGTATTCGATATTAACGGGATTGTTAAAGATATTTATCCGGAAATAAATAACAGAAACATTACCATCGATTTAAGGAATTATTCCTCAGGAATATATTTAGTACATGTGGAATTACTTAATGGATATCAGAAGACGGTAAAAATTCTTAAACGGTAGCCCCTATAACCAGAATCACGGGAAAAAGACCGGAGCTTTTTTCTAATAAACTTATTTTATGCAGCATTACTAATACGTAGATGCTGCTTTACTTTTTCTTTTTAACCAAATACTGTTATCTTTGCCCATGATTATTAATTTTGTATAAAAATGGGAAAAAACATCCACCCCACGTTCGATAAAATTCTTAAACGGCAAGATAAAGAGCAACTGCTAAACCAACGTTCATTGGTTATTTGGATAACCGGATTATCGGGTTCTGGTAAAACAACCATTGCTCAGGCTCTTGAAATAGCATTGCATCACAGAGGTTATTTAACAAAACTCCTCGATGGCGACAATGTGCGTACCGGAATTAATAATAATTTAACCTTTACCGAAGCCGACCGAAAAGAGAATATCCGGCGAATTGCTGAAGTATCAAAACTTTTTAAAGATGGAGGTGTAATCCTGATTAATTGTTTTATCTCTCCAACTAAAGAAATTCGTGATCAGGCAAAATCAATTATTGGAGAAAATGATTTCTTCGATATTTATGTGAATACTCCACTCGAAGTTTGCGAAAAAAGAGATATTAAAGGATTATATGCCAAAGCAAGGGCAGGGATTATAAAAAATTTTACTGGTATTGACTCTCCCTACGAGGAACCTGAAAACCCTGCTGTAGAAATACGAACAACAGAAATGAGTGTAGAAGAATCCATAGATAAAATATTAAAAGTTCTATTGCCTAGGATTCAATATAAAAATGATTAATTTTGCATTCTCTATCTGAAATAAGCATAAATAAAATAAACATTTACATACGAAACAATATGATTATTTTACTTATGCGATTACATGTGGCCTTAAAACAATAAAAAATAAACACATGAAAATTAATTTAAAATGGACCATAAATATCATATTAACCATCTAAGAGAATTAGAGGCTGAGTCAATTTTTGTTATACGTGAAGTAGTAGCTCAGTTCGAAAATCCGTGTATGTTATTTTCCGGAGGAAAAGATTCGATTGTAATGTTTCATTTAGCACGTAAAGCTTTTTGGCCTGCACGTGTTCCTTTTCCCTTAATGCATATCGATACAGGGCATAATTTTCAGGAAACACTCGATTTTCGTGATAAATTGATGAAAGATACCGAAACAAAACTAATTGTCCGTTATGTCCAGGATACGATTGACCAAGGTAAAGCAGTGGATGAAACTGGCATAAATGCAAGCCGTAACAAGCTTCAAACCATTACGTTGCTTGATGCGATTGAAGAATTAAAAATTGATGCTGCTATGGGCGGAGGACGCAGAGATGAAGAGAAAGCACGTGCCAAAGAACGATTCTTTTCGCATAGAGACGAGTTTGGACAGTGGGATCCCAAAAACCAGCGGCCCGAATTATGGAATATTTTTAATGGACGCAAAAATATGGGCGAACATTTTAGAGTTTTCCCTATTAGTAACTGGACAGAGATGGATGTATGGCAATATATACTGCTTGAAAATATTCCAATTCCCAGCTTGTACTTTTCTCACGAACGTGAGGTTATTAAACGCGACGGAACAATTTTAGCTGCCGGTGAATATGTAAAGCTTAAGGAAGATGAAATCCCTGAAAAAAGAATAATCCGATTCAGAACCATTGGTGATATGACCTGTACCGGTGCTGTAGAATCAAAAGCCATTTCTTTAGAAGATATTATTGCAGAAGTGGCTGCCACAAGAATTACCGAACGCGGTGGCCGATACGATGATAAACGCTCCGAAGCAGCAATGGAAGACAGGAAGAAAGAAGGGTATTTTTAGAAAGGTCTGTGCCTAAAATATTTACCTATGGATATTCAGAATATAAAAAAAGATACAAAAAAATTTGCTGTTGCAATTATTAGCAATATTTACATCAATTAGTAATAACTTAAATAATGAGTAAATGCTTGATTTTAAATTTTAGGCATTTATAAGTATTTTAGTCATTTTAAATTTAGAAAGATGTCAGAAGATTACACTAGAGGTTATTTAGATATGGAGCTTTTGCGATTTACTACTGCTGGTAGTGTCGATGATGGCAAAAGTACCTTAATTGGAAGATTATTATTCGATAGTAAGGCAATATTTGAAGACCAGTTGGAGTCAATAGAACGTGCCAGTTTAAAAACTGGTAATGGAGAAGTTAACCTGGCACTGTTGACTGATGGATTGCGTGCCGAACGCGAACAGGGTATAACCATTGATGTTGCTTACCGATATTTTGCCACACCAAAACGAAAATTTATTATAGCCGATACACCCGGCCATGTTCAGTATACACGAAATATGGTAACCGGAGCATCTACAGCAAACGTAGCGCTTATATTAATTGATGCACGAAACGGAGTGATTGAGCAAACTTTAAGGCATGCATTTATTGCATCCCTGCTTCAAATTCCACACATCATTGTTTGTGTTAATAAAATGGATTTGGTTGATTTTAGTGAAGAACGATTCGAAGAAATAAAATCCGATTTTGATAAAATATCAACTAAACTGGATGTGCATGATATTCGGTTTGTACCTATTAGTGCAAAATTGGGTGATAATGTTGTTGACCGCTCTAAAAATATGGAGTGGTATGATGGCCCTACTTTGATGTATCTCTTAGAGAATATTCATATTGCCAGTGATATTAACCATTTAGATGCTCGTTTCCCTGTACAGCATGTTATCCGTCCAATGAAAGATGAATATCATGATTACAGAGGTTATGCAGGAAGAATTGAAGGAGGCGTATTTAAACCTGGTGATGCTGTAAAAATATTACCCTCAGGGTTAAAATCTAAAATAAAATCGATCGATGTTTTTAATGGACATTTAGAAGAAGCATTTGCTCCACAATCGGTTACTTTAACCCTGGAGGACGATATTGATATATCTCGTGGCGACCTGATTATTAAAGATAATGGATTACCCAGGTCGAGTCAGGATATAGAAATGATGATTTGCTGGTTTAACGAAAAACCCATGATGCTAGGTGGCAAATATGCACTTAAACATACAACAAATGATATGCGCTGTGTTATTCGTGATGTAAAGTATAAAATTGATATTAATACATTGGAAAGCCATCCGGATGATAAACATATTGGGTTAAACGATATCGCCAAGATATCAATAAAAACAACAAAGCCTTTATTTTACGATCCTTACAGAAAAAATAGAAAAACCGGAAGTGTAATATTAATTGATGAGGCTACCAATGAAACAGTGGCTGCCGGAATGATTTTGTAAAAAATATATTAAATATACCCTACAAGAGCTCTGATTTTTTCAGAGCTTTTTGTATATCTTTCTTAAAGCCTGTTAATTAATAATAAATTTACAACCGGACTGCCGTTCAATGTTAATCCTGATAATCAATTTTAACTTCAAAAATCATTATTTGCTAATCGATGTTCGGTAATTTTGTATGATTTATGAACACCGATTAACGATTTTAGATTTACTATTCAGCAATCAGGTTTATGATTATAAGTTTGTGATAGATTTCCTTAAGAACGGATCACTGGCTTCCAACCGGTTAATGATTGATTTCGTTTACTTATACTTTCTATTAATGAAGGCTTCGCTTTGAAAGATTCAAATATAAATGACTCACCTGATAATGATGAACAAATAACTGTCAGCGGAAATAATACTAATTAATTATTATCGGGCAAAGGGATCACCGGCTTCCAGCCGGTTTTAAAATAGCATTTTTATTTACTCTTAACTGCAATCCATCAATGCTGATTATTAACCACATAAAATTTTTATCATTTAATTACCGGCTGGAAGCCGGTGATCCCTTCTAATTAGCCTCCTTTTTATTGTATGATATTTGCCAATGCATACTCAATAATCTCACGATGGTCGAAAGCCAGTTCAGGTAGTTCGTTTACATAAAACCATTTGAGATTTTTAGCATCATCGCCTGCTTCTATTTTTTGTTTATGAACATTAAGAAATCCAGTATAAACAATTGAAATGGTCCTGCCTCGTGGGTCACGGCCGGGTTTGCCAAAAGCCCGTAATTGAGTAAGTTTTATATTTTTAATCGAGGTTTCTTCTTCTAGCTCTCGATAAGCAGCTGTTTCAATATCTTCGTCCATATCTACAAAGCCTCCTGGTAAAGCCCACATATTTTTAAATGGATGATTTTTTCGTTCTATCAGAAGAACCTGATTTTTGTTCTTAACCTCTTTAAAAACGATAATATCTACTGTTACAGCAGGCCTTGGATAAGCATATGTGTAAACCATGGCAATTATTCTTCTTTGTTTGTTTTATTCTCTTTTCTTCTTTTGTCGATAATATAAATAACCACAACAACAGAAATAATAAAAACCAAAATGTATAATTTCCCCATAATTATTATATTAAGCGTTTAATAACCCGAAGTTTGTAAGTATATTTTTTTTCAGATCGATTAAAAATCCCCTGATGGTCAAATTTGTCAATTCGTACTTTACCCGATGCGTGAATAATTTCTTCATTATTTAAAATGATTCCCACATGGATAATATTGCCTTCATCATCATCGAAAAAAGCCAGGTCTCCAGCTTTAACTTCTCCAATGAAATTTACTGTTTCACCTTTGTTAACCTGCCTTTGGGTATCACGTGGCAATGTAATTCCCAAAATTTTATAAATTACTTGTACAAAGCCAGAACAATCTATTCCAAAAGGATTTTTACCACCCCATAAATAGGGTGCGTTTAAAAACATTTTGCATAAATGAATAATATTTAAGCGGTTTTGAATGTTATTGCTTAGTTTTTTGTATTTATGTTTATTAATATAAAACAAATTGTTTTTCGGATTATAATTAGGCAATGTACATCCGGGAGGTAATATAATTTCTTCGTTCTTTTCAATATCAAGAATTTTTTCGTTTAATTCTTTGGTGATATAGGTTGTGTTTTTTAATGAGTTATTGTAAAATTCCTGATTAATGTTTATAATTGTTTTCTTATCGATCCAACCTTCATATTGGTCATAAGAAAGTTTAATGTAACACCATTTGTTTTGCTCTTCAAGTATTTTATAGGTTTCTCCAAATAAAATTTGTGTAACCATTTCTGATCTTTCCGAAGGTTCTAAACGAACCGGCACAATGCTTATTTCACTAATTCCGTATTGACTCATAATATCAGTTTAACTTTATAAAAATACAAATAACTTAATTAATATAAGTATCATAAATCAAATAATGATAAATTGAATAATATATTTCGGTTTACGTAATGATGATTTACGAAGTGAAAATGAAACATTAAGAATCTGAAATTGTTAATCATTATTAAGAAATCAAAAAAATGAAAGCCTAAAATTTGTAAGTTAACTTAAAAAAAAATGTAATATGAAGTTGCAGTAAATTATTCGGGTTAAATTTTTACATTTGTATTGATGTGTTTAAAAACAAATTATCTGTATAACAATGAAACAAATATTTGATTTTTTTAAAGAGCATTATAAAATTATTTTCAGGGTATTTTTATTTCTGCTGACTATTGCTATTATTGTTTATATTTTCCCCCGGGAAGGTAAATTTCGATACGAGTTTCAAAAAGGCCGCCCATGGATGCATACTACATTAATTGCACCCTTTGACTTTCCTATATATAAAAGCGATAAACAATTACAGGAAGAAAGAGACAGTATTTTAAAAAATTATAATCCTTACTTTTTGTACGATAGCAGTGTGTTAAATGTGCAAAGCGAGAAATTTACCATTGATTTTAACAACAAAATGGAAGAATTTTTAAAATCTGATGTGTTAAAAAATCAATTAAATTATCAAAAGAAAATATTTACAGATAATGCAAATGATTTTAAACATTTTGCCATTGAGGTACTTAACCAAATATACTGGACAGGCATAATAGAATCGAGTGAAGTTACCGAAGGGTTAACCGAGGATGATGAGATAATTATTCTGAAAAATAAGTTGGCAGACACCTATGATTACAATGATATTTATACCGAGAAAAAAGCTTACGAAGGAGTAATTGAGCGCATGAATCAATATTTAGAAACCAATAAAGTAAAGTTGCGTTATCCTGATTTTTATAAAAGCATTAACCTGTATGAATATATTGAACCCAATATTTTTTACGATCAGAAAACCTCGGAAAATGTAAAAAGCGAACTACTGGCAAATATTTCAAAAACCAGAGGTATGGTTCAGGCCGGCGAAAAAATAATTTCGCAAGGCGAAATTATTGATAATAAACTTTTTAGGATTTTGGAATCATTAAAACACGATTCGGAAAACCGTTTAGGCTCCGGGTATTTTTATCAAATCATCTTAATTGGACAAATCATTTTTGTTTTTGCTTGTATAGCTGTATTATTTCTGTTTTTATGGAATTTTAGAAGCGAAATATTGCAAAATACCCTGAAAACAATTTTTATTTTAATGCTTGTTTTAATTATAGTGCTTGTTTCGCGTTTTACTACAAAGGTTCTTTACATTATCCCTTTTGCTTTAGTGCCAATTATTATAAAAACTTTTTACGATGCCCGGCTTGCATTATTTATACATATAATTACCGTATTAATTGTAGGTTTTTTTGCACCCAATGGATTTGAATTTATCTTTTTAAATTTTATTGCGGGTATTGTTGCTATTTTTAGCTTAACTAATATTTATCGGCGAGGTAAATTGTTTCTTACCGCTGCTTTGGTATTTTTAACTTATAGCTTTGTATATTTTGGATTGGCCATTACACAAGAGGGAAATTTTTCTAATATTGAGCTTAACAATTTTATTTATTTTGCTTTTAACGGAGGTTTTGTGCTTTTGGCTTATCCTTTGATTTATATTTTCGAAAAGACATTTGGCTTTTTATCAGACTTAACTTTAATGGAATTGTCAGATACTAACCAGAAATTATTAAGAAATTTGGCTGAAAAAGCACCTGGTACTTTTCAACATTCTATGCAAGTGGCTAACCTTGCCGAAGAGGCAATTTATAAAATTGGAGGTAATGCACTTCTGGTGCGTACCGGAGCGCTTTATCATGATATTGGTAAAATGGTTAACCCAGCTTATTTTGTCGAAAACCAAAGGGCAGGGTTTAACCCGCACGATATGCATGAATTTGAAGAAAGCGCCAATATTATTATTAGTCATGTTAAAGATGGAGTGGAATTGGCAAAAAAGCACTCACTGCCCGAGCCATTGATTGATTTTATACGTACTCATCATGGAACCTCAAAAGTGCAATATTTTTACCGTTCCTATATTAAAAAGTTCCCTGATAAAGAAGTAGATTTAAAAAAGTTTACTTATCCCGGACCAAAACCTTATTCTAAGGAAACCGCTGCTTTAATGATGGCTGACGCTGTTGAAGCTGCATCGAGGAGCCTTTCGGATATTAGTGAAGAAAAAATAAATAATCTGGTTGAGTCAATTATCAACGATCAAATGAAAGAAGGGCAATTTGATAATGCCAATATCACCTTTAAAGATATATCTACGGTTAAGGGCATTTTTAAGCAGAAATTATTAAATATCTATCATGCAAGGATAGAATACCCTGAAAAGGATAAAAGTTAAAAAAATATAATAAAAACAAGGTTTTCGTTAAAACTGTTTTGAAGTTAATATTGTCCAGAGAATCATTTAAATATTACATAAAAAAGTTAGCCTATTTTTTTGAAACTTTGCGTAATAATATAGTTTTACCATCGCATATCAATAATTTCAACATTGGGATAATCAGATTTGTTGAAAATAAAATAAGTGCTGTCCAAATCGATGTTAGTTTTATAATTAAAAAACTTGATGATATAATGTGAACCATCTTTCCCAAATATGGTAACCGATTGTAATTGGTATTTGTCTGTATTAACTTCTAATCTTATTCTTGAGTAATCTTCATCAATATCATAAGGATACAAATCTACAATAGCTATGGCTACACCGTTTTTATTATATTGATCAATCAGTTGATATTTAAAATCTTTGTCGTAAATAGTAAATATATCCTGTGGGTTACTAAAAATATCATTATCGTTTGGTTCTGGTTCAGAAATATTAACTTCGTTTACTTCTTCAAGGTAACTCCACAATGTTTGCCCATCGAAAAACGACTCAGCTCCCATAAAATTTAACCTGTATTTTTCTCCCTGGATGGCTATTTTGCCTTTGGACGAATTTTGGGTGTTATCTTTTATGTTTTTATAATCGATTTTAAATTCGGTTTGGATATTTTGATATGATTTTGTTTTTTCTGATAAATTATCAAGAATAATTTTTGCATCGGGGTCTTTTTGGGCAAAGACAAAAGTAGTTACAAAAATCCCGATTAAAGCAATTGTTTTTTTCACAAGAATATAATTTTTAGTTAATCTATTGTTATTATTTCCTTCGGTCATGAGAACGCTAGCGCTTAATTCTGCTATTTACAACTTTAAATTTCAATAATCTTTTTTGTTGCCGGTGTCTCCCGCTTAAGCTTCCCACAAATTCCTCCGGCGAACCTTCATGCAATAGCTTTCTAATAAGTAATTTTTTATCCTTAAGCATGTAAGTTTCATTCGATTTTAAATTTAGTTATTTTCCAAAAAATCTTTCAAATATTGTTCCAATGCATATTCGTCCTGGAATAAAACCTGGCGCGCTTTGCTTCCTTCGAATGGGCCAACGATATTTGCAGCTTCCAATTGGTCAATAATTCGTCCGGCACGATTATAACCGATAGAAAATTTTCTTTGTATTAATGATGTGGAACCCTGTTGATGTCGTGTAACAAGTCTTGCAGCATCTTCAAAAAGAGCATCACGTTTAGAAAAATCTACCTCGCCAATTTCTTCAGAACCTTCAGCAGTATATTCTGGTAGCATAAAAGCTGTGGGGTAACTTTGTTGCGACTGGATGTAATCGGTAATTTTATCTAACTCGGGTGTATCGATATAAGCACATTGCAGGCGAATTAAATCACTGCCCGAAGTAATTAACATATCACCACGGCCAATAAGCTGGTTTGCGCCTGGTGTATCGAGTATTGTTCGTGAATCGACCATGGATGAAACCCTGAAAGCCATTCGGGCAGGGAAATTAGCTTTTATTACGCCAGTAATTATATTGGTTGATGGGCGTTGTGTTGCAATAATTAAATGAATTCCAATGGCTCTGGCCAACTGTGCCAGTCGTGCAATAGGGCCCTCAATTTCTTTTCCAGCAGTCATAATTAAATCGGCAAATTCATCTACCACAACAACAATGTAAGGTAAGTATTTATGCCCTTTTTCGGGATTTAATTTGCGAGCTATAAACTTCGTATTATATTCTTTAATATTTCTTACATGTGCCGATTTTAGCAAATCGTATCGATGATCCATCTCAATACAAAGTGAATTTAAAGTATTAACAACTTTTTGGGTTTCAGTAATAATAGGTTCTTCCGAGTCGGGCAGTTTGGCCAAAAAGTGTTTTTCTATCTTTGAATAAAGGGTAAGTTCTACTTTTTTGGGATCAATCATTACAAATTTTAACTGGGCTGGATGTTTTTTATACAGTAATGATGCAATAATTGCATTTAAACCGACTGACTTTCCCTGTCCGGTGGCACCGGCCACTAAAAGGTGGGGCATCTTGGTAAGGTCTACCACATAAGTATCGTTCGAAATGGTTTTTCCTAAACCAATAGCCAGTTCATATCTCGTTTCACTAAATGCTTTTGATGATATAATAGAACGCATGGAAACAATTTCTGGATTTTGGTTTGGAACTTCGATACCTATGGTTCCGCGCCCTGGAATAGGAGCTATGATACGAATACCTAAGGCTGCCAGGCTAAGGGCAATGTCATCTTCAAGGTTTTTTATTTTGGAGATACGCACACCTGGAGCAGGTATTATTTCGTATAGAGTTACTGTTGGGCCTACAGTAGCCTTAATTTTATCGATCTGGATCTTATAATTTGCCAGTGTTTCCACAATTCGATTTTTATTAGCTATAATTTCTTCCTTGTCAATTTCTCCGTTTGATTCATCGCCATGTTTCTCCAGAAGGCTCAATGGTGGCAATTTATAGCTTGATAATTCTAGGGTTGGGTCATAGTTTTCTAACGGGTAATTTTTAAATGAACCATTGAGTTTATCTTCTGTATGTTTTTCTTCAATTGTAAGCTCAATATCTTTTTCCTCTTCTGATTTTTTTTCTTGATTCGTATTCGGTTCCTGTTCTTCAGTTTCTTTTATTTTTCGGGTAGTAAATATTAGATTCTCATCTAATTCTTCTTCTGTAATTTCTTCTGATTCTTTTTCTATTTCTTCTTCATTTTTAACTTCATCTTCAATTCTATCTTCTGATGAATAATATTCGGCAGAATTTATTTTTTTATTGAATATCTCAGCAAAAAGGCTTTTTGCCCAAAGAATAGATTTATTAGAGGAAAATATGGCAAATGCAATGATTGCAAGGGTTAATAAAAATGCTGTACCTACTATCCCTAAAAAAGAATTAAGCCATTGGGCCATAAAGTATCCGTGTCCGCCACCCAATCCACTTCCCAGGTAGCCATTGGTATCACCAAATAAATACCCCAGTAAAACCGATAAAATGATAACTCCAAAAATAGAAAGCTTTATTGATTTGCGAATTGAGTAAATTTTTATATTGAAAAATCGTAAGCCAATGATAATAAGTAAAAAAGGAAAAATAAACGAGGCTATACCAAACCATTGATTAATAAATAAGTTGGCAAAATGGGCACCTGCTTTACCCGACCAGTTTTCAGCATTTATTTCTATCCCTGATACTACTTTCGAAAACTGAAAACTTTGATCTACTTTCCAGGTAAAAAAGTAGGAAATGAATGCCAGCATTAGAAATGCTGCCAGAAATACCGTAAATACACCTAATAATATTTTTAAGCGTTCGTCATTTAACGACTTTTTATTCTTACTGCTTTTTTTTTCGTTTTTTTTAGCCATTTATAATATAATTGCTTTAAATAGTACTGATGCTTTTAATCATTTACAAAGTAAAATAAATTAAAGCAAATATGGTTATAAATTTTCTGTAATCTGAGAACTTAATTAATAATGGATTATTGTTTAAGCAGTTCAATGATTTCTACCATGGTTTTTCGGTTAATATTTTGATAACCTTTTGGTACCTTAAAATGATCGGAGGATATTTCATCTTCTTGTATTTTGTTGGCTGTTAACTTCATGTTTAAATCATAAAATTTAACCTGGAATTCAAGCAAAACACCATCAATAGATTTAAAGGGAGTTTGTGCATTTACATTATTGATGATAATATCATTGGTATAATAAATGTAAAAAGGTTCGATATTATTATCAGGTAGAATAATTTTGGCTTTTTTAGAGGTGAATCCACAAATTTCTTTTACTTCCTCTTGTGGCTCAATTTTCATTCCTGGTAACTCTTCAAAAAAAAGGGATGATTGATTAATTTTTTCTTCGTATTTGTATTTTTTATTAAGCACTTTAACCAGTGTTATATTCTTTTTTTCTTTAAAATTCTGAATGTGTGTAAAACTTACAATCCCTGAAAAACCTTCAATTTTATTGATTGTGTTATTGTCTTTGAATTTAATTACCATTTTTTTAGGAAGCAGGCCAATCATAAAGCTGTCCAATGTATCGTCCAGATATTCAATGTTGTATTCTATAAAACCCTCCTTTATTCGGTCTTTTTGTTGTAATTGCTTACAAGAATAATTTGTTAGTAGGGCAAGTATTATAATTACTACTGGTAACCTAAATTTCATGTTTAGATATTAAGGGTTAATAATAATTAATGTGTAATAAAAGTTATCTAAAATAAATAAATATAGGCAAAAAAAAAAAAAGAATTGATAGCCGGGTTTAATTATTTGACAAATGTCATAAATTAATATTATTTAACAGTTTAATGATTGATTATGTTTTATAAGAGATTTTAGATCCGATTTTTTTTTATAGATTTGTAGTTTTAAATATTAACTATATATAAATTAATGAGTATGAATAAATTAGCTGTAGTTGCATTAGGAGGTAATGCTCTTTTACGCGGTAATCAAATAGGAACAATAGATGAGCAAGAGCAAAACACATTTGATACCCTTGAAAATTTAGTGTATTTAATAAAAGAGGGTTATGATATCGTAATTGGACATGGCAATGGGCCTCAGGTTGGTAATATATTAATGCGAAATGATGCAGGTGAACATATGTATCAAATTCCACAGATGCCACTTGATATATGCGTTGCCGATTCACAAGGTGGTATAGGATATATGATTGAAAGAATGTTGCGTAATGTGCTAAAAAAGCATAATATCCAAAAAGAAATTGTTACACTGGTTACTTGTGTACAGGTTGATAAAGATGATCCTGCATTTAAAGACCCTCAAAAACGAGTTGGTAAAATTTATTCTAAAGAAGAAGCTGATAAATTAGCTGCTGATAAAGGATGGGAATTTAAAGAAGAAGTTAAAGCACATGGCGGCTGGAGAAGAGTTGTTCCTTCGCCAAAACCAATCAGTATTATGAATGAAAAAGTTGTTGAGGCATTAGCCCGCCAGGGAAATATTGTTATTGCTGCCGGTGGAGGAGGTGTTCCTGTATATTTTGATGAAAAAGGGGATGTAAGGCCATCTGAAGCAGTTATCGATAAAGATTTAGCATCTTCGTTATTAGCTGCAAGAATTAAAGCAGATGAATTCTATATTTTAACCGATGTACCTTATGTTTATATAAACTATAAAAAACCTAATGAAAAAAAGTTAGAGTTTTTGAGTAAGGCTGATGCTGAAAAATATATGGACGAAGGACAGTTTGCCCAAGGTAGTATGGCTCCTAAGATTGGTGCCTGCTTACAGTTTATCGAAAAAGGTGGTAAAAAGAGTGTAATTACTGAAGCTACAAAATTAGAAGACCGCTCTTATGGTACAAAAATTACCTTGGAATACGAAGACTAGATAGTTATTGATTAATTATCTTTAAAATTGAAATAATAAATATAAATAATAATTAATAAATCAAAAAGTTATGGCATTTAATTTAAGAAATAGAAGTTTTTTAAAACTTTTGGATTTTACTCCACAAGAAATTAAGTTTTTATTGGAGCTTTCTGCTGACCTAAAAAAAGCTAAATATAGCGGAACAGAGCAACAAAAGCTAACAGGAAAAAATATTGCACTTATTTTTGAAAAATCATCAACTCGTACACGATGTGCTTTTGAAGTTGCTGCTTTTGACCAGGGCGCTCATATTACTTATTTAGGCCCTTCAGGATCACAAATTGGTCATAAAGAATCGATGGCCGATACTGCCCGTGTTCTAGGAAGAATGTACGATGGTATCGAATATCGTGGTTTTGGACAGGAAGTAGTTGAAGAGTTAGCTAAATATGCTGGTGTGCCTGTTTGGAATGGCTTAACCAATGAGTTTCACCCTACTCAAATTTTAGCCGACTTTTTAACTATGATGGAACATTCTGATAAGCCATTGCACCAGGTTACTTTTGCCTATGTTGGCGATGCCAGAAATAATATGGGTAATTCATTAATGATTGGTGCGGCTAAAATGGGAATGAAATTCCGTTCAGTAGCTCCAAAAAGCGTACAACCAAAAGCTGAATTAGTAAACCAGGCTAAAGAAATTGCCAAAGAAACCGGAGCTGAAATTATTGTTACCGATAATGTTGAAGAAGGTGTAAAAGGTTGTGATTTTATTTATACCGATGTTTGGGTTTCAATGGGAGAGCCCGAAGAGGTTTGGAAAGAACGAATTGAATTGTTAAAACCATACCAGGTAAATAAAAAAATGATGGAGTTAACAGGAAACCCTAAGGGTAAATTTATGCATTGCCTGCCTGCTTTCCATAATAGAGAAACAAAAATTGGTGAAGAGATTTATCAAAAATTTGGAATTGAATCAATGGAAGTTACCGAAGAGGTATTTGAATCACCGGCATCTATCGTTTTCGACGAAGCCGAAAACAGAATGCATACAATTAAAGCAGTAATGGTTGCTACATTAGGAGCATAAAAATCTGCCAAATAAATAATAAAGGGCGCTGATCCAGTGCCCTTTTGTTTTTTATTAAGGTTTATAAATTCCCAGCGGATCGACAAACTTATTGATAACAGATTGCTTTTCAGATTTTGCAGCTTGCGATGTGATTGTCATTACTGGTGCTTGCGAGTAATTAATAATTCGATGTGCAAAAGCTCCAATATAATTATCAAACATATAACGTTCTTTGTGGGTCATTATAATAATTAGGTCTGCATTAACCTGGTCAGCGTATTCCAGGGCATCCTGATAAGCATATGTTTTTTGTTTTTTTATGAGTTTAAATGAATAATTAACTTCGTGTTTTTTTAAAGTTTTTTCAATTTGTTTTACTTTCCTTCGTGTACGGATATTTCGGTTTCCAATTCCTTCAAAAAGTATAGAAACAAAATGTAATTTGGCTTTGGCATACTGATTAAAAGCGATTGCTGCACTTACCTTTCGGTTAGTATCTTCGGCTAAATCAATGGGAACAACAATATTTTTAAAATCTTTATCGATTTTATTTTTAATAGTGATGACAGGGCATTTAGATTCGGTGATAACATGCGTAACAATGGATCCTAATATTTTATTTTCTTTTTCATTACGGTGTTTATCACATAAAACAATAAATTCAGCATTTACAGATTCGCTATACTCTAAAATTTGTTCATGAACTTTTCCAAAAAGCACCTTTAATTCAAAGGTAGTTTCCGGATGTAAAGCGGCTGTCTTTTTTAGATTCTCTAATGATAAATTATATAATTTCTCTTTAGTATCTTTTGTAATGATTAGATTATTCCACCAGTCGCCTAGAGATACAATATTTATTAAGTGAATTTTACTTTTAAGCAGTTTGGATAAAAATTTTGCTGCTTCCAGCGAATTTTCTGAATCATTGTTAAAGTTTATGGGTACAACAATATCTTTCATAAAAAATGTATCAATATTATATTATTTCCTTAAATTATTTCCTTAAAAAAATGCCAGGTAATATAAATAGATGCAGCCAGTTTGAGCCCAACGCCCATTAAAAATCCAAAAAAAGCACCTAATCCGGATCTAAATGCATCTTTGTTTTCTGCTCCATTTAATGATTCGCCAATAATTGCACCAGCCAAAGGGCCTAATATTAAACCTAGCGGCCCTAAAAATATCATTCCTATTACCATGCCAATTCCGGATCCCCACATTCCGGCTTTTGTCCCGCCAAATCTTTTGGTGCCCCAAATTGGAACCAGGTAATCTAAAACGGTTACTAATATAGCAATAAATGCTACTATTAATAAAAAGTTTGTAGTAAAATCGGCAAATTTAGTAAAATGCACAATTAATAAACCTAAAAAACTTAACGGAGGCCCCGGTATTACAGGCAAAATGCAGCCCAGTAAACCTGCAATTATTAAAATAATCGACAATACCAGCAAAATCCAGTCCATGGGTTATAATTTTATTTACGATAAATTTAATAATATTTTTATTCTTAAAGATAAAATTTATTAATAATACCGTTTATTTTTCAATAAGTGTTTTTATGTGAGCAACATCTTTTTTTATATCGCAACCCGAACAATTGCATCCGGAATCGGAATTGGTTTTAAAAAAAGAATAAAATTGAAAAGCAGTGTAAATTACTGATATGATTATTATTATGTAAACTAAAATTTCTTGTGCCATAACTTTATAAATTAGAAATTAATGTACCTGTTTGATAAACAAGGAATGAAACCACCCATGCTAATGCAGTAGTATAAAACATAGCAAAAACCGCCCATTTCCAATGTCCTGCTTCTTTACTAATGGCAATAACAGATGCTATACAGGGGAAATAAAGCAAAACAAATAATAGAAAAGCATAAGCTACAAGCGGTGTAAAAACCTTCTCGCCTTTCTCGTTGGTTTCGTTTTGGAGCCTTTGGACTAAGTTTTCTGGAATATCAGCACCATTTTTTTCTGCCTGGTATAATACACCCATTGTACTAACAACAATTTCTTTAGCGGGTACCCCAGATAAAATACTAACACTCATTTTCCAGTCGAAACCTAACGGACGCATAACGGGTTCAATGAATTTACCAATTTGCCCTATATAAGATTTTTCTTGCTCTTCGGCTTGTTTTTCGTTTAAAATTGTTTGAATTTTTTCTGAAGCATTTTCTGGATTTGTTTGTTTTACCTGTTCAATTTTTTGGATGTAATTGGTTGAATATTCAATATTTTTCGGATAATAACCTAATGCCCAAATAATAATGGAAGCTACTAATATTACGCCTCCCATTTTCTTTAAATATTGCGATCCTTTAAACCACATATGCCTTGTTGTATTTCGCAATGTTGGAATGCGATATGGAGGTAATTCCATTACAAAAGGCACTTCTTTTGATTTAAAAATGGTTTTCTTAAATAATATGGCTACAAGTGCTGCAACCACAATTCCGATAATATATATTGAAAAAAGTACGGTTCCTGGTTTGTTCGGGAAAAATGCTGAAATGATCAAAATATATACTGGTAATCGTGCACTACACGACATAAAAGGATTAATAAGTATAGTTAGTAACCTGTTTTGTGGATTTTCTATAGTCCGGGTAGCCATTATTGCGGGGACATTACATCCAAAGCCCATAATCAATGGAATAAAAGACCTGCCATGTAATCCAATTTGATGCATTATTTTATCCATAATAAAAGCAGCACGGGCCATGTATCCAGTGTCTTCCATTAATGAAATAAAAAAGAATAGTATTAAGATGTTAGGTAGAAAAACAATCACACCACCAACACCTCCAATTACACCATCAATTAATAAATCTTTTAATGGGCCGGCAGACATAATGTTATTAATACCATCACCTAACAAACCAATAAAATAATCGATCCATTGCATTGGGTATTGGCCGAGTTTGAAAGTAGACTGAAACATAACCCAAAGGAAAAAAAAGAAAATAGGAAATCCCCAGTATTTATGAGTAATAAAACGATCAATCTTTTCTGTTCGCTTACGCCGGGTTTGTATGTTTCCCTTGTAAGTTTCTTTAAGGGCTCCGGCAATAAAACCGTATTTTGAGTCTGTTATAATTGTCTCTGTATCGTCATTTAATAGCGACTCAATTTTTTTAATCTCCTGATCGGCTTTTTGTTTTATTTTATCATAATTATCCCATTTGGAAAGGGAAAAATTTGCTGCTTCATCTTTTTCGAGAAGCTTTATCGCATAAAACCTTGATGAAACAATGTCTGTTAAACGTTTATTTTCCCAAATTTCATCCTGTATATTCCGTAACGATTGTTCAACATCTTTGCCATAATTTATATGTATATGCCTTACCGTGGGGTCTTTATCTTCATAAACATCTATCACTTTATTAAATAACTCTTTTATTCCAAAACCTTTAGAACCTATAGTAGGAATAATTGGTATACCCAGCATTTTACCAAGCGAGTTAAAATCAAACTCATCGCCCTTTTTTCTGAGATCATCATACATATTCAAAGCAATTACCACTTTAATGTCCATATCAATCAATTGGGTGGTAAGGTATAAGTTTCGTTCAAGGTTTGAGGCATCCACAACATTTATTACAACATCGGGCATTTCGCCTAAAATAAACTTACGAACAAATAACTCTTCGGGCGAATAAGCCGATAAAGAATAAGTTCCGGGTAAATCGGTGATGTTAAGAATGTAATCATCCACTTTGCAAAGGGCTGTTTTGGAATCAACGGTTACTCCACTATAATTTCCAACATGCTCTCTGGATTTAGATGCAAAGTTAAAAAGTGATGTCTTTCCAGAATTAGGGTTTCCAACCAAAGCAATTTGTATTTCATTTCCTTTTTTGCGTGCGGATGTTTTTAATAATTCTTCATCTATTACTCCGTTAAAAGATTTACTAGTAAATAGTTTGGCTTCATCTTCGGTAATTACTTCAATTAATGATGCTTCACTGCGCCGTAGCGAAACTTCGTATCCCATAATGCTATATTGAACCGGATCTTTTAAAGGTGCATTTTTAATAACTTTTACAACTTGCCCCTTTACAAAACCCATTTCGGTTATACGTTTACGAAAAGCTCCCCTGCCACGTACTTTGGTTATTATACCCTGTTCATTATCTTTTAATTGTGATAAACGCATCGATTTTTATTAATATACTATTGTAGTTGATAAAAGATTTCAAAAATAATTCTATTCTTTTTAACAGACAATACCAAAATGATGGTATTTTTTCAACAATTTTTTTCAGGGTTTGTTGTAATCAACAATTCATAATTCAATAAAAAAAACTTAAGTTTGCTTCAAAACACATTTAATGGAAGAAGAAAATTTATATAAAAAATTAAAAGAATTTTTTAACGAATTGGTTGGAGATTTCAGTATTCTTGAAGAACAGGTGGATGTTAACATGCAAGTAGAGTTTTTTGAGCTTATTGATGAATTGAATGAAAATAAACGAAATGCTGATATTGTTTTAAAAGAGAAAGAAAAAGTTTTTGATCCTGAACTTGCTTTTGATAAAAAAAAGAGATTGTTAGCCGAGCTTTCTAATATCGATCAACCCGAAGCATATCGTATAATTGAAAAAGTGGTAGATTCTGCCGATAATGAATTATATAAGTGGGCAGTTCTTGCTCTTCAGCATTGTCGTGTAAGTTTGGAAACAAGCCTGCTCGACGAAGGCCAGGTTTTTATTTCAACCGGACTGGGCGGAGAAGGGAAAAAATTAAGATATTTCTTTGCCTGTATGCATAAAAATGAAGAAGATTTTACCGATGCACAAAAAAGAATTTTCCAAACTGAATTTGAAGATATTTTTGTGAAGTATAAGTGCAAAATCGAGAATATCACTTTCACCGAAAAATATGTTACAGTATTAACTCTTATTCCAATTGATGTTTCTACGGGTGAAGTTATAAAATCAGCAATGGATGAGTGTAATCAATACGGCGATTTTTTATATCATGAATATTTGATAACAAATGTTAAAGCATTAAATTTGGAAGAAATAAATAAATTTTTTAAAGATTAAGAAATGAATCATCAGGTTAATGTTGCAGTACAAGTATTACCAAAATCAGAAACAAAAAGCACTTATGCCTTGGTAGACGAGGCAATTAAAGTGATAATTGATTCGGGTTTGAAATACAGGGTTTGCCCTTTTGAAACAGTTATTGAAGGGCCTTACCAAAAAATTATGAATGTAATAGAAAATATTCAGGAGATATGTTTTGAGCAAGGGGCAGATGAAATATTAGTATATGTAAAAATTCAAAATCGAAAAGACGGCAAGGTAACCATCGAAGATAAGATGGAAAAATATGATTGAAAATAGACTTTTAATGAAATTTTAAAGGCCGGCAAATTTGCCAGCCTTATTTTTTATTCTTTGTTTTCTCCCAGGTCATCGAAATTAACGTCTGAAGTATAATTGTCATTTTTTGGGTTTTCTACTTCAGCGCCGACTTCAACATGCTCAAGAGATTCTGTTTCTTGTTTTTGAACTGCATTTTTGATGAAGTCGATTACTTCTTGTAGGTTCTCGGTAAACTTATCAAAATCTTCTTTATACAAGAAAACTTTGTGTTTTTCGAAATAATGCTTTCCGTCCCGATTAAACCGTTTTTTACTTTCTGTGATGGTAAGATAATAATCATTTTTTCGGGTTGTTTTTACATCAAGAAAGTAAGTTCTTTTCCCTGCTCTTACAACTTTAGAGAAAATTTCATCACGTTCTGTGTTTTTAGTTTCGTTATCGATTTCTTTTTTCTCTAACTCTTCATTTTTGTCGTATCCATCCATCTTTTAATAATTTAGTTGGTTTAAATTAATCAACACTCAAAAGTAAAAAAATATTTATAAAATCATTAAAATTTAGCTTTTTTTTAAAAATAGGTTTTTAACAAAATTGTTAATAAAAAAGTGGTAATCTAAAAAAATCTAATCATAGGTGGTTTTTTTACTCCCAATTGCTTAGCATTTTAAAAAAACTAATGGATTATTAATGTTTAATAAATTCTTGAACAGGATAAAATATCCGGAAATCGTGTTATCTTTTTTAAAAAAAACATTTACTTTGCATTTTCAAATCTAAACATAAATATTAAGGAGTTCTTTTAAAATGATTAGCCGAAGATTAATACGAATAAAAATTCTTCAAATTTGTTACGCTTACTTTAAGTCCGAGGGACAATCACTTAACCAGGCTGAAAAAGAGTTATTTTATAGTATACAAAAATCCTACGATTTATACCATTATTTATTATTACTAATTATTGATATTGTGAGATATGCACAATCGAGAATAGACCTTGCATCTCAGAAACTTGTGCCAACATACGAAGATTTACACCCCAATACCAAGTTTGTTGATAATAAATTGATAAAACAGTTAGAGAAAAATTTTCAGCTAAATAAATATCTAAACGATAATAAACTAAGTTGGGTTAACTATCCTGAGTTGATAAAAAATTTATACCTTGAGATAAAAGATTCGGATATTTATCAAAGCTACATGGATTCTGAACAGCGTTCATATAAAGAGGATAAAAAATTTATTACCGATTTATTTGCAAAGATTATTATTCTTCACGAGCCGTTGCATCAAAATCTCGAAGAGCAAAGCATTTACTGGAACGATGACCTTGAATTTGTAACAGGTATGATAATTAAAACATTAAAAGGATTCAAAGCTACAAGCGATGAATCGGAAAAATTGATGTTTTTATTTAAAAATGAAGATGATAAGGACTTTGCTAAAAGATTGTTTCGTAAAACAATTCTTAATCATGCCGAATATCAAAATTTAATTGCCGATTATATAAAGAACTGGGATATTGAAAGGGTAGCATTTACCGATATTGTTGTAATGGCATTGGCCATTTCTGAATTAATTGAATTTAACGAAATTCCTGTAAAAGTAACATTTGACGAGTATATTGAAATAGCAAAATTTTATAGCACACAAAAAAGCAATGTTTTTATTAATGGTGTGTTAGATAAGATTGTTGCTGATTTAAAAAAAGAGGGAAAAATTAAAAAAACCGGCCGTGGTTTAGTTGGTGAGATATAATATTTCTTGATGGTTTCCAAAAATAATTATTACTTTGTATTTCAAATTGAATGTTAGAATGATAGCTAAAATAAAAATAATAATTGTTAGTATTTTTTTACTTTTTTTAGCTGCATGCTCTTTGAAAAGCAATAACGGAAACCAAAATGTGGTAACAAATGTAAAAGGAGTTACATCCGTTAAGTTTGATACTTTATACCATAATTTTGGAAATTTAGTACAGGGAGAAAAGGTGTCGTATAATTTTAAATTTAAAAACACCGGTACATCCGATTTAATTATAAAGGATGCTTATTCCACTTGTGGATGCACCGTTGCAAATTATACCAAAGGACCCGTTTCTGCCAATAATTATGGAGTTGTTGATATTGTTTTCGATAGCGAAGGAAGACAAGGTGTGCAATACAAAAATATTGTTATAGAAATGAATACTAAACAGGAAAAACATACGCTTTCAATAAGAGCGAATGTGATAAAATAATAATTATAAATCTTAATTAAAATTAAAAATGATGAACAATTTATTGTATGTATTATTAATGGGACAACCTACAGAAGGATCAAGTCCATTAACTTCTTTTTTACCACTATTATTAATTATCCTTATTTTCTATTTCTTTATGATTAGGCCACAAATGAAAAGGCAAAAAGAACTTAGAAAATATCGTGAATCGTTAAAAAAAGGTGATAAAGTAATTACAACCGGAGGAATTTACGGTAAAGTAGATGGAATTAAAGATAACTATGTTATTGTTGAAATTGACAATGATGTGAAAATTAAAATTGATAAAAGTGCTATTTTAAAAGATGCTACTGATATAAGTGCATCTAAATAATTTTTTTTAATAAGCGTTTAAGGATTTATCTTTAAACGCTTTTTTTAATTTTCCATAATTGTGGTTGCTAAAAATATTGAAGATAATATCAGAAATTTTTTTGCCAGAAGAAATTTAAAGTCTGACAAAAGGGTTTTTGTGTTTTTAATTTTTGTATTGATATCAACCATATTTTGGTTTCTTAATCAACTGGAACAAGAATATGAAACAGAGGTTTCATTGCCAGTTAGGTATAACAATTTCCCCAATGACAAAATTCTGGTAAACGACCTGCCAAAATTTTTTTCTATTAGAGTTAAAGCTCATGGTTATAAGTTGCTTGAATATAAAATAAGCAATAAATTTTTGCCTTTTGTAATTGATGTTAATTCAATTACAATGCGATTATATTCCAGACAGGATTATGTTAAATTTTACTCATTAACTAAAAATATATCTGATAAAATTGAGCAACAGTTAAGCTCTGAACTACAAATTGTTTCGATACAACCCGATACATTGTTTTTTGATTTTGCCGAGCGGATTTATAAAAAAGTCCCTGTGGTATCAAAATTAAACACTATTCCTGCATCGCAATATATGATTAAAGGGGATATTGTTTTTAATCCTGATAGTATTACTATTTCTGGCGCAAATCCTATAATCGATACAATAAACCAGGTTTACACAAAAAAAGTTGAAATTACAGATCTTGTTAAAAATTATACCGACGAAATACCATTAGAGAAAATTAATAATGTTGAATATTCAAACGAAGAAGTAGAAATTTCAATTACCGTTGAAAAATATACCGAAGGTAATTTAAAAGTGCCTTTAAGTGTTAAAAATGTACCAGATTCATTGGTATTAAGAACATTTCCTAATGAAATTACTGTATCATATATTGTCGCACTAAGTGATTACGACAAAGTATTACCGCAGTTTTTTGATGTAGTTGTTGATTACAACGATATCAATATTAAAAACAATAAAGCTAAAGTAAAAATTAATAATTCGCCTGAGTATATCAGGTCTTTAAGATTTTATCCACGAACAGTTGAATATATAATTGAACGGAAAAATGATTAAAGTAGGAGTAACCGGCGGAATAGGAAGTGGCAAAACATTGGTTTGCCAGATTTTTGAAAAGCTTGGCATTCCGGTTTTTAATGCCGACATAGAAGCAAAAAAAATTATTAATTCCGATAAATCTGTTGTTGAGCAAATTAAACATTCGTTTGGAAGCGATATTTATAACAGAAATCAAATTAAAAAAGAAGTACTGGCACAAATCATTTTTAATGATAACAAAGCCTTAAACAGGATTAACTCAATAGTTCATCCTAAAGTGCGTGAATATTTTTTGGATTGGGCCGAAAAACAAAATAGCCAGTATGTTATTGAAGAAGCCGCTATCCTTTTTGAAAGCAATGCCTATCTGGACTTAGATTATATTGTTAACATACATGCAAATAAAAAAAGCCGTATTAATCGTGTAATGAGTCGCGATAAAATTGGAAAAGAACAAGTGTTAAGCCGAATGAAAAACCAATTGTGCGACGAAAAAAGAATGAAATTGGCAGATTTTACCATTTATAATGATGGTGACAGAATGTTATTACCACAAGTAGTTGATATTCACCAAAAAATATTAAATAGAATATAATTGTTATGGGAAAATTCGGAAAATGGATAGCCGGAGGTTTAGGTTGGGCATTTTTTGGGCCTATTGGAGGAATTTTAGGATTTGCCCTGGGTTCTTTAATGGAAAATGTTGAAGCTCAGCCAAAGTCAGGCTATTCAATGACAACCACAGGCAGTTTTGCTGCTAGCTTACTCGTACTTGTCGCTGCTGTTATGAAAGCAGATGGGAGGGTATTAAAATCGGAATTAAATTATGTAAAAAAATTTTTTGTAAAAACTTTTGGAGAAGATTCTGCTACAGAAGCAATACATATGCTTCGCGATATTTTAAAACAAAACATCCCGGTTCAATCAGTATGTATACAGATTAAGCAAAACCTGGACTACTCTTCGCGGCTTGAGTTATTGCATTTAATGCTTGGTGTGGCAAAAGCCGACGGACAGGTTGATGCATCCGAATTAAATACTATAACATTAATTTCGAGTTATTTAGGTATTAGATCAAATGATTTCGACTCCATTAAATCAATGTTTGTGGAGGATGTGCATTCAGCTTATAAAATTTTGGAAATAGAGCCAACGGCAACCGATGAAGAAGTGAAAAAAGCATACCGTAAAATGGCTGTTAAGTACCATCCCGATAAGGTGAGTCATTTAGGTGAGGATTTTCAGCAAAAAGCCAAAGAAAAATTTCAACGGGTTAACGAAGCTTATGAAAAAATAAAAAATGAGCGTGGAATAAATTAACTTTTTAACCTTAACAAAAAATAATAATGAATAAAAATTAATTAAAATAATTATGATTTCTTCGTTAAAATGGTTAAAATTATTTCTCAAATTTGAAATGAATATTATTTTTGCATCTCATTAAAAATTAAAAAATAAATTTATGTTAAAAGATATTTTATCAATTTCAGGGCATGGCGGATTATTCAAATTTATTTCGCAAGGCCGGCATGGTATTATTGTAGAGTCGCTTGAAACAAAAAAGCGAATGAATGCCTCGGCTGCAGCTAAAATTAGCGCATTGGAAGATATCGCAATTTTTACTGATACTGAAGATAAACCATTGAAAGATGTTTTAAAAGAAATTTATGAAAAAGAAAATGGAGGAGAAGCTATTTCGCATAAATCATCGGCTGATGAACTGAAAAATTATTTTGAAGAAATATTACCCGATTATGACCGCGATCGTGTTTATGTTTCTGATATTAAAAAGGTTATTCAGTGGTATAATTTGTTGCATAAATTTGAAATGTTGAATTTCGAAGAAGAAGAAGAAGAAGAAAAAGCCGGCGAAGAAAACGAAAAGGAAGGCGATAACGGCAAGGAAGAAGAAAAAGCAGAACCTAAAAAAGAAAAACCAAAAACAGAAAAGAAACCAAAAAAGGAAGACAAAGAAGAAAAATAAAATATTTCAATTATAAAGCAATAAAAAATCCGCTCATTTGTAGCGGATTTTTTTGTTACTGTTACTCATCAAACTCCTTCGATTTTTCCCATACCACATTCATTTCGTCCAACGTCATATCTTTTAGCGAAATCCCTTTTTTCAGGGTTTGTTTTTCGAGGTAATTGAATCGTTTAATAAATTTTTTATTGGTACGCTCCAAAGCGGTTTCGGGATCAATATCGTATAACCGGGCAGCATTGATTAACGAAAAAAACAGATCGCCAAATTCGGCTTCTACTTTGTCATAATCTCCGGTTTCTACTTCCTGTTGTAGTTCGTTTAATTCCTCTTTAACTTTATCCCATATCTGGTTTCTTTCGTCCCAGTCGAATCCCACACCGCGAACTTTTTGTTGAATCCGGTTTGCTTTTACAAGCGCCGGAAGCGATTGGGGCACACCAGATAAAACCGTTTTTTTCCTGTCTTTTTCTTTTAACTTTATAGATTCCCAGTTTTCTTCCACTTCTTTGCTATCCTTAACATTAACATCGCCAAAAACATGTGGATGCCGATGAATTAATTTTTTGTTTATACCTTCGATAACATCACTTAAATCAAAAGCTTTTTTTTCTGATCCTATTTTGGCATAAAATACAATATGCAGCAATAAATCACCCAGTTCTTTTTTCAATTCCTGCATATCGTTTTTTATTATTGCATCAGCTAACTCGTATGTTTCTTCAATAGTAAGCGTTCGGAGCGATTCCATGGTTTGTTTCCTGTCCCACGGGCATTTTTCGCGTAACTCATTCATAATATCTATTAATCGCTCAAAAGCAGTTAGTTCTTTTTCCATTTTTTTATTTAAATTTTATCCGTATCGATGAGTTTATATCTAAATTTAGTAGCTCAGCAGCATTTCCTCCATTAATGGCTATTTCCAGTAAATTTAATGAGTTGAAAAGTGCAAGGATTTCACCAACTGATGTTTCGTGATACGATTGATTTATTTTCGAAATCATATAATGGTTACTCTGAACATAAATTTTGAATGGTTTATCTTTTACAACCCGTTCAAATAAATCTTTCGAAACATTTGTAATGGCATTCTGGAATGAGTCAATATATACTATACTACCTGAAATTACATTATCTTCAATGGTAGCACGGAGTGGAACCCGTTTATTAATTTTTTCTGTTTTTGTTCCTAAGCGATCTAAAGATTCACCATTAATTATTTTACAAGCTACCTCTGAAAATACATGTAATGCAGGAAAACTAGTTGGTGCTATATTATTTAACAAGAAAAATTCAGGCTTTTCTTCGTCTTTAAAAAGCAAACTAAAAACACCATTATCGGTGCCCAAAAAATATTGATCATTACATTTAGCTGCAATAAAATGCTGATCGGGCAACATTTCTGTTTTTACTCCAATAATATGTACAGTCCCTTTAGGATAAAATCGGTAACAATTTTTTAGAATAAACGCAGCCTGAAAAATATTAAATGAATTTATTTGGTGTGTAATATCAACAACATTTACATGATTACATTCGCTGTAAATTGACCCTTTTACAGCGCCTATATAAAAATCCTCTTTATTCCAGTCGGTTGTTAATGTTATGATTGGCATAAATTGCTATACCTAAAAAATTTTAAGATTAAAGTATTTTTGTTTATTTTCGATGATTCAAAATTAATATGTATTACCTTTGTTTGTTGATTTATAATAAAATACAAAATCAGCCGGTAAAAGGATACATTTACCAAAAGTAAACAATATTTGTGTAAATTTTATGATAGAAAAGGTTATATATTTAGAAGGAATTGAGCCGGTAAATATTTATGGAGTTAAAAATACGCGATTAGAAAAAATTAAGTCATTTTATCCTAAACTTCAGATTATTGCTCGTGGCGATGAGATCAAAGTAAAAGGAGAGGAGCAATTAATTTTTGAGTTTGAAGAAAAGCTACAGTTGATTATCGAATATTTTTTAAAATTTAAAAAACTTACCGATACAGAGTTTGATGCGCTATTAAAAGGAGAAGGAGAAACACTGTTAAAAAGGAAAGAAGAAACTGATGATGCAATAATTTATAGTAATACTGCACGTCCAATAAAAGCCAGAACCGTTAACCAGCAAAAGCTGGTAGATGAGTATGATATCAATGATTTACTTTTTGCTATTGGGCCGGCAGGTTCAGGGAAAACTTATACCGCCATTGCATTGGCTGTAAGAGCCTTTAAAAATAAAGAAGTAAAGAGGATTATTTTAACCCGTCCGGCAGTTGAAGCAGGCGAAAACCTTGGTTTTTTACCCGGTGACCTGAAAGAAAAGCTTGATCCTTATTTACGTCCGCTGTACGATGCGTTAATGGATATGATTCATCCCAGGAAATTGGCTGATTTAATCGAAGACGGAATTATTGAAATAGCTCCATTGGCTTACATGCGGGGGCGTACACTCGATAATGCTTTTGTAATTTTAGACGAAGCACAGAATACAACCGTAAACCAGTTAAAAATGTTTCTTACCCGAATGGGTAAAAATGCCAAGTTTATTGTTACAGGCGATATTACACAAATTGATTTACGGCCGAAAAATAAATCTGGTTTAGTCCAAGCCTTAAAAATTTTACAAAACATTAAAGGCATTTCGATTGTTTATTTTGACGAAAGAGATATTATAAGGCACCATTTGGTTAAATACATTGTTGATGCTTATAAGAATAATTTTAACGATGAAGAAGGAAGCGGCAGGATACAGCAGCATTAGGCATTAGGCAGTAGCAGTATCAAGGAGATATATGTTAAACAAATTTACTAACTTGTCTGCCAATTAATCTACCGTAGGCTAAAAACCGAAGGTAGAAGCTTTACCGCGTTCGCTGGAAGCATAATTGGTTGCGAAGCGTAGGCAGATTTACATTTACAATTTTACAAATTCACTAATTCACTAATAAACCAATAAACTAAATTATGGCACAAGCAGTAGTAAAAACAGATTTTAAATTTCCAAAACAAAAAAGTGTTTATAAAGGGAAAGTTCGTGATGTGTATAATATTAATGATGAGTACCTTGTGATGGTTGTAAGCGACCGTATTTCTGCTTTTGATGTTGTTTTGCCTAAAGGAATTCCTTACAAAGGGCAGGTATTGAATCAAATAGCTGCTAAATTTTTGGATGCAACAGCCGATATTGTTCCTAACTGGAAAATTTCTGTTCCAGATCCTATGGTTACAATCGGGCATTATGTTGATCCTTTCCCTGTTGAAATGATTGTTAGAGGATACTTAACCGGAAGTTCATGGCGCTTATACAAAAAGGGCGGAAGAGAAATTTGTGGCGTTCAATTGCCCGAAGGTTTGGTTGAACATCAACGTTTTCCTGAACCTATTTTAACACCCACAACAAAAGCTGATGTTGGACATGATGAAAATATCTCAAGAGAAGAAATTATCGAACAAGGCCTTGTTTCCAAAGAAGATTATGAGATGCTTGAAAAATACTCACTAGAGTTGTTTAAAAGAGGCAGTGAGATTGCTAATGAAATGGGGTTAATCCTTGTTGACACAAAATATGAGTTTGGCAAAAAAGACGGTAAAATTTATTTAATCGATGAAATTCATACACCCGACTCATCGCGTTATTTCTATTTAGATGGTTACCAGGAACGCCAGGAAAAAGGAGAGAACCAGAAGCAATTATCAAAAGAATTTGTTCGAGAATGGTTAATGGATCAGGGGTTTCAGGGAGAAGAAGGACAGCAGGTTCCTGAAATGCCCGAAGAATTTGTTAATCAGGTATCTGAAAGATATATTGAATTGTATGAAAAAATTACCGGCGAAAGGTTTGTAAAAGCAGATGCAAGTCAGATTATTGATAGAATTGAGAAAAATGTTACCAAGGAATTAAATAAGTTGTTGTAGTATATATAAATACTAACCGCTAAGACGCTAAGACGCCAGTTAATGTTTTCATTTTTTAATAGCTTAGCGTCTTAGTATCCTTATCTGCCGAAATGAGGTTTGAGGTAAAAGGAATAAAATATAATAAATTATAAAATTAATTGAAAAAATTACAGATTCAGATAGTCTTTTAAATCTTCAACATATTTCTCAAATGCTTTTATTCCTTTTTTTGTAATCATACAAGTCGTTTGTGGCATTTTACCTTTAAAAGCTTTTTCAATTTTGAGGTAACCGGCTTCTTCCAGTTTACTTAACTGAACACTAAGGTTTCCGGCAGTTGCCTCTGTCTTTTCTTTGATATAGGTAAATTCGCTTTTCTCTACAGAAATCAAAATCGACATAATTGCCAGGCGCAATTCCGAGTGCAATAAAGGGTCAAGTTTCTTAAGCATCTTCTTTGTTTTGAGATTTTAGCATGTAGCCGGGAACTAAATATCCGAGGATAATCGCAAGAGGAGGAACAAAAATATTTAAATTCCCTGGTAGTGTAAAAAGGCCAATTGCACCAATCCAAAAAATAATTCCACCCCAAATTAATGGTTTAAATTTAATAATAACGCCAGTAAGAAAAGTAGCATTTCCTACTAAAAGAAAAATTATAGGCACTATGTTATAATTCAATTTGGACATAAATATTATAGTAATAGTATAGCTAACAAGAAAAGCTATCCAGGTCATGAAATTTACTTTATCTACATGTGTTGATATGCTCTTCTTTTTATTCTGGTGCATTGCATAAATTATATTGATAATCATTCCCGGAATTATAATTAACCATGATAAATACGGTTTTGAAAAGTCTGTAAAGTTGGCAAGGATTGTGTGTCCCAAAATTCCGATAAGTACGATCCAGCCCCAAAGTAAAAAATAAAAACTGTTATCATGAAGATTTCCTTTGGTACGGTTAATCATTTTTTCTATTATCTGAAGACTTTCTTCAGGTTTCAAAACTTTTTCATTTGGTTTCATATTGTTATTTTTATATTAAACATATTGCAAATATAAAGTAGTTTATAAAATAAACCAAATATTTTGTTATATATTTTTAAATATCATTGATTAGTCAGAGTTTTTGAATAATCTTATTACTTTTGTCTTTTGGTAATAATTTAAAGATTAAATAATGGATAAAATATTAGGAATAGGAAATGCACTGGTTGATATCATGACCATGTTGCCGGATGATTCAACTTTGGAAAAGTTTTCGTTACGTAAAGGAAGCATGCAATTATCAGAACGTGATTTTGCCGACAAGATAAATAATGAAACACTGGCTTTCGAGAAATCACAATCTTCGGGTGGTTCGGCAGCGAATACCATTCATGGTTTAGCCAGTTTGGGAGTGCCAACCGGATATATTGGAAAAGTCGGAAACGATTCATTCGGCGAATTCTTTAGTAATGATATGAAAGCCAATGGAATTGTTCCATTTATGTTAAAAACCATGACAGATACCGGCAGAGCTATAGCTTTAATTTCGCCGGATTTTGAACGAACTTTTGCAACTTATTTAGGTGCTGCTGTCGAACTTTCTGAAATAGATTTAATAGCAGGTCAGTTTAAGGATTATAAATATTTACATATCGAAGGTTATCTGGCTTTAAACCAGCCTCTAATGAATAAAGCCGCTCAGCTTAGCAAAGAAAACAAAATGAAAATTTCGCTCGATTTAGCTAGTTTTAATGTTGTTGAGGATAATCTGGATTATTTGAAAGAATATGTTAAAAATAATGTAGATATTGTTTTTGCCAACGAAGAAGAAGCCAAAGCATTTACCGGTAAAGAACCCGAAGATGCATTAAACGAATTAGCTGAATATTGCGAGATTGCTGTGGTAAAAGTGGGTAAAAACGGTTCGCTGGTAAAAAGCAATAATGTGATATTTAAAATTGCTCCATTTAAAGCAAAACCTGTTGATACTACCGGTGCAGGCGATTTATATGCGTCAGGTTTTCTGTATGGGCTTGCTAATAAAATGCCATTGGATGAGTGCGGACGCATTGGGTCATTATGTGCAAGTAAAGTAATTGAAGTTATTGGCTCTAAAATGAGCGAAGAAACATGGAACGAAATTAGAAGTTTAATATAAGTAGGAATTTCTTTTCGTTAAAAGGATGATTGATGATTTCAGTCATCTTTTTTTTTGAACTTTTACGTTGTGATTTTTGTTATAGCCATAAAAATATTTTAGCCATGAATAACTGGGAAGAAACAAAAAATGGTTTAGTAAAAGTTTTTACTTTTCGTAATTTTTTAAAAGCAGTAGACTTTGTGAATGATGTGGCAAAAATTGCTGAAGCAGCCAATCACCATCCCGACATTTTAATTCATTCTTATAATAAGGTTACAATTACCTTATTTACCCACGATCAAAATGCAATTACCAGTAAAGATCATGATCTTGCTAAACAGATAAATGATATTATTAGTGAATAGTTTATTGTTAATATTTTCTTAAAATAGATAAGGTGATTTTTTAATCAAAGAAAAATAAATTTGTTTTCATTATTTTCACTAAAAATGCAAGATGTTGATTTATGAAATAAGCATTAAAAAAATAATTATTTTTTATACCAACTGGGATGATTATTTTTTAGTGCGATTCCCTGTCTGCATACAGGCAGCTATGTGACAAATAAAAAAATACTTATTAGAAAGCTATTGCATGAAGGTTCGCCAGAGGGATTTGTGGGAAGCTTAAGCGGGAGACACCGGCAACAAAAAAGATTATTGAAATTTGAAGTTGTAAATAGCAGAACTAAGCGCTAGCGTTCTCATGACCGAAGGAAATAAAAACAATTATTTAACTAAAATATATTCACATGAAAAAAATTGTTTTAATCCTATTGCTTGTTTTTGGGTTTTTTACTTATGGGCAGGCTCAAATTTTTAATACCGGACAAACTTTGAAGAAAGGTGTTGCGGCTTTAGGTGTTCAACCTGCTATTCATGTTAATGGAGGAGTTAATGGTGCTATTTTATATGCACATGCAGGTTATGGATTAACATCAGGTATTGATGTTGCAGTTAAAGCTGGCGTTGGGAGATTAAATACATATTATTTGGGTGGCGATATTGAATTTGCAATTGCAAAGCATATGTCTTTGGCTTTTGGAAGCCATAAATCAGGAGGGAAATTTGGAATTGATGGTACATTTTTATTTGATATACCCATTAAAAATAAAGCGGTATTTTATTCAGGTGTAGACTCAGATGTAAATTTCTCAAAACGTGTGAATTCAAATGGTGATGAAGTAAATGATATTGATTTATTGGTTTGGGTTCCTGTTGGTGTTGAGATCAGAATCTCAAAAAGTATTCATTTCCTTGCAGAATCATCAATTGGTGTTACCCCAGCTAGTTATCATATCTTTGGAGGGGGAATTAATTTGTATTTTTAATCATTTTTTAAACTTTGTAGCTTAAAAGGCTGTTTTTCTGTTATTTGAAAAGGAGTGTCTTTGCGATAATATTTTACGAGGGCCTCGCTCAAAGCAAAACCCTCGCTTACCCTATCTTTATGCTTAATCCAGCTCTTTCATTAGTTCATTAATTGCTTCTTCCAGTTGCGGATCTTTATCGTTTAATCGATCCATAAAAGTATTCTTAACATAAATATCGGGAGCCACACCGGTCATTTCTAAATCTTTCCCATCTAATGTATAACAACCCCAGGCCGGCAAGCGCGTGTATGACCCGTCAACCAGCCTTCTGGCTGATGTAAAAATTATCCAACGATAAGTTTCCGTGCCAATGATTTTACCTAATTTCAACTGTTTAAAGCCTTCGGCAGTCATTTCAGCATCGCTTAACGAATGTTCGTTAATCAATAAAACGATTGGTTTTCCTGCAGGAGCGAAATTAGGTTGCGACGATAATTTTCCATCTCTGTATTTCCAATTCATATAGGGCTTTTGCGAAAGAAATTGTAGTACATCGTCATGAACATTTCCTCCGCGGTTGTATCTTAAATCCAGAATTAAGGCATCTTTATGAATGGCTTCGGTAGTCATGTCAATTAAGAAATCTTCCAAACTGCCAGAACCCATATTCTTCATGTATACATAGGCAATTTTATTATCTGATGCTTTATCTACTAACTTTTGTTTGCTATCAATCCATCGGTCGTAAAGTAAATTGTTTAACTTTTGCGAAGTTATGGGGTGAATTTTTACTTCATAAGTTGATTTATTGTTTTTAAAAGTTAGCCTTATTTCATCTAATATTTCAGGGTGATTAAAATAAGTATTTCTATTTACTGATCGATCTACTTTTATATCGTTAACTGCTATTAGCTCATCACCGGGTTTAATTGGATTTTCTAAAATATCAACCGGCGATTTAGCTATAAACTCTTTAACCGTAAATGGATTAGTATCGTCGAAAATAATCCCTGTTTCATTACTTCTTAACTTATAAAAAGTTTCCTGTTCTTTGCCACTGGTTCTAAAATCAAGGTGCGAGGCATTTAATTCGCCTAACATATCAATTTGCAACTTACGCAAATTTTCCCTGTTTCTGATGTAAGGCAAAAACTGCTCATAATAATTGCGGGTTGCTTCCCAATCTATTCCATGATAATCCAAATCGTAGAAATTTTCAGCCAAAGCAGCCCAGTTTTCATAAAACATCTGAACAAATTCATCATTTAGGTTTTTACTAAATGAAAAATCAATGGATATTTTATCCAGCTTATTTCCCGAAAGGTTTATTTCATGGATATCTCCTTTTACCAAAGTATAATATTTATCTTTCGATTTAGTAATCATGTTAAAAGAATTATCTGAGATATTTTTTGTTTCATCCTTTTCAAAAGGTTTTAATGTTACTTTGTTAAAAGATGACTTTCTATCATCAGTATAAGAGTTAAAAAACAATAATTCTTGATCTTTTTCTTTAAAAATATATGGGTTTTGATGTTCTCCGGCTACACTAGTAACTTTTTCCCATCGTTTTTCTATATTTTCTAAATCAAATTTTATGTCTATGGTAGTATCTTTTTTGTTTTTAGAATTAAAAAGATCTTCATACTGATCTGATTTAAAATCTGGAGCAAAACGATATAATGGAATTCGGTATAACTTACTGGTTCCTTTTCCTCTTGGAAATCCGGGAAAAAAACGCTCGGCACTGATATATAGATATTTCCCATCGGGAGACCAAACCGGATCATTCTCAGGAACTCCATTATTAGTAATATTTATACTTAATTTTTTGTTAATATCATAAATTAAGATATCGGGTTCAAAATTTCTAAAGGCTGTATATGCTATATATTTCCCATCAGGTGAAAAGCGTGGTTGCGAGCCACGAAACCAAAACTCATCGTTAATAATCTTTTCAACTTTTAATGATTTTAAATCGAGTAAATGAATGTGGGAAGAGCCACTTATATAAACGGCTTTCTTAAGATCGGGCGATAATTCAATATTACGTTCCGTTTTGTTTTCAAAGGTTAATTGTTCTTCTTTTGCATTTTTTATTGCAGAAGTTTTAAAAATATTAGTCCATCCTTTATTTGTTCTTGAATATAACAGGGTTTCATTGTCTGACAGCCACTTAACTTCAACAACACGTTCTTTAGGATATGTATTGATTTCTTTAACAAACTTTCCTTTGATATCAGAAACAAATAATCTTCCACGCGAAACAAAAGCTATCTTTTTATTATCGGGTGAAATATCAAAATTTGAAATTTTACCTTTAACATTAAATTTCTGATGTAATTCAAGCATTTCGTTTTTGTATATTTTAATATCAGGTTTGTTAGTTTTGCCTGAGTTTACATCATAAATAAAGATTTGATAATCTTTGGTAAAAACTATTTTTTCACCATTTGCACTTACTTGAGGATTTTGTATGGCTGTATCAAAGTTTGTAAGTTGTTTCTTTTTTGAATGCTCAAAAGTAAAGAGGTTATATACCGAATTATTTTCATCCGAAGCAAAATAAATGATCCCTTTTTGGTCTGCTACAGGCCAAAGGTCTTTTCCATTGTAGTTAGTTAGCTCTTTATACTCTTTAGTTATAGCATTGTAATATTTAATATCGGGATTATGATCGCCTTTGTATCTTTTACGATGTGGAAACATAAAGCTTTCCCACGATTCGGTGAATAAGTAGGCACTTTCTTGAGGTAATTCTGTTAAATGGTGTGCATTATTAAAATAATTATCGCCAAATAGCCGCTTTGGTGTTCCTTCATTAACAGAAATTTTATAAGGACTTATAACATTATACCGGTTTGATGTAAAATTGATCGTTTGTGAGTCCCACGACCAGCCATCTACATAATCATTTGCATCATGATACGTAAGTTGGGTTATTTCTCCACCCTCTAAGGGTAATAAATATACATCGGCATTGCCATTTTGTTCCGACGAAAAAGCAATCCATTTGCCATCGGGCGAAAAACGCGGGTTAGATTCTGCACCATCCATTGCAGTTAACCTGGAAGCTACACCACCGTTGGTATTAACCTGCCATAAATCATTTTCGTAAACAAAAACAATTTTTTGTCCATCGGGCGATAGGGTTGGCTCTGTTAAGAAATATGCATGATGCTGCTGTGCAGAAAGTTTTAAACTAAAAAAACTTATGATAAAAAGGGTTGCAATTATTAACTTTTTCATTGAATAAAATTTTATAATGATTAATTATTTCTTTTTCTTTGATGTCATTTATATATAAAAAGTTTAATTTTTGAAGTTAATAATAAATCCCTAAAAATCAATTAGGAATTGTTTTTTACAACTATTAAATACAACGAACCTGTTTTTCGTCCGCCGGGCGAGGCCAGGTCGGCTATTTTACAGGCAACATTGGGTTGCTCGTGGAATAAGTGTGCATTTTGCGAAATGTATACTTCCAAATCATTTAAAATAAGAAAATTTGAAGAGTTAAAGCCTGAAATAAAACTTTTAGCGCAGATATACAATGGTGTTAAAAAGATTTTTTTGGCAGATGGTAACGCATTTGTATTGTCATCTGGTAATTTAATCCCAATCCTAACTGAAATTAATGAGCAATTCGAACGAGTTCAACGCATATCTTCATATGCTTTGCCCAAAGATATTTTAAAAAAATCTGACAAAGAATTAAAAGAATTACGAGCTTTAGGGTTAAAGCTTTTGTATATTGGAATTGAAACCGGAGACGATAAGCTTTTAAAAATGATTAATAAAGGTGAAACTTTTGATTCTACCCTCGATGGAATTCAAAAGGCACACCAAGCTGGAATTGATACATCCATTATGATTATTAACGGGTTGGGAGGGAAGCATTACAGTAGGCAACATGCACTTAAATCAGCAGAAATTATTAATCAGTTACAGCCTAAATTTCTTTCTACGCTTACATTAAGCATGCCTTTCGGAGAAAGTCATTTTCAAAATCGTTTTGAAGGGGTTTATCAGCAACAAACGGTGAAAGATTTATTTGAAGAGTTACTTTTGTTTATTGAGAATTTAGAGGTGGAAAATGTTATTTACCGGTCAGACCATATTTCAAATAATTTAGTTTTAAAAGGAGTGCTTGGTAAAGATAAAAGCCAGATAATCAAAAATCTGAAACAAGCAATTAACTCAACATCAGATGATTTTTATCCCTCAACATCATCCATATTGTAATAATTTAATATTTTTGAAATAAACCTTAAAACAAAAATTATGGAATTAAAACAACAAAAGACAATTACTGTATTAGTTATTTTGCTGGTTGTTTCATTAGCCGTTGTTTCTTTTTTTGGCGCTTTTTATCCTTTAACTTATGCCCGCAACTCTGCATCGATGGGTGCGCAAGGAATAGGGCAGGATTTGGTTGATTTGTTTTTTGTTGTCCCTGTTTTATTGCTTTCACTATTTTACAGCCGGAAAAATAGCCGTATTGGTTTATTAGTGCTTGCAGGCACATTGTTTTATATTATGTACTCCTTTATTATCTATGCCTTTGGCGTGCATTTTAACCAACTGTTTTTATTATATTGTTCAACATTAGGGTTATCACTTTTTGCTTTTTGGATTTTAGTTATAGAACTTAACAAAAATGATATAAAATCCTGGTTTAACAATTCAACAATTACAAAAACAATAGGTGTTTATTTTATTGTAGTGGCAGCAATGTTTTATTTACTATGGTTCAAAGATGTTGTCCCTGCCTTAATTCATAATACAGTACCTGCCACGGTAAGCGATTATGATTTGTTAGTAAATCCTGTGCATGTAATTGATATTGCTTTTGCTTTACCCGGATTAATAATTGTTGCTGTTTTACTATTTAAAAATCATAATCTTGGATATATTTTTTTTGCTCCGGTAGGCCTCGTTTTTACAATTATTTTAACAATTGCCCTGGTTGGAATGGTAATAATGCTTAAGATAAAAAATGTAAGTGATGACACTTCTGTGGCAGGAATTTTTCTTTTTCTTTCTGCTATTAGTACTGTGTTATTAATTTTGTTTTTTAAAACATTAAAAAACAAGACAAAAGAAGTTTGATGAAGTATTAAATTTTTTTTATAAATCTTTTTCAGCCTTAAATGATGTTAACTCCTTTTGAGCTTGCCCTAGGGCTTTTTTGTAATCTTTTAAGGTTGATTTATATTGTTTTTGTTTCTCGTTTCCTTTTTTAATATTTGATTTGGCTTTCTGAATTTTTTTATCCTCGGCTTTAAATCGCTTTTCAAATTCTTTTAAACCAGCATTATAGCTGTAGTCAAGAGTTTTTATCTCTTTTTCAATTGTTTTCTTTTCATCTTTTGGTGCTTTTTTAAGCTGTTTCCTCAGCGATTTAAATTGCTCGTTATTTTCTTTAACAAAAATCTTCTTTTCAGCCGATATAATATCAATTTCAGCGTTAGCCTGGTTGTTCATTTCAATTGCAGACTGAATCAAACTATCAGCATACTCTATTTTTATTTGAACCTGGTCAATTTTGGCCTGTGCCCTTTGGACTTTCTCTTCAAGCTTTTTTAACTTTAATTCATCTTTATTTAAACTTTCTGTTTCCTGATTTTGAGCTAATGCTTGCAAGGACATTAATAAAATGCCAACAAATAAAATACTTGTAGTTCGATTTTGTATCTTTATTTTCATTTTTTTGAATTAAGTTAATTAACTACTTTTACTTTTTTTATTGTTGAAATGTTACAAAACTTTTTAACGATAGTCAATAAAAAACTCAATTCAGCCAAGTTAAAAAAAGGAGTTTTCACTGACAATTAATTTTAAGAAAACTCCTTTTTGAAAAATATATTAATTAATAAACTAATCCCCATAAAACAATAATTCCGGCAATAATTAATAATGATTTTGCAATCGCAAATATTTTATTTTCTGCCGTTTTATAATTTTTGATTGTAAATAAAGGAATAAAAACAAAAATTATCAATGCAGTGCCTATATCAAATAAAATTAGTGAGCCAGGCCAATGCATGATTTTAAACATTCCGGATATACTTAGTATTGTTGCTGATAAATAGATGGTTATAGTTGCAATTAGTTGCGACTTTTCTTTTTTATTTTTCAGCTCAATAAAAGCCATAAAGGGAAAAACTAAGATACTGATAATGGCTAGCCCGGTTACTAAAGTTATATTTGCTCCCGGTAAATGCCCTATCTTTAAAAATACTCCGATTATTACAATCAGAGAAGAGATAATACCAAAAATTCCAGTTGTTTTTTTCATTTTTTGTAATTTTAAAGTGATTAAATAAAGAGTAGCCTCCTGGATTTCTGACAAATTTAAGAGGCCAAATTCATGAATGGATGATGTGAGGGACTGGTCAAAGTCTTGTCCATTATCCATTCTTTTCTCGACCATACAGCAAATATGATCGAGTAAGTCAACTTGAAGCGCTTCATAACTTACTCCATGCCCTACTAATAAATCATATATGTGATTAACTTGCTTTTCATCCAAAATTGCCATATGCTGAATTTAAATTCGGGTCAAGTATATATTTTATGGTTTGCATAAAGTCCAGGAATTCATCTACAACTTCTTTTGCCGAAGATTTACCGTTATCAGTTAGCTTGTAGTATTTCCTCACTCTCTTGCCGATATTTTGTGTTTCTGTTATCACTAAACCATCAGCTTCTAATTTGTGGAGTAATGGATATAAGGCTCCTTCGGTAATTTTTATTTTCCCTTGTGTAAGTTCTTTTACTCTTTGAGTAATTTCATAACCATACATCTTTTGTTGTTCTTGAAGCAATCTTAAGATGATAGGTTTTAATGTTCCTTTTATTATTTCTTTTGAATACATGATACAAATATACATAATAAATCAATACATAGTATACTTATGTATAAAAAATAATATTTTTTTTATTTTTAAGAGTTAAGTAGTTGGTAGTTTTTGTCTTATAAATTTCAATAACTATGATAAGAACTCCATAATCAAATCCAAATTCATCTTTTGGTCTGTTTTTTCTGTATTTATAAAGGAATCAGCAAGTTTTGATTTTTTTGATTTTAGCTTCTGTATTTTTTCTTCAACAGTTTCCGATGCAATAAAGCGGTAAACCATTACATTTTTGTTTTGTCCTATACGGTGTGTCCTGTTAATTGCCTGTTCTTCTACTGCCGGATTCCACCAGGGGTCAATAATGAAAACATAATCGGCAGCAGTTAAATTTAACCCAACACCGCCGGCTTTAATTTGAATAAGAAAAACCGATTTATTTTCAGAATTTTGAAAATCACTGATAACCTGTTGACGATTTTTTGTGCTTCCTGTTAACATTGAATAATCATATCCTGATGTTTTGAGGTAATTTGCAAATAGCTGAAGGTGTTTTACATATGCGGAAAAAACAAGTACTTTATGTTTTTCAGCGATCAGGTTTTCGATATTTCTTGTTATTTCTTCAAATTTGCCTGATTCTTTCTTATAATCTGGGTCTATTAAAACCGGATGGTTGGCGATTTGCCTTAATTTGTTTAAGCCTTCAATAGCCAACATTACCGGTTTGTTTTCGTCCGATTCGATATGATCTAAAATCGAATTCCTGATTTTAGATTTTTCTTCTTCGTAAAATAATTCTTGTTCTTCGGTCATATCACAATAAACCACTGATTCAAACTTTTCGGGTAAATCTTTGGCTACCTGTTGTTTGGTTCTGCGTAATATAAAGGGTTGAATAAATTGTTGCAACTTTTCTTTTTTTTGGGGGTCTGAATTTTTTTCTATGGGTTGAATAAATTCTCGTTTAAAAAAACGCAAATTACCAAGCAGCCCTTTGTTTAAGAAATTGATTTGTGCCCACAAATCTGTAAGCGAGTTTTCAATTGGGGTTCCGGTTAATACCAGCCTGTGTTTTGATTTTAGCTGGTTAACAGCCTTGTATATTTTCGAATCGGGATTTTTAATATATTGGCTTTCGTCTAATATCAAATAAAAGAAATTATAGTTAACAAGTAAATCGGAATCGTTACGCACAATTCCGTAAGTTGTAAGCACAATATCAAACTCCCTGAATATTGAGATATCTTTGGGCCTGTTTTGGCCTGTGAATTTAAAACAGGTAAGTGATGGGGTGAATTTTTTTATTTCTTCCTCCCAGTTATGAATCAATGATGTGGGCATAACAATAAGCGAGGTTCCGGATGAATTAGTGTCAGACTTTTTATTAATTTCATCAAAAATACTTAATTGCGAAAAGGCAGGTTTTAATTCATTATTCTCCACATCACTATTTTGTTTCCCTTTTGCGTTTAATAATAAGGTTAAGGTTTGAATTGTTTTACCTAAGCCCATATCATCGGCAAGGCAACCTCCAAAATGATGGGCTTGCAAAAGTTGCATCCACGAAAAACCGGTTTTTTGGTAGGGCCTTAATTCGGCGTTTAAATGCTGTGGTATTTCGAATTGCAATTGATTAAATTGAGTAATAAGGTTTTTGTATTTTTCTATGATTGATAAATTTTTTGCTGGTACATTATTTTCAAGTATTCTGAAATGATGTTTATCTAATAAAATTCGTCCACCATCATCTCTTCCAAACTGAAATAATTCGTTGAACTTTGAAAACCATTCTTTGGGCAAAATGGCAATCTCTCCGTTAGGTAGCTTGTATTCACGGTTCCCTGCTAAAATATTTTTTCTGAATTTTGTAAACGGAATAGAAAAATCACCAATTTGAACAATGATATGAATATCGAACCAATCGGTTTTTTCTGCAACTTCAGAATCAATAGTAATGGGGTCAAAATTATAGGTATTATTCATTTTATCCTGATGGATGTCTATTCCATGATGTAGTATTTTTGTTTTGTTTTTTTGTAACCAGTTTACAAAATCTAAACTGTTAATTGATTCGTCTGGTTCTTTAGGTATTGAAAAATGCGATTCTCCAAGATGCTTTAATCCTAAAGTTTTTAGTTTTTCTATAATTTGGTTTTCCCATGCTTCATCCCTGTTTATTTTGTAGAAGATGAAATTTGTATTTTTTTCTTCGAATTTAACCGTTGCACTGGATTCTTTTCGAGCCCAAAATTTAAATTCATTGTTATAAACAAAATATAAATTAAAAATGGAGTTTCCTTCCAGATTCTTCTCAAAACTTAAAACGGCATCTTTATGTTGTATGGATTCATTGATTTCAAAACCCTTCGGTTTAACGTTGAAATTTTTTATGCTTTCAAGCGCAAATGTTTCAAACCATTTTTTTTCTGACGGCTTGGGAATATGGATACATTCTTTAGTAAAGAAAGGGAGTAATTTTTTTGCATTTATGTCATCAAAACTATAAAGTTTATTTGCAATAATTATCCTGCATGGATTTTCAACCAGTGTTTGCGCAGGTTTGTTGAGTAAATGAATTTCTTCATCGCCTTGCTTTACAGTCAAAAAATATTGACTTTCATGTTCTAGCCGAGTAATATTAAAAACAGCTTGTGCTTTATTTTTTACTACCTCAATTTTATCTTCTGAATTAATGTATTTGGGTTTTTCTTTATAAAATATTTGCAAATCGGTTTTTGGGAGCAGGTCAATGGCATTTAGCATTTTCTTTTCAATATACGGACGAATATATTTGTCAGAAAACGATTTATCAAGCCTTTTCAGAAATTCTACAGTGGTTCCTCCCCGCTTTTTAGAGAAAAGCTTATGAAGATTTTGATCGCTGTACTCATCTATCGCATCTAATATTTTTTTTTCAACTTCTGTAAAGCTGTCAATATATTTGCTAATATTTAGTTTGGATATTTTGGCTTCGATATGGTAAAAACCATGATTTGGCCTTATGATAGCAATGTAAGGAAAAATTATCAACCCAAATAAAGGATGGTTAACAACTCCAATTACCAATTCTTTTTTCATTGCAAATTCAAAAATTAATTTTTTACAAAAACTATAAAAATATCAATTTCGAATGAATAAAGATTGGGTTAATCAGTTTTTTTGTCAACAAAAAAATAATATAAATTCAGGATTTGCATGTGAAAAAAATAGAACACATATACAACAAATTGTATAAACTGATGATACAGAAATTCGCAGATTTCCTTATAACTCTGGTACTAGCAGTTAATAGTTTACCTGCCCTGGTCTGGCGGCAGTCAACAGCAGCAGTAAGCAGTTTACCTGCCGAAACTTTAGCGTAGGCTGGTCTTGCCTGCAGTATGGCATGGTAAACAAGTTTACTACTTTACAAATATCCTCAAACCTGATTTGTTTAAAATTTACTCTCCTTTGGAAAACCGGATTTCTTTATTTTCAATCATTTTTTGCAATTCGGTAAGCATAGCTTGTTCTTGTGCATCAATATGCCCGTCTTCAAACGATATATCGAGGATTTCATCGTATTCTTCAATAGTGATTTTGTGATCTTCAATCGCTTTATTTATTAATTCGCGCAGTCGTTTATTACTTTCACTTAGTGTCATAATTAATATTTTTTTAATGCAATGTACAAAATAAAATTAGAATTATTTTAAATAACGTCTCGAATCTTACAATAGTAAGGGATTTCAATAAATATATTATACGACACATGATAAGTTTTGTTATTCATAAATCAAAATTATATATTAACCCATTATTTTAAAACCATAAATTATAAACTAAGCATTAAAACCTATGCGTGTTAAACGAATCTTACAAAAAAAAGAAGGCCTCTTAGAGTCTTCGGTGGATTTATCACTGCTCGATCCGCTTTTAAAAAAATATAAAAATAAAAAGGGTAGTTTAATTCCTCTTTTACAGGGAACACAAAACATTTACGGATATTTGCCTAAAGAAGCTTTTTTTAAAATTGCTGAAGTTACAGGCATTGAACTTAGCGAAATGTTTGGTGTAGCAACATTTTACACTCAGTTTAGGTTAAATCCCGTAGGAAAACATATTATCAAAGTATGTCATGGTACTGCTTGTCATGTACAAAATGCCACTGCAATTTCTGAGGCTCTGGAAGATGCTTTGGGAGTTAAAGATGGCGAAACTACCGAGGATAATCTCTTTACTCTTGAGTCAGTTGCCTGCCTTGGCTGTTGCTCTCTTGCCCCGGTAATGATGATTGGAGACGAAACATTTGGTAAACTTACCGGAAGCCAGGCAGTTAAAATCGTTAAAGAAATAAAAATTAAAGAAAATAATTAATCCTTGTAAAAGGGAATAATCAAAATATTTTCATATGGAAAAAACGAAAGTATTAGTAGGTTTAGCAAGCTGTGGAATATCTGCAGGAGCTAATAAAGTTTATAATAAACTCTCAGCTTTAAAACAGGCTGATAAACTTGATATTGAAATTAAGAAAACCGGATGTATTGGAATGTGTTACCGTGAGCCACTGGTTGAAATAATTGATCAAAGTGGTTCTTATTTATATGGCGAAATTAACGAAGAAAAAGCCGTAGAAATTTTTGACAAACACATAAAACAGGGCGAGCCTGTAAAAGATTATGTTGTTAAAAGTGATTTTGTTCAATCGAAAGATGACTCGTTCTGGGACGGACAGGTAAAAATTGCACTTCGCCATTGTGGTGTGATTGATCCCGAAAATATTGATGAATATGAAGCTTACGATGGATACAAAGGAATAAAAAAAATAATTACTGAGGAAATTAGCCAGGAACAGGTTATACAAACTGTTTTGGATTCCGGAATTCGTGGCCGTGGTGGAGGAGGATTTCCTACTGGATTAAAGTGGAGGTTTGCCTTTAAAAATCAATCGGATAAAAAATATATTATTTGTAATGCCGATGAAGGAGACCCCGGAGCATTTATGGACAGGTCTTTGCTTGAAGGCGATCCGCATGCTGTTATCGAAGGATTGATTATTGGTGCTTATGCCATTGGTGCCAGTGAAGGAGTAATTTATTGCCGTGCAGAATATCCTTTAGCCATTAAACGGTTAAATATTGCACTCGATCAGGCAAGAGAAAAAGGATATTTGGGAGAAAATATTCTTGGTAAAAAAGATTTTAATTTTGATCTATATGTAAAAGAAGGTGCTGGAGCATTTGTTTGTGGCGAAGAAACCGCTCTAATAGCTTCAGTCGAAGGCCAGCGGGGAATGCCACGAAAACGCCCTCCATTTCCTGCCGAAGCAGGATTATGGGGAAAACCTTCGAACATAAATAATGTGGAAACATTTGCCAACATCCCTTATATCATTTTAAATGATGCCGAATCATTTGCAAAATATGGAACAGAAAAAAGCAAAGGGACAAAGGTTTTTGCACTTACAGGAAAAATAAATCATGGTGGATCGGTTGAAGTGCCTATGGGTATTTCTATAAAGGATATTATTTTTAAACTAGGTGGAGGAATTACAGGAGGCAAAAAATTTAAAGCCGTCCAGTTAGGGGGGCCATCGGGAGGTTGTATCCCTGAATACCTTGCCGATACTATTGTAGATTATGATTCAGTGAATGCCACAGGAGCTATCATGGGATCCGGAGGAATGGTGGTGATGGATGAAACAACCTGTATGGTTGATATTGCACGCTTTTTTCTGGATTTTACCCGAAAAGAATCTTGTGGAAAATGTACTTTCTGTCGTGTTGGTACCAAACGGATGCTCGAAATACTTACCCGTATTACCGAAGGGCAGGGCGAAGAAGGAGATATTGAAAAACTGGAAGAGCTGGCTTATCAAATTAAAGATAATTCGCTCTGTGGTTTGGGGCAAACGGCCCCTAATCCGGTGCTTACTACAATTAAGTATTTTCGACATGAATACGAAGCACATATTAAAGATAAAAAATGCCCTGCATTAAATTGTAAAAAACTGCTTACATACACTGTTGATCCTGAAAAGTGTACTGGGTGTACTGTTTGTGCTAAAAATTGCCCTTCAAATGCAATCGATGGTGAAAGAAAACAGGTACATTTTATCCGTCAGGATGCATGTATCAAATGCGGGATGTGTTTTACCAAGTGTAAATTTGATGCAATTGTATTATCATAAAATAAACTTTTATTACAGAAGGAAAATCTAAAAAGTTTTAAATGAATCATTAACCAAATTACAAACGAAAATGAGTAATCAATTAAATATAATATTAAACGGAAAAAATGTAAAAGGCAATCCAGGTGAAACAATTCTCGAATTAGCCAGGCGCCATGGGGTTGAAATTCCTACACTATGTAACGATCCCAGATTACAACCCTTTTCATCCTGTTTTGTTTGTGTGGTTGAAGTGGAGGGAATGAAAGGGATGCAACCTTCTTGCTCTACTAAAATACAAGAAGGCATGAAAATTGAAACCGAAAACGAAAAAGTTAAAAAAGCCCGTAAAACAGCCCTGGATTTATTGGTAAGTAATCATTATGCCGATTGTGAGGCCCCTTGTAAGCAAACATGCCCGGCCGGAGTCGATGTGCAAGGATACATTTCATTAATTGAAAAAGGGCTTTATAGCGAAGCTATTGGATTAATAAAACAAACAAATCCTCTACCAGCTATTTGTGGCCGTGTATGTGTTCGCCCGTGCGAAGTAGCTTGCCGCAGAAACTATTTGGATGAAGATGCTGCTGTGGGAATCGATTACTTAAAGCGATTTGCTGCGGATAAAGATTTACTTTCGGAAACCAGGTATGTACCAAAAGTAGAACCATCAACCGGTAAAAAAGTTGCAATTATTGGTGCCGGGCCTGGTGGATTATCCTCAGCTTATTTTTTACAGCAGAAGGGGCACCAATGTGATATTTTTGAAGCAAGCCCAAATCCCGGAGGATGGCTTCGCTACGGTATTCCCGAATACAGACTGCCTAATGAAATTCTCGATAAAGAGGTAGCTGCTGTTACTGAGTTGGGAACAAACATCTTTTATAATAAAAAATTAGGTGATAATGTAAGCTATAAAGAGTTAAAAGATAATTACGATTCGGTTATTTTAACCATTGGTTCTCAGAGAGGAACATTAATCGGTTGCGAAGGAGATGACGCTGAAAACGTTTTTTCAGGAATTGACTTTTTGCGAAATATGGAGATGACAGGGCAAAAGTATGATTTTTCAGGCAAGACAGTTGCTGTTGTCGGCGGGGGTAATACAGCTATGGATTGTTGCCGTACATCAATGCGATGTGGAGCAGAGAAAGTTTATGTTATTTACCGTAGGACAGAAAAAGAAATGCCAGCAAATCCTATTGAAATTCATGAATCGAAAATCGAAGGTGTGGAATATATGTTTTTAACCAATCCGGTTAAAATCAACAAAGATAAAGATGGGAAGTTAAAATCCATGACCTGTATAAAGATGGAGCTTGGCGAGCCCGATTCGTCCGGACGAAGGCGCCCAATACCCATCGATGGGTCAGAGTTTGAAATTGAACTTGATTATGCTTTGGCTGCTATTGGACAAAAAACAGAAGTTAACTTTTTAGACGATATCAATCAATTTTCTGATAATGGAAAACTGGAAGTAAATCGTTGGGGCGATATTAACGCTGATGAGAAAACATTGCAAACAGGAATAAATTCTGTTTTTGCTGCTGGAGACGGAGTTACCGGACCTGCAACTATTATTGAGGCCATTGCTCAGGCAAAAATTGCCAGCAGAAGCTGTCATCAGTTTCTTTCAGGACAGCCTTTGGAACCTGAACCTGAGGAGTTTATAAGCAGAAAAGATAATTTTAAGGAATTAAGTTCTGATGACTTTTTGGGCAGGTACCAAAAACAATTGCGTGAAGAGATGCCTGTATTACCAGCCGAAAAACGTAATAATTTCGAAGAGGTTGAACTTGGGTATAAAGATGAAAAAGTAGCAGAACATGAAACAGCACGATGTTTAGAATGTGGTTGTTCGGAGTTTTTTACATGCGACCTGAAAAAATATTCAACACAATATCATGCCGAACAAAATAGATTTACTGGTGATTATCATGCACACGAAATTGATTTCTCTCACCCTTACATCGAAATAGATAATAATAAATGTATTTTGTGTGCGCGTTGTGTAAGAATTTGTAACGAAGTTGTTGGAGCAAATGCTTTAGGATTAGTAAATCGAGGATTTGATACGTTAGTTGCACCAAGTATGGGTGGTTCGCTTACTGAAACCAACTGTGAATCGTGCGGATTATGTATCTCTACCTGCCCAACTGGTGCTATTACTGAAAATACAGCTTTTAAACCAGGCCCTGTTAAATTGGATAAAGTAAATACAATATGTAACTATTGTTCGGTTGGTTGTGAAGTAGCTTATGATCATAAATCAGAATTTGTTTGGAAAGCAACCGGAAAAGAAGGGTTGGTTAATAAAGATGGTAATATTTGCCGTTATCCGAAATTTGGATATACTGTACTTAACGATTCTAATAGAATAACACAGCCTTTGCTTAAAGTGGATAATAATTTTGAAGCAATTAGCTGGGAAAAAGCCTTTGATGTAATTGCTGACGAAATTAAAGGGGCAGAGCCTGAAGAAAATGGTTTTTTTGCAGGCGCCCGATTAAGCAACGAAGAAATGTATTTGATTCAGAAACTTGCTCGTGTTGGCGCCAGAACAAACAATATCACCAGTTTTCATTATGTAGGACAGGGTAGTGGTTATGAATTTAATTTTAAAGCTAATGTACCGTTTGAGGATATTAAGAAAGCTTCTAAAATTTATTTGCTCGGTTCTGAAATTAATGAAGATAATGCTGTAGCAGGCTTTATGGTAAATAATGCCCGTGAAATAGATCAAGTACCTGTTGAATTGATAACTGAAAAAGAGAAAAGTGCATTACAGCATAAAGTAGATAAAACCATAAAGATTAAGTCTTATTACCATTTTATTAAGGCTATCAATCATTACCTTATTAGTAAAGGGTTGCAAAATTCAATGTTTATTAAAGATCGGTGTGAAGGATTTAAACGATACAAAAAAGAATTACTTAAAGAAAATTATAATGATTTGATTAAAGCATCGGGAGTATGTTGCCAGGAATGCCTGGAGGAGTTTGCCGAAAATTATAACAAAGAAATGAATGCAATCATTATTTTTTCTGAAAAATATGTTTCGGCTAATGTAAGTAAAGAATTGTTTAACCTGGCAATGATTACCGGAAAATTGGGCAAAACTGCCAATGGACTCATTTCATTAAAAGAGAAAAATAATTCACAAGGACTTTTTGATATGGGTATATCATCGAAAAACGGAGTTGGCTATACCGATTTAGAGGATAAGAAGTTCTCCAAAAAACTGATGAAAAAGTGGAGAATTAAAGAACTTCCTAAACTAAATGATAAATGTACTAAAGATTTACTTAATGAAGGATTAATCAAAAAATTCTACATTTTTGGCGAAGATCCGATTGGATGTGCTATGGATAAGGCGAAAATTCAAAAATGGTTTGCCGATGCAGAATTTGTTATGGTTCAGGATTATTTTATGACCGAAACAGCAAAACAAGCTGATTTAATTTTACCGGCTACTTTCCCTGTAGAATCGTCAGGCAGTTTTACTAATACTCAAAAAAATATTCAGATATTCGAAAAGCAATTTAAAGGAAAAGTAGAAAAAGAGAATTACGAACAGTTGTTAAATATTATCCGTAACTTTACTGATAATAATGATATGAAAACTGTTGATGATATCCGAAAAGAGATATTTGAATTGTTGCCAGAAAAAGATAAATCTGAAAGTTATAGTTTTAATTATACTATGAAAGATAATTTTAATAAACAGTTTAATCACGGATGCGACTATATTGTAAAACAATTTGACGAGGATTTTAACAAAGCATTTAATCATTAAAATGAAAAGCCATGAAAGAATTTAAAACTATTGATGATATCCTGGATTTTGCTATAAATTCAGAACAAGAAGCTGTTGACTTTTATAATGATCTAGCAAAAATTTCTAAAACCGAAGATATGCGAAATGTTTTTGTGCAATTTGCACAAGAAGAAATTGGGCACAAAGCGCGTTTAATAAAAATAAAAAAAGAAGGGTCCTATCAGGTTGAACCAACCCAAATTAGTGATTTGAAAATTGGAGATTATATGGTTAGTGTAAAACCATCAGCAGATATGACATATCGGGAAGCATTGGTTCTGGCAATGAAGAAAGAAAAAGCAGCATTTAAATTATATCTTGAATTAAGCAAAAGAGCAACTACTGAAGATATGAGAAATGTTTTTTTATCGCTCGCACAAGAAGAATCGAAACATAAATTACGATTTGAAATTGAATATGACGAATTTGTTTTGAGAGAAAACTAAGAAATAGTGCATAAAATGGAAAATAGGCATAACAAAATTGTTGTGCTTATTTTTTTATTTCACCAGTTCATGTAATTTTGTGATGGTTTTTGCTAAATAATGCTTAATATAGTAATTAATAATTTATTAAATATTTAATTGTGTAAAGCAGACAATTTTTAATGGTAAAAAAGGTTTTATTTAAAACTTAAAACTATTACCCGTGAGAAGATTAAGTTTAATACTATTTATTGTATTTATATTTCAGAGTGTTGCTTTTTCACAAAGCGATACTTTAACCATCCAAAAATCAACCGATAAAGTAAAAATTGGCGGGCGGTATTACTATGTCCATATCGTAGCTAAAGATGAAACTTTATACTCATTAAGTAAAATATATAATGTTTCACAAAAAGAAATTGCCAAAGAAAACCCTGAAATTTTCCTGGGTTTACAAGTTGGGCAAGCTTTGAAAATTCCTGTAATAGATGGTAAAAGAGTAACAGATCAAGTTTCAGAAGATCAGTTTATTTATCATAAAGTTAAAAAAGGACACACTTTATATTCATTATCAAAAAAATATGATGTTTCTCAGGATGATATAATTGCCTGTAACCCAGAATCGCGCTATGGAATTAATGTGGGACAAATATTAAAAATTCCAAAATCACATCGAATAGTAGAGAATATCCAACAATATCCAAAGGATGAACTAATACAGGATACAATCAGGGTTGATGATAATTTTTATTATCATACCGTTGAAAAAAAAGAAACTATTTATTCTCTAACCAGAGAGTATGAAGTGTCAGAAGATGAGTTGCTTAAGCACAACCCATTTTTGTCTGAAGGGTTAAAAGTTGGGCAAGAACTTAAAATTCCTAAAAAAACAGATGTTGAAAGTATAAGTTTATTTGTTGATTCGGGTGATAAAGAGCAAGATACAACTTACGCCTATAAAAGAAGGACAGAAATAGCTTATTCTGATTCGCTTGATGATGAACCCTGTGATACTTTAAGGCAACTATCTGAAGAGCCTTTTAATGTTGCACTTTTTTTACCTTTTTATCTTGATAAAAATGACGAAGAATTTTATATAGACTCATCAGAGGTGGATGATTCTGGCGAAAAAGTTTATGAAAAAATTTATTATGATCCTTATTATATTTATCCACGTTCGCAGAACTTTGTAGAGTTCTACGAAGGTTTTCTTTTAGCTGTAGACAGCCTGAAAAAACGCGGATTGAATTTAAACCTGCATGTTTACGATACTCAAAATGATACCTCAAAATTAAATGAAATATTAAGCTATCCTACATTAGAAAATATGGATTTAATAATTGGGCCCATTTATAATGATGAAGTGAAATTGGTTTCAGAATTTTCTAAAAAACATAGCATTAAAATGGTTTCACCACTGTGGGATAATTTGCAATATGTTGACGAGAATCCATACCTTTTCCAGGTAATGCCTTCGTTTTCAGCTCAAATTGATGAATTTGCCCGGTATATTTCTCATTTTGATAATAAAAATTTGGTACTGGTTCATAATGGCGATTCGTTAGGCTATAGCAATATTCAGTTGTTTAAAGATAAATTGTTTGGTTATATAGGTGATTCCTTACTTGAACATATTCAATTTAAAGAAGTTATTTTTACAGATAGTATAAATGTTCTGGAACATGCTGCAAGTAAAGAAATTGAAAATATATTTATTGTACCTTCAAACGATGAAGCTTTTGTTACAAACGTAGTTACAAAATTAAATACATTATCCGCTTTTAATTATCCTGTTAAAGTTTGTGGTTTATCAAGATGGCAGCGGTTTAAAAATATTGACCCCGAGTATTATTTTAATTTGCAGCTATGTATTGCAACTCCTTACTTTGTTGATTATAGCAAAGAGAATGTAAAGAATTTTATTCTTAATTATCGCGAAACATTTAAAACAGAACCTCAGCAATATGCCATTCATGGTTATGATGTAGGAATGTATTTTCTCTCAGCGATTCTTTATTATGGCTCAGATTTTGAATATTGTATACATGCACATAAACAGGAGCTATTGCAAGCCGATTATAATTTTGTTCGTTGGTATTTTAATTCTGGGTTCGAAAATACTGGTGTAAGTTTAATAAAATATCAGGAAAATTATAAAATCTCTAAAATTCCTAATAGTATCATTCAAAATAATTCATTTAAAGCAAATTATTAGTCATTTTTAAATCAGGATTTTTTGTTTTTTCAAATTTTACTTCTATCTTACTTTAAATTTGATATCCTATGATGATTTAATTATTGTTAATTTTATGGCTAGTTGCAGAGATATTAAAAAAGATATTAACTTCCTTTCCAGGCAGGTAATCGATGAATGCTTTTCTTTTATGGAGTATTCGCCTGTTAATAATCAGGAAAACTTACTGGAAATTTTGCATGATGCTGAAATTGTTCGTCGTAATTTATTATACAAAGTAAATCATCCACCCGAGAATGGAAAAAATCTTAAAAGCTATTACAATGGTATTGTTGATGAATTATATCAGCTTAATATTGATCTGATCGAGCGAATTAACAGCCTGTCGCATTAATTTTCTTCCTTTTTAATCAAATTTGCCCTGAAAACCATATCTGTCGATTGTAATATTTTATTTTTTAGATTTTCAGGATAATCCGGATTTTCATTTAAGAAAATGTTGATTTCTGTTACAGCTTCAATAGATGAATGCCCCGAAAAAGTTGCATTAAGCCATTGTGCCGGAAAAAAGATATCACCTGTTATTTGTAATTCTTGAAGGACATTAAGTGATGGACTGATATATTTTATACTGGATTGCGCTCTTAAAGGATGGTTCAGATAGTATACGGATGTAATAACCCAGGGTTCTTTTTCTCTGTTTTTTTCATCCATCAGGGAATTAAAAAACTGATCACGCGTTTTTTCATCGCCAGAAAGAGCTGGACGGATAAAATTAAATCTTTCTTTACGTTCAATATTTTCAATTCTTTTAAATTGAGTATCCAGAATTTCATTAGCATTTTTTATATCGCGTAATGCAAGCTCAAAAGCCAGGTCAGTAAAATCGCGGGTAGAAAGTTGTAGCTTTTTAATGGTTTTTTCTTTTCGAAAAATCTGCATAAGATTATTGATTGCATCTTTGTTTATGGCTATTTTAGCAAAAGATTTAAAATAGCTGGTTTGTGTTTTTTCCGATTTTGCTTCTTGTAGTTTACTCCATAGATTTTGTTCAAGAATTTTAGAGAAATGTTGCTTTTCTTTTTGGTTGAGAAGCTTCCAGAAAATAGTTTGAATATAGCCAAGTATTAAATTTATGTTTTGAGGGTCGTTCTCATAATTTAAAGATTGTATATAGGACTCCAGCAATTTTTGTGGTTCTATTTTTTGATTTAACATGTTTTCCCATAAACCAATATAAATTGCACATCTTAATAGTTGGTCGTTTATTGTATGTAAATTGGCGAGCAAATAATTAGTTGAGGAGTCATCAGGTAAAAAATACCCGTAGCCTAGCCCGTCGGCATTGGGAAAGATAAAGTCAGTAGTAGTTAGAGGCTTTTTTAAGTTAATAATATTAAAAGTATCTTTAGTTTGCGACTGGAAAAAATGGAGTTTGTTATTTTCCGAGACTGCTGTTTTTAAATTTTGTGTCCATAATCGGCCTTTTTCTTGTGGGTCTTTTTGTTCTATAACAATATTCTGTATTTGATTATTGGTATTATAGGCTTTTTGTGTAATATAGTGTGGCATACCCGGTTCGTAAACCCAAACATTACTCCATGTTTTTAAATCAATGTTTGATTTCTGATCCAGGATTTCTATTAAATCATCCCAGGTAGCATTGCGGTATTTATAATTTGTTAAGTATTCACGCACTGCTTGCTGTAAAGAATCTGCGCCGGTTAATTGTTCAAGGTGGCGCATCATAATAGGCGCTTTATGGTAAATAATGGGACCGTATAAAGTGCCGGCATTTTTCATATTATCCAGTTGCTGGCTTATTGGATTTGCTCCTTTGGTTCGGTCAATAGAGTATGATGAAGGGTAATGGTTGATTAAAAAGTTTAATTCATGATTTATTTCAGGAAATTGAGGATTTACAATTTTATCGGCCATAAAATTGGCAAAAACCTCTTTTAGCCAAACTTCGCTAAACCATTCCATGGTTACTAAATCGCCAAACCACATGTGGGCTGTTTCATGTGCAATTAAGTTAGCCCTGCTTAATTCATCGCGGAGGGTGGCAGAGGGGTCTAAAAAAAGTTTAGAATCGCGGTATAAAACAGCTCCCGGGTGTTCCATGCCCGAATATTGAAACGATGGAATTACAATAAAATCAAGTTTTTTAAATGGATAATCAATTTGTGTATAATTTTCAAGCCACTCCAGGGAACCAAACATCAAATCAAAAATTTCGCCGGTATTTCGCTGTACTTTTTCAGTATCACTTTCCCTGTGGTACATGGTAATTTCACGATTGTTATTTTTCTTTCTAACAGCTTCGAATTTACCGGCAACAAACGAAAATAGATAAGTGCTAATGGGTTCTGTTTTATCGAAAATATAAGTATGCTGATTGATGTTTGTTTCTTTATTTATAAGGGGTGCATTGGCTACTGCAATCCAACTGCCTGATACAGTAATGGTTGGTTTGAAAATTGCTTTTAGCGATGGTTGGTCGAAACATGGAAATGCAGTACAAGCTCTGTCGGGAACAAACAGAGTGTATAAATATTCTTTATTGCGGTTTAGGGCTCTTTCGCCGGCTATAAAATCAATTTCAATCGAATTTTTCCCGTTTTTAAGATGTTTAGAAGCAATAATAATATGCTCATTTTTAAACTGATACTTAATTTTTTTCCCATCTTTTTTTACAGATTGAATGAAATTAGGTTCATTTCTGAAATCTAAAATCAATGGGCTCCTTAAATTTTTGTTAAAATCGAAATGTATCGACACATTTCCTGTAATAGGTTTTTGAATTGAATCTGGTATGGTAAAGGAAACATCATAAAAAATATTTTTAATCTGTTTATTTCTAAGTTTAGCCAGCTCATAGCTTACACCCGGCTCACCGATTTCTTTGGGTATTTCTTTACATGACGTAAGGATGAGAAGTGAAAGAAATATAATAATTGTTGATCGGTACAAAAAATAATTATTTTTCATGACTATGATATTTTACTGACTTAAAATTAAGATTTTGCTTTTTTTATAGCATTAAGAACTTTTTCAAACGAATAGGGTTTTGTTAAAAGTTCATCAAAACCTGCGCTATTATAATCATCAAAAAAATCGTCGGGATTATGAGCTGTAAGTGCAATAATTGGAATTTTGTTGAATGGGCCGGGTAAGTTTTCTCTAATATACCTGGTAGTTTCTAATCCGTTCATTACCGGCATTTCTATGTCCATTAATACAATATCGATATTATTATTCTTTAAAATCTCAATTGCATCTTTGCCATTTTCAGCTTCGTTTATTTGGTTAGTGATGTCAATTAATATTTCTTTTAGCAATAGCCGGTTAATAAAAATATCATCTACAATAAGAAAATTATATTTATTCATTATTAGCCTATTCTGCTTAACGTTTTTATAATGTCCATACTTTTAATTTTTACGAATTTACCGTCCAGGTCAATTATTTTATCGTTTTTAAACTCTGTTAATGTTCTAATTAAACTTTCTTTTGTTGTACCGGCAAATTCTGCCAGTTCATTTCTGGTAAGCGGTAATTCGAATTTGTCAGAATGATAAATTTTTTCAGAGAAATAAAGGATTAAATCAGCAATTTTACCGGGCAGTTGTTTATGATATTGTGAAATTAGCCGGTCTACTACAAATAAATTTTCTTTACTTAAGTTTTTTATTAAAAAAGTGGCATAGGTGCCATTTTTTTTGAGTAAATCATTAAAGATGTTGATATTGATAAATAATATTTCTGATTTTTCTATAGCCGACGCTGAGTATTGAAAAGTAGTTTCGCCATATATTGAGATTAACCCCAAATAATTTCCGGGAGTTGCTATTTTTAAAATAATGAATTTGTTGTTTTTTCCCTCTTTAAAAATTTTTATTAACCCCGATTTTATAAACATGATATGCGATGTAAGCGTATTTTGCTTAAAAATTACATCTTTTTTATTGTATTGAACAATCTCACTATTGGCTTTAATAAGTTCAATATCCTCATTAGTTATAATATTTTTATCAGGAAATAAAATATCAAATAAGTTTTTATTTTTTTCTAAAGTCATAAAACCTTGTCGTTTCGGTAAAAATATTAAAATCTTTTTTTAAAAAAATGATTTAACCCTCTTTTTTTGGTGATGTAAATCATCATGTTTAGTAATCAATGTCATAGCATATTTGTTGTACGAAAGTATTTATTCAACGTAAATTTACAATATGAAAAAAGGGTTGATTTTAAATTTAATAAAATTAAACACAATAAACAAATAAAACATTTGTAACCAAATATATAGTTATGATAAAACATAATATTTTGATAGTTGATGATTCTGAAACAAATTTGGTTTTGCTCGAAGCAATTCTCGAAGATGATGGTTTTAATGTTGAAACTGCATATAATGCCAAGGAGGCTGAGGATAAATTAAATTCGTTCGTGCCCCAGCTTATTCTTTTAGACCTGTTAATGCCTAATGAAAACGGGTTTGATCTTTTACGAAAAATAAAATCAAATCAGGACTTAGAAAGTATTCCAACCATTATAGTTACTGCTTTTGCTAACAAAGAAAATAAGATTATTGCTAAAGATTTAGGGGCTGTTGATGTTATTGAAAAACCTATAAATATCCCGGATTTTTTAGAAAAAGTTTATAATGCATTGGGAATAAAAAAATGATTTTGATTCATGAGCTACGATAAAGAAATAGAAAATAAAATAGAATTAAGGGCATTACTTGATACATACTCTGTTGAAGAAATTGCAGCACTGTTTTCTAATATTGATAAAAATTTGATTTCGTTGCACGAATGTTCAGCCGATGATTTTCTTAAACTTAATGCTGAATTTAAAACCATTTATATAAAATCTAAAATCATTAATGATAACATTAATAGCGTTTTAGAACATTTTAATGATAATAAAAGCCGTGAGTTTTATAACCAGATAGAAAAGTTGTACGATAGCCTGAAAGCCAGGATTGAGCTTTTTGACTATAAATTAGATATTGCCATTGATGCGTTTGATAAAATTACCAATCATTTACGGCTTGTGTTTTTTCCTTTTAAAAACTACAGTCAGAATTTAATGAGCTTAAAATACCTGGTTGCTAACTTAAATCTTACTATTTCTCATATTTCCGACGAAGAAAAAAGCAAGATTGAACAGCAAAATCAGGTTACCAGCCAAATTATCAACGAAATAAAAATATTATCAGAAAAAGTTGTAAAAAACCTAAATCATCTTCGAAAAGTATCTAAAATATCTTTGGATAATTTATATCATATAAAAGAACAGAAAGAAATTAATGTAGAGTCATTAATTATTGATATTCAGAAGGTACTCGAAATTTTAAAGAAAAAGTACAAAAAGAATCAAGTGTTGATTCCTGAAATAATTGAAAGTTCCGAAAAATCTACGCAAAGTGTTGATGATATTATTAAAAAGCTACAATACCAGGATATCATCCAACAAAAAATGGAACATATTCAAAAAACACATCGTGACTTAATAAAAGAGTTAGAAGCATTCGAAAACACAAATAAAGACGATACCCATTTAAACGATTTGGCAAAATGTTTCCTTCGGATTCGTGATATTGCAGGGTTGCAGGCTGCTCAGCTTATACATGCAAATAAAGAGTATCAGTCGGCTCTCGAAATTATTATCAACCAGTTTTTAAATATTGGCGACAATATGAAATTTATCTCCCAAAAAGGCGATAAAATACTTTTCGACGATAATGGGCTTAAATTATATGATGATTTAATAAAATTATTTTCGACAGCCAATAACGTTCTTGATCAGAAATTTAGCCAAAACAAGAAAATTAATCAGGATATTGCAGGGTTAGAAAAACAACTAAGTATTATTGATTTATGTTTTGCAAAATTAAGTGATCTAACTAAAAATTTGGATCAATCGTTTACCGATTCAATTAAGTACATTCAAAAAGTTTCAGTTGAAAATAATGAAACAGAAAAAGCTGTTTTACAGATAAAAAATCTTTATTCTGATATCAATAATAATTATTTAAAAGTTTATAAAATCTTTAAAGATTTAACTCATATCAAAAATAATTTCCAGGATTTTAAAGAAAATAATGGCCAAAATATTTTATCCGACGATTATATAAGCCGATTTGGAGCATTTGTTGGTGAAATAAAAAATTCGGGCGATAAAATTGATGAGAAGCTACAAGAAAACAGGCAAATTAGTAGTGATGTTTTGAAAATTATTAAAAAATCAATTGCTGAGATTAAATATTACAAATTTTTTGAAAAAGTTATTGAAGATATTATTACCGAATTAAATACAATCAATTATAAACTAAAAACTGAAAATCAGGAATCGGATATTTCCAAAGAAGAAAATCTGAGAAAGTTAAAAGAATATTATACCATGCAAACCGAGCACCTGATTCACGATCAAATTATTCAGGAAAATGAAATGGATATAGCCATTGATTCTGACGAAGATGGTGATATTGAATTCTTTTAATACTATAAAATAAACCGATATGCAAATAAAATCTGCGAAGAAAAAAGGAGTAAAAAAAGTAAACATTTTGTTAGATAAAGAGTTAACCATTTACTCCATTGAAGAAATAAAAGAAAAAATTTTAAAAGCATTTACTGGCCATCAGGAAATTGATTTTACCATCAAAAATGTGAATAACATGGATTTATCATTTGTCCAGTTTCTTTTTTCATTAAGTAAGAGTGCAAAAAAAATGAAAAAGAAGATTGCTTTTACTACTGATTTAAATGAAGATTTAAATTCATTATTTAATAATTCTGATATCAATAGAATATTTACAGCATAAAGAAAAACTAATACATCATGAGTAAAAATATTTTAATTGTCGACGATTCTGAGAGTATCCGGGAGGTTGTAAGCTTCACGCTCGAAAACGAAGGCTATAATGTTTTGGTTGGCGACGATGGCACCGATGCCTTAAAATTTTTAGATGGCAGGCCTATCGATCTGGTAATTACCGACCTGCATATGCCTAAAATGAATGGCATTGAATTGATTAAAAACATCAGGGCAATGGATAGTTATAAGCGAATACCCATTTTGTTTTTAACAACAGAATCACAAGCTTCGAAAAAAATGGAAGCAAAAGAAGCCGGTGCTACCGGTTGGATTATTAAACCTTTTGTTCCTGCTAAATTAATTGCTGCACTTAAAAAAGTTTTACGCTAATGGATAAATTTATAGAAAAATTTATTGAAGAAGCTACAGATAATATTAAAGATCTGGAAGATGCGCTACTGGTACTCGAAAACGACCCCAATAATAAAGAATTAATCGAGAGGGTTTTCAGGGCTATGCACTCTATTAAAGGTGGTGGTGCTATGTTTGGGTTTCATAAATTGAGTGAATTTACCCACCATCTTGAAAATATTTACGACCTTGTTCGTGAAAATAAAATAAAAGTAACTCGTGATTTGCTGGATATTACACTTCAGTCTGTCGATCATATGAAAGTATTGCTTACGGATGATAATTTAGATTCGCAAAATTTAAAAGCGCAGCATAATGATTTGATTATAAGAGCAAAAAAATTTACTGAACTGCAAGTTGAAAATTCAGAAAATATAGTTGTTTCTGATGAAAAAGAATTGTCGAAACTGAAAACTTATTACATATACTTTGAGCCTGACAAAGATATTTTTAATGATGGCACAAATCCGCTGTTTTTATTAGATGAGCTTCACACATTGGGTGATTGCAAAGTTTATTCTCATTTTAATAAAGTCCCTGATATAGATAAAATTGATGTTACCAAATGTTACACTTATTGGGAGATATTACTTGCAACCAAAGAAGATGTTAATACTATAAATGATGTATTTATTTTTGTTGAAGACCAGTGCAAACTGGAAATTAGTGAGGTTGCCGATTATAATATTTTAATGAACGAAAGAATAGTTGATCAATTAACTGAATTGGCCAGAGAAAAACCTGATATTGGATTATCTGAAATACAGCAAGTAATTAAAAATAATTCAGATAAGAAAGATAACGATTTAAGCGAAATTGAGAAAGCGATTCAACAATCAGGCCCTTTGCCATCGGTAAAAGAAAATGTTATTTCAAGCATCAGGGTTTCATCCAGTAAGCTAGACCGGATGATGAACCTGGTAAGTGAGCTTGTTACCACTCAGGCGCGTTTGAGTTTATATGCCGAACAAACCAGCGATTCAGAACTTTCTGCAATTGCCGAAAATGTACAAAAATTATCCCGACAATTACGCGACAATGCTTTTGATATTGTTTTGGTACCTATTGAAACTATGCTTACCCGTTTTCAAAGGCTGGTAAGAGATTTGTCGAAAGAACAAAATAAAGATATTGCATTCAGTGCCGAAGGATTGGATACCGAACTTGATAAAACCATCATCGAAAGCCTTACCGATCCGCTTTTACACATACTTAGAAATAGTATTGATCATGGAATAGAGCCTGTCGGGCAACGTAAAAAACTGAATAAACCGGAGCAGGGAAAAATCCTTTTAAAAGCCTTTTATTCAGGCGCCAATGTTATTATTCAAATTAGCGATGACGGATCAGGTATTGATCCTGAAAAAATAAGAAATAAGGCCATTCAAAAAGGGTTGATTAGCAAAGATGCCGTTTTAACAAAAAAAGAAATTCTAGATTTAACTTTTCTTCCTGGTTTTTCTACTGCCGTTAATGTTACCGATGTTTCAGGCAGAGGTGTAGGTATGGATGTGGTAAAAAGAAAATTGGCTGAGATTAGAGGCGAAGTAGAAATCGATTCGGAAGTTAATATTGGGACAACATTAACCATAAAATTGCCATTAACATTATCTATAATTGATGGTTTGCTGGTTAAAATTGACGAAAATCATTATATCATTCCTCTTAATGCTGTGGGTAAGATTTATGCAACAGAGCATAAAAATGTTGTAAACACTTATAATAATATGATTATTCTTGATGGAGAACAAATTCCATTTTATTATTTAAGAGAAGAATTTGGCTTGCCTGAAGGTACACAAGCTGTTGAACAGATTATTATTGTAAGATATTCAGACCAGAAAATAGGATTGGTAGTTGATGATGTAGTAGGTGAATATCAGGCAGTTTTAAAATCTCTTGGTAAATTATATAAAAAACAAGAAATAATATCAGGTGCAACCATTCTAGGCGATGGTACCGTGGCCTTGGTCGTGGATCCTAATAAAATGATTGCACAATTCTCTAAAGAAAATATAGAAGAAAAACAATAAAAAATAGAATTTATGGAAAAAGAAACATTAACCAAGATTAATTCCTATTTGTCATTTAAACTGGGCGATGAAGAATTTGCTGCACATGTTGGCAAAGTGCTTAATATCCTCGAAATGACAAAAATAACAGAAGTACCCAAAGCTCCCGAATATATGAAAGGAGTAATTAATTTACGCGGTACAGTTCTTCCGGTTGTTGATACCAGAATTAAATTCGGGATGACACCTACTGAGTATACCAGCAATACTTGTATTGTGGTAATGGAAGTTGAATTAGATAATGACATGGTTCAGGTTGGTGCTTTGGTCGACTCTGTTCAGGCTGTACTCGAAATTGACGACAGCCAGATACAACCTCCGCCAAGTATTGGCAGTAAATATAAATCGGAATTTATTTATGGTATGGTAAAAGTTGACGAAAAGTTTATCATGCTGCTGGATATGGAAAAAGTATTTTCATCCGATGAAATTGTATCCTTAAAAGAAAAAACAAACGAGGGAGAAATGAAAATGGACAAAAAATCAACAAAAAAAGAATAAATAGAATAAATAGAATTAAAACAACAACAATAACAAACGAATAAACGAAACAACAAACTAATAAATAAAAGCTTATGAAATCAATAAACGACTTAAAAATAGGTGTACGGCTTAATTTAATATTAAGTATTGTTACAGTAATTATTTTTGCAGGATTTGGAATCTATACTTTTTACAGCCAAAAGGAAAGAATTATTGATGACGCTGATGAACGAATGTATGAGCAATTAGATGATTTGGTGAGTATAATAAATGTGCAAATTGATGAAAGTCAAAATAGGGTAAATTATGCAATAAAAGCTGCTCACGAAATTTTTTATAATTATGGTGAACCTACTTTTGGAGAAGATACTTATGAAGTAAATGCTGTTAACCAGGAGTCTCTTAATTCTAAAAGAGAAACAATACAAAATTTTATACTAGGCGAAAAAGAAATTAATTCTGATAATGAAATTGTTGATAAAATACAGGAAGCAACCGGTGCAACAACAACAATTTTCCAAAAAATTAATGGAGGATATTTACGTATATCTACCAATGTAATGAATGAAGAAGGGAAAAGAGCTACAGGAACTTTTATTCCTAATACCTCTGATGTTGTTAGAACGATTGAATCAGGGCAAACATACCAGGGAAGAGCTTTTGTAGTTGATGATTATTATTTAACAGCTTACGAGCCAATTTGGATAGATGGGCAAATACAAGGAATTTTGTATGTTGGAATTAGAGAGAAAGATATGGAAGGTTTAAAAAGTATTTTTGATTCAAAAGAATATTTTGAAACAGGATATCCATTTATGGTTTCCAGCGATGGTACTTTTGTCATTCATCCAACAGAAGAAGGCGAAGATGCTTCAGGATTTACATTTTTTAAACAAATTAAAGAAACACAATCTGATAAAGGCAAATCGAGGTATAAATGGCCTGAAACTGCCGAAGGAGAATGGAAACAACAATATTTCGAATATATTCCTGAGATTGATTCATATGTAGTTGCATCATTTTATGAAAATATATTATTTCAATATTTGAATCAGGTACGTTTATCAATCATATTAGCCGTAGCAATTGCTGTTGCTGTGTTTATTTTGGTGGTTACTTTGGTTTCCAGGAATCTTAGCCGCGGTTTAAATAAAGGAGTTGATTTTGCAAACAAAGTTGCCGATGGTGACTTAACTGCTACTGTAGAAATTAATCAGCAAGACGAAGTAGGAATGTTAGCTAAAGCACTTAACCGTATGGTTGTTCAACTCCAGGATATTGTAGAAAATGTTGATTTAAGTGCAGATAATATTGCGTCTGCCAGTCAGCAAATGAGTTCCGGCTCACAACAATTGTCGCAAGGAGCAAACGAACAGGCATCATCTGCCGAAGAGGTTTCCTCATCAATGGAAGAAATGGTTTCTAATATTCAGCAAAATACCGATAATGCGCAACAAACCGAGAAAATTTCTATTGAAGCAACAACCGGAATTAAACAAGTTGCCGAAGCCGCTCAGGAAAGCCTGGATTCAATTCGCCAAATTGCAGATAAAATATCTGTTGTTAATGATATCGCTTTCCAAACCAATATTTTGGCTTTGAATGCTGCAGTAGAAGCAGCCCGAGCCGGTGAGCATGGGAAAGGTTTTGCAGTTGTAGCAGCCGAGGTTAGAAAACTTGCCGAAAGAAGTAAAGTGGCTGCCGACGAAATTGTTGGATTGTCAAATAAGAGTGTGAAAGTTACCGAAGATGCAGGTGGTTTGATGATGGAAATTATCCCTGAAATTGAAAAAACATCCAAACTGGTGCAGGAAATTTCTGCTGCAAGTATGGAGCAAAATTCAGGTGCCGACCAGGTAAATAATGCCATACAACAATTAAATCAGGTAACTCAACAGAATGCTGCCGCTTCTGAAGAATTAGCAACAAGCTCTGAAGAATTGGCCAGCCAGGCTCAACAGCTTAAGGAAAATATTGCCTATTTTATCACTGGTGAAAAAAAGAATAAGAAAACTAAAAAAATCGAGTTTAAATCGAATATAAAAGAAGATAAAAAGGATGATTCTGATAAAAAGCAACACAATCATTTAAAAGAGAATAGAGATCAAACTAAAAAATCATCTGGAATTGATTTAAAAATGTTCGACAATAAAAATGTTGACGACGAGTACGAAAAATTTTAATCATGGGGCATTCTCATAGATAAATTTTAGGTTAGGGTATCGATTATAATAAATCGATAGGGGGATTGCCCCATCCCCCTTTTTTTAGTATTAAGTATTAATTTTAAATAAATGGTAGATCAAACATTAAACCAGATTTTTAATGCTAAAATGACTTCCGACGATTTCGACCGGTTAAGTAAATTTATTTTTCAGCAATCGGGCATTAAAATGCCACCAGTAAAAAAAGTGATGCTTCAGAGTAGGCTGCAAAAACGTTTACGGGAGCTTAAGATAACTTCGTTTAAAGAATATGCCGATTTTGTTTTTAGCGACATTGGCCAAAAAAATGAAATTATACACATGCTCGATGTTGTTAGCACCAATAAAACTGATTTTTATCGAGAACCAGTACATTTTGACTTTCTTAAACATACGATTCTTCCTGAGTTTGTAGTATCAAATAGTTTTAATAAGAGCTTTAAAGTTTGGAGCGCTGGATGTTCAAGCGGCGAAGAGCCATATACTATAGCTATTACACTAAACGAGTTTAAAAAAAATAACCCTAAATTTGATTATTCAATATTAGGAACTGATATTTCAACCCAAATACTTCAAAAAGCTGTATTGGCTGTTTTTAAAGAAGAAAGGATTATAAATATCCCATTGGAAATAAAGAAAAAATATTTTCTGCGAAGTAAAGACCGGTTGGCTAAGACTGTACGTGTGACTAAGGACTTAAGAGACAAAGTTGAATACCGAAGATTAAACTTCATGGATGAAACGTATAATATTTCTGATGTTTACGATGTGATATTTTGCCGAAATGTTTTAATATATTTTAACAGAGATACTCAGGAGGAGGTAATTAATAAACTTTGCTATAAGCTTAAAAAAGGAGGGTATCTTTTCATTGGGCATTCTGAATCTATTTTAGGAATGAATGTTCCGTTAGAACAAATAAGGCCAACAATATTTAGAAGAAAATAGAAAATCATTAATAAAAATACAGATTATGAGCGAGCTAACCGATCAGGAACTAATTGATGAACTTAAAAAGCGATTCGAACAGAACAAGAAAGCGCTGAAAGAAGTTCAGGAACTTAACTACGAACTTAAAAAAGTAAATAAAAAGTTGGAAGAGTCAGAAGCCCTGAAAAGCCATTTTATTTCTAATATTACCAATGAAATTATTAATCCATTTGCTTCTATTCTTGCTTTATCAAAAAACATCTTATCTGTAGAGAAAGAAAACTGGAAGAAAGTAATTTCCATGGTTTCTTTGATATATTCCGAAGCCTTTAACCTTGATTTTCAGTTGAGGAATATTTTTGTGGCAGCAAAAATTGAAGCTGGTGAAATTTTTCCTGAAATATTAAATGTTGATGTAAGGCACTTACTCGAAAGTGTAATCGATTCGTTTAAGTATGAAAGTAAAAAGAAAAAGTTAAATATTGAATTACAATTTGATATCCCGGCCTCGGACGAAAAACCTTTTTTCTTTAAAACAGACCCTGAAAAGTTGCGATTGATCGTCTCAAATCTTGTAAGTAATGCCGTAAAATTTAGTTTTGATAATAATAAAGTTATAATCAAAGCATGGCTGGATAATAAACAACTAAAAATATATGTACAAGATTTTGGTACTGGTATTTCGGACGAAAACCAGAAAATAATTTTCGACCGTTTCAGGCGTTTAGACTCCGGAATTAATTCTATAAACAGAGGGCACGGATTGGGATTATCAATAAATAAGGCTTTGTTAGATTTATTAAACGGAGAAATTGAAATTGAGAGTGAACATGGTAAGGGTACCAAATTTTCTATTACAATTCCCGAAATTGAATCAGATATCAGCGGTTTTGCTTTTGATGGGAACGAACTTTTTTTTGATGAGGATAAAACTTTTGGAGATGGGGAGGAAACTTTTTAGGGAAAATTTTTTAAAATGAATAATTATCAATCACACTTTTTATATCCGGCGGCTTTGTATGCCAGCAAAGAGCCTTTTCAGATTAATACAATCCTGGGCTCGTGTGTAGCTGTATGCCTTTACGATCCTGTACTAAAGTATGGCGGAATGTGCCATTATATGTTGCCATTATGGAATGGCGACGGTTTGGCATCTCCAAAATATGGAAATATTGCCATTGAAAAGCTTGTGGAAAAGATGATAAATTTTGGAAGTAAAAAATTTAACTTGAAAGCTAAAATATTTGGTGGTGGCGAAGTTATTGAAACTGAAAACCCAAAATTTAATGTTGGCCAAAGAAATATTGTCTTTGCTAAAGAAATGCTTGCCGAAGAAAATATTCCGGTAGTAAGTTCGAGTGTGGGAGGGAAGCTAGGGCGCAAAATTATTTTTTTTACCGATACAGGCGAGGTTAAACAACGATATGTACAGAAACAAAATAATAATATTAAAAAGTAATAAACAGATATTTCTTGAGAGTATAATTTAGTTTATTGATTGGTCTCATGCAACGTTCATGTTATATTCATCCCATTTTGTGAAATTATGTGCATGGATGTTTCATTAATTTTTTTAGATTTAATAATCTATCATCTAATTTATTTTTAAATAAGATGCCAAAATCCAAAATAAGAGTTTTAATTGTTGATGATTCTGCGGTTGTAAGGCAAAACCTTACAGAACTTATAAATTCAGATCCAGGCCTTGAAGTAATGGCAACAGCTTCGGACCCCTATATTGCTGCAAAAAAAATTAAAAACGAAATACCCGATGTAATAACACTCGATATTGAAATGCCTAAAATGGATGGATTAACATTCTTAAAAAAGATTATGTCGCAACATCCTATGCCGGTTGTAATCATCTCAAGTTTAACAGAAAAAGGCACCGAAACAGCTTTAAAAGCTTTAGAATATGGTGCTTTAGAAATCATCACCAAGCCTCATATGTATTCCAAAGAATTTATTTTGGAATCAAAGCTTCGAATTTGCGATGCCATAAAAGCTGCTGCCCATGCAAAATTAAAACGTCGAAATATTAGCCCCCCACCTATAAATGTTGAACCTAAATATACTGCCGATGCTATCATTCCTCGCTCGTTTAAGCAAAGTATGATAAAAACTACAGAAAGGGTGGTCGTAGTTGGAGCATCAACAGGTGGTACTGAGGCTTTAACAGATTTTCTTATCGCATTGCCACCCGATTCGCCTGGAATTGTAATTGTGCAGCATATGCCCGAAAAATTTACTACATCATTTGCTAACCGCCTTAACGAAATATGTAAAATAACCGTAAAAGAAGCTGAAAATAACGATTCGGTTATTCGGGGAAGAGCGCTTATTGCTCCGGGAAATTTCCATACACTGGTAAAAAGAAGCGGAGCACGATATTTTGTCGAAGTAAAAGAAGGCCCTTTGGTTAACCGGCACCGGCCATCAGTTGATGTATTATTCCGATCAACCGCCCGATATGCAGGTGCAAACTCTGTGGGTATTATCATGACCGGAATGGGAGATGACGGAGCTAGAGGTTTACTCGAAATGAAAGAAGCGGGAGCAAAAACCATTGCTCAGGATGAAAAATCGTGTGTAGTTTTTGGTATGCCTAAAGAAGCAATAAAGCTCGGTGCTGTCGATAAAGTTCTACCCCTCGATCAAATTGCTTTTTATATGTTAAAAGCAGCACATTAATTTATAATATCTTGCTGTTAATAAGCTAAATAAAAAATTTTTATAATAAATATAGAACAGAAAGTGATTATTATCGTATCATCCACGGAAAAATTATATATTGGGTAATAGAAATTTGTTGAAAAGATTTATTATTTTTATTTTCCCAAAAAAATATAAAAAGTGTTTATGAAAGAGAAAAATTCACAAAGTATCGTTTTTAAATATACTGTTAGTGGTTTTATTATTGGATTATTAACTGTTTTATTTATTTTAACTGTTGACTTTTTTATCAAAGAAATAAGTTTCTCCGAAGTAATTGAGATTCATAAAAACAATCCGGTTTATTTAATTTTGGATTTATCTCCTTTTGTATTGGCTTTTTATGCCTACCTAATAAGTAGAAAATATGCCGATACTTCTGAAACTCTCCATAAATCATTAAAACACGAATTTGACAAAAATCAGAAAATATTCCGTTTTGTCGAAAAAATCAGAATGGGAAATATTGATGCTGAATATAAAGTTCAGGGAAAAGATGATGTTTTAGGACAATCAATTTTAGATTTACGCGATAATTTAAAGAAAAATAAAGAAGAAGAAGACCGAAGAAGAAAAGAAGACCAACAAAGAAACTGGATTGCCGAAGGGCTTGCTAAATTTGGCGATATTCTAAGAAAAGATACTGATAATCTGGAAGAGCTTTCCTACAATTTAATAAGTGGACTGGTAAAATATATTCATGCAAACCAGGGCGCATTTTTTATTATTGATGATGAGGATGAAGCCGATAAACATATGAAAATGACGGCCTGTTATGCCTATGAAAGGCGTAAATATGCCGATAAAAGGCTTGAGATGGGCGAAGGAATTATTGGAGCTGCCGTATTAGAACAGGAAACAATTTATATGACTGATGTTCCAGAAACCTATGTAAATATTACTTCTGGATTAGGTAAAGCAACACCTGGGTGTTTGCTTGTTGTTCCTTTAAAAATAAATGATGAGGTTCATGGCGTTATTGAAATTGGAGCTATTAAAGAAATTGAAAAACATATTGTTGAGTTTGTAGAAAAAGTAGCTGAAAGTGTTGCTTCTACAATCTCAAATGTAAAAATTAATACACGAACATCTAAACTTCTAAAAGAATCGAGAGAACAGGCCGAGGCTTTAGCAGCTCAGGAAGAGCAAATGCGCCAAAATATGGAAGAATTGCAGGCAACACAAGAAGAGGCTGCAAGGCAAAGCGAAAAATTTATAACTTTTACAAATGCAGTGAATCATACCTTAATCAGAGCCGAATACGACCCTAATGGTACACTAATTTATGCAAATACAAAGTTCCTTAAAAAATTGGGTTATGAAAAAAATTCAGAGGTTGAAGGACAGCATATTTCTCTGTTTATCAATAAGAAAGATAGGAGTTGGTTCGATAAGTTGTGGACAAATCTTGCCAATGGAGGAAAACATTTCGAAGGGGATATGAAACATGTTACTAAACAAGGGCGCGATTTATGGACTATTTCTACATATACCTGTATGAGGAAAGAAGACGGAAGTGTAGAAAAAATCTTATTTCTTGCCATTGATACGACTGACCAAAAGAAGAAATTCCTTGATTATCAGGCTCAAATAGATGCTTTAAATAAGTCAACCATTAAAGTAGAATTTTTGCCTACCGGCGATTTGCTCGAATGTAATAAATTATTTGTCGATATAATGGGATATCCGCTTTACGACCTTAAAGAAAAAAGTATTTTTGATTTTGTTGATAAATCTGATTTAAACAAAATTAAAGATATTTGGGATAAAGTATCAACAGGAGATAGCTGGGAAGGCACTCTTAGACAAAGAACAAAGGAAGATAAGGATATTTGGGTTAGAGTATCGCTCTCTGCTGCTAAAGATATGTATGATGATATTTCTAAAATAATTTACATTGGAAATGATATCACCAATGAAAAATTAATGGAGATAGAAACTCAAAAACAAACAGAGCTTCTTAAACAACAAGAAGAAGAATTGAAACAATCAAGGGTTGACCTGAAAGCGCAGTTGAAAAAAGCACGCGAAGAAGTAAAACATCAATTTAAAGAAATTGAAAAAGTACAGAAAAGAACCGAACGAACGCTGGAAGGAGCCTCCGACGCTATATTAACAATCGATCAGGCTGGGGTAATAAAATTTTTCAACAAAGCTGCAGAAGAGCTATGGGAAATTGAAAGAGATATTGTGCTTGGAAGAAAAATCAATAAATTATTCCCTAATGAAAAGTATGATAATGAATTTATAAATTCGCTGCTTGATCCTAATGCAGAAAAAATTGTGGGCGAAAGAAAGGAAGTAAATATTCAAAGTACTTCCGGTGAAGAAAAGTCGGTTATCATACTATTATCTATGGCTCGTTTAGAAGATGAAGTATCTTATACAGCATTTATTCAAAATATTTCGGTTGACCTGTTTTAATGGTCATCCGGGTTATTGGTTGGTAAGGTAAAAGAAAAAATACTGCCTTTATTTGGTTTGCTGTTAATTTTTATTTCTCCTCCGTTTTTTTCTACAAACTCTTTGCATAATATTAAACCTAGCCCTGTGCCTTTTTCTCTTTGGGTACCGGGTGTTGTATAACTTTCATCTATGCGAAAAAGTTTTTGAATATTATTTTCATCAATACCAACGCCATTATCTTCAATAATTATTTCAATAAAATCTTTTAAAGCCCTGCTTGTAAGTTTTACATAACCTCCATTGTTTGTGTACTTTATAGCATTTGATATTAAATTACGAACAATGGTGTGAACCATATTGCGGTCAGCATATACAAAATTACTTTCCACAATCTCCGAAATAATATTGATATTTTTATTTCTGGCATTAGAATGTAAAAGGTCAAGGTTTTCTTGTATAATCATTTTTAAATCAATAATTTCAGGACGATACTTTAATGTACCGGTTTGAGTTCTCGACCATTCAAGCAGGTTTTCAAGCAATCCGTAAGCTAACTTCGAACTTTGATGAATGATTTGTACAAATTGCTCAATTTTATCTTTGTCGTATTTGTTAATGTTTGCAGCCAGTAATTGGGTAAAACCAATTAAATCGTTAAATGGGTTCTTTAAATCATGTGCAATGATGGAGAAAAATTTATCTTTGGTGGCATTAAGCTCTCTGAATTTTTTCTCCGATTTTTTTAATCTTTCTTCGGCTTGTTTTTGTGTTGTTATATCCGTAAAAACACAATGAGTCCTTAAAATAGTTCCATCCTGTGCATATTCGACTTTCCCATAGTAGCTCACATAGATCAAATGCCCGTCTTTTTTCTTAATCTTAAATTCTATATTATTAACTTCACCTTTTGCTTTAAAAGTAGCATAGATCTTGTTAAACTCTGCATGATAATCTTCGGGAAGGATAAATTTTAAACTCTTACCAACAATTTCTTCATGGCTATAGCCAACAGTTTTTTCCCATGCGGGATTAACATCAATAATAATACCCTCTGAATTAGTAGATTGGTATGCAATCGGAGAATTAAGAAATATTTGTTTATAATGATATTCTTTTCCTGTTAAGGCACGTAATTTATTTTCCTGCTCGGTAATGTTAACAGCAAGGCATCTTAATGCAACAATTTTTCCATCTTTTTTTATAGGGTAATTATGGATTTTTAAAATAATTTCCTGTCCGCTCTTATTTAGTATTTTATAATTATTCCCGGTAATATGGTTTCCCTTAAAATTTTCTGAAATACTATGGTGTATCCTGGGAATATTATCAGAAGGGAAAAAGTCTTCTAATTTAATTTTTTTACCAATTAACTCCTCACGCTTATACCCTGTTATTTTCTCACTTGAAACATTGATATATTTGATGGTCAAATTTCTGTCAATTTCGAAAATAACCTCAGGGATTAAATCTAAAAACTCCATTTAAAATATCATATGATTTGGTTTACTAATATCAACAACGAAATAATCGAAGAGGTTTAGGTTTGATTACGATTATTTTAGCTAATAGTTATATTTAATGTAAGATTTTGTAATATATATATTTGTAATTTGGAATGAAAAAAAAAAGGAAGTTTTTTATTAACAATTTAGTTATCAATATTTTTCGTTATCGAAAAACGATAAGAGGATTTTAATAATGATAAAAAACTATTTAAAAATAGATTATTTTTGGAAAACTTTTCCAAATTATTAATCATTAATAATTAATGAAAACAGAGTTTGAACTAATGATTGAAAAAAATCGACAGGAATATGCCGGTTTTTATGATGATTTGAAGTTTGCTTCATCAGAAGGAATTTTGCAAGCATCAAAGGAGCGGGAAGCAATATTAGAATCGATAAATGATGCTGTTCAATGGGATTTCAATAATTCAAAGTTCGATTGCAAAAATATTTCACCTGGTTGCAATTTTTGTGGACAGGGATATTGGTCGTGCCTTTTTATCAATGGAATTTGTAATGCCAGTTGTTTTTATTGCCCAACAGAACAAAAAGAGGAGTCGGTGCCAACAACCAATACAATAGAATTCCCTCATGTAGAGGATTATATTGCTTATATAAAAAAGTTTGGTTTTAAGGGAGTTAGTATAAGTGGAGGAGAACCTTTTTTAACCTTTGAAAAAACATTACAATATATTTCAGCGGTTCGAAATGCTTTTGGCCCTGAAATTTATATCTGGTTATATACTAATGGGATTTTGGCTACAGAAGAAAAATTTGTAATGCTAAAAGATGCCGGATTAAATGAGATTCGATTCGATTTAAGTGCTATTGGATATAAATTAAATGCTATTAAATTTGCTGTAAAAGTTATTGAAAATGTAACAGTTGAAATTCCGGCTATCCCCGAAGATTTTGATAAGTTAACTACGTTGATTAAAGATTTAAAATCTCTTGGTGTTAATTTCTTAAATCTTCATCAGATCAGATGTACCCCGCATAATTATAAAAAATTGGTTAAACGAGGATATACTTTTTTACACGGGCCTAAAATAGTGGTACTGGAATCGGAGCTCACAGCACTTCGTTTAATCAAGTATAATATCGAAAATAAAATCGATTTCCCTATCAACTATTGTTCATTTATTTATAAATACCGGTATCAGAATAGAGCAGCGCGGGTACGGCATGCCCGTGAAATCTGTAGTTCTTATGAAGAAATTACCGAAACAGGGTTAATACGAAATTTAGTTATTAAAGATTCGCCTGAAAGAATCCAGTATATTTTGGATAAAGTGAAACAGAAAAGCAGGAATAAAAGCCTTTGGAATATAAATTATCATAAAGATACTTTGATTTTTCATAGTAATTTATGGAAAGAAATTGCAGAAGAAAATATAAATATCGAAGTAAGATATTATTCTACAGCACTTCGTCCTGCTATCTCTTACAGTTATCCTTTTAAAGAAATTAAACTAAATGGAACAAAAAAAATCTATATAGAAAAGGGATTAACCTATCAATTTTTATTCAATAATGAATTAAAACAAAAAGTATATCAGCGGCTTTTCATTCATCATGGTAATTCTGTTTTAAGTAAAGAAAAGTTAAAAACAGGTATCCAGGAGATGATTTCTGATGTAATAATTCAACAAGAATTAAACTTGCTGTTTAATCTTGTTTTTGATTATGAGCGGTTAGATTATGGTTTATATCCTTATTATTAGTAGTATGCGTTAAATTATTCTTTAAAAAAACAGCTTTTTATTGTCAATTTTAGGTAAAAGAATTCTAAATGCTGAAGAATTTGAATCTTCATAATGTGACCATATTAGATTATTTATCCAATCAATAAACTGTAAGTTATGAACAACATGACTTTCCGATGGAATATCAATTAGTTTTGTTGCAACCTTTTTTTCAAACCACAACTCTGTTTGCAAATAATCAACTAAACTATTTCCAGATTTAACTTTAATGGTTCGTTTATCTCTAATTAAATTAACTACCGATGCTTTTTTTATTTTATCAAGCAGTGATAACTTTAACATATAGTTATATATTTTATTTCCGTCAGTTTGGATATGCGTTTCAACATTTTCCTTTTTTACAGTTATAGCAACTAAAATAATGTCAGGATTATTATTACTCATTTTAACAGTTTCAGATGCAACGAATTCTTTTGCTGCAACATTAAGAGAACTTCCTTTAAGTTCTACATTTGTTGGATAGGAAAATTTGTTATAGACTTTTCTAACAATTCTTTTTGGCAGGTGTTTTTTCTCAGTTGGACATATTATAAAAGCTATAGTCAAGTATCGGCTTGAACCACCTGAACGATAGGGACTGGTAAATTTCCAACCTAAATCACCACTTTCGTCAAGATAAACATTATAAACCATATTAAATAAAAAAGGCAGTCCCTGAAGGTGGTGTACTCAAAGTACACTTATGACTCTTATCACACCTTATTCAGGATTTACCTGCCAATACAAAAGTACAAAACTAATAAACTATTTGCAAATTTTAGACTTAAAAAATTAAGAATCATTTAATAAAGATAGAAAACCTATTCAATTTTAAATTTAAAAAACATTATATGACTGAATAAATAACTAATGAATAATTTACGCTTACACACCATCAGAAGAAAATGCGTGGGTTTGGCGGTTTGCTGACAAAATATTATCTTAGTGAACATTATTAGTGGGAGACTAGAAAGTAAGGTGGAGGAGACCCGCACTACTGTTGTTATAGCAGTACTGTTTTAAGGATTAAAGACACGATAAATTATGGAATTTACAAAACCTAAAACTAACAGGCATTTCGCTGCTGATCTAGATACTAATGACCAGTTAAAAAATTTTCGCAATCGTTTTTATATACCTCAAAATAAAATATATTTTGATGGAAATTCACTTGGTTTACTTTCGAAAGATGCAGAGCAATCGTTAAACCGTGTTTTGGACGAATGGAAAAATCAGGCTATTGGTGGATGGCTTAATGGGCAAAGGCCCTGGTTTTATTTTGCAGAACAAATTGGTGAGATGGCTGCTAAAATTGTAGGAGCAAAACCCAAAGAATTGATATTAACCGGAACTACAACGGTAAATATTCATTCCTTAATAAGTACCTTTTATCAACCCAATGGCAAAAAAACAAAGATTTTGGCAGATGAGCTCAATTTTCCTTCAGATATCTATGCTTTGGAAGGGCAGCTTAAACTTAAAGGGTTTAATCCGGATGAACATTTAATCCTTGCCCCTTCGAAAGATGGAAATTTGCTCGATGAGCAAAAAATTGTTGAGCTAATGACCGATGAAGTAGCTGTTGTATTTTTGCCTTCGGTTTTATATCGTAGCGGGCAATTGCTCGATATGGAATATCTTACGAATGAAGCGCATAAAAGAGATATATTTATTGGTTTTGATTGTTCGCATTCGGCAGGTGCTGTTCCTCACCATTTTAGCAATTGGGGCGTGGATTTTGCCCTTTTCTGCAGCTATAAATATTTAAACGGTGGGCCCGGATGTGCTGCATTTTTATACATTAACGAGAAACATTTTGACAAAGAGCCTCAATTGCCCGGCTGGTTTGGATATAAAAAAGAAAAACAGTTCGATTTATTGATCGATTTTGAGCACGAAAAAAATGCCGGTGGCTGGCAAATCTCATCTCCCGGAATTTTAGGGACTTCGCCCATTGAAGGTGCCCTAAATATTACGCTTGAAGCAGGTATTGAAAATATCCGCAAAAAATCTGTTCATCTTACATCATACCTCATTTGTTTAATCGAAGAAATGCTAGAAAATGAGCATTATCAGTTTAAAATTATCACACCCAAAAATCCTGATCAACGAAGCGGGCATGTAGCTATAACCCATTCGTCAGAGACGTACCGGATTAACGAAGCATTAAAAGCCAGGGGAGTGGTTCCTGACTTTCGGCCGCCGGATATTATCCGCCTGGCCCCCATTGCTTTGTATAATACATTCGATGAGGTGTGGCAGGTGGCTCATCACCTGAAAGAAATTGTCGATCAAAAAGAATATCTAAAGTTTTCTAAGGATAAAAGTGCGATTACTTAGCGAAGCTATTTGCACCATTCTTTAATTTTAATACATTCAGCACTTATGACTATAAAAATTTCGAAGATACTGGTACAGTAACATTATTATTGGGAGGCTCATTTAAAATTGTGCCCAGAGCGGGAATCGAACCCGCACGTCCAAAAGGACACATGGCCCTCAACCATGCCTGTCTACCAATTTCAGCATCTGGGCAGATATCTTTGTAAACACAAAACTATAAAATTGTTTACGAATTGTTTACGAATTTTTCATTGTATTTGAAGAACGTTCTAACTAAAACTTAATATTAACAAGCAATAGAGGTCGTTTGTACTATTTGTAAAGTAAAAGTCCCTCAACCATGCCTGTCTACTCCCGAAAAATAACAAAGCTTTGCTTTGTATTATTTTTCGAGGATGCTCGATCTCGCAAAGCGAGCATCGGCACAACCTGCCTGACTTCCTTCGGCAGTTAAACCGGCAGGCAGGTTTCAGCATCTGGGCAATTAAATATATTTATAAGAACATTATTTATACTCAAGATTTCTACCAAACTGCCTTTCGGTTTATCAACCGTACCTGACAGGCAGATTTTACCATCCGGGCAAATTTTAGGCTTACAAAAATAATGATTTTCTTAAAACATCAATAAAAAAAGCATCAAGAAAAACTCTCAATGCTTTTTTATTGATCAAGAAATTTTTATAAATTTTCTAAAATAAAATTGGTCATGCGTGTATATAAATGATAACTGGTATTACCACCATAAATTCCATGGTCTTTATCCATATAAAACTGCATATCAAATTGTTTGTTTTCTTGCACTAGCTTTTCTGATAATTCAATGGAGTTTTGGAAGTGCACATTATCATCGGCAGTACCATGAATTAAAAGATATTTACCCTTTAATTTGTCTGCATGGTTTAATGGCGAATTGTCATCATATCCATCAGGGTTGTCTTGTGGCAATCCCATATACAATTCGGTATAAATGGTATCGTAATACCTCCAGCTTGAAACCGGAGCAACTGCAATAGCCATTTCAAAAACATCCGCACCTTTGAAAAGACACAAACTCGACATGAAACCTCCATAGCTCCAACCAAATATTCCTGTGCGGTTTTCGTCAATATAAGGTAAGCTGCTTAAATATTCTGCTGCTTCAATTTGGTCAATGGTTTCGTATTTACCTAACTGCCCGTAAGTCATTTTTTTAAATTCTTCACCACGGCCACCGGTTCCTCGGTTATCAACACATACAACAATATACCCTTTTTGTGCCAGCATTTGAAACCAAGCATTTCTGCCAGACCAGTTGTCTAATACCGATTGAGAGCCGGGCCCTCCGTATAGAAACATAAACATTGGGTATTTTTTTTCTGGGTCAAAATCAGGAGGTTTTATCATGTATGCATTTAAATCCCATTGGCTCGATGGTGTGCTTATAGTTAGAAATTCGGGCGGTGTAAAATTATATTCTTTAATCGTTTGTTTAAGTTTTTCATTATCTTCCATTATACGAATTAACTTCCCTTTTTTGTTATGTAAAGTAATATAACGAGGAGTAGTTGAGTTCGAATAATAGTTGATATAATATTTAAATCCTTTACTAAAAACAGCCCGGTTATTGCCTTTTTTTTCAGACAATTTTTTCTTTTTACTTCCATCTGTTTTTATGGAGTAAACTGCTCTGTTTAAAGGAGATTCCTCGGCCGATTGATAATAAACCATGTTTGTTTTACTATCTAAACCAATAAAATTTGTTACATCCCATTCTCCCTGTGTTATTTGATTGATAAATTTCCCGTTAATATCGTAAAGGTATAAATGATTCCAGCCATCTTTTTCGCTGTTAATAATAAAATATTGCCCATCGTCGGTCATGGTCATGTACGAATCGTCTATCCTTTCAATATAATATTTGTTTTTCTCCTCGTAAATCACTTTTGAAGTTCCGTTATCGGTATTGGCTAAAAGAATTTCGATATGATTTTGAAGCCTGTTTTCACGGATGATTACTAACTTATTATTATCGTTGGCCCATTTTATACGTGGTATGTATTGATCTGTTTCTTTGCCCACATCCATGGTGTTGGTTTTTTCCGTATTTAAATCATAAACATGGATACTTACTATTGAATTTTTTTCTCCGGCTTTTGGATATTTGTAGTCATAATTTTCAGGATAAAGCTCGCTATTGTATTTTGTCATATTAAATACAGGAACATCACTTTCATCGAACTTATAATAAGCAATTTTATCGCCTTTTGGCGACCAGAAAAAAGCCCTTGTAAATGCAAATTCTTCCTCGTAAACCCAGTCGGTACCACCATTTATGATATGATTAAACTTGCCATCGAAAGTAATTTGTTGCTCTTCGTTTGTTTCTAAATTTTTGATAAAAATATTATTATCCCTCACAAAACCAACTTTTGTGCCATCCGGTGAAAAGGCTGCAAACATTTGCCGCCCATTTTCGCTTAACTTATTTAATTCTTTCGATTGAGTATTATAAATGTAATATTCTGCTTTAAAAGAACGCCTATAAATGTACTCAGCATTTACAGCCAATAAAATTTTTGATTCATCAGCAGAAAATTCATAATCTCTGATGTCAAAATCATTTTCTATACTGTTAAAAAGAACTCCAACAGCTTCTCCAGATTTAAAACTGTATTTTGTAATTTTTTTATTTTTCTCAAGCGTTGTAAAATGATCTCCATCATTCATCGAACGAATTCCATAAACAGATTTTTCTCTAAAAACACCTTCTTTATAGATATCATCAAGTGTAATATCTTTAGATACTTTTTGAGCATTAACCTGTAAAATACACAAAGTTAAGAGTAAATAAATTAATAATGATTTTAGTTTTTTCATGATTAGGGTTATTAATTAGTTATTTGATTTGTTATATTATTTATTATTATATGACGAATTTAATCATGATAAGTTTATTTTTCATTATAGATGTTAAAAATAATGTAAACTTTTTTAGATTAAAAATGTTGGTTAATCTGAAAATAAAATAAATTCACAAAAATCTTATAAAAAATGATTTATAAGTTCAATAAAGAATTTATATCTTTGCAATCTTGAATTTGAATATGATTTGAAATGATAAAAATAACATTACCAGATAATTCAGTACGTGAATATGATGAAGGCGTTTCGGGTTACGAAATAGCTAAAGATATTAGTCCGCGGTTAGCCAAAGAAGTACTTTCAGTAACTGTTAACGATGAGCTTTGGGATTTACATCGGCCCATAAAATCAGATGCAAAAATAAAACTGCATAAATGGGATGATGAGGAAGGGAAACATGCTTTTTGGCACTCTTCGGCACACCTTTTGGCCGAAGCGCTTGAAAGTTTATATCCCGGAATAAAGTTTGGCATAGGGCCAAGCATTGATAATGGGTTTTATTATGATGTTGATCTGGGAGATGATCGGATAATTACCGATACAGATTTTCCAAAGATTGAAAAGAAAATGAAAGAGCTGGCCCAGCAAAAAAATGAGTACAGACGACGCGAAGTGCCCAAAAATGAAGCGTTGGATTTTTATACTAAAAAGGGAGATGAGTATAAGGTTGAATTGATTGGTGAATTGGAAGATGGAACCATCTCTTTTTACGAGCATGGTAATTTTACAGACCTTTGCCGTGGCCCACACTTGCCAGATACCGGTTATATTAAAGCCATTAAAATATTAAATGTTGCCGGTGCTTATTGGCGTGGCGACGAAAATCGTAAACAACTTACCAGGGTTTATGGAATTACTTTTCCAAAACAAAAGATGCTGGATGAGTATTTGGTAATGCTCGAAGAAGCAAAAAAACGCGACCATCGGAAAATAGGTAAAGAATTGGAATTGTTTACTTTTTCGCAACGAGTAGGACAGGGGTTGCCACTTTGGTTGCCCAAAGGAGCTCAATTGCGTGAACGCTTAGAGAATTTTCTTAAAAAAATTCAAAAAATTTACGGATACGACCAGGTTATTTCTCCGCATATTGGATTAAAACAGTTGTGGGAAACATCAGGACATTACGAAAAATATGGCAAAGATTCTTTTCAGCCCATTAATACCCCTGCTGAAGGTGAACAGTTTTTGCTTAAACCTATGAACTGTCCGCATCATTGCGAAATATTTAAAACAAAACAACATTCGTATAAAGATTTACCCATACGATATGCTGAGTTTGGAACCGTTTATAGATACGAACAGAGTGGTGAATTACACGGTTTAACCCGTGTCCGTGGATTTACGCAGGATGATGCACACATTTTTTGCCGTCCCGACCAGTTGAAAGATGAGTTCAAAAAAGTAATGGATATTATTTTCATCATTTTTAATGCCTTAGATTTTAAAAATTATACTGCACAGGTTTCATTACGCGACCAAAATGATCATACCAAATACATTGGAACCGATGAAAACTGGGATAAGTCAGAAACTGCTATTTTGGAGGCTGTAAAAGAAAAAAACCTTAATTATAAGGTAGAATATGGCGAAGCAGCATTTTATGGCCCTAAACTCGATTTTATGGTAAAAGATGCGCTGGGACGTGAATGGCAACTTGGAACGATACAGGTTGATTATAATCTGCCCGATCGTTTTGAACTTGAATATATTGGCAGTGATAATCAAAAACATCGTCCGGTGATGATACACCGTGCACCTTTTGGTTCAATGGAACGCTTTGTTGCCGTATTAATTGAACATACAGCCGGAAAGTTTCCATTATGGCTTACTCCCGAGCAGGCAGTGATACTTCCTATCAGTGAAAAATTTAATGATTATGCAAAAAAAGTTTTGAAATTGCTAAATAATTACGATATTCGCACCATTATTGATGACCGAAATGAGAAGATAGGTAAAAAAATTCGTGATAACGAGTTAAAAAGAATACCATATCTTCTAATTGTTGGTGAAAAAGAATCTGAAAATGAGAGTGTTTCGGTTCGTAAGCAAGGAGAAGGAGATAAAGGAAGTATGAAATTGCAAGAATTTGCAGATTTTATCAATAATGAAGTAAAAGCTCAAACAGAAGCTCATAAATTAGATTAAACAAAATAATTACTAACTTAAATTAGGAGGACCAAGACATAGCTGGACCAAGATTTAAAAAAGGATTTAAGAAAGAAGAACCTGCACACAAAATAAACAACAGAATTCGTGCTAAGGTTGTTCGAGTTGTTGGGGATAACGTAGAAAATCAAGGCATCTATTCAATTGAGGATGCCATTAAATTAGCAGATGAGATGGAACTAGACTTAGTTGAAATTTCTCCAAATGCTGATCCCCCCGTTTGTAAAATCATAGATTATCAGAAATTTCTTTATCAACAAAAGAAAAAGCAAAAAGAGCTTAAAGCAAAAACACAGAAAGTTGTTGTTAAGGAAATTAGATTCGGGCCAAACACCGACGAGCATGATTATCAGTTTAAATTAAATCATGCCAAAAAATTTCTTGAAGACGGAGCTAAAGTCAAGGCATTTGTGTTTTTTAAAGGTAGGTCAATTTTGTTTAAAGAGAAAGGCGAGATTTTGTTGCTGCGTTTAGCGCAAGACCTTGAAGAGCTTGCTAAGGTAGAACAAATGCCCAAATTAGAAGGCAAACGAATGATTATGTTTTTAACACCTAAAACAGGAAAAAAATAGTTTTTTATTAAATTAAAATAGTTGAAAAATGCCAAAGATGAAGACAAATCCGGGAGCTAAAAAAAGATATGGCTTAACCGGTTCAGGGAAGATTAAAAGAAAACATGCTTACAAAAGTCATATTTTGACAAAAAAATCGACCAAAAGAAAAAGAAATTTAGGTTATTTTGGCCAGGTAAGCAAAGTTGACGAAAAAAGTGCTAAGTTATTATTAGCCATGAAGTAAATTTTATTATTTATTAGTGTTTAATCAGAATGAATTAGCCGAAGTAAGTACCGATACGAGCGGTCGCTAACCATTCAAAAATTAGAAAATTATGCCAAGATCAGTAAATTCAGTTGCTTCAAGAGCACGTAGAAAAAAAGTGTTGAAGCTTACCAAAGGATACTTTGGTGCTAGAAAAAATGTTTGGACGGTTGCTAAAAATGCCCTGGAAAAAGGGTTAACTTATGCATACCGCGACAGAAGAACGAAGAAAAGAAATTTCAGAGCCCTTTGGATTCAGAGAATTAATGCGGGAGTTAGAGAACATGGAATGTCTTACTCTGACTTTATGGGTAAACTAAATAAAAAAGGAATTGCTTTAAACCGTAAGGTTTTAGCCGATTTAGCTATGAATCACCCTAAAGCATTTTCCGAAGTAGTTAAAACAGTGAAAAAATAAATTATCAATATTATTTTAAATAAGGGAAGCGTTTCTGCTTCCCTTTTTTTATATTTACCTTTTCAATTGTTTAACATTAATTAAGATACATTTACATTTATTACTTATTAATTTTTTTATTTTGCAATTTATTTTAGATCATTAACATGAATATAGCCATTATCGGATATGGAAGAATGGGCAAAGAAATTGAAAAATTAGCTTTGCAAAGAGGACATGAGATTACTATAAAGATTGATCAAAGTAATTGGAAAGATGTTGTTTCTGATGAATTTAAGAAAGTTGATGTAGCTATAGAGTTTACTCATCCCGAGAGTGCATATCAAAACATTTTGCAATGCTTTAAAGCTAATGTCCCTGTGGTAAGCGGAACAACAGGATGGATGGATCATTTTGAAAAAGCAGTTGAAATGTGTAAAACCGATGGCAAAACTTTTTTTTATGCCTCAAATTTTAGCCTCGGAGTTAATTTATTTTTTAAGGTAAATGAGTATCTTGCCCGATTAATGGATCATTATGCAAATTATACCGTAAATATTGAAGAGACACATCATACTAAAAAGCTCGATGCACCTAGTGGAACGGCAGTTTCATTAGCAAAAGGCATTATAAATAATATGAGTCGCGTAAATAAATGGGAAAAGGAAAAAGCCGATGGAACAAATGTTATTCCGGTAAAATCAATTAGAACCGGAAATGTTCCCGGAAATCATAAAGTAACTTATGAATCTGAATTTGACAAAATAATAATTGAACATGATGCAAAAAGCCGGCTTGGTTTTGCTCTGGGTGCTTTATTAGCTGCAGAGTTTGTTTACAACAAAAAGGGCTTTTTTACAATGGATGATTTAATACAATAATTCTACCATCAACATAAATTATAAAAAATGACAATAAAAGAAATATTAAAAAACAGGTTTTTTAAATTTGGCCTTGCTGCCTTGATCTATATTTTATGGGTGCTTTGGATTAAAAATTACTGGTTTTTATTTGGGGTAATTGTAATTTTTGATTATTACATTACTAAAATTGTTAATTGGACCTTTTGGAAAAAAAGAGGCGAATCAAAACCTAAAAATGCAGTAATAGAATGGATTGATGCACTAATTTTTGCTGTGATTGCAGCCACCTTGATCCGAATGTTTTTAATCGAAGCTTACATGATTCCTACTTCGTCGATGGAAAAAACACTGCTGGTAGGCGATTATTTATTTGTTAGTAAAGTGAGTTATGGGCCTAAATTACCCAATACACCTATTTCATTTCCTTTTGCCCATCATACTCTTCCATTAACCAAAGATAAGAAATCATATGTAGAATGGATTAAACGGCCTTATAAGCGGATTGCAGGGTTTGGTGATGTTAAACGTAATGATATGGTAGTTTTTAATTTTCCGGCAGGCGATACGGTAGTGGTCGAAATGCAAGACCAGGATTATTATGGTATTATTCGTCAATATGCTGATGAACTAAAACGGCGTGATATTCAAATGGAAAACCCGATTAAAACTTTTGATCATTACAAAAAAATGTCTCGAAAATATTTTTGGGAACAATTTAATATTACCGTTCGGCCTGTAGATAAAAGGGAAAATTATATAAAACGATGTGTGGCAATTCCGGGCGATTCTTTGTTTATCGAGCATGGCCAGGTTTATATAAACGGAGAAAAACAGCCACATTTTGAAAAAATGCAATACAATTATTTTGTGAAAACAAAAGGAAAAGAAATTAATTCAAAACATTTCGAAAGGCTAAATATTGCGGTTGATGACAGGCGTTTTATTTCTTCAAGCTCGATATATGAGATGCCACTTACGAATGAAAATGTTGAACAATTAGAAAACTTTCCTATGGTAACTTCGATTACACGTTACGAAAATACTAATATTAATATGGCTAATATCAGCATTTTTCCATTTAGTGCCGATTATCCATGGACTGAAGATAATTTCGGGCCATTGTATATTCCCGAAAAAGGTAAAACCGTTGCATTAGATATTAAAAATCTGCCTTTATATAAACGAATTATCGAAACATACGAAAATAATGACTTAAAAGTAGAAGGAAATAAAATTTACATAAATGGTGAATTATCAGATTCATATACCTTTAAGATGGATTATTATTTTATGATGGGTGATAACCGTCATAATTCAGCTGATTCCCGTTTCTGGGGATTTGTTCCTGAAGACCATGTTGTAGGTAAAGCAGTATTTATTTGGTTATCGCTGGATAAAGACAAAAATTTCTTAGGAAAAATTCGATGGAATAGAATGTTTTCTTTAATTCATTAGTAAAAAATAAACTTTACAATATATTTTTGCCGGATAGAACTGCTATCCGGTTTTTTTATAAATTGAGGATGATGAGTAATAAAGTAATTTTATCTACAGCCTATTTGCCTCCGGTTCAATATTTTTCTAAGCTTTTAAAATATGATGAAATATTAATTGAAGCGCATGAAAATTTTGTAAAACAAACCTACCGAAACCGATGTAATATTTATGGCGCAAATGGTTTATTGGCTTTAACAATCCCTGTAAAGAAAAACAATCCGAAAACAAAAACTAAGGATATTGCCATTGATTACGATACCAATTGGCGTAAAATGCATTGGAAATCTATAGAATCAGCCTATCGTTCATCAGCATATTTTGAATTTTATGCCGATTATTTGATTCCTTTTTATCATACCAAATATAAATTTTTGATTGATTTTAATCATGAATTAATCAAAATGCTTGCAGAACAGTTGGAAATTGATATTAGTATTTCTTATACAAAAGAATATAGTTTCCCGGGGGAAGTAGGTTTTGATGATTTTAGAGATGTTATTCATCCTAAAAAAAATCTCAACGATCCTTATTTTAGTGAAAAGGAATACTTTCAGGTTTTCTCAGATAAACATGGTTTTATCTCAAATTTAAGTATTTTAGATTTGTTATTTAATACCGGACCCGAAGCATTAGAATATTTAAAAAATAGTTTTTTTTGATGAACGTTTTTTTTATAAATATTTTTTTTCATTAATTTTATATTTAATTTTTATAAATGAACCAGAGATTATGACGGATTTAGTAATTCAAAGTACAGATTCAACGCCACATGTAGAGTTTTTAACCAATGGAAAACTCATTTTAAAAGGCCGTTCTTTACCCGAAGATGTCCATAAATTTTACGCACCTTTAATTGATTGGGTAAAACAATTAGAGACAACAAAAGCCGTTGTTGAGCTTAAGCTGGAATATTTAAACACTTCATCAACAAAAAAACTTCTGAATTTATTGACTGCTATTGATGAAAATGCTAAAATTCATGAGATTGATGTAAATTGGCATTATGAATTTGATGATCTGGAAATGGAGGATTTAGGTACCATTTATGAGGAAGATATGAAACGAGCTAAATTTCAGTATATCGAAGAGGTAGATATTTTTTAGTTTTTTTGATGAAGCAAAAAAATTGTAGGCCTTTTTCTTAAATCAGGCAACCCTTTTTTCCAATCTTTAATTTTTCTAGTTTTTATAAATTCGCTTGGCAATGTTATATCTGTAGCAATACACAATAATGTTTCTGGATGGCAGGTTGTAATCAAATCATTTAATAAATGTTGATTTCGATATGGAGTTTCAATAAATAGTTGAGTCTGATTATCAATTTGGGATCGTTTTTCCAACTCTTTAATTTTTCTAATTCTTTCGTTTTTTTTAATGGGAATATAGCCCACAAAAGCAAAATTCTGGCCATTTAAACCCGAAGCCATTACAGAAAGTAAAATAGATGACGGCCCCACCAAGGGCACAACATCAATATTTTTTTTGTGGGCCAGGGCTACAATATCTGCTCCAGGGTCGGCAACGCCAGGAGTCCCGGCTTCTGAAATAATACCAATATGCTTATTTTCTTTTATGGGATTTAAAAATAATTCATAATTTTCTATTGGGGTATGCTTGTTTAATTCAAAGAATGTAAGGTCATCAATTTTTGTTTTAATTCCGGCTTTTATTAAATAACGCCGAGCCGTTTTTATATTTTCAACAATATAATGGTTGGTTTGATTAATTATATCTACAACATATTGTGGAATTACATTTTCAACAGGGCTGTTGCCTAAAGTAGTTGGTATTAAATATATTTTAGCACTCATTCAGTAACTGTTTTTTAAGGTATTAAGAAAAAATGTTTTGTGGTAAATTTTAATTTTTTGAATTAATTTTTACATCTTCTAATAGAAGATTTCTTTCTTCAAAATCATTGTTTACTCCTTCAAGGTATACTCTTCCATCTTTTTCAATAAAACCATACATTTGAGTAATATCTTCTGTGTCTATAAATGCCTCTTTTTTAGTATTATACAATTTATAGATTGTTTCTGCTCTTGAATTTTCAATGTCAGCAGGCATTTGAATGAATATAATCCATTCAGAATCATCTGTGAGGTCAATAACCTGGTAAACATTTTCAGGATCGTAAAAAAGTGTATCTGTTTGGCCTTCATAGGTTCTAATAAAACCCTTGTCGTCAGCTGTAACATCAAAAACCGGATTTTGTATCAATATAATATCAGATATACAGGCATCATTCCATTTATCGCCATTGTAAATATCTTTTATTGTAATTTTTAAAATAAAACGATCTTTATCAAAATTCTTAGTTTCAGATATTTTTTTATATAAATCATTCCAGTTAAAATCCAGCAATACAGCCTGTAAACCCAATTTGTCGTCCAGCTCTTTTGTCAATGAAGCCATCGATTGGCTAACGGCAAAACCAAAATGTGTTTCGGTAACAAAGCCCGAAGGCATAAAACAGGGCAGTAATTCAATTTTAATAATTTTGGGCCGGTTGTTTGCCTTATAAAGAGATTCTGATTTTTGAAATCCGTTACGTATTTTTATTCCACGAATATTTTTAGGAATACTCATAAAAATATACTCTCCAACGCCATCTTTTTCCGACCCTTCGGCCCAGCATGTTGCCGGATTGTTGTCGCCTAAGTTCGTTGATCCATATTTACCGTAATCCGAATAGCCTGTTAATTCCAATTCGGACGAAGAACCCCAGAATTGATTATTTACTTCGGCCAAAAATATAGTATCTTTAATTACAGGCTGGCTGTTAATTGTTTGTAGTGTTAGTAACCCAAACAAAATGCCTAAAATAATAGGTTTAGTATTCATCCTGATAAACTTTTTTATGCTAAGTTAAATATTTACCCGAAATTTGTATAATATTTATCAAAGGAAACTTTTTATTATTACTCATGTTCTTTTATTTTAACTTATTTTTAACCTGAATATTTTCGATAAAAGAGTAAATAATACTATGAAATTAATCTACAATATTTTTTTAAACAGAAATTTTATTTTGGTTTTTGCAGTTATTATGGGAATGATTTTTGGCGATTATGCTACGCATATAAAAGAATACACAATATATGTCCTTGCACTTACCATGATATTTTCTACCACAGGTATCGATTCTAAAGCTTTGCTGCCAATTAAAAAACTCTTTAAACCGATGCTCGTTGGAACCATACTTAATTATTTTGTTTTTGGTGCAATTGTATTGGTGTTAGCCTGGTTGTTAATGCCTACAGAAGAATTGTTTATGGGATTTGTTGTAATTGTTGCAGCACCTCCCGGGGTTGCCGTTATTCCGTTTGCCGGAATTTTAAAAGGAGACATTGAGTATTCAATAATCGGTGTTTTTGGAGCTTTTCTAGCATCCATTGCTATTGCTCCTGCGCTTATTGAATTGTTTTCTAAAAATGCTGAAGTTAGTTCATGGGCGTTATTTATGTTAATGATTAAATTGGTTCTTGTACCATTAATTTTATCCCGGTTTTTATTATTTAAACCTGTTTTTAAATATGTAGCCAAAGTTCGTGGAAAAGTTGTTGACTGGGGTTTTGCGATCATTATTTTTACGGCGGTTGGTATGAACAGGGATGTTTTTTTTACCAATCCGGTAATTTTAATTTTATCAATTGTAGTATTATTGGTAGCTACATTTGGAATTGGATCACTTTATGAATTATTTTCTAAAAAAATGAGAATAAAACCTGGTCGTTCAATTACTCAGGTTTTGTTGTTAACCATAAAGAGTTCAGGCTTTTCGGTAGTAACTGCACTCACCTTGTTTGGAAAAGAAGCAGCCATACCATCGGCAATTTTAGCTGTAATAGTTTTATTATATTTGCTATTCCTATCGATAAGGATGGAAATTATAAAAAGATAAGATTTTGAAAGTAAAAATTCTTGGCACTGGAACATCACAAGGCGTACCTGTAATAGCATGCAATTGTGAGGTTTGTCAATCGACTGATCCGAACGATCATCGTTTGCGTACATCTGTTTTGATTGAAGTTAATGGTGTAAATATTGTAGTTGATGCCGGCCCTGATTTTAGGCAACAAATGTTACGCGAAAAAGTAAAAGATATTGATGCTATTTTAATTACACACGAGCATCGAGATCATATAGCCGGATTGGACGATATAAGAGCATTTAATTTTATGAATCAGAAACCCATTGATATTTATGCCGAAAAAAGAGTTCAAAAGGTTATAAAATCTGAATTTTTTTACTCTTTCGAAGAAAAAAAATACCCCGGTGTTCCACAAATAAGGCTTCATAATTTAGATATAGAACCTTTTAAAATTAAAAATATTGAAATAATACCTATCCAGGTTTTTCATTATAAACTTCCTGTTTTTGGGTTTCGTATAGGCGATTTTACTTACATTACAGATGCAAACTATATTCCCGAAGAAGAAAAGGAAAAATTGATTGGAACAAAATATCTGATAGTTAACGCTCTTCGAAAAAGAAAACATATTTCGCATTTTAGTCTTTCCGAAGCACTTGAATTAATCAACCAATTTAGTCCTAAACGCGCCTACATAACACATATCAGCCATCAAATGGGGTTGCACCATGATGTAAATGAAGAACTCCCTCGTGGCGTTTCACTGGCCTATGACGGGCTGCATTTTGAGGTGTAGTTAATAAAAAGCAATATGTTTTTTTATTTGATTAAGGTTGATATTTCTTTTCTACGTATAATATTTAGATTATTAATAATTAATTTTTGATTAAATGAAGAGAGTAAGTTTATTTTCGTTAATCCTATTGTGTTTTTTTAGCTTAAAGATTTTACAGGCACAAAATGGAAAAATATTAATAATTGGGGGGGGTAGTGAGAATATTACCTCAACCACCTCATGGAATTATGAAGCGTTCAATTGGGCAGTTGATCAAAGTTCAAATAAAAAAGTCGCAATACTTCATTATTCAACTACAACCTCTAGTAGTTTTGAAGATTATTTTATCGATTATTGTGATGCATCTGAAGTAAAAAGTTTTGTAGTAAACTCTTCAGGAGCAAATAATACATCTCTTATTAATGAAATACTTGAATATGATGTATTTTATCTCCGTGGCGGTGATCAATGGTATTATTATAGTTACTGGAAAGGTACGTTAATGGAAGATGCTATTCATAATAAATATAATAATGGAGGTGTAATTTGTGGTACTTCAGCCGGTTTAGCAATACTATCAGGGGTTATGTTTACTGCACAATATAGCAGTGCTTATTCTCATTTATGTATTAAAAATACAAATCATGTTGCTATAACACTTAAAAATGATTTTATTGAAATAATGCCTGGTTTTATTTTCGATTCGCACTTTACCAACCGAGGTAGAATGGGACGATTAATTTCATTTATGGCTCATTGGAAAAAAAATAATGGAGAAAATATTGTTGGAATTGGAGTAGATGAAATTTCTGCTTTGGCCATTGATGAAAATAAAAATGCAACAGTCTTTGGAGCAGGAATTGTTGGGGTATATCGTTTAAGAGAAGGAACTGATTATTATCCTGGAACTGTTCTCAATGTTGACTCACTTAATGTTATTCATCTAAGTCATGGGAAAACAATTAATTTAAATGATTTTTCCGTAGGAGGTTTTTCAGATAGTATTGAGACTGATGAATTAATTGAAACTACACCCTCAAAAATTTTTGCCAGTGGTAGCGATAATATGGGAGATGCAAATATTAATTTGCTTCAACAATATATGGATGATGGAGAAATTTCAGATCCAATCATAATTTTTTCAGGATCGGAAACTGGTATTGCTTCAGAATTTAAACAAAAATTATTAGACTATGGGGCAACAGATGTTAAAATTTATATCGCTGACAATTCCACTTCTGATGATGCTATTTTAGCTGATGATATAGCAAATACATCTAATTTTATATTTGTCGATAATAATACTTACAATTTTATTACATTATTTTATAATTCTGGAGAAGAAGCGGGAAATGCTCTTAAAAATGCTTTTAAAAACCGAGAATTAAAATTAGCTTTTATTGGTGATAATGCTAGATTTTGTGGTTCAGTAATCATTAATAATTATATTGGATCCTATGCAAATGCAAACACATCACAGGGGTTAGGTTTATTAAATACGTTAGCTATTATTCCCAAAACATTTGAATTGGGTAATACAGAAATAACTGATTTATGGCATGCTACAAATGCTTCCTTACCTTATGCTTTGGTTAAAGAAAAGCTAAAAAACGGAATATGGTTAAATGAAGAAAACTATCTAATTTTTCATGGAGAAAATGATAAAGCTAAAATAACAATATATGGAACATCACCGGCGATGGCCTTGTCGCAAAATAATACAAAAGGGGAATTAATAACTCAAACATATAGCGGTACAGGAAGCCCTGATAAAAAGGCTTCTTTTGACCAAATGTATTTATCATTTTTAATTGATGGTCAAGAATATATATTGGGAGATTATGAATCATCGGTTACTTCGATATCCCAAATTGATGATAATTCTTTATTTAAAATTTATCCTAATCCTGTAACATCAAAATTGAAAATTAAATCTGAAAAAGATATACAGTTAGTTCGTATCTATAACATTGTTGGAACGGTAGTGTACAGCGAAAATTATTTAGTTAATAATGCAACTATTGACATTAAAAAAAATAATATTGATAAAGGAGTTTATATTGTTGAAGTTATCAATTGGGATGATAAAAAATTTATAAAAAAAATTATTGTCAATTAATCCTAACACCTAACTATTATATGTTATTGTAATATCTATATTTGTTGGTTAGGTGTATTAGTTTTATATAACATAGTTATTTATGAAGCAAAAAAAATTTCCAGATGCAATTACTATTATTCTTTTTATAATGATAATATTTATTGTATTAACATGGCTAATACCTGCAGGAGAATATGAATATCAGGAATTTAATGGAAGAAAGATTGTTGTTCCAAATAGTTATCATAAAGTTGATCCAAATCCACAAGGATTGTTTGCTTTTTTAACTGCTCCTATTAAGGGTTTTATTAGTGCCTCACAAATTATTGGATTTTGCTTATTGGTTGGAGGAGCTTTTGGTATATTAAATCGGACAGGAGCAATAGATGCCGGACTGAATAATGTAATCAATTATAGTAAAAACCATAAGAAGTCAAAATGTTGGGTTTTAGTTTTATTAATGATTGCTTTTTCTGTTTGCGGAGCTACTTTTGGAATGAGTGAATCTGTGTTGGTTTTTATAATGATAACTATTCCTTTGGCATTAGCGCTGGGATATGATTCTATTATAGGAATCTCAATTTCTTTTTTGGCTGCAGGGGTTGGCTTTGCCGGTGCTTTAACCAATCCTTTTACTATTGGTGTAGCTCAGGGAATTGCCGAAATTCCTTTATTTAGTGGATGGGAATATCGATTAATTATTTGGCTAATATTTACATCTATTGCTATTGTGTACGTTTTATTTTATGCCCGTAAAATAGAAAAAAATCCTTCAAAAAGCCCTGTCTATAATCTCGACCAATCAAGAGATTTGAGTGAAATACATAGTAAAAATTCTGATTTGACATTTAATATAAACCGAAAGTTAATTTTAGGATTATTATTTTTATCATTAATAATTCTTATTGTGGGTTCAAATAAATGGAGTTGGTATATCAATGAAATTGCTGCTTTATTTATTGCTTTAGGTATCTTAAGCGCAATTGTTTATAGATTATCTGCTTCGGAAGCAGTAAAAGCCTTTGTGAATGGTGCTAAAGATATGATAATGGCAGGTTTAGTTATAGGACTGGCTAAAGGATTACTGATAATAGCAACAGATGGCAAAATAATAGGTACAATGTTAAATTTTTTGGCTTCTTTAACAGATAATATGAATAAAGTATTTTCTGTTCAATTCATGTTTTTATTTCAAGGAATACTTAACTTCTTCGTTCCATCAGGTTCGGGGCAGGCAGCACTTACTATGCCAATAATGGCTCCTTTAAGTGATATTATTGGCATAAGTCGCCAAACGGCTGTACTTTGTTTTCAATTGGGTGATGGAATATTTAATATGATTATACCAACCAGCGGAGTAACGATGGGAGTATTATCAATTGCAAAAATTCCCTATAATAAATGGTTGAAATGGTCATTTCCATTAATTATTGTTTTGTTAATTACTGTTTTTATTTTGTTAATACCTCCGGTGCTATTTTTTTCTTATAATTAGTTGTATTTCAAACAATTGTAAAATTAGTCCAGTTTGATTATCATTTAATTACTGTGAGAAATATTTGATTGGGTTTGATACTTAAATGATCAATTTGATAAAGGTTATTACAGTTTTTTTAGAAAGAGTCTTTGATTGCTTCAAGAAAGAAATGAAGTTTTTATTACTAGCCGAAGGTTAATTTTATCAAAAATTATTAATAAATATTAACCAAATACACTATTTATAATCACTTCATTGCAATCTTAATATATAAAATTTAAGAATAACCTAAGTTAAAAGTAATTTTACTCTTTGTAGTTTAATTTTACTTTTTTTTAACGATATTAAACTTCCAAAATGTTTTATATACCAAATGCCTAGTGGATTCAACCATCAATTTACAAGGAAATGAGAAATTAATCTTTGATATATTCGTTTAGCAATTGTTTTTCCTTTTCGATTTTGGTAAAATTAAAGAGGCATTCTATAGAATTTAAGAATGCCTCTTTTAGTTTGAGTTATCTGTTTATATTTATTTTACAATTAATTTTTTAACATTTGTTTTATTATTTATTTTTGTACTTATTAAATAAATGCCTTTGTTTAGTTCAGATGCATCTAATTGTATCTGATTTTGCCCAGTATTTACTTCATTATTTTTAGTTAAAACTATACGTCCGGTTAAATCAATAATTTTAATCTCTGCTGTAGCATTAATATCAGACTTAACAGAAAGGTTGAATAATCCGTTTGTAGGATTTGGGAAAATATTAGTATTTAATTCTTGTTTTTCTGGATCTGTTAATCCTGTGGATGACGCACCTTCAATAACTTTTATATCATCAATTCCCAAGTACGCTCCTCCACCTTCACCAGTAATTAGAACAAATGCAATCCAAACATCTTCTTCGGAATAACCTTCATCTGCAAGATTAATTGATCTCTTTGAAATACCATCACCAGGGTTACCAACTGCTTCAGACCAGCTTTCTGGTGCTACGGTTAACAATATTTCTCCATAATTTTCGAAATAACTTACACTAGGTTCAACACTTTCACTTGATGGAGCAATAATAACTCTATAATCATCAGGATAGTTTCCTGACGAAGTTAGTGACATAGCTTTCCATGAAAGTGTTGAGTTTGTTCCAATCGTAATGGCAGGCAATATCATCCAGTCGTCAGCACGCCCTTCTTCTGGCATGTCTTCATAATATGAACAAGCCATTGCCATATGGTTTCCTGCCCATTCTGGCCGGCCACTTGAACCAATAACCCATGCACTGTCGGCCCAACGCTGATCACTTTCTAATGCTGGAGTATATCCATCATTATTAATAAGGTAAAAATCTTCAGGAATCAAGCGTGGAACATCTTCAAAGAATTCTTGGAATAAAACAATTTCATCAGTAGTTTCTACTGTAACTGTATAATCTCTTGTTGAGCCATCTTGTGCTGTTACGGTATAAATTACAGGGTCGGTAAAATCTTGGGCAATACCGCTTTCTGGAGAAACTGTTGCATATTCTGAAACTGTAATTGTAGGAACTAATTCAGTTACATCAGTTTCTGTAGGTACTGCTAAGTCTACGGTAAAGTTTGACTGATCAATCTCTCCGTAAACTTCAGGTGTTAATTCTGCAAAAACAAATGATAATATTTGTTTGGCATCGCTAGGGTCTTCTTCTGATACTGTCACAATATAATCAGCCTGCACATCTTGTTTCGATAATCTGAATGTTCTGGGATTAGTAAAGTCTACTTCTTTAACTCCACTTTCGATTTCAATAAAAGTTCCTGAAGAATCTAGTTCAACAGTTGCTCCTTCTGTAACTTCAAATGAAGGTATCAAAGCAGTAACATCTGTGTCATAAGGAACAGTGAGATCGATAGTTAAATTGTCATTATCAATTAGACCATTTACTACCGGATCCATTTCCTGAAAACTGAATGATTGAAAAGCTACAGATACCCATTCTTCAAATCCACCATTGGGAACCAGGTTATCTCCTCCATTCATTGTAAATATGGCATTATCGAGATACAAAGATTCAGGTGAAGTAAAACCTGTTTCTTCATAGACTTTAATCCAAACATAAGCTTTTACTGCATCTGTTGGAACATTAGCAGACCATGTAATCGTTTGCCAATTCTCATCATCTGTTGTTGAAACGGGGGCTTCTCCATAAATATCATTATCTGAAGCATCTAAGAATTCACAATAAATTTTAAAATATGCAGGAACACTATCTAATACATCAATAGAGAAGGTATAAGGTTCACCTTCAGTTACATCAAATTCGGCTGAGTAGATATAAGGAACTCCTTCAATTAGATCTACTCTTGCAGAATAATCACCTTCGTTTACAATGGTTTCTTCCTGGTAAAATTCTAATGTGTTACCTGCAGGTTGTGAAGTAGTCCACTCAGTAGGTTGAGCATGCATATCTTGGCCAATAAAAGCCAAGCTTAATAGAATGAGGGTAAATAGTTTTGATTTCATAAGCATTTAAATTTTAGTTAGTAATTAATTATATATTTATTAATACTTAGTTTTTTATTCCTACCCTTAATCAGAAAGGTTTAAATTTTATCAGATTAATTTAAAAATAATAGTGTAATGGATTAAGGGATAAAGATTATTCTCAGGTATTATTATTTGTAAAACCATTATTCATAAAAAAAATATAATAATATGAAAAAGATTTATTATTTATTACTGCTTTTTATATTATCATCAGCAGCATTAAATGCTCAAATTAAAGTAACCGGGCAGGTTAAAGATGCTGAAACCGGAGAACCCTTGCCCGGTGCTACTATTGTAGTCCAAGGTACCACTATAGGCACTACTACAGATGTGGATGGTAACTATAATTTATCAGTTACTTCAAAAGAGGATAAATTAATTTTTAGCTATGTTGGATATGACTCTAAGACTTCAACAGTAGGGAATAACACTCGTATTGATATTGAGTTAAATCCTACAAGTGAGGCTTTAGAAGAGGTTATTGTAACAGCTATAGGTATTAAAGCTGAAAGAAAATCTTTGGGTTATGCAGCTCAGGATGTTAAGGGTGATGATATTGCGACAACGAGTCAGGCTAATGTTATTAATTCACTTAGTTCTAAGATGGCTGGTGTTGAGGTTATAAGTTCTGCAGGAACACCAGGAGCATCATCAAATATTGTAATTAGAGGGAGAACATCGTTGAATAGAAGTAATTCTCCTCTCTTTGTTATTGACGGTGTACCTATGGATAACAGTTACGATGGGTCTTATTATGTTGACCATTCAAACAGGGCTATTGATTTGAATTCAAATGATATAGAATCGGTTACTGTTTTAAAAGGAGCATCAGCAACAGCTTTGTATGGAATTAGAGCTGCAAACGGAGCTGTTATTGTTACCACAAAGTCGGGAAAAGGAGAAGGAAAACAACGAAAGAATATTACTTTTAAAACATCATTAGGTTTTGACCAGGTTAATAAATTACCTGAAAAACAATATAAATATGCGCAGGGATACAAAGATGCTTCGGGTGATGTAGTTTATTCAAATTCTGCAAATACAAGTTGGGGCCCACTTATTGATACGTTAAGATATGATGGATCAGAAGATTACCTCTTGGATAAAAATGGTAGAATTGTTGGAATGAATCACCCAGATGCTACTAGTCATAAGGTTATACCTTATGATAATGTAAATGATTTTTTTCAAACAGCTATTAAAAGTGATAATTATTTAAGTATGAGCGGAGGAAATGATAATGGGAATTTTTATATATCAATGGGTCATCTTGATCAGTCAGGTATTATACCAAATAGCGAATTTAGTAGAACAACACTTAAGTTATCAGGTGATGTGAACCTAACTGATAAATTGAATATATCTGGTACAGCTTCATACTCTAATTCAGACGGAACTTTTATGCAAAAAGGGAGTAACCTGTCGGCAGTAATGGTTGGGTTAATGAGAGTAACACCTACTTTTGATATTACCAATGGTTCTGATGATCCGGTAAATGATAAAAGTGCTTATATGTTACCAGATGGAACCCAGAGAAACTATTATCCAAATTACGATAACCCTTATTGGTCAATCAATAAAAACAAAGCATTTTCAACTGTTAATCGTTTAATTGGAAATATTCAAATGGATTATGAAATTTTTCCATGGCTAAATGCAATGTATAGATTGGGTATTGATTACTACACCGATAAAAGAAAAAATTATTTAGATAATAATTCAAGCGACACTGATAATGGTTATATAAATATTAGTACTTATGAATTTCAAACAATTAATTCAGATATTATTTTAACAGCAGAAAAAAATATTACTGATAATTTAGAATTAACTCTAATTGGCGGACATAACTATTATACAAAAAACACATATTATTTACATCAAAATGGAGAATTGTTTATCTTACCTGATTATTATGATGTTTCCAATACTTCTGAAACATCTGGAGACGATTCTGAGAGAGCATACAGGCTAATGGGAGCATTTTATGATTTAAAGATTGCATATAACAACTATTTATACATAAACACAACAGGACGTAATGACTGGTCATCGACATTACCTGAAAATAAAAATTCTTTTTTCTACCCATCTTTTAATGTAGGATTTATATTTTCTGATGCTTTTCATTTAAAAGATATGATTTCGTTTTTTGATTATGGCAAAATAAGAGCATCATGGGCACAGGTAGGATATGATGCTGATCCTTATTCTCTTGAAAACTACTATGTAGCTATAGATGGAGGGATACAAGGACAAACAACTTTTCCTACATCCAGAACAATTGGAAACAAGAGAATAGAACCAGAACAAACTACTTCTGCAGAATTTGGAATTGATCTTAAGTTTTTTAATAACCGATTGGGTATTGATTTTGCTTATTATAATTCTAAAAGTGTTGGTCAGATAATGCCTGTTCCTGTTGCATACTCAACAGGTTTTTCTGAAATGATATTAAATTCAGGAACAGTTACAAATAAAGGAATTGAGACTATGTTATATATAACACCTATTAAGAAGAGTAATTTTAATTGGGATGTTACAGTAAATTTCACTAAAAATGAGAATATAGTTGAAGATTTGCCAGATGGAATACCTTTAATTGAATTTGAAACAACAGGGTTAAGCAGTACTCGTTCGGTAGGTATTGAAGGAGAACCATTTGGTGTGTTATATGGCAGCAGATTTTTAAAAAATGAAAATGGAGATATATTGGTTGGTGACGATGGTTATCCTTTAATTGATACTGAAGCAGGTGTTGTTGGCGATCCAAATCCTGACTTTTTATTGGGTTTAAGTAATGCGTTTTCTTATAAACGAATAACACTATCTGCACTGGTTGATATTCGTAAAGGTGGAGATATTTATAATGGCACCAGAGCGGTAATGACATCTTTAGGAACCCATAAAAATACTGAAAACAGAGATGATGATTTTGTTTTTGATGGTGTGAATGTTAATACCGGATTGCCTAATGATGTGGCTGTTAAACGAGATAGAGATTATTATAGCCGCCAGGCTGGTTTGGCCGGTTTGACAGAAGCTTATATTGAAGATGGCTCTTATGTGCGATTACGTGAAGTAGCAATAAAATATAGTTTACCTCAAAAATGGATTGAAAAATTATCGGTTAATTCATTCAATATAGGATTAAGTGGTAGAAATCTATTATTATACACTAACTATTCGGGTATCGATCCTGAGACAAATTTATCAGGAGTAGCTAATAGCCTTGGACGCGATTACTTTAATATGCCTAATACTCGTAGTTATGAGTTTAATATACAAATTAGCTTTTAATCATTAAAATAGTTTAAAAAATGAAAAAGATAACATATAATATATTTGTGATAATAACAGTGAATGCATTACTGTTTTTAAACGCATGCGATTTGCAGGAAGTTAACGAAAATCCAAATGCGGTTACTGAAGTGCCGGCAAATGTTTTATTACCTTATAATGAAGAATCTTTAGCAAGATTAATGATTGGAACAACCCAGGTTATGTCAGGAATTTTTGTGCAATACTATGAGGGAGTTGAAAATCATCCATTGCCTGTACAAACATATAGAATTGATGAAGCATTATATACAGAATGGGATTTCCAGGATTATTATAATGGGCCAATGGTTAATCTAAAACAAATGATTGATATTGCAGAAGATGATGGAAATATTCCTCATTATGCTGGTATTGGTAAAACGTTGCTTGCTTTAGCTTTAGGTAATGTAACATCATTGTGGGGAGATGTTCCTTATTCAGAAGCATTGCAAGGATCATTAAATCTTTATCCAAAATATGATGATCAAAAATCTATTTATGATAATATTCAATTACTTCTTGATGAAGCAATCAGTGATTTTGAATCTGAAAATACAGGCATGGAGCCAGGATCTGATGATTTATTATATGCAGGTAATATTGAAAAGTGGAAACAAACAGCTTATGCTTTAAAAGCAAGATATTATATGCATTTAACTAAGCGTAACGGAGATTTAAATTATACTCCAGCTCAAGAAGCTTTAAGTGCTATTGAAAATGCCTATCAATCAAGTTCCGACGACCTTGTTTATCAATATGGTTATTCTGCAGCAGAACAAAGTCCCTTTTATTCATATGCACGATTAGGTTATATTAAACCAAATACAAACTTTACAATGTTACTATTTGGTAAAAACGATCCTCGAGATACTCTTTTTTATATTTTTAAATATGGTGAGACAAACCTGGAAGATCGATTTTACACATCTCCTGAATCTCCTGTTCATATGATGACATATTATGAACAGAAGTTTATTGAGGCCGAAGCCCGTTTAAGAATAAATGAATCAGATCCGGAGATACAAAATTCCCTAAATGAGGCTATTTATGCTAATATGAAAAAATTATCAAAAGGAATGATTCATGATACAATTATCAATGACTATTTAAATAATCAGGTAGTATTAACTGGTAATTTCGATGATGATTTAGAAACCATTATGGTTCAAAAATATATTGCAATGTATGCAACCATTGAATCGTGGACTGATTATCGGAGAACGGGTTATCCTGAACTTACTCCTAATGAAGGAGGTGATCATAATCAAAACCCTGGAGGTGATATCCCTCGGAGATTACCTTATTGCCAAACAGAGCGCTTGTATAATCCAAATACTCCATCTCCAATCCCGAATTTGCAAGATAGATTTTGGTGGGATGTTGAATAAAATTATCAAAGAATAATTTAAGGGGCTGTCTCAAAAGTAAAATTTGGGACAGTTCTTTTTTATCCCTATAATGA
>JBKHIH010000094.1:0-13264 GCA_046538755.1 Thiohalospira sp.
GCCTGAATCAATTAATATATCTGAAAAATATGTCCGTAAATATGATTCACAATCAAAGATGCGAGGGATTGCGATTTCTTCCCAAACTGGTGGTGGTGGGGGGTTGACTTCAGATCAACAGGATAAACTTGATACAGCCTATACTGAACGCCGGCAATGGGATGGTGGAGATACTAATTTAAATGTAAGCACTGGTAGAGCTTCATTAGGTGCGACAACTGTAGGTGAAAATATTTTTACATTACCTAATCCATCGGCTGAAAGATATATACGCATTAATTCAGATAATTCTATTTCATTGTTGAGAGCTGTAGATGTGAAAACTGATATTGATGCCGATAATTATGGAAGTTGGATTGCTCAGGCGGATATTGGGGAAAGTGATGATGTTGACCGAAGTATCCAATCAAATGATTTACTTTATTTTAGGGGTGGAACTGACATAGAAACTAATATAATTCCTACCACCGGTGGTTATGAGATTACATTTAATTATACTGGCTCGTCAGGTTTGACCCCTCATTTATTGGAAGATCATTCTGATGTGGAAATGGTTAATCCTGAAACTGATGAACAATTATTGAGGTATAATTTTACAGAATCCAGATGGGAAAATTGGACACCTGATTATTTAACTTCTTTGCCTTCACATGCATTATCATTCCATAATGATGTTGCTGTAACATCTCCAGCCGATAATCATATGTTGGTGTATAATGCGACTGATAGTGAATTTCAAAATTATACACCTGCACAAGTACGGACAGCAATTAATGCTTCAGAGGCGGGCCATACTCACGATTATGATAATTACGGAAGTTGGACTGCAGAAGCTGATGTAGGTGAAAGTTCTATTGTACAAAGAGATATAACATCAAATGATTTACTTTATTTTAGGGGTGGAACTGACATAGAAACAGCTATTATTCCAACGACTGGAGGGTATGAAATTACATTTAATTTCACAGGTACTGGAGGTTTAACCCCTCATTTATTAGAAGATCATTCAGACGTGGAAATGGTAAACACAGAAGCCGATGGTCAATTATTAAGATATAATTTTACAGAATCAAGATGGGAAAATTGGACACCTGATTATTTGACATCATTACCATCTCATACACATTCAGGATATGATGTTAAAGTATTAGGCAATGGATTATCGGTTGATAGTGACGGAAAGATAAGAGTTAATAATGCAAGTTACAGAAGGGCAGGAATGTATGGTCTATACGATAGCCAAAAAATTGGTCATATTTGGTCAATGGGAGTTGGTTATGCAATTGCTTCGGACGGATCAGATTTTGGGGATCTGTATGGACTTGCGTATAAACACACCAATAATACAACTGGCGGCACTATGGCAGGTGGTCATCAAATGGTTTGGTGCCAGAATGGTAGTGGGAAATGTGCATTGGGAGATAATGTTTGGACTTCAGGTGATGTAATTGCAAATGGAGGGGATAGTACGGAATGGAACAGTGCTTATTCGCATATTTCATCAAGTGGAACTTCTCATTCATATATAAATCAATCAGTGACGACTGTGGCTTCCCCGCGATTTGCTTATTTAGGGATAGGCACTAATGCAGATTCAACATACGGTATATTTATTCCAGCAAATAGACAATATGGAATAAGAGCTCATGGTTCAACCATGGGTGGTCGATTTGAAGATAGTAATGGAACATCTACGGTTTATTGTGCATATACTAATTGGGGGATTTATACAGGGCAAGATGGTTATTTTGGAGGAAGAATAAGTATCGGAACAACTACATTAAGTGAAAAATTATATGTTGATGGAAATATCTATGCTACAGGCACATTACGAGGATATGTAACTTCAGACCGAAAATTAAAGAAAAATATAAATGAATTTCAAGCATTGGATTTGATTACAGGTTTAAACCCAGTAACTTATAAATGGAATGCAAAAGCGAAAAAGTTGGTAAGTTGGTATGGAAATGAGGAAAATTATGGTTTTGTAGCTGATGAAACGAAAAATATTATACCTGGGGCTGTAAAAGAGATGTTTGGGGGAAAATATGAAGGTTTAGATTATCATCAGTTTACAGCAATCAATACACAAGGAATAAAAGAATTACAACAGAAAATATTAGAATTAGAAAAACAGATCAAAGAATTGGAAAATGGCAATAGGATTAACTGATATTGATATTGACGATATAAAACTTGAAATTGGAGCATCTACCAGTGATTTTCCAGAATTATGTGAATCTACCCTTAGAAATAAATGGGCAATTCACAGATCGTATGGTAATGGAAGTACAGCAGAATCAAGATATACCAACATGACAAATGATCCATATTTATTATACTGGAAAGGATATGATCAAACTAAGGACCCGCCAGGAATACCAACATTGCTAAATACTGTATCTGATGATGGGGGAACCCAGCAATTTGAAATAAGGAGCTATGGCAATTATGTATTAGAACGTTGGGAATTACGAGATGGTGACTTTGGTTATACCTGGTATCAGATAGATAATGATGATCCATCGTGGTTTAGGGTGAATGAAGTTAGTTCAAATCATACAGTTCAAGTAGATTCAACAGGCAACACAGTTACCGGCGGAACATTATCATCTTCACAACATGAGGCTAATGCTACATTACAATTAGTTGTTGATAGTAATTTAGGCGATGAGCGAGAGGGTCGTATTATTTTAGATCATCCGGACAAAAATGATAATGACGCTTATGCTAATCAAAGGGATTTTACACAAGAAGAGCACATTGCATCCGGTTCCATATCTGTTTCACCGACATCTATAAATGCACCAGCAGGTGGTGGTACATATTATCTCACAGTTACAGCTGGTGGAAGTTGGACATCCACAGCAATAAATGATAGGAACTTTTTTATATGGAGTCCTAAGACAGGTGATACCGGTGAAACCACAGTTACAGTGCCCATAGCCGAAAACATAACAGGATTGCAAAGATCGGCAAGTATAACATTTAGCACAAGTACAAATGATGCCACTGTTGATATAATACAACAAGGTTAGATAAAGTATTAATAATTCAAATTATGGGACAATTAGATTTTATGGTCAGTGTACCGGCAAAGGAAATTCAATACTCAATTAGACAAATTGATATTGACTTACAAAATCAAATGGTACGCCTTCATACTGAGAAGGATGGAGAGATGAAAACAGAATGGATTCAGATGACTGAGGTATTTCAAATAGTGGATGATAATTTCAAAGATGCATTAAAAGAAATTGTAATGAAACTGACGGGGATAAAATATGAAATATCTATTCCAGAAGAAAATAAAAAGGAACTTTTCAAACAAACGGAACATGCTTTGGTTGAGAATTGGATTAAACCGACTGGAGCTCACGATGCTTATAACACGGGCGATTTAGCTAAATTTGATGCAGTTGTTTATAGAAGTGTCATTGACGGTAATGTATGGGATATTGAAGAAAATCCAGACGGTTGGGAATTAGATTAAATAAATTAATGATTAATAATCAAAAAAATAAAATTATGACAAATCGCGAAATTATTGAATTACATCAAAACTTGAAAGATCCAGCTATAAAGAATTTAAAAGGCATAAAATTAATATATGTCCTTAATAAGAATATGTCAAAGCTGGAGAATGAAATTAAAAGTGTAAAAGCCGCAAGTGAAGCAAGTAAGGAGTATGGAGAATTTGAGGAAAAAAGGATAGCAATTAATGAAAAATTTGTTAAGAGAAATGAGGATGGGACTCATGTAACAAATAAGATTAATGAACATTCTTTTGAATATGTTATTGATGAAGGGAAAAAACAGGTATTTGAAAAAGAAATGGAAGCGTTGAAAAAAGAATATGCTGATGTTATCAATCAACATAAAGAACAGATTAAAGAGTATAATGCTTTTTTGGATGAAAAATCCAATTTTAAACCTCATTATATAGAATCAAAATATTTACCTGATGATATAGAATGGGGGCAGTTATTGCTAATTAGAAAATTAGTGAAGTAAAATCAATTTTTAATTAAATTAAAGGAGGAAAAAAGTTATGAGAATTATTGTGGCACTTTTATCATTACTGCTTGGTGCAGCAGGTTTAGGTTTAGTTGAGACTGTTTATTTAAATTTTCCAGCACTTGTGACGGCAACCATTGGGTTGACACAATTTATTAATGGAAAATTTGAATTGAAACATTTCGCCGCGCAGGTGGTGTCTTGGGGTATGGGCGTTCTTTTGACTGTCATTGGTTATTACGCTGATGATGGCTTGGGATTCCTCGCAGGACTTGAGCTGTGGCAGATGATTTTGACAGCCATAGGAGTCTCACTTGCTTCAAATGGTTTCTACGATGCTGTAAAATACTTCTTAGAGTATTTGGGCATTATAGAAAAGGATGTTGAAAAAGTTTAAGACGATTGAATAAAAATTATAGGGGGAGGAATTCATTTCAGTTCCTTCTTCTATTTTAAAAAAGGAGAAAATAATGTGTTCAGATTGCAAAGAAAAATATACATTCATTCATGCAGCGTATAGGGATACTGCAGAACGTATAACAGAGATTGAAAAAAGTGTTTCTGAAATATCCAAAAGTCAGGTTAAAATGCAATACACTTTAAATGGAATGGATAAACACTTAGAACGATTAAATAATAGAACAAGTAAAGTTGAGAAAAAAACAGAGGAATTTCATGACTTTAAATTAGAACACGAAAAAGAAAAGGAAGTATTGGCGAAAAAAGCAATAGAAGTAAAAGAGGAGGCGGATTTAATCAAACAAGAAATGAGACAAGAGGCTGTAACAAATAAAAAATTATTGATAGGGTTACTTGGAACATTCATTTTGAAAATATTATACGATTTATTAATCGCTGTAAATCTACCAACATAATGAAAGAATTAAAGTTAATTGTTGTTGCCGGACATAATACATATGAGCCTGGGGCATTAGGGTATGATAATGTTTATGAACATACCCGGACTACATCTTTACAGGGGGCAATCCGCAAACAACATAGGATAATAGAAATGCATGGATCCGTGATCATTGATGCCCAGGATTTGGGATTACGATTATTAATTAATGAAATAAATGCGATGATACAGACAAATCGTAAATTTCGTTATTATGGAATTGATTTGCATTTTAATAATAACTTTCCCGGGGCCACTGGCACTGAAGGATTTATCCATCCAAATACTTCAAGAACGAATAAGAAAATAGCAACCTCAATAATAAATGAAAGTTCTGATATTATAGGAATCCCGGTTCGTAGATATAAAGCAAACAGAGATTATAAATACCCAGCGGAAAGTAATGTTGGAACTTTAGGAATGATTGAAAAAACTCAATGTCCGTTTTTTCTTTATGAAGCATGTTTTTTAAACAATGTAGATTTACCTAAATACTTACCAAAAGAAGTTGAAATTGCTGAAATGATTGTTGAAAATTATCAAAAATACTTAAAATCGTTTTAAAAGGCATTTACAAGGTTTGTAAGCAATTTAGGCTTCATTTAATAAAGTTATATTACTCAAGTATAGAAAAGCCCTTACAGCTTATAAAAATATAGGAATTTTATATCATTTACCAGATAGGAAACGTATATCTTCCATAAATCATTTTTTTACCGGTATAATCATATCCAAAACCAATTCCAATCATATCATTTCGATCGGATAAACGATAATTTAAATCAACACTATTTATAGCCCCAATATTTATCCCACCATAAATAGTTTTCCTTTTATCTACCTCATATGGAAAAGGCACTTTTTGTATTAGTGTAATTGTTTCTGTAATTTTCTCCGGCACGTATAAATCATAATTAAATCCTCTGCTTACTATTTGATTATATCTCAGAGTATCAAAAAGATATAAATCAAAATGTTCTGTTGTAATAGTATCTGAATAATAATTTGTTGTGTCATTTATTTCTACGGGAACAGGAACTTCTACATATTCAACTGGTCCTTTCTTATAGATAATTGAATCAACAGTTATTAGTATAGTATCTGGTTTCATTTTTGCAATAGCTTGCAAAGAATCTAACCATTGTTTTTCAACCAATACTTTTCCTTCGGGCGGGCAGGGTGGTTGCATTATTCTATTAATTACATAACCTATAATTAAACCAATGATTACAAAACCAGTGATCATTAGATACTCTTTTATTTTTTCTTTCATTTTATTTTAATCCATTAATGATTCCTTCAATGTATTCTATTAATTGTGAATTAGTATAATCTGACATATCACGTTTATCCAAACATTCTCCATTCTTAATGAATTTCAATTCTCTTGTTTTTTTGTCAAATATACCGTGAATATTTAAGGCTTTATTAATCAAGAAAAAATCAGAATTTAAATACTTATTCTCTTTACTCATCTTTTTTGATATTTTATAATAAATTCAATTGCGGCATTCCACCCGGAAATGAAATGATCAGATTCTGTATTGATATTAAATGAGCGTTTTCGAATATGTTTTAAATACGCTTTAATTAATGCCTCATTTAATTTTTGTTCATTAGGAATTTTCATTCTTTTTTTTCTTTTTCCGTCGATACATCGCTTTAAATCCTTCAGAAAAAATATCAGCTATTAATTGGGCGTAATTTATAAATAATAATACAAATACAACTCCAATGATAATAGCGATAACTTTAAAAATTATTTATATGATTTCCCACATTTTTTTCTAATCTTTTAAATGGATGTTTTGGTTTAGGTGTAGTTATAAATATATATAAAATAAAAATTAAATATAAAATTGCCATTACTTTTTCAGGTTCCATTTTTATTTAATTTTAATTATTTAACGATTATCACCTGATCCTGTGATTTTATTTCTTTTTTTCCGGTCAGCAAGTTTTTCAATATTTATTACAGCAATTTCTTCTAAAGAATAACCAATATTATGTGATAATGTAGCAATATACCACAACACATCACCAATTTCCCTGGCTATTTCATATTTCTTGTTTTCATTAAATTTACCATCATTATCTCGTAAAACTTTTCCAATTTTTTCAGCGACTTCCCCGGCTTCCCCGGCAAGTTTCAAAGCCGGATAAATTATTGCCCATTCTTCTTTGAACATTGCTGTATATAATGCTTTTTTCTGATACTCATTTAATTCCATAATTATTTAATTTTTAAGTTAATATTGAGGAATAGCATTAAAATTTATTTCATCCTTTTTTATTTCGGTTTCGATTAGGTTTATAAATAAGTTAAATTCACTATTTGTTTTCCTCATATCTTGGATAACAACGCATGAATGTTGCGTGGTGGTGGAATCACGCCTTCCAAATCTTTCTCCGATTTCCTTGAAAGTGATATTTGCAATATATTTCCGGCTTAAATAATGACAAATTTGCCGAGTTATTGTGATTTGTTCATTTTCTTGATATCGCCCTTTTCTATAATCGGATAATTTCTTTTGATTTTGTAATTCATCTTTTTTGACATTACAAAAATTACATATTATATTTTCAATAACATCAAAAGTAATTCCATTTGATATTTCAAAATTAAGTGGCATATTTTTGATTGTAATAAATAGTTAAAAAATTATCAACATATGCAGGCACATTGTATGATATACCATACGAATTGACCCCAATTTTAGATTGCCAATTTTGAGCGTTTCCAGAATTCCAAGTTGCTGCAATTTCAGAATTTGAGTAACCTTTATTAATTAGATTTTCTATTTTTTTATATGCAATTATATCTTGATTTTTTGGATTAGTGATATCCAATTGTTTACCAAAGAACATATAACAATATATATCCCATGTTTCTGGCATAAATTGATAAGCTCCATATTCACCTGAGGATCCTTTTGCATTATATGTATTATTTGACTCAATAGTACGCAATGCCGCTAAAAGATTATTTATTCTAAGCGCCTTTTTTTGTTTTATTTTTTCTTGCTCAACATTTTTTTTCAAATAAATTTGAAATTCAGGATTTTCTGGTGCAAATACAAACCCACTTATTGTGAAATAAAGTAATAATAATTGAATTTTCATTATTTTTAATTTTTAAGTTCGATTATTTTTTCTTCTAACCATTCTACATAATCAGGTAATTTAGTCCATTCACTGTTTTCCCAATTAATTCTATCAATTTCAAAATTAGGACGGGCATTACCTGTTTCCTTATTATACAACATACTAATATCATTTTTGTTCCGCATATGTCGCCCATGTAAATTATCCATTATTCGTTTTAAAATTCGATAAGCTGTTTTCATAATTAAATAATTTTTGTTTTTCCTTGTTTTAACTGAGTTTGAAATATTTGATTTGCATGCTCTGTTAAGGTTGTTTCATGGGTTATGATTATAAATTGGATATTTAATTTTTTACTAATTTCTTTTAACATTAATGAAGCTTTTTCTTGTAAATCACGACTGAGAAAACGCATAGGTTCATCTAATATAATAGTGTTTCTGGTCCGGGGGCGGTTCATACTCCAAGAAGCTACACGAAGGGAAAGGGCAGCTACATCTACAGCTCCACCACCACTTGCATTAATGGGGTCTATTTTTTCACCATCTCTTACAAAATATAAATCACAATCAATTTTATTTCTGCGTTTTACAAATTCAGCAATCAAAGCATAAGGTTCAGGAAAAACAGCATCAAGAGCAAGTGTGGTAATATCACTAATATGATATTGCAATTGTTGTTGAGTTTTTAGACTAACTTCCCTCATAATTTCCCGCGCTTGCTCATGTTCAACTAATCTTTGTTTATTATCAATCAATAAACCCTTAATTTTTTTAATAGACTGTTTGATTTGATCTTTCTTCCCTTTACTTTGTTCTAATTGATTTCTAAGATTTTGGATCTTATTCATTTTCAAAGTATTTTTCAAGTTCCTCAATTTCCTCATTAATTTTATCCTGGAGATCCTCAATTGATTTTCTCATTAATTTTATTTTCTCTTGAGCTTTTTCAATAGAAGAACAACCCCAGGTATCTTTCAGTTGAGTCATTAATGATTTTCTTTGTCCCTTTAATTCAGCCACTTCTGTTTTGGCTTCATTAATTTCTTCCTTTAAGTCCAATAATTCTTTTTCATTCATACCTTTCTTTTTAATTTGTTAATAACCATTTGTCGATATACTTGTTTTTCAGTATCAGTGATTAATCCTTCTTTATTTAATTTAATCACATATTCAGCTCGTTCAAAGGGGTGACAATAAGCTAATAATTCCAATGGAGTTAATGTGTCTAAATAAGTATCCGATAAATGTTTATTATAACATTTAGCCTCTTGTTTCATTGTGTCCAATACATTCATAATTTTGATTTTTCAATTGATTTATAGATAATTTGCATTACTTCATTAGGGATGTTATTATTTTGTTTAAATCTCTGTAAATTTTCTTCAAAACTAATCCCACTTTCCCATTCTGTGTTTAATCTTTCCACAAATGCTTCAATCCTGTTATCTCGTTTTTGTTTTCTTTCCAAATGTTCTTTACTAATTACACCATCTGAAATAGGCAAATAAACAGCTTCTACGGTATTTGTTTCTATATACCATAAATATATACGGGGATGATAATTAATCTGGTCTGCAGCTTGTCTGGTTATGTTTCCAGGGTTTACATGAAGCCTCTTTTTATACACAACTGTAAATGGTTTATGATTATCTCCAGTTAGGATTAAATCAAATTGAGGATATTTTTTTAATAATTTCATTGACTGAGGAGCAACACAACCTGGCCAAGGAGCAACCCCAGTATAAGTCATAATATGCCAAACAAGAATTTTTTTATTATCTATCATAAAACTTTCATATTCAGGCACTTGATCCCAGTGACACCCATCCAATAATTTAATTTTACCAGCTTCAATCAATGTATTTATTCCACATTTTTCACTTAATTGGATATTATGTTGAGGGAGATCGTGTTGGCCATAAATTGTATAAAAATTATCAGGTAAATAGCGAATTGCAAGTGTTATTAATCTGGGGGATGGTTTCCAATGATGAAATAAATCACCAGCATGTAAAACAGGGCAATTATGTTTCTTTTGTAGATCGCTGATAAATCGTATTTTATCCCATTGAGCTGTTTCAAAATCATCAGTGCGGCAATCAGGGATGTCTTCCCTTAAATGCCAATCAGCAGTTAATATGGCTGTCGCCTTTTTAAATTTAGTTCGTTGCATAGTTTTATAATTCGATGGGATCTTAATTTTTATAAATAATTAATATTTTTGACAATGACTTAATATGATAAATAATATAATTAGTACAATCAATAAAGGGTTTATGATTAGTCACACATCTACAATTTGGATGAAAATATAGTTTTTCAGTCATGTTCTTTTAATTCAGTGATAATAGTTCCACAAAGTGGACAAATATCAGGGAAATGTTGGTGGAATTTTTCTTCTAATTCCAGCAATCTTTTTTCTTTATTTTTTAATTTGGTATTTATTTTTTCAATAGCTGCTGTTTTGATCCTCATCCCCTCTGTTTCATCTTTCTTTTTTTCTAATTGTTGATATAAATTAAGAATTGAATTAACAGAAGGTTCAAGTTCAATAAGTTCTTGGATTTTCGTGATTTGATTATCTATGTCAATAATGGAATTGAGCAGAGATATTAGTTTATCATTCTTTTCCTCTTTTCCCTTCAACTGCTCAATTTGATTAAGAATGGAATTAACTTGGGTTTCATAATTTAATATATCGGACTTTGATGTAATAGCATCTTCTGTAGTAATAATATTGGTAATTAGCTGTTCTAATTTTCGTTTTTTGTTAATTGCATTAATCAGATTCTGTCCCATACCTTCTAACACTTCCACTCGGCTTTCAATTTTAGGTAGATTAATATATTTTTCAAGTTCTGTTATATATTCTTTACGGTTATTTTGATTTGATTTTATATCCTGTTCTATTTGACGAATCCAACTATCAATTTTTTTCCTTCCCTCATCAATTTGATCTAAATGAGCAACCTTATTAAAATGCATTGCGACTTCTCCGGATGTGGCAGTAAGGAGAAAGGGTTGATCAAGTTGTTTTTGTAAATTAATATCATCCATATTCAAAACCTGCTGTACTTCTTCTGGGACACTTGTTCCAAATGCTTTAAACTCCTGCACTTCTTCAGTTTCTTTATTTTGGATCATATAAGAATCATATTTACCTTTAAATCTTTTTATCCTATAATCTTCAAGTTCAATCATTACCGAAGTATCCCCACCCCAATGACTGCGAAAACCATTACCTAATGGCCGATTCCAAAGCACCCAATAAATAGCTCTCAAAATAGCGGTTTTTCCACTATCAGAAGTGCCAGTGATTACATTCACACCAGAAGTAAAGTCAAGTCTTGTATTTTTGTGACTTTGAAAATTTTGTATTTCGACAGCTAAAATCATTTTTTTGATTTATTTGAATAATCCTTTGAATCTTATTTTTACAGCCCACGTAAAAATTTTTCTTTTTATTTCCCATTTTACTTTCCGCCAAGCATTTTTTACCTTCCATCTGGCATATAAGGGATGCTTAGATAAATATTCAATTTCCCAGTCTTCCAATTCCCTAATTGGAGTGCTTATATTGGGTTTATAAATTTCCTCTTTATAGAATTGTATTATTTTATGAATATCTTTATGTTCCATGATTAAAACTTATAAGTTAATTTAATTCCTGGTGTTCCCATATCCGAACTATACTGATGTTTTATTAATGCAATTTCTAAATCACGTCTTTTATTGACCCCCGCAATCCACATTATGGAACCAGCCACCGCTGTTAAACCTCCTCCGTAAATGAGTATAGTCCCTGTGGTCATCAAATCTGTATTTATTGCTCCGTCAATGGTTTTTGGAATACTCATATACGACATTGTTCCTCCAGCAACAATAGCAATTACACTCAATCCGGACAATACTTGCCCAGTCTGGATTATATCATTAGTATGAGCCATAGCCATTTCCAATTCATGCCCATTCATTTTGTTATATTTGGTATAACTTTGTTGCGCTGTAATTGATAAGGTGACAAATAACCCGATAATAATTAATAATATTTTCATTTTTAGTTTGGATTTAAATTTATGAATTATCTTTAATTAATTTTTTGATCGCTTTTGTAATAGCATCTTCTGAATCTGTTTCAAATTTAGCTTTTAAATTACGAATAGCTGCATATATGAAAATGAATTCTTCAATTGAATTACTATATTTCAAGACATTTAGGATTTCTTCAGTTTTTGTACGGCTTGTTAGCACTGTAATCCCAACAAAGTTCTGTTTTTTTGTTATAAAATCATCAGGTAAACCCAATGCTTCCGAGAATAATTTAGCATCTTTATTATCAATAATTTTCATTGCTAAATGTTCTTTGATAACATTGAACGCATTTTGAATTTCTTTATCAGTATGCTGTATAATTACAAAAGTTTAAATTCATTATTTAACTTATCCAATTCATTTTCCAATTCCCTACGAATTGCATTATTTGTGGCATTTAATATTTCTGTTATTCGTTGTTTCAAACGGGGTTGTAATTCATTATTTTTCCCCTTTACTCTACAAGTGTAATTTTTCCACAGCAGTGAAGTTGTTATGTATGATTTTCGTATAAAAGTTAGTTCAATAGAATCGGGGGAAGATTCAGTAAATAATCTTAATTGTTTTTCAAGATCCTCAATTTTATTTTTTAATTCTTCGGCTTGTTTTAACTTTTCTGGAGTCATAATAAAAATATTTTATTTAATATAATATACTTTAAAATTCAATTTGTTTTAAATTTTATACTCTTTTTTAGCTAAATGTAATAAATGAAGGGCGTCAGCTTCATTATCTGAATCACCGATATAACCATAATTTTTAATAGCAGCTTGAATCATAGCTGGTTTGCCAGCATTACCTTTCCCTGTAGCAAATTTTTTAATTTCGGTTGCAGAGTATCCACGATATTCAATAGCAGGTATATTTTCCTCACACCACGTCTCAATTGTACCGATTAATTTAGATTGGTGTATAATAGGGTTTTTATGCATTCCAGCAGGGCGTTCATAAACAATCAGGTCAAATGGATGATTATTATATATTTCTTGCAACTTAGAACGTAATCGGATTAATTTCATCCCCATTGATTCATCTTTACGTGTAATCAAATCCCATTCACCATATAGTTTTGAGGAGATTGCCCAACCAAGTTTTGAGGCTGGGTCGATGGCAAGTATTTTTAATTGGTTATGTTTGGTTCGTTTCATCT
>JBKHIH010000145.1:0-3010 GCA_046538755.1 Thiohalospira sp.
GAAAAAGATTTATTGATCAGTATAGTAATCCAAATAACCACAAAGGTATTTTATTTCCAAAGCCCGTTTCAATATCATCTATTGCACGGTAGGCATTTCTAATTTCCTGTATTTGATTATTTGATTTGTTTTTTCCTCCTATTTCGAACGTAAAGGTCGAATCTATCAGAAAATCGCCATGATCACAATAGTTAACCTGATGTTTGGTTCTGATTTGATTAAAGAAAAATGTTTCTCTAAGTGTTCCGATGTTAAGTTTATTGAAATATAAGCAATTTAGAAGGTTTGTATTATTCATATAAATTTTAGATGGTTTTTGTAATTTTTTTATTCCTTTTGCATTCTTATCCAGCGTACAAAGTAACTCTGCTTTTTCCAATGCATGCAAATAGTTTAATAAGGTACGTTGATCAGTAATAAAAAGCGCTGAGCGCAAATTTGTTAAGTTGGGTGTAAAAGGTACAGATTCGGAAAGAATTGCTAATAATTTTTTGAGTTTTACATGATTTTCATTAGAAAAAGATGCTACTGTGGGTAAATCTTGTTCTAAAATTACATTTATGGTATCTCTTAAGCGAGTACAAAACTGATCGGGAGCTTCTTTGTAGTAAGGATAATAACCATGTTTAAGATAATCATTGAACAGGGGTAATATTTTTAGATTATTTGTAATTTCACTTGCTATTTCCTCATGATTATTTAGTAGTTGGGCAAGTGTATGTTCCTTAATGCTGGTTTTTTTAATCCAGTTAATGTATTCGCGAAAAGACAGACCCGGCAGATTATAGCTACATTTACGACGGCTTAGATCTCCGTGTCCTTTAAATAACTGAAGAACCGAAGAACCTGAGTAAACAAGTTTAAGGTCAGGATATCTGTCGTAAATTACTTTTATTTCTGCCGACCAATCATGTTTTGGATATTTAGCCGGATATTTATGTACTTCATCTAAGAACAGAAATTCTCCTCCATATTTTGTAAAGTAATCTGCAGTATCAATGATGGTATGATTATAAAACCAGGGATCATCCAGGGATATATAAAGTACTTTAACCTGGTTTTTTTTTGTTAATTCCCGGGCTCGTTGTAACATGAGTGTAGTTTTTCCAACGCCCCTTGAACCATTAATTTCAACTAGTTGGCAATTCCAGTTAATCGTTGTATAAATACTCCTGGTAAATTCAGTTTTTGTACGCGTAATACGCTGCTTGCTATATTCAAAAAGAGATTCCATGTGTTTTATTGTGATGAATTACACAAATATATGCATAAATTTGTAATTGATTACAATTAAAAGCAGAAAAAAGTGTATTTGGATACATTAAATCACAAGAGCCATTACAAAAAAACAAGTGTCATTGCAGGGAGTACTAAAATAAATTACTAGTGTCTTTGCGAAATTAATTACTAGTGTCATTGCGAATGCTGACGATAAATGTCAGTATAGGGTTGCTGGCGAAATATGTCAGCATGAAGCAATCTTTAAATGGTACCGGGAAAAACAAAGATCGCCTGCCTGCCGGCAGGCAGGCGTCGCTGCGCTCGCAATGACGCAGGAGTAGTCTTCCTATTATTTCCTGTGCTTATTCAAAAAATACTTTATCCCGTTTTTCGCATTCTGTAAAACCAGCTCTTTAGCCCATAAAACCGGACTGTTTGTCCACCGCTGCGGATGAAAGGTAAACCTGCCTTAGGAAGGTAAACAGGATTATTTTATTTAAGCTTATCAGGATTTTTCCCTAGCTTTTTGCTTTCTGAATCAACTCTTCTTTCTAGTTTCTTAATATCTTCTTCCGCGGGTAGTTCCTCTGGTTTTATTCCTCTTTCCAAAAGAATTTTTCTTACCGATCTGTTATTAGTAATGTGCTCTGCTGAAATTTGTCGCTCTTGTCTTAAATTTTTTTCTTTTGTGTTAAAAACGGTTATTTCTGTAGCAAAATCTTTAGCTTTAATTGTAATTGTTGGTAAAAAATCGGCAAGAGCTCTACCTGTAGGTACTCCTATTGTATTTTTCATTGCTTGCGTTGACTTTCCAAATAACGCCCGATCTCCTTTGCTTCGAATAAGGCCAAAATTCCGATCGTTTCCCGTTCTCTCATATATGAGCTCAGACAACTCTTTTTCTGACAGCGTTAATTTTTGTCTCGCCCGCAGTCTTTCCCAGTCTTTTATTCTTTTTTCTATTAGCTCAAATTTTCTGGTTTGTAAGGCAAAATAATTTTGTGCAAATGCAATTTGTTCTTTTCGGGGATCTCCATTTTGAGCAATAAGATAACATGCGTACCTTGTTAACATCATATCTTCAATTTCCCTTTCGCTACCTGAACCTAACTGAACCTTTTTGTTGACGTTAACAAAATGGTCTAAAATATGATTACCGGAAGCTTCACAAGAAGTTTTTGCTTTAACAATTACTTTTTGAAAATTTCTCCATTCTGAGTAACCTAACAAATGTTGTATGTCTCTTGCAAACCAAAATTCGATGCCATTTTCAGTGGTTTGAGAATGATCATCAAAATTTATAGCCAAAGATCTTATAACTTCTGTTTTCATCAATTAAAAAATTTTCTTTTGTTCTTAATTTTCATCTATAAAATTAATTCTTTTAATTACTTTATGCTAATTACTTCTTCCTATTTCCTGTGCTTATTTAAAAAATACTTTACCACGTTCTGCACTTTCCGAGTAATTTTCGATAAACCAAACATTTTTAGTGTCATTCCGGGGAGTACTAAAATAAATTACTAGTGTCGTTGCGTAATAAATTTACAAGCGCCATTACAAAAAACAAGTGTCTTTGCGAAAAAAATAACCAGTGTCATTGCGAGGGAGGAACGACCGAAGCAATCTTTAAATAGTACCCTGAAAATAAAGATCGCCTGCCTGCCGGCAGGCAGGCGTCGCTGCGCTCGCGATGACGCATGAGAAAAGGATCGGAATGACACTGGAGAGGGGGAACGCGATGACGCATGAGTAACCTTCCCATTATTACCTGTGCTTATTCAAAAAA
>JBKHIH010000146.1:0-3002 GCA_046538755.1 Thiohalospira sp.
ATCAAATTCATTCCAGAAATTTTTATAGCTATCATCGGAAAGAAAATCATAACCTGCAGCCATAGCATGTGCCGTATCAATACAAACGCCTACCCGGCTTTTATCTTCAACATTGTCGATGATTAACTTTATTTGCTCGAAGGTATGGCCAAGATTGGTTCCCTGTCCGGCGGTATTTTCAATTACGGCAATTACTCCTTTTGTTTTATCCAGGGCTATATTTACCGATTCAGCGATGGTTCTCAGACATTCTTCTTCAGAAATTTTATTCAGGTGGCTTCCGGGATGAAAATTAAGTCGGTCGATACCCAATTGTTCGCAGCGTTGCATCTCATCTAAAAAAGCATTTCTCGATTTTTCGAGGCTGGCTTTCTCCGGATGTCCTAAATTTATTAAATAACTGTCGTGTGGTAAAATAGTACCTTTGCTGTATCCGTACTTTTCGCAGTTTTCTTTAAATCTTTTAATGTTTTCACTGGTTAGCGGTTTGGCATTCCATTGCCGCTGATTTTTGGTGAACAGGGCAAACCCTTTGGCTCCGATTTTATGGGCATTTACAGGAGCATTCTCCACTCCACCGGCTGCGCTTACATGAGCTCCGATATATTTCATCATATATTATTGTTTTGATTTTATTGCTCTAATTTACTGCATAGTTGTTTTAATCAAAACAAATGATGGAATAAAAACGTTTTATCAATATTTGATTTAAACATTTTTTATAACTTGTATTAAATCTTTATAGCATGCGAACGCTTTTTGTTTTTGCAATATTTGCATCCTTCGCCCTTTTATGGTCTTGCCTGGACGATGTACCTGATGATTTTGATAATCCTGAATCGACATGGAACCCGGGTTTTTCTTTTCCTGTGGGATATACTTCGCTGGGAATGAACGAGGAGAGTGGTTTCGATACGCTTTTACTTGAATTAAGTCCAATCGATAGTTTGCCTGAATGGTACAGGCAGGAAATAGATATCCCGATGAGTTATACCATGCCTTTCGATATGCAAGAGTTGGCCGGTTTTTCTGAAGAAATTCTACGATTAATGGTAAGGATCAATGCATATAATGGCTTTCCGACCGGAATTACAGGACAAATCTATTTTCTCGATATTAATAATTTTATTATTGATTCTGTTTTTACTGACGAGGTTCTTGTTTTGGAAAAAGGCTCTGTTGATGAAAATGGTAGAACATCAGAAAAATCTTATTTACAAAAAGACATTGAGTTTTCTCCGGATCGAATCGACAACCTTCATCAAACCAGAAATATTTTAATTGAAGGCGAAATAAAAAATGTTGCCATTGATACCAACCTGGTGTATTATTTCCCGGATTATGAAGTAGATGTGCAGGTTGGTGTGCAGGTGGAATTAGGTTTGAGTATTTCAGGCAATTAATTATGAAATCATTATTGTATTTTCTTTTTTTGGTTTTTTTATTTTTATACTTTCCTGCAAAAGGGCAGCAGAACAATACATTTTTCTTAATGCACAATGTACCACAGAGCAATTTGTTAAATCCTGCCGTTCAGATAAAGTGTAAATGGTTTGTTGGAATTCCTGCATTGTCATCAACCCAGTTAAATTACAGCAACTCAACTTTTTCGTTTAATGAGCTGTTTACCCAAAGTAATGGTTCTGCTTCGCTTGATATTGATGCTTTTTATAACAATATCAAAAAAACAAACCTGCTAAGTTCCGAAGTGCATCTCGATTTAATTTCTGTGGGTTATCGCAAAAATGATTACTATTTTACATTTAACATAGCAGAAAAAATAAACCTTGCATTAACGTATCCTGGTTCGTTAATGGATTTGGCATGGAAAGGGAATACTCAGTTTTTGGGAGAAACTGCCGAGTTTAATAATTTAAGAACTCATTCGGTTTATTACCGTGAGTATGCCCTGGGAGTTTCTAAAGTTTGGGATGCAAATAATATTTTTGGGTTACGTGCAAAACTGCTTTTTGGAAAGGCGAATGTTTATTCCGGAAAATCAGAAATGAGTTTATATACCGATCCCAATACTTTCGATCTTCATGTGGAAGGAGATGTAACAGCCAACGTTTCTTACCCAATGACAATAACCCAAAATAGCGATGGCAATATTAGCGGTATTGAGATGCAGGATATTGATTTGCTCAGCTTTTTAATGAATGGACAAAATAAGGGTTTTGCCATTGATTTGGGAGCGATCCATCGTTATACCGAAAACATTACCTTATCTGCCAGTATTTTAGATTTAGGATTTATTCGCTGGCAAAGCGATGTAAATAATGTAAATATTAGCGGGTCGTTTGATTATACAGGTACAGGTGTTGGAAGCGATTTTAATAATATCGATTATATGACTAATCTTGGAGATTCTGTTTTGAATCAGTTTAATCAAAACATAACACAGGATAAATATTATTCATGGCTGCCGCTTCAGGTGTATTTGGGCGGAATGTATCAATATTCGCCAAACCTGGGAATAGGAGTGGTTAACCGCAATGTAATCTATCGTAATAAGCTCCATTCATCTTTAACATTATCTGCCAATACGGTTGTTTGGAATAAATTATCGGCAAGCTTAAGCTGGTCGTACCTGAACAATACGTATAAAAACGTAGGCGCAGGATTAGCATGGCACAACCGTGGACTACAATTCCATATGGTTAGCGACAATCTGCTCGGTATCATAAAACCATTAGATGCCCGGACATTGAATCTCCGGTTTGGGTTTAGTGTTCTTTTTGGATGCCCAAAAAATAAAAAGGAAGAAATGCAGATGAGCAATAAGTACGACGCTATGAGTAAAGGAAAGTGCTATTGGGCAAAACGGCTTTTGCAAAAAAAATATAAAAAAAAGGTGAAATGAGAATTTACGGGTTGTAAATTTTTTTATAAAGTCACATAATTTTTTTAAAAAGTTAAAGGAAAAATTATTTGTTTATAACCTGGGATTATAAGTAGCCGAAAATTTTGATCCAAAATGACCATTAAGTTGGAAATTGGTT
>JBKHIH010000147.1:0-2960 GCA_046538755.1 Thiohalospira sp.
AAAAGGGTCATTACCTTTGCAGATAGGCACTATTGTTGTGTGTTCATGCTTTAAGAAGCAGCTTTTTTTCTGATTAATTTGAATTTGATGGCTATACATAGTTGGTAGCAACATAAAAACAATAGCCGAACCTAATTATAATTAAAAGATTTTCGTTACCTTTAGATGAAGTAAATTGCATCTTATTATGATATATGATGAAACGAACATGAATTTTGGAATGCGAACTTCACAAACACGCATGAACAAAATTCATTGTGAGTTCCATCCGACCATTGAAAATAAATTTTGTACGGATGAAACATACATGTTTAACAAAACGCAACCGAGTTTACGAGCTCACCGAAGGTAAACACAGGGGTATAATAATTCCTAAACATGTATGTTCCATCATACCAATTTAATACAAATTATTATATGATGAAACATACATGTATTGCATACACAAACACGAATGAATATAATTTCGCGACATGGATGTTCCATCAGACCATTAAAAAACAAATTATATTCTGATGAAAACAAATAGTATAAACATAGCGGATAATTATTTTGGGATGATAAAGAATCTAAGCGTAGATGTTAAACTTGATTTAATTAGTAAGATTACAGATTCTTTAAAAAAAACAAAAACAGAAAATACTGATGATTCCTGGAAAAAATTGTTTGGTGCATGGGAATCGGATCAATCTGCTGAAGAAATTATTAAGGAACTAAGAGCTAGCAGGCATATAAATAGACAAATAGAAGATCTATAATGAGTTACCTGTTAGATACAAATATTTGCATTTACTTTTTAAAAGGTAAATACGGATTAGTAGAGAAGATCGATAATATAGGATTTAATAACATATTTATTTCTGAGATAACTATTGCAGAATTAAAATATGGGGCAGAAAAAAGTTCTTTCCCGGAGAAAAATAGAATTATTATAAATGGATTAATGGAAAAATTCAAGCAATTGCCTATTTACAGTGCTTTAGATGTATATGCTATAGAAAAAGCAAGACTTGAAAAAGAAGGCCGTGTAATAGATGATTTTGATTTATTAATAGGTGCAACAGCAATAGTAAACGAAATGGTGTTGATCACTAATAATGAAAGACATTTTGAACGTTTAGAGGATATTAAAATAGAAAACTGGGCGAAATAATAATACTGGAAACACAACGATAGCCGTCAATTACCACCTTGGCACAGTGGATAAACCGGCTCGGTTATTTGAACAAGTGGCTCTCTCATGGGGAGCAATGCCTGACTTAATTGAGTACATTAATACTTTAAATATAATCACTATGTCCATCCTCATAGACCTCAACCACCCCTCCCACGTCCATACCTTCAGAGATGTCATTGCCCGGCTAAAAAAGCGCGGGCATTTTGTTTTCGTGGCGGCGGCGGACAAGGATGTTACCCGGGAGCTTTTGGAGGATTTGGGTATTGCGTATGTTGCCACCGGGACTTCGCCCGCTTCAAAAGCAGGCAAGGTTTTTCAGGCGCTAAAAAAAATTTGGGTGTTGGTCAGGATTACTTTTACTAAAAAAGTGGATTTGGTGGTGAGCATGGAATCACCATATGCTGCCATTGCAGGCTGGCTGTGCAGGAAAAGGGTCATTACCTTTGCCGACACGGAGACGGCAGGGTTTATCCACAGGATAATCAGGGTGTTTTCAAGTACCATCATTGTACCTTCCTGTTTTGAGAAGCAGATCGCTCCCCGGCAGATCAAATTTAATGGCTATAAGGAACTGGCATACCTGCACCCTTCGGTATTCACAGCTACAAGAGAGGTCGTGGAAGCATGCAATATCAACCCCGAAAAGCCGTACGCGCTCATCCGGTTCGTTGCTTACCAGGCTTTGCATGATATTAACCATAAAGGCTTTACTGAAGAAAACAAGCTTAAACTGGTAAGGGGGCTTGAAAAGAAAATGAAGGTGTATATTTCATCGGAACGGCGCCCGACCCAACTTCATGAAAATAGCCCCTTTTATCAGGGCGATTGAAAAGTATATTGACGAAAAGAAAAGTTTTTATAATTATGATAAAATAAAGTAGTATTTTAGTTTATCATGATAATATAAATATTATATTTGTATTATCATGTATAACAGAAAACAAATATTTGAGGGTTTAGACAAAGAAAGTGCTTTTTTATGGGGTGCACGTCAAACCGGGAAAAGTACGCTTTTAAAAACATTATATCCCAAGTCGTTATATTTCGATTTATTATTATCGGAAGAATATAACAGGTTTATTGGTAATGAGGGATTATTGAAGCAAATTGTCGAATCTTCGGGTAAAAAAGGGCCGGTGATAGTCGATGAAATTCAGCGTATACCGCAACTTTTAAATGAAGTGCACTGGCTGATGGTAAATAAAAACAAACAGTTTATTTTAAGCGGATCTTCTCCAAGAAAAATTCTGAAATCAGGAGGAAACCTGCTTGGCGGAAGGGCAATTCGATATGAATTGTTTCCTTTATCGTATAGCGAAATAGATGATTTTGACTTAATACATGCATTAAATTATGGGTTGTTGCCTCGCCATTATCTTTCCAAAAATCCGCAAAGACTTATAAATGCATACATTGGTAGTTTTCTAAAAGATGAAATAGCGAAAGAAGCCAACATAAGGAATATTCCTTCTTTTTCAAAATTCCTGGAGGTTGCCTCCTTTTCAAATGGCGAAATAGTAAATTATGCAAATATTGCTACTGATTGTGGCGTAAGTGCGCCAACCATTAAAGAGTATTTCCAGATTTTGGAAGATACGCTCGTGGGCCGTTTCATTCCTTCTTTTCAGAAAAAACCAAAGCGCCGTGTTATCTTATCTCCAAAATTTTATTTCTTCGATATTGGCATTGCCAATAATTTAATGAAGCGGGGTGAGATCAAATATGGCAGCGATACATTTGGACATGCATTTGAGCATTTTATTTGTAATGAATTGGTTGCACA
>JBKHIH010000095.1:0-12830 GCA_046538755.1 Thiohalospira sp.
TTCTGCATTTATCCATTTTGTTGTACTTCAATTTTTTCGATTAATGGAATTAATATTTTTTCTTCAATAATAGAATGTATTTTCAAATCAAATTCTAATCCAAATAAAGTGTTTAAAAATTTTCGTTTCGTATTCAAATCGCTTTTAATCTTGATGTGCTTCAGAAATAAGTTTTTTAAATCTGTTAATTTGGTTTCTATATCGGTATGATGATTTCTATACTCTTTTGCTGAGAAGGATTTATCCTGCTGTGGCTTATCTTTGTTTAAAAGACTATGAAAATAAGGGAATGCAATATCATCTTCATAGTTAAGATGCTCCAGTACTTCTTCAAAATAGTCATTAAAAAACTGCTCAATCAGTTGAAAATCTTTACTGCTGTGATTACTTTCCAATTTTCCTAAATAGTGCTTTAATTCAGGGTATTTGTCTTCAATATAAAAAGAATGGCTCTTTTTCAAAAAGGATAATATTGGTTTAATGTCATCAATTTTTTCAATTTCATCGTCCGTTGGAAAAAAACCATTGTACAAATTCGCAATAATTATAAATGCAATAAGGTCGATCTTATTTTTAGAACATAATTCCTTAACGGTCATATTATCCACGGAAAAATCAATATCAAAATGCTGCAAACAAAGTAACAATGAATAGTTTTCATTGATTAAATCAAGCATTTTTTTGTCTTTGGTAATATAGGACTTCTGAGTTTTATACATTTTTTTTTTGCAAAGTTAATATAAAATTCCATAATCAATTTTATCAAAGCGTGGGTCGGCAAAAAAAGCATCCCGAAAGTATCCGGGATAAGTTATGTGTGGCTGCGAAGCGACAATTGCAGGGATGGACAGACACACTCTTGCTTTTACTCATTAATGAATTTATTTTCATTGGCATTCGTGAGTTCACTTAGTTTGGTTATGGGTTAGGGTTTCTTTTTTCTTTAACACGAATATATTTTTAGTTAAACAATTGTTTTTATGCGATTTACAACTTCAAATTTCAATAATCTTTTTTTGTTGCCGGTGTTTCCCGCTTAAGCTTCCCACAAATCCCTCCGGCGAACCTTCATGCAATAGCTTTCTAACAAGTAATTTTTTATTGCCTTCGGCGAGTTCGTAAACTCGGTTCATGTCCTTTTGAGTTTTACCAGTTTATTTTTTTATCCTTAAGCATGAAGTTTTCATTTCTTTGCAGCAAAAATAAATTGGTCATTGTCCGGTCGTTTTTTTCGGCTTGCATACAACTTCACCTTAATAACTGATTTTGGTAGTTGATATTCACTCGCTCTTTTAATGAACAATTTCAATTATCTTTTTGAAAATGAGATAAAAATCGGCCAATACATTGTACTGCTTTTTCTTTTTCTTCAATAAAACCCATGTGTCCTGAATTTTCTAAAACACAAAATTCAGAATTTTTAGGAAGTTTAATTTTAGGAATGATTGTGTTAAAAGGAATATAATTATCATATTTCCCTGCAATTAAGAGAAATTTTTTATCAATTTTAGCAATTTCATCAGAAAAATCGGGACGGTTCATCATCGCATGCAAATTGGCTATAATTCCTATATCGCTTGTTTGCAAAGCAATTAACTTAGCTTTTTCAACTTCATTTTTAAGAGCAACAAGATTTTTCGGAGCAAAAGCATTAGGAATATTTATTTTTGCCAAAATATCTTTTTTACCACTTTTAACCAGTTCTATTTCCCTTCTTCTTTTCTTTTTAGTATCCTCTGTATCGGCAAAAGGATGCGAATGAAACAACGAAAAGCCTGATAATAAATCAGGATAAAGATGGTGAAACATGAGCGTTACATATCCACCCATTGAATGCCCAATTATAAAACAATGTTTAATTCCCAGGGCTTTTAAAGCTAAATAAATTTGCTCTGCTAATATTTCCATTGTATGCCTTGCTAATATGGTTTCACTTTTACCATGCCCTGGAATATCAAAAGCAATTACACGATAATTACTTGATAGTTGGCGGGCAAAATCCTTCCAAACGAATAAAGATTCAAGGTAGCCATGGAGTAAGACAATAGGAAAGCCTTTCCCTTGATCTGTGTAATATATTTTTTTGTTATTAATTGATAAAAAAGCACTCATGCCTTTTCAACCCATTTTTTGGCTGTTTCCAGATCATCAAAAATTTCGGTTTTCCAATCTGTTCCAACCATAAATCTTTTATATTCAGTTATAAGTTCTTTCACATAATTATCTTTGGTAACAAAAGCCACTTTCATCATTTTGTTAAAAGTTGCCTGAGAGTTATCCATTGAGCCTAAAATACTCATATCGTAAGTAGTAACTTGAAAATCTTCTATATCGGAAAAATCAAAAACCTGGTAATCAATTTGTTCAAAATTGGCATTACTTAGCAAATAATTATTTGCATCAATAAGGTCTTGAGAAGTTACAATTCCTCTGAAAGTAATAAACGCACCTTTTTTTTGCCATTGTATCGTAAAGGTCATAATTTTAGGTTAAGTTTATAAATACAAATATAACGCTTTTAAACAAAGCAGTAATACATTTAATATTTACTTTTTAGCCATTAGCTTTTCAATTTCATCAACCTCTTTTGGAATATTTCCCATAAAGTTTACAGGCTTATGTGCTACTAATACATCATCTTCGATACGAATCCCAATATTTTCTTCAGGGATATAAATTCCTGGTTCGCAAGTAAGTACCATACCTTCTTCTAAGGTTGTAGCCCTTTCGCCCACATCATGCACATCAAGTCCAATAAAATGGCATGTACCATGTGGAAAATATTTTTTAACAAGAGGTTTTTCAGGGTCTTGTTTATCAATGTCATCCTGAGTATACAATCCCAACTTTATATGCTCTTCCTGCAATAATTTTTCTACCCTTTCATTTATCCTGTTAATTGTAGTACCGGGTGTAAGCCAACCAATAGCTTTTTTCATAACTCTTAAAACCGCTTCGTAACATTCTTTCTGCCGGGCAGTAAATTTCCCGTTTACGGGAATTGTTCTGGAACAATCTGCTGCATAATTAGCATATTCTGCCCCAAAATCCATTAATAACAAATCACCATCTTTACATTTACCGTTATTTTGATTGTAATGAAGCACACAAGCATTTTTGCCCGATGCTACAATAGGAGGATAAGCATGTCCGGTCGCACTGTTCCACAAAAACTCATGAGTTAATTCTGCTTCAACCTGATATTCTGTAACTCCTGGCTTAACAAATTTTAAAATTCTATTAAAAGCTTTTTCTGTAATATCACAGGCATGTTGCATTAATTTGATTTCTTCCGATTCTTTCACCATTCGCAGCTTTTTCATAAGCGGAGCCAAACGCTCAAAATCATGTGCCGGAAATTCGCTTTCAAGAGTAGTTATAAAACGATCGTCTGCTGATTTTACTTCTGGCTTAAATTTTGGGTTTTCACTTAAATTAATATAAATATTTTCTGCTTTTATTGCTAACTCACGAAAAACACTCTCAAACTCATTAATATACTTTACTGTTTCTATGCCAGAAGTTCTTTTTGCTTCTTCAATTGTATATTTATGGCCTTCCCATGTGGCAATTTTTTCATTACTCTCAATAATAAATAAAATTTCTCTCAACGATTTATCAGGATGATTGGGGCATAAAGTAAGAATTGTTTTTTCCTGGTCAATCCCTGTCAGATAAAAAAGATCAGAGTTTTGCCTGAAAGGAAAATATTGGTCTCCATTCCGGGGCATTTCATCATTAGAATGGAGCAATGCAACTGAATTAGGTTGCAGAAGTTTGATAAGCTTCTTTCTGTTTTTTATAAATAACGTGCTATCCAGCTGTTGGTATTTCATAACTTAGAATTATTTTAAATTATAATTAATGTGCTACTAAACATTGGATTTACATATTTAAGAAAATATATTTGTGTATATTATATCTTTCTAATTGTTTTTTTTCGCAAGATAACTAATGTTCTACTAAAATTAAATTCTATGAGCAAATTTTTCACTTCATCTATTGGGCAAAAGTTTTTCATGAGCATTACAGGAATTTTTCTCATGCTATTCTTAATTGTCCATTTATCCATAAACGCTTTGTTGCTTGTTGGCGATGGTGAGCTTTTCAACGTTACTGCTAATTTTATGAGCAGTAATTTTGTAATGAAAATCATTGAACCCATACTGGCCTTAGGGTTTATACTGCATATTATTTATGCAGTTTACATTACTTTAAAAAATCAAATGGCCAGGCCACAAAAATACAAAGTGGCAAATCACTCAAAAGCAAGTTGGGCATCCAAAAATATGTTTATTCTAGGAGGTTTGATTTTTATTTTTTTAGTAATTCACCTGGCCAATTTTTTCTGGAAAATTAAATTTGGCACAATTGCTTCAATTTCTTATGATGGAGGGCAGGAATTACATGATGTGTATGGCCTTGTAGCCGGACTTTTCAAAGGCTGGTGGTGGTATAATGTTATTTACATTTTAGGTGCCATATTCCTCTTCCTTCATCTTACACACGGATTTTGGTCAGCTTTCCAAACATTAGGCTGGAACAATGATCGCTGGATAAAAAGATTAAAAGTAATATCTTATATCTATGCCATTATAATTGCCGGCGGTTTTGCAACAATCCCAATTTATTTTCTGATAAAATATGTTGTGTAAAATTTAATAGAATTAAAAATATAGTAATACATACACTATGAATAAATTAGATGCAAAAATACCAGAGGGGCCATTAGCCGAAAAATGGTCTAAATATAAAGCCTCACAAAAACTGGTTAGTCCAAACAATAGAAAGAAACTTGAAATTATTGTTGTAGGCACAGGAATAGCAGGAGCTCCTGCTGCTGCTTCTCTTGGTGAGATGGGATATAATGTAAAAGTTTTTTGTTTCCAGGATTCTCCACGCAGAGCACATTCTGTTGCTGCTCAAGGTGGAATTAATGCTGCAAGAAATAATAAAAACGATGGCGATAGTACTTATCGTTTTTTTTATGATACCATAAAAGGTGGAGATTATAGAGCTAGAGAAGCAAATGTATATCGTGTTGCAGAAGTTAGTAGTGCAGTTATTGACCAACTTACTGCACAGGGTGTTCCTTTTGCAAGGGAGTATGGTGGAACATTGGCAAACCGTACATTTGGTGGAGTTCAGGTTTCACGAACAAATTATGCTCAAGGGCAAACTGGCCAGCAAGTATTATTAGGTGGTTATTCCGCACTTAAACGCCAGGTAGGTTTAGGAAAAGTTAAAATGTTTAGCCGCCGGCAAATGCTTGATCTTGTTATTATTGATGGCAAAGCAAGAGGAATTATTACACGTAATCTGGTTACAGGAGAAATAGAACGCCATGCTGCACATTGCGTAATTTTAGCTACAGGTGGTTATGGTACTATTTATTATTTATCTACCTTAGCGGTACAATCTAATGCATCTGCAGCAATGCAGGCATATAGAAAAGGTGCTTTTTTCGGAAACCCTAGTTTTATTCAAATTCACCCAACTAGTATTCCTGTTTTAAACGAGTATCAATCGAAACTTACATTAATGTCCGAATCATTAAGAAACGACGGTAGAATTTGGGTGCCAAAAGAAAAAGGAGATAAACGCAAGCCAAATAATATTCCAGACGAAGAGCGGGATTATTTCTTAGAACGCAGGTATCCTGCTTTTGGAAACCTGGTGCCACGAGATGTGGCTTCACGCGCAGCTAAAGAGCGTTGCGATAATGGTTATGGAGTAGGAAAAACAGGATTAGCAGTATATCTCGATTTTAGAGATGCAGTTGCTAAACAAGGAAAAAAAGTAATACAGGGAAAATATGGTAATCTTTTTGATATGTATGAAAAAATTACCGGCGAAGTTCCTTATGAAACTCCAATGATGATTTATCCGGCCGGGCACTACACAATGGGAGGCCTTTGGGTAGACTATAATTTACAAACTACTATACCAGGTTTATTTGCCATCGGAGAAGCAAATTTCTCTGACCATGGTGCAAACCGTTTAGGTGCAAATTCATTATTGCAAGGTGCAGCCGATGGTTATTTCATCGCTCCTTATACTGTTTCGAATTATTTGGCAGATGAAATTACAAATAAAGTTCCATCTACTGATTCTCCCGAATTTATTGAAGCAGAGAAGAAAGTTAAAGCTAATCTGGAAAAAATTTTAAATATAAACGGAACAAAAACAGCTACTTCATTCCATAAACGTTTAGGGCATATCATGTGGGAACATGCAGGCATGAAGCGTAACGAAGAAGGATTAATAAAAGCCCTGGACGAAATTGCTGCATTAAAGAAAGAGTTTTGGAGTGATTTAAAAATTCCGGGAAAAATAGATGAAATAAATCAGGAACTTGAAAAAGCAACTCGTGTTGCAGATTTTATTGACCTGGCAAGCTTAATTGTCAAGGATGCATTAAATCGTAAAGAATCGTGTGGGGCGCATTTCAGAGAAGAAAGCCAAAGTGAAGGTGGTGAAGCAGTGCGTATCGACGATAAATACTCTTATGTTGCTGCCTGGGAATATCAGGGAGAAGATAAAGAACCAAAGCTTCATAAAGAAGAACTTAAGTTCGAATATGTGGAAGTAAAAGTTAGAAGTTATAAATAGTTTTAAGTTTCGAGTTTAAAGTTCTGAGTTTGACCAGACTTAATACTCTGAAATAATATCTTAAATATAGAAATTATGAAAATAAAACTAAATATTTGGAAACAAGCGAATGCCAAAGCTAAGGGTAAATTCGAAAAATATGAGTTAGATGGGGTTGATCCCGAGATGTCATTTCTCGAAATGCTTGATGCGTTAAATGAAAAACTGATTAAAGAAGATAAAGAACCTGTTGCGTTCGAGCATGATTGCCACGAGGGTATTTGTGGGTCTTGTAGCTTATATATCAATGGGCGCCCACACGGGCCAGGAGATGAAGTAGCTACTTGCCAGGTTCATATGCGGGCATTTAAAGATGGCGAAACCATTACAATTGAGCCATGGAGAGCCAAGGGATTTCCTGTACTTAAAGATTTAATCATTGACAGAAATGCATTTGATAAAATTATGGCAGCCGGAGGCTTTGTTTCTATAGATGCAGGACAGGCACCCGATGCGAATTCCATTTTGGTAAGTAAAATTGATGCCGACAAAGCTTTTGATGCTGCTGCCTGTATAGGTTGTGGCGCTTGTGTAGCTGCTTGTAAAAATTCATCGGCTATGTTGTTTGTTGCTGCAAAAGTTTCTCAGTTGGCATTACTGCCTCAGGGTAAAATAGAAGCTAAACGCCGAGCCTTAAACATGGTTGCTAAAATGGATGAACTAGGTTTTGGTAGTTGTACTAATACAGGTGCTTGCGAAGCAGAATGTCCCAAAGGCATTTCTATTGAATATATTGCACGTTTAAACCGTGAGTATTTATCAGCCTCCATTTCCGAGGCAGAATAAAATAATTATGAAAAAAAAAGCCTGACAAACTAAAACTGTCAGGCTTTTTTTATTCTTATTTTTACTTTTATTCCGACTTCATAGTTTTTTCAACTTCTTCAACGCTAATCGGAATGCGTTTTCCTATTAACTGGGATCCGGATTCGGTTACCAGCAGATCGTCCTCAAGCCTTATTCCTCCAAAATTATAATAATCATTTAATACTTTGTCGAAATTAATAAAGTCTGCATTGATTTTTTCTGCTTTCCATTTTTTTACAAGGTCAGGAATAAAATAAATTCCTGGTTCGTTGGTTAACACAAATCCCTCCTGCAATTTGCGCCCTAAACGTAAGCCTTTTAATCCAAATTGGGTAGCTCGTTTAATTTCATTGTCGTATCCAACAAAATCTTCTCCAAGGCCTTCCATATCATGAACATCAAGGCCCATCATATGACCAAGGCCATGAGGCATAAACATTGCATGAGCTCCCTCTTTAACAGCATCTTTAGGATTACCTTTCATTATTCCAAGATCGGTTAAACCTTCGGCAATTATTCTTGCTGCTTCAAGGTGAATATCACGGTAAGGTACTCCAGGCTTTATTAAGGTTGTTGTATGATTAATTGCATTCAACACAATATTGTAAATATCCTTCTGCTTTTGTGAAAATTTACCTCCTACAGGAACAGTTCTGGTATGGTCGCTTGCATAATGCAAAGCAGTTTCTGCTCCGGTATCGGTTAACATTAATCTGCCTTCCTGCAACATATTACTATGATCATGATTATGTAATGTTTCTCCATTTTGTGACAATATAATTGGAAATGATAACATACCACCATGAGCTAAAGCTATTCCTTCTACAGTTCCTGCAATTTCCTGCTCGTAAATACCTGGTTTGGCCATTTTCATTGCAGTAGTATGCATTTTATAGCCAATAGCCGAAGCTTTAATTAGTTCTTCAATTTCGTATTGATCTTTAATGGAACGTAATTCTACAACAGCTTTAATTAATTCAACCGAAACATAATTTTCTGCTTCGTTATGACTTTTTTCTAACAGGTTACTAAATTGAATGATTGTGTCACCCCTGTAAAATGGTAATACATGAATATTTCTGTTTTGATTATTTGCATTACGCAAATAATTACCTAACTGATCAAACGGTTCGGTATTTTCTACACCAATTTCAGAAGCCAACTCTTTAATGGTAGGTTGAGGCCCCATCCAAATAATATCATCAATACTAAAATCATTGCCGAATAAATACTCTTTGCCTGAATCAAGGTCGATTAATCCTGCTAAATTGGGCAAATCCAAACCAAAAAAATACAGAAAAGAACTATCTTGTCTGAAATGATATGCATTGGACGGATAATTAAAAGCCGCATCTTTATTCCCTAAAAAAAGTACCAACCCGCCTTTAAGCTTATTTTTTAAGCGATTACGCCTTTCGATATAAACATCTTTTTTAAACATAATATATAGATTTAATTGATAATTAATATTTTAAAAATAAAACGAATTTACGTCAGTTTTTTTGAAAAAACAAAGGACGAAAAATTTAATTCAATTTAAAAATAAGACCATAATTTTTTAAAAAAGTTTGATAAAAAAATAAAAAAATTTTGCTATAAAATTAACATTATACAGGCCAAATGGAACGTTTGCGGGTTATGAACATTAATATTCTATATATCAATACTTACTATTGAAAAAATAAACTGCGAATAGGCTTGGATGTTTAGATTAATTTATTATATTCGCACTTTATCAACATCTTATTAACAAATACTTTTTAAAAAATAAAAGCTATGCCTTACAGAAGACTCCCCAATACGGATAACTCGAGACAAAAGGCACTAATAAATGCCTATAAAAAAGGAAAAGATCTTACTCCCATGGACCTGGCATTTAAGCAAGGTACCTTTCAGCGTGTTCAATCTTTCCTGCCAAAATGGGAAAAGGCATTAACAGAATATAAAAACACTTATGAAATACAAACCCGCAATAACAAAGAATATCTGAAAAAGTTAAAAAAGGCAAGGCTCTATATTTCACATTTTATTCAGGTTTTAAATATGGCGATAATTCGTGGTGAATTACAGCCCACGGTTAGAAATTTCTATAGCCTTGAAGCTTACGAAACAAAGCTACCTACCTTAAGTACCGAAACTGATATAATAGAATGGGGCAAAAAATTAATTGATGGTTCAATGGAACGCAAATTAAAAGGACACACACCCATAACCAATCCTACTATAGCTTTAGTAAAAGTTCATTACGATAATTTCATGGAAGCTTATAAATTCCAGAAAACATTACAAAAAAACCATGGCAGAGCATTAAATCATCTTGCAGAACTAAGAAAAGAAGCTGACGATATTATTTTAAATGTGTGGAACGAAGTAGAAAATACATTTAAAGATTTACCTGATGACCTAAAACGAGAAAAGGCTCAAAAATACGGTGTGGTATATGTATACCGAAAAAACGAGATCGGCCGAATCAGTTTATTCAGAAACGACGAAGCCAAAATTATTTAACCACTTACCTTTTTATGCTCACGTTGATAAAACTGGTATAGAAATAGAAATAGAAGAATAATACCTACAAACAGATAACCATAAGAACCTTCTGACGCACCCAGTGTATCTATTTGTTCATCGACCTTGCCTGAATAAAAATAGTAGAATAATACAGCCATTGCATTATTAATAAAATGCCCTAAAATTGGAACCCATATTGACCCGCTTAAATAAAACAAATAACCCAATAAAACACCAATAATCATTCGAGGTATAAATCCATAAAACTGTATGTGCATAAAACTAAAAAAGAAAGCGGCAATAATAATTCCCCAATGAATATTTTTTGTCCACTCTGCAAATAACCGCTGAATAACACCTCTAAATATTAATTCTTCACCTACTGCAGGCAAAATAGCAATCATAAAAATATTAAATGCCAAACTACCCACACTGTCCATTTTTAAAAATGCTTCAGTCAAAGCTTGTGCACTCTCTTCTTTCTGCCTCATCCAGGTTTCCAATTCGCTTAAATAGGAAGGAAGTTGCATTTTCGAATTAATCATAACAAAAAAATTAATGGCAGGAATAGCACTTATCATAATGAAAACAACAAGAATAGCAGAATATAAACCTACCGGATTAAATTTTAAATAACGAAAACTGTTTTGATGAAAAAAATAACTTATAATAAAGGCCGGTACAATAAATAATCCAATAGCCTGGATGGTTTGTAAATATTTCAAAAATTTAAGATTACCGGGTTCTGAATAATTTGCTAATGCAGAAGGCAATTCAGCAAAACTTATATTAAACAAAGGAAGACCAATAGCAATACCAATTACAAAAAACAATAAAAATGAAGCAAGAATAATGAAAAGAGAAAAGATAAATTTTGAGAATGGATGTAAAGTTGCTAATGAATTTTTCATAGTATATTGTTTTATTTAAATTTTAATAATTTTGCGCCTAAATTAATACAATAATTCAAAAATTGATAAAAATAGGGAACATAGAATTAGGTGAAAAGCCACTTTTTTTGGCTCCAATGGAAGATATAACCGATCCATCATTCCGTTACCTTTGCAAGCATTTTGGAGCAGATGTGGTTTATACCGAATTTGTAGCTTCGGAGGGTTTGATTCGCGATTGTAAAAAAAGTTATAAAAAATTACAATTATTCGATTTCGAAAGGCCTGCTGCCATTCAACTTTATGGGCATCAAATTGACTCGATGGTTGAAGCTGCAAAAATGGCCGAAGAAGTAAATCCTGATTTTATCGATTTAAATTTTGGATGCCCTGTTAAAAAAATTGCTATCCGAGGTGCTGGTGCCGGAATGCTAAGAAACATACCACTTATGCTTGAAATGGCCGAAGCTATTGTAAAAGCTGTTAACACTCCTGTAACTGTTAAAACACGCCTTGGGTGGGATGATGATAGTAAAATTATTGTTGAACTGGCAGAGCAATTGCAAGATAAAGGAATTGCAGCATTAGCTATTCATGGCCGAACACGAATGCAAATGTATAAGGGCGAAGCAGACTGGACATTGATCGGCGAAGTAAAAAATAATCCTCGTATAAAAATCCCAATTATTGGCAATGGCGATATAAAAGATGCTTATTCGGCTAAAAATGCTTTTGACAAATACGGGGTAGATGCGATAATGATTGGAAGAGCAACCGTTGGAAGGCCATGGATATTTAAAGAAATAAAAGAATACCTGGAAAAAGGAGTGGTAATGAAGCCTCTAACAATAAAAGAGAAAGTAGAAATTGCAAAGCTACATTTAACAAAATCCATTGAATGGAAAGGTGAGCCCAGAGGTATCTTTGAAATTCGGCGCCATTTTTCCAATTATTTTAAAGGGCTGCCCAATTTTAAAGAAATAAGAATGAAGCTGGTAACTTCACTGGATGTAAACGAGCTGCATAAAACCCTTGACCATGTAGCCGAAAAATACGGACACATCGATGAATCTCAACAGAATGATGATTACACTTTTTTCCAATACTAATTTTTTAATACGTGAATTTTATTTATTTTAGTTTTAAAAAAGATGGAAAAAATATTCAGGCCATTGTGCATTTTTACAATTTTGATATCATTAATTGGTATGAAAAACTCTTCGGGACAAACCATTAAGCTACCCAATCCAAATTACAAAGGGAATGTATCGGTCGAAGAAACAATGCTTAATCGCAGGTCTGTACGCGAATTTGAATCTAAGGCTTTAAGCATTGAGCAAATATCTCAACTTTTATGGGCAGCCTATGGCATTACACAGGAAATGAATTCTCCGTCGTTTTTGCGCGGAGGGTTTAAAACAGCCCCATCGGCCGGCGCATTGTATCCACTGGAAATTTATGTAGTAGCCGGAAATATTAATGGATTATCAAAAGGAATCTATAAATATCTTCCGGAAGGACATCAATTAATGGAAATCTATGATGAGGATGTTAGGAAGGACCTGGCAGAGGCTGCAATAAACCAGGATTTTATAGCACAAGCTCCCGCAAGCCTTTTCTACTCGGCAGTTTATTCTCGTACAACCGGCAAATATGGAAAGCGTGGCGAAGAACGATATGTTTGCATGGATTTAGGGCATTCGGCTCAAAATGTTTGTTTACAAGTAATTGCCATGGGTTTAGGAACATGCCCGGTTGGTGCTTTTGATGACAGAATGGTACGAAATGTTATGATGATTCCTAATAATGAAGAGCCTTTATATATCATGCCCATTGGTTATCCAACCGGAGGAGGAACACTTAGAGAAAAATAAGTATGTTTTAGTCATTAATTTTAAAAATTAAAATCAAGTCATGAAAATCAAATCTTTATTATTATCTGTTTTTATATTTATGTCTGTAAGTATAGCG
>JBKHIH010000096.1:0-12802 GCA_046538755.1 Thiohalospira sp.
GCCAACTTCATGAGCGAAAACATATTTTGGTGTAGCCTGGTCGGCTTCAACAATTGCATAGGCTTCTGTATTGCTAGGTCCAATATTATCTACTATACCATAAACATCATACCATTGCCCATAATAGTATAGCTGATAATTTCCATCAGTTAATAGAACTACTAAGTCAGCTTGATGAGTATTTCTTAGGTTTTGAGCTGTAATGTTTGTACTTAAATTTTCAACATCATCTTCAACATCATCTCTATTTTCAGTAAAAGCAATCCTTTCTACGCCAGCAAGTGACATATAAAGGTTTGAATTTACAGCACTGTTTCTCAAAGCATCATTCATCTGTGTTACGGCTAAACTGGCGGTATTGTTTATATTAGCCACAGCACTATTTGCTGCATCGGTATACAAAACTAAAACCCGAACATTAGACCTGGTTGTTTTAACAGACACAGCTTTTTCCGTAGTTTTAGTTTCAATCTTACCGGTATCAAGATAAGCACAAGTATGTTTTGATAATTGTTCTGTATCAAATTCAATCAAGATGTTTTTCCCTTTCTCAAAAGCATGAATCTCAAAAACTCTATCATCTAATGTAATATGCCCAAATATTTCGCCATCTTTACAAATTATTGTTAAGCTGCCTTCTGCCTTAATAAATTCACCCTTCCAAATATAATCATTATCTGACCTGTATTCAACATCAGTTGGCCTTGCAACAAATGATTTATTTACGCCAGGTATTTTTACAGGTATTGCCCCTTTATTTGAATTAGCAATTTTTGATAAATTACCGATTTTAACATACTGAACTGATTTGTGAAGCTCGTTTCCCTGAATGTTTTCAAGTTTCTTTGATTGACCCTGATTTAAAATTACTTCTTTTCCCGAAATAGGAGAAATAAACTTTTCATTTTGCTTTTGAGAGAAACCAATGAGGGGTATAGTAAAAATCATTACCCCGAGCATAAATTTGTTTAATTTTAAAAATTTTAATGTCTTCATAATTTGTTTGTTTTTAAACACAACGATTGAATATAAGTATAATACTTCTAAAGATTATAGTAATTATTAAATCCACCTACTCTATTCAAGGCTTTTCGGTTTTCGCCTACGAGCTCGATTTGTAATTGATATTAAAAGTAAAAACAAACCCTCATACTTGCAAAACCGGGAAAGCCTCTGAAAATGGGAGAAAGATTTTTTTCGTAGCAAAATCGTAACTTTTCGTAGCAAATTTCGCACTTTTCGTACCATATTTTTTGACGAACGGTTTTATGTTATACAACATGTTGTAAAATAAACCGCCTTTTTTCCCAATGTCAATTCCACTACAAACCGGCGGGTTAACCCGCCGGTTTGTAGTTATTACACCTGCTGAAAGCTTTCGAACCAAAACACCTTGCTTTCTTTATTATCAAATAAGTATTAATAATAAACATAATTAAGCAAGGTATTTTATGTTTAATCATCTCTTTTCAAATATATTAAACTTTCGATGCATAAAATCCAGAAATTCTTTTAACCTGCGGTGCGCAATTTCAAGGGTAATTTGTCCATTACCATTTAACAGCATAACTTTTCGTTCGCTTATACTAACCTTATTAATATAAGCTGCATTAATAATCAATGAATTATGTATTCTGAAAAAATCTTCTCCGGGTAGTTTTTCTTCAATCTGGCTTATTCGTTTATCCAGAATATACTTATCTCCCTTGCAACAATAAAAGTGTGTGCTGCATCCGGCAGTTTCGAAATAAACAATTTCTTTCAGACTTTTCAGGTATAATTCGTTATTCTTTTTATCGTTTGAAATGAGTGTTTTATCGGGTTTCATTATTTTGGGTTTTTAGGTTACAGATTTGCACCATGAACAAATCCTCCGGGTAATTTTACTTACCCGAAGGATGATTGCTTTGAAATCAATACAAACTTAAACAACAACAAACTTTTAAATTTAACTATTTATAACAGACCTATGAAACAATAGAATTAACCAATCTCCTGCAAATCAAAAACTTTTCTGAGGCTTTCGAACAGTTCTTCCCTACGATTCTGGCTTACAAAAATCTCTTTCCCGTTTTCGAGAATTACTTTTGATGCATCGTGTGGGAAAATCATTTGTACATACCGGAGATTAACCAGGTATTTGTAATTAAACCTGAAAAAGCCCTGGTCGAAAAGCAACTGTTCAACCTCATCAATGGTTAATAATAACTCCAGTTTTTCGTTATTATTAAAAATAATTCTTGACAATTCGTATACCGATTCGATATAGACAATGTGTTTAATATCTATTCCCATTTTTCCTTTTTCTGTCGGAACATATATGTTGTATGTTTTCATATTTTGGGGTGTTTTTAGTTCATTTCCTTTTGATTATATTTCCTTACATCGATTGGCACTTTAAACGAATATTCATGGTTTGATGTATCCTGAATAATTTCACCATGCATTACTTCAACCGATTTAATTAAAACCTGGTAATTAAAAAAATCGAATGAATTGTCTTGTAGCCCTGAATACATCTCTCTGGGAGGTATAATCTCTTCTTTTTTCAGACGGGCTTTTAACGGAGCTACAAAAAACTGTATCCATTCATTGTCAGTCCTTCGAAATCCAAGCTCAAATTCTTTTAATTCATATTTTGCACTTACCAAGTTTAATAAGCGCATTAGCGCTTTTTTAAATAAAAACAGATCTGTTATAAAAAATATTTCATGGGTATCTTCACCGCACGAAATGTGCAATTTAATCTCATTTCCAAGATTTTCCTTTTTACGTGAATCAAATTCCTGTACAAACTCCCACAACTTTTGTTGTACCTCATAGCGGTCAAAAGTCATAAGATAATTATCTGACTGAAATTGAGAAAGGTCAATAATATTTTCGACAAACTGTAACAATAATTCACTGCCATTTAATATTCCTTTTAAGTAATCTCTCAATTTGGGGTCAGCAGGATTTCTTTGAGCCATTAATTTGGAAAATCCCATGATTGAATTTAATGGTGTCCTTATCCCATGAGATATATGCGAAAGAAAACTAATTCTTTCGGATGCATCCATATTATTATTTATTTCTTTCACATGAGAGTGTTTCATAAGACTTAAGTACATTTTACAATTATTTATCCTGTATTAATTATACAACTCATTCTTAATTTTTTTGGCCATCTCTTTATAATAACTTTCCTTTTTAATAAGTTCATCAAGCAATTCTTTAGCTTTGGCATTATCTTCGGTTTTTAAGTAGCACATGGCTAAATACCATTCGGCCTGCTCGATAAAAAGGTTGTTATTATCGGTAATAATGGTTTGAAAGGAATGAGAAGCTTTTTGATATTTTTCTACCTCCATGTATGAAATTCCGGAATACAGGTTAACAGCCATATCGTCTTTTCTTTTTTCGAGCAGTTTCTCGAAAAGAATCAATGCCTGTTTGTAATCCTCGTCTTCATACTTTTGGAGGGCCGTTAACAGCAGCCGGTCTGTTTCGGTATTTCCCGACCGGTAAGTAACGGTTACTTCATAAGGTTGATAATATTTATCAAATATTTCACTGTTATTATAGTCAGGCTGCATTAGGTTTTTCACAATTCCGCCAGTTGCCATTAACAAGGCAAGTGTTGCGGCTGCATAATATAGTTTCCTTCGGGTAAACCCGGTGGGTAGCCGTTTTACCTTTTCGTCTTCGACGTAGATATAATTCATCGTATCGCGAAAACGCATGATATCATCCTCCAAGATGGCGTCATCAATTGCTTTGTGAAGTTCCAGTTCTTCTTTAACCTCCACATCAGCATTAAGCATTTGCTCAAAATGCTTCAGTTCAGGCCCTTCCAAATCGCCATGAAGGTATCGATCCATCATTTCCATGTTGGTTCTCATATAAGGTTAGATTTAATTTAATAATTGATTATAAAAAACAACCCAATAAATTATTGAGTTGAACAATAGCTGATTAAACTTCTCTAAAAAAAAAGATTAGTTCTGGGTTTCATCGTCATCGTCGTCATCGTCAAAATCTGTTGGTGGCCATAAATCCATATCAGGTTCAGTACCACCTTTTATCATTAACAGGGTATTAAAATTCAAAGCATTTGAAAAATTGCTGATTGATTTTTCGTTGTTCTCGTTTCGGAATAAATTCTTTAAAGTTTTCATAATTTTTATTATTTAAGTTTTACAATCATTCACTTTTATATTTAAAGTGCTCTCACCTATTTATTCCGAAAAAAGCCAAATTGTGATCATCAATTTCAAACTTTTTTTCAACTTTTTTACATTTTATTTTTTATATTGCTAAAAATCTGAATGTTACAATTGAAAAAAAATCAAACTTTTTTTTAAAATTTTAGTATATAGTGATAAAATTTAATAAGGTATGATTAAAAAAAGTATCATATATCTTTTTGTTATATTATTGAGTATTTTAAAAAGTTATTCATTTAATGAAAGCAATGATAGTATACAGTCAATTCAAAAAGCCAAACAGTATTATGTAAAAGGTGTAGATTTTGGAAGAACAGGAGTATTAGATAGTGCATTAATTTACACTCAATTGGCGATAGAAATTTTTAATGATAATGTTTCAATAAATTCGGTATTTTTAGCCCATGCTTACCAAAGCCAGGGCATTATTTATAAATTATCGGGTAAATACGATGCTGCCCTTGAATATTATAGCCTGGCCGAAAAAATTTATCGTAAAAATAATGAAAACGGTTTGTTGTCCTACATTTACGGAAATAAAGCCAACATCTACTTTATACAGCAGGATTATGCCAAGGCCAAAGATTTTCATTTAAGGGCTTTGGATGTTTTTGAAACAGATATTAAAAAATATCAAAACCAAATTTCATCAACTTACAATAATTTAGGAAATATATATAGATTTAATAATGACTTTAAAAATGCAATTTATTATTACAATAAAAGTTTAGAATTAATAAATGAGAAAAAACATACTTATTCTACATTTGCCAACCTGGCAATTTGTTACGAAAACCTGGGCAATAATAAAAAAGCTGAACAGTATTATTTACAAGCAATACAAACCATACAAAACAATTTTAGTGATAATAACTTATGGCTCGCTTTGCACTATGGTAAATATGCCCAGTTTTTATCCAACCAAGGCCGCAACAAAGAAGCGTTAACCTATTTCCAAAAGGCTTTAGCGATAAACCTGAAGAATTTTGGAGAGAAAAACCCACAAACCTCCGAAAGTTATAATCATCTTGGCTATTTTTATCATAAAAACCAAGAATTTGATTTGGCGCTCCGCTATTACCAAAAAGCTTTAATTGCTATCTCAGATGATTTTAGCGATACTACTTATTCTGCAAATCCGGATATAGAAAAAGTTTTATCAAAAACGCATTTTCTGGATATATTAAAAAACAAAGCCATTGCCTTGTCTGAACTGGCAAACCAGCAAAAAGATGTAGAATTGTACCATCAAAGTATTCAAACTTTTGATTTGGCTATTGAAACTTCTAATAAAATCAGAACAGGATATTTAAATGAACAAAGCAAATTACAATTGGTACAAAATACCGGAGAAATCATTTCAAAAGCAATAGAAACGAGCTACGATGCCTCTCGGCTCGACAACAGGCAAGATTTCTTAAAGCATGCTTTCCGTTTTATAGAATCGGGTAAATCGGCTGTTTTGCTCGAAGCCATTAAAGGAAACCAGGCCTTAACGGTAGGTAATATTCCCGATTCGCTTAAACTAAAAGAAAAACAATTAGAAAAAGAAATATTTAACTACGAAGAACTGATATATGAAGAAAATAAACTGGAAAAACCAGACCCAAAGAAATTAGCCTACTGGAACAATAATCTGTTTGAATTAAAACAAAAATATACCGATTTAATTACTTTTCTGGAACATCAATACCCTGAATATCACAACTTAAAATACAATCAGGAAATTGCAAGCCTGGAATTTGTAAAAAACAAGCTGGCTGCTAACGAAGTTTTATTGGAATATAGTTTTGCCGACGATAAGCTTTTCTGCTTTTTGGTGGGCAAAGAAAAAATTAAAATGCATGTAGAAGATATAGATAATGAATTTAACGACGACCTTGATTCACTGCTTAAAGCATTGTCCGACAACAATTTTTCGAACCATACTTTTACAAATTTTAAACAATTTCAGCAAAGCGCTTTTTATTTGTACCAAAAATTAATTCATCCCTTCGAAAAGGAAATATCGGGGAAAAAACTGATTTTAATTCCCGATCAAAAACTAGCTTATTTACCTTTCGATATATTAATTGACCAAAAAATTGAATATAACCGGATTAACTACAGGCAATTGCCTTATTTAATCCACAAACACCAGTTAAGCTACACCTATTCTGCTACATTACTTTTTGAGAAAAAACAAAAACCAAAAACAGCCCGTAAGCGGTTAAGTGCTTTTGCACCCACATACGACAACCTGGATAACCTTACAAAAGATGAACTATCGATACGCCAGCAATACCGTGAAAAACTTTTCCCTTTAAAAGGCATAAAAGAAGAAGCTGAAAACGTTACTAAAATAATCGGTGGCGATTCTTACCTGGATTTTGAAGCCAGTGAGGAAAAATTTAAAACCGTAGCCTCTGATTATGATATTCTTCATTTAGCAATGCATACCATTATTGATGACGTTAATCCCATGTATTCAAAAATGGCTTTTACACAAAAAAATGATACGCTGGAAGATGGGTTGCTAAACACTTACGAAGTTTATAACATGAAATTAAACTGCCGAATGTCGGTATTGAGTTCGTGCAACAGCGGAAGCGGTAAATTACACCGTGGCGAAGGAGTAATTAGCCTTGCCCGCGGATTTATTTATGCCGGTTGTCCTTCCATTATAATGACACTTTGGTCGGTTGAAGATAAATCGGGCGTGGATTTAATGACCAGTTTTTATCAAAACCTTAAAACCGGACAAAATAAAGCCAATTCGCTAAGACAAGCAAAACTCGATTTTATAAATAATGCCGATCAGTTAAAATCACATCCCTATTTTTGGGCTGGTTATGTAGTTATTGGCGATGACTCACCATTATTTCCCAAATACAAAAGTTATGCATTTATAGTTATAGGATTATTAATCATCAGCATAACAACACTGTTAATATTTTATATTCGAAAGAAAAAAAGTTAGTCGATCTTTTCTAAAACCTCATTTGCTTCCGATGCCTTATTTAAATTCTCTTGAATAATAAACTCGAGCATTTTTTGGGCGTCGGTTATTTTATTTTGTTTAAGATAAACCAATGAAAGATACCAATATGATTGTTCCCAAAAAATCTGATTTGGATTATTAACCAGTTGAGTGAGATAATGTTCGGCATCGGAATATTTTTCTAATTCTATATGAGCCATGGCAATATAAAAAATTGCCAAATGATTTGTGGTATCAAAAGATAAAAGTTCTTTGAATTGTTTTACTGCTTTCCGGTAATTTTGGGCGTCGTAATATTCGAAAGCCTGCATGGTAAGAAGTTCTTGTTGAGAAACTTCTTCTGCTGACCTTGCATTAATAATGGAAGGATAATTTTCATAATACAAATCAAAAATATGACTACCAGTATAATCCTCTACTGGTAAAATTAATTTCACTCCAACAACAATCAAAATAATAATTACAGCAGCGGCAGCCGAATAAAAAGCTAGCTTTGTCAATCGTTTAACAGGTTTTGGATTTATTATTTCATCCAGGTTATCCCTTAAATCCATAATATCTTCTTCTCCTATTGCTTTATTTATATTTTTACGTAAAAAAAATTCTTCGCGTAATTCTTTATTATTACGCAACAATTCTTCAAATGATGCTTGCTCACGCACAGTCATCTCTCCATCTAAATATCTTTCAATCAAATCTTTCATAAATCATTCTATTTCCATCTTTCGTACTCAGGGTCTTCTTTAATATATCTAAGTAACCTTTCTTTACATCTTGTCTTTTTTGTTCTAATATAATCATATGAAGTACCAAGCTTTTTAGCAATTTCTTTAAAGGGCTTTTCTTCCAAAAATAATTTTAGTGTTTTTTGGCACTCTTTACCCAGCCTTTTAAAGTGCTTTTGATATAATTGGTACTGTTTATGTTTTTTATATTCATCTATATTAATTTCCGGAATATTTTCGTACTCTAAATAAACCGTAAGGTTTTCATTATTTTCTTTATTAACCGATAATTCTTTTATCCAGATAAACTGACAAACAGCGTATATATAAGTTTTAAACGAAGATTTTAATCTAAAGTTTCCATCTTTTATTTTACGATAAATTATAATTAAAGCCTCCTGAAAAACATCTTTTGCATCTTGTTCATTTCCATTATTATCCAGTATAAACCTTTTGATGGTAGGGAAATAAGTATAATAAATAGCCTTAAGAATATCTTTGTCCTGATTAAGTATACCATTAATTATTATTTCAGATTTTAAAGGTTTCAATGCAAAAAATTCTTATTTTTCTTCAAATCTAAAAAATATAATTATGATTTAATACAAAAAGAGTATAACTCTTTACGCACCTGGATAAAAAATTAATGGTTATTTTTTGCCAAAAACAACAACTACTTTTTTTAAAAAGTGGTAAATTCGAATAAATAAAATAATTTTAATTAAAGTAAAATTAATTATAATGAATGGAATAGCCTTACTATAGTTTTATCAATTAAAACAAGCGCTAAAACACCGGCAAGGCCAATAAAAACATAGGGCGAAAAACTTAACTCATAATATATTTGTGAAAATAAATCGGTAAAAGTATGGATATAAAGGGTAGTAGATAAATTTTCAAAACTCTTTTCAAAATTAAATCCATTTTTTATAAAGAAAAATAAAAAGAAACCGATAAACATTGCAATTATTGATAGAAATAGCCAAATTTTACTTTCTTTTTCATCCTTTGTATAAGAAAAGTGGAATTGTACTGCCGGATCTTTAATAATTTGAGCCATTACATTTTTTGTAAAATCGGCCGAAGGCTCAATTTTCCCAGCTTTTTTTATTAACTGGCGGGTAGATTTATCAATATTTAATTCTCTTTTGCTCATAATATCATCTTTACTTCATCTTTTAAAATAATCTTAAGCGCATCGTAAAAACGTTTTCTTGCACGGTGCAATTTAACTTTTACGTTTGAGATTGTAAAACCGGTTATTGCATTTATTTCATCAATAGAATTTTCATCTAAATAATATAGGGTAATCATTAATGCATCTTCGTCTTTCAATTGCTCAATGGCTTGTTTTACATATATTTTTTGCTCATTATTTTTTAATTCGGAAATGGCATTATAAGTATCCAACACTTCATTTTCTGGAAGCTGCACATTTTCAATATCCGCAGTTTCCATTCTTTTTTTTCTTAAATTAGAAATTGCTGCATTATAGGTTATCCTGTACAACCAGGTTGAAAACTTTGATTCAAACTTAAAACGATCCAGCGATTTAAAAGCTTTAACAAAAACATCCTGTGCAAGCTCTTCGGCATCATCAGGATTTTTTAACATCCTTAAAGCAATGGTATACACCATTCCTTTATACATTTCAACCAGGTAACTAAATGCATTTACATCCCCGTTAAGTACTCTTTGTATATAATGTTTTTCCTGCTTCAAAATCCTAAATTTAATTTTAAGACGCCTTAAGGATGGATTAGGTTACAAGATAATAAAAAAAATGTATAATAATTTTTAGCATAAATTAAAATTCGACCAGTCATCATTGAAAATAGAATGAACAACTAATAATGAAAAAATTAAATCAAAGGCAGGCCTGAGTACGTTGTGGTTTTTAAAAAATGTAACCACAGAGTTTCACGGAGCAGAGCACAGAGTAACGCAGAGTAATGATAATGTAAAAAATAGCATTTGCTTTTTTTCTCTGTGAAACTCTGTGTGCCATCCTGCCTGACAGGCAGCTCTGTGTACTCTGTGGTTAATATAAAAAAACTTAACCACAAGCAGTAATGTATACTTAGTGGTTAAATATAACATACTTCAACCATTTTAAATTTTTATTAAAAACCTGTAACCCAATTTTAAAACACTGCGTCGAAGAGATAAAAACAATGTTAAACTAAAAAAGAACAGTTATGAACAACTTAGAATTTTTAATACCCATTGCATTTTTTGCACTAATTTATGGTATCTTTCATTTATTTATCCGTAGAAAAGAACGATTAGCGCTTATCGAAAAAGGAGTAACTGCCTCAATCTTTAATAAAGATGGAAATGTTTCTACCAATTTAAAATATGGCATTTTATTTATTGGTATTGCCATTGGATTTTTAATGGGAGAGTTAATGTACAAAACAACGCCAATAAACGAAGGCGTAGCATATTTATCTATGATTTTCTTTTTTGGCGGTGCAGGGTTGGTAATTTACTATCTTATTGCCAATAAGCATCAGCGAAAAGAATAAAAAAGATTATAAAAAAACATCCGATGTAAAACACACCGGATGTTTTTATTTTATTCAGACTTAAATCGTATCATTTTTAAAATTGCCTCCTGGCAAACAGGACAAAATCCTTCGGCAGCATTGCTTTTCATTCGGCAATCCATAAACGGGCTATACATTCCTTCACTAACATAACCACCACCTTCAAAAACACCAACCGTTTGATTAAACTCTTTTTTACGCGGAGTTGGAATAGGCGTATCCTCATCAATTAAATGTTTCCATTTTTTATCAAAGGCTTTTAAAGTGGTAAGATTGGGCTCCCAGGGTTCAATCTCTAAATTAAAAAAATCATTATACGATGTTGATGACGTATAATACTCATCGCCTAACCCTGCAAAAGAATGGCCCAATTCATGAATAAAAACTTTTTCTGCCAAAAGATGATCAGAAGTAAAAATGGCGTAATGATTATAAATACCTCCTCCTCCATATTTCTCAGAATTTACCACAATACAAATATCGTCGTAGGGTACAACAGAAGCAACATCACGAACAGTAAAAAGATCTTCGGTAGTGAGGTATCTTTCACTATCGAAAGTATAAAAATTGCTGTTCAACACTGTTTTTTTATAAATATTTTTACCCGGAATATCCGTTCCCGATTCTTCGGATACAGATTTTACAATCCAAACATTAAATTTTTCAGCTTCAGATTTGTAAGGCTCCTGACTGAATAAATAATTTATAAACCGCTTTACATCTTGTGTAAATTTATCCATTTCATCTTTTGTGTATCCTTCGGCCAAAAAAGCTAAATCAACTTTTTCATTTGTGGCTCCGTTATCTACCAATTTCTCATACGAAAAATTATGAGTTTCGGGATTAATAAAATAATCATCAGGATTAATTTCTAAAGAAAAAATTTCATTAAAAATGCCTTCCCGACTGCGGCTGTATAATTTCAATTTTACCGGTTTTTGCGGGTATGGAAAAGTAATGGTTTGCTGGAAACTTTTATCAATAATTTTTGCTTCATTGGTTGTTTGCCATTCTTCGAATAAAGTGTTGAAATTAGATTTGTAAATCATTTTGTCCGATTTTAGGTCAAAAACCTCTATTTTATATCCACCATAATCAAGCGGGCTAATAAGTTGTGTTTTTGTTCCACCCCAAAAAGTCTCTTTTTTTAAACTTTCAAGATAAATTGATTCATTTTCGGCATTACCGCCAAAAATAAAATCAATTCGCATAGAGTGGTTGGTAAAAAACTGATTATACTCTACCTGAGCGAATCCAACAAATGAAGAATGAATAAACAATAGACTAACAATCAGTTTGTTTAGGGATGAAAAAAGATGTGCCATATTATTTTTTGTTTGTGAAAAGATTAAACTTTAATTTTAATCGCTAAATTAATCATTATCCTGTTAAAAATTTAATTTATGAACTCAACATTCGGTTTAAAGTTAGAAGATTTACTAACAAACATTGGTTTGCCAGAAGTTTATGCATCTGCCATTAAAGGAATAATTATCGTTTTACTGATCATTTTTTTATCATGGGTGGCTTATTTTGTGGCTAAAAAGATACTGATCAATGCAATACAAAAAATCGTTAAAACAACCCGATTTACCTGGGACGATATTATTTTCCAGCGCAAAGTTTTAAACCGTATTGCACATCTGGCACCAGCTATTGTAATTTACTATTTTGCAGCCGTTGGGATGGATAATTTTCCTGAAATATCATCAGTGATTAAAGCCGGAGCCAATATATACATGATTTTTGTTGGAATGTTAGTACTCGATGCTTTTTTAAGTGGAGTTCATAATGCTTATTTAACACTTCCTATTTCTAACGAAAGGCCTATAAAAGGATACATTCAAACTGTTAAAATTATTATATACTTTTTAGGGGTAATTTTTATTTTATCTGTAATTCTTGGAAAATCACCCAATGCATTAATAGCAGGACTGGGAGCTGTTGCTGCCATTTTAATTTTAGTTTTTAAAGATACCATTTTGGGTTTTGTTTCAAGTATTCAGCTTTCGGCAAACAAAATGGTAAAACCCGGCGACTGGATTGCTATGCCCAGCAGAAATGCCGATGGTGTTGTACAAGAAATTACCCTTCATACAGTAAAAGTTCAAAACTGGGATAAAACCATTTCTACCATTCCAACTTATGCTTTAATATCCGAATCGTTTCAAAACTGGCGGGGAATGGAAGAATCGAAAGGGAGAAGAATTGCCCGTTCGGTTTATATCGATCTAAAAAGTGTTAAATTTTGTACTAACGAGATGCTCGAAAGATTTAAAAATATAAAACTCATCCGCAACTATATTATTCAGAAGCAAGCAGAAATAGAAAAATATAATAAAG
>JBKHIH010000148.1:0-2890 GCA_046538755.1 Thiohalospira sp.
CTATGCTTATGGCTTTTGTGCTTTTTGGTTTTGTGCTGGAGCATATTTTTCACGGGTGGGAGGCCGGAAATCGTTATTATGGCTATTTGCCTCAACTCGTCAAAAGCAGTATAGGCATTAAAGCAGTTGGAGGCTGGATTGAGGCCGTATGGGCTATGATTGTTATACCCTCTGTCTTCGTGCTGATTATTACTGTTGTCGGAAAAATTGTGAATGGCCGCTTAAAAATTAATGAAATATGGGAGCGTGCAACATTGCCGTCAATTACAATTGTAACAGGTTTGTATCTTGGTTTATCGTTTCACAAGTTTAATGAATGGGTTGTACATTTCGGTATAGCTTTAGAAAATTTGAAAAATCAACTGGCCTCGTCTTTACTGCCCGAATCATTCTTTTTACTTAAGATACCCCAAAGAGGAAAAGGTATGCATAAACATGACAACGACGCAGGCCTTTTACCCGATGGTGTATGGATGGGGATTGCTTTAGTTTTCTTTTTCCTGTATTTGTATTTTGCATTTAAAGAAATTTATAAATTGAATAAATGTAAACATAAGTAATAATGTTTAAAATTAAATAGTTAGCAACCATACTTCTAAAAAATACGACAAAAAGTTCGCAAATCGAGAACAATTTATTATCTTTGTAAAAAGAATTAAACCAATGGAAAGAATATTTGCTAAAAGTTCATTAAGACAATTTTGGGAAAAGAATCCAGATTCTGAACAACATTTGAAAACATGGTATGATACAGCAATGAATTCAAACTGGAAAACACCCAATGATGTTAAAAAGACTTATTCAAATGCAAGTATTTTAAAGGAAGGAAGAGTAGTTTTTAATATAAAAGGAAATGATTATAGGTTAGTGGTGAAATTAAATTATGAGAAACAGTGGATATTTATAAGATTTATTGGAACTCATAAAGAATATGACAAAATTAATGTTGAAACAGTTTAAAAAAATTTGGTTATGGATATAAAGCTTATAAAAACAGAATCTGATTATGAAAATGCGTTAAAAAGGCTTGAAGTTATTTTTGATGCGAAAAACGGCACACCAGAAAGTGACGAAGCTGACATCCTTGGACTACTAATAGATGAATATGAAAAGAAACATTATCCTATTGAAGCTCCAGATCCAATTGAAGCTATAAAAATTAGAATGGAAGAGATGCATTTGAAACAAGTTGATTTAGTTAAAGAGATTGGTGGAAAAAGTCGTGTGTCAGAGATTCTTAATAAAAAAAGGAAACTGACAATTGAAATGATACGAAAGTTAACCAAAAGATTGAATTTATCTCCAGGGTTATTAATTCGTGACTATCATTTAACTTTATAAAACGTACGGTTGCTAACACGTGTCAAGTTCAACGCGGGGTTTTGTAGCTTACAGACTAAGTTTTATCTTAGTAAAGTTGTACAACGGTGGACAATGAAGCAGAGCGGAAACCCGCGCTAAACTTAACACGAGACCGATATGAATAAAATTATTTCAATTATCGTTTTAGCTGCCGTTTTCTTTTCGGTAAATGCCTGCAATCAAACAAACAACAGGCAAAACAATCAAACAATAAAGCCGGAAAAAAACAGAGGATTACTTATCTGTTGATGATGTATTTACTCAAGGTGAATCATTATTCGGTAAAACCGTTCATGTGGAAGGCATTATTGAACACGTGTGCAAACCGTTTTAATTATCGTGAAGCGCATTTTTAATCCCTTTTTTTAGTGATAAAGCAGAACAATTTTCACCACTTTTAGCGATTGCAGGTTTTTCAATTATCTTCTTGTTTTGCATTTAATTTAATCTAAATAATAATTAGGAGGAAAAATGAAAACATTAAGAAATTCTGTATTCGCAGTTATTGCTTTAGTTTTTGGGGGCGTTTTGTTTACTTCATGTGAAAAAGATGAAGACGATAACCTAACACCAAACGAAAGTCAATTCGTTAGCTTAGAATCACCTTATTTGATTTGTGCCGGGAGAAATCCGGGAGGTGTAGGCTTTGATTTTGAATACAACGGAGAAAAAGGCGGGGCTAACAATCTGGATTCCCTTACCGTTGATGATTTTGAGTATGATTTGAAAATCCGCGTAATCAAAGGTGAAAAACCGGACGAAAGTTTAGGCGGAGCACCTTATATTCAATTATCAGCAACGGCAAAAGCTGTAAACTATTCTGCAGTTGATACAACTTGTAAGGGATTTACGGATTTTACGAACCTGAATAGCTCAAATATTCAAAACTACACCTTGCAATCTGATGATGCATCTTTTGATATTTCGACAGTGCCTGTCGGAACAACCGGAAGTCCACTCATGCAAGACCTTATGGAGGAATACAATAAACTTGTTATCGGACAAAAATGGAAAGAAGCCGCCAACAACGATATTGATGACGATGAACCCATTTGGATAATTGAAACAGAAGAAGGACGAATTGTTAAGTTTATGGTAACTGATTTTCCGGCTGACCCGGCACCGACTTCAACAGGTTATATAACTGTTGAATGGGGTTTTGTGGAATAAAAAGAGATTGGATAACTATGGTTAAAAAATTTAGAAGTTTATTTGTCGGGATATTCCTATTTGCATTTTTTAATAGTTCTTTTGGACAAGAAAAAATAATACAGGGTGTTGTTTCAGATGAGTTATCGAAAAAACCTGTTTCTTTTGCCAACATTTCCATAAAAAATACAGCAGCCGGCACAACAACCGATGCTGTGGGCAAATTCAAAATAACTATTGCAGAGAAAAAACAAACTGTCATAATTGTAAGCCATATCAATTATCATAAAAAAGAAATTATAGTCAATGACAGTTTGTTTTCCGGCAATGTAACTATTTATTTATCGCCCAAAGAATTTCAACTGTCGGATGTGGTAAT
>JBKHIH010000097.1:0-12746 GCA_046538755.1 Thiohalospira sp.
TACTGGAAATAAAATAGTTCCAACCAGTCTTTTAAAAGGCTGGTTTTTTTTATTTTCGCAAGTTTTCGCTATGATAATTTAAATTATAATTATGTGTTCAAGTTCCGATGATCATGTCCCACAGGTCATGATATCGGAATGATGACAGCCTTTTCGGCTTGTCATCATCCGCCTCTCGCTACTGGAAATAAAATAGTTCCAACCAGTCTTTTAAAAGGCTGGTTTTTTTTATTTGATACCTCTTTTGATAGCTCCTTTGATACATTATGACTTAGATAATGCTTTTTTTGTAAATAAACTGTAGTTAGATCTTTTCGGTTTGTTTAAGAAAAAAATATTTGCAAAAAATTTGTATTTTGAACGTAGGTTCATTATATTGTGAATGTAAGTTCAATATAAATTGCTATGTCTCCCAGAAGAAAAAGAATTAGAAGGGTAGAATCTCCACCAGTTTTAAAGGGATTTAAGCCTTTTGGAATTCCAAATTGGTTTAATGATCAAGTATTGTTACATTTTGAAGAATATGAAGCTTTGCAGCTTGTAGGATATAAAAATTTGTCTCAAGAATTTGCAGCAAACATAATGAATGTTTCCAGGCCAACATTTACAAGAATTTACAATTCAGGATTAAAAAAAATCTTGGAAGCATTAGCAGAAGGGAAATCTGTTATGATTAATGGGGGAGATGTATATTTTGATAAAGATTGGTATAAATGTTATAAATGTCAGGTAGTATTTACTCCGGAAGAAAATAAAAACCCTATTTGCATTAATTGCCAGTCAGAAAACCTAGAACACATAAATAAAACAATAGAAGAATGGCAATTAGGAAAGTACAAGGGGGAATAAAAAGATTTTAATGAGGCTGGTTATTGTATATGCATTGAATGTTTGATAAAAATGGTTATAGGAAATACCGGTAAATTTTAATAGCCTTAAACTGAGGCAGATTCTTTGTTCTATATTATTTTAATAAATAATCAAATATTCGAACTTTAAATTGGAATTAATAGTAGCAATATTGAACAGTTTAAGATAAGTGATGATTTAAAATTTGGAGGACAATGGCATGGAAAACATAATGAATTTGTTTGATGACAAAAACTGGGAAGATGCAAAAGAATATTTCAATGGAACTAAAAGGAAAATTTTAAGAGATGATAATGGTTGTAAAACTGTTCTTTTAAAACTTCCAAAAAATTTTTATATGTCACCGCATTCGCATATAACAACTGAACAACATTTTGTTCTAAAAGGAGAGTATACAAGTCAGGGTAAAACCTTTTCAGAAGGTTCGTATCAGATTTTTTCCAAAGGTGAAGAACATGGTTCATTTGAATCCACAAATGGGGCTTTAATATTGGTCATTTGGGATCCGATAAAGCTAAAAGGGAAAAATAAAATGCAACTGACATTAAAGGATGTAGAAAATATTATTTCAAGAATTAAATATCCCGGCATTGAATATTCATTAATTAACCTAGGTATTGTAACGAATATTAAATTAATCGAAAATAAAGTATCCATGGTTTTTACATTTCCTTTTGCTCATTTGCCCATTGATAGTGAACTTATTAAGTCTGTTTCACAACCACTTCATCATTTGGGTTTAGACTTTGAATACGAAATCAAGTTGATGACTGAAGAGGAAAAATCAAAGTTTTTAAAAATGGAAGCTGAGTATTTAGATGCTGATTAAAAGAATTTTATTTTAATATTATAATTAATTCAAAATAAGCAGATTATGTTAGATTTAAGGAACAAATTTATTTTCCCTCCTATTAAACTTGGGTACAGTGATAATACTGGAGTAGTTAAACAAAAGCATCTTGATTTCTATGACGAAAGAAGTAAATATTTGGGTGCTGTAACTGTAGAACCTATTTACATGGAATCAGAATTAAGGGAATTACCCACCCAATTAGGTATTGATAATAATGACAAATTGGATGGGCTAAAAAAGCTTACTAAAACAATTCATACAAATGGTGCCAAAGTTATTGCACATTTGAATCATCCTGGTAGGATGGCAAATCCAAAAATCCCTGGTAATATTTATTTTTCGTCTAGTAACAAAGCATGTGAAAATGGAGGTGCAATTCCACAAAAAATGTCTGAAAAAAATATTCAGCATGTTGTTGAATTATTTAAAAATTCCGCATTACGTGCCCAAAAAGCTGGTTTTGATATAATTGAACTTCAATTTGGACATGGTTACCTCATGGCACAGTTTATTTCTCAAAAAGTAAATGATAGAACCGATCAATATGGTGGAAGCTTTGAAAACAGGATAAAATTCCCTTTGCTTGTATTAGATGCTGTTAAATCTGTAGTTAATTTACCTGTTATTGTTAGAATTAGTGGTGATGAAATGATTCCTGACGGAATAAATGTTTCCGAGATGATTAAATTCTCAAAAATATTGAAAGGGAAATCTATTGATGCTATTCATGTTTCTGCTGGAACAGTTTGTAATACTCCACCCTGGTTTTTTCAGCATATGTTTATTCCAAAAGGAAAAACATGGGAACTGGCTAAAAAAATTAAAGAAGAAGTAGAGATTCCTACGATATTTGTCGGACAGATTAATACAAAAAAAGATGTAGAAGATCTTCAAGAAAAATATAATGCTGATTATATTGCTATTGGTAGAGCTCTCGTTGCAGATCCTGCTTTTATTGAAAAAATTTCATTAAAGATTCAAGATAATTACCGTCCTTGCCTTGCATGTGCCGAAGGTTGTTTAGGAGGTGTTAAGTCAGGACAAGGGCTTCAATGTCTGGTTAATCCTGAGGTTGGCAGAGATAAAGAACCTTTTACAGAACCAGAGAAAATTAAGCATATTGCTGTAATTGGAGGTGGACTTTCTGGTATGGAAGCTGCTTTAATATTAAAACAAAGAGGACACTTTGTAGATCTCTATGAAAAAGATAATTTAGGAGGACAATTTAATCTGGCTCCTCTTACTCCATATAAAAAATCAATGAATGCTTTAGTTCCTTATTTTATAAAGGAAATGGAGAGCAAAGGCATAAATATTATACATAAAGATGCTGCTAAATCAGATTTAATCGATCGATATGATGAAGTTGTTATTGCAACAGGATCTAAACCGGCAAGTCCCGATATATCTGGTTTAAAAAAATTCTATTGGGCAGATATTTTACTAAATGAAAATTTACCTAAAAATAAAAAAATATTGATAATCGGTGGCGGGCTAATAGGAGTTGATATTGCCACAGCACTAATTCCCCTGAATAATAAGGTGATAATTGTTAAAAGAACAACCGATTTTGGCGAAGATATGGAAATGATTGCTAAAACTCTTTCTTTAAAAATGTTGAAAGAGAAAGATACTCAGTTCTTTGACCATACCTTTATAGACAAGATTGATGGACGAAAAGTATATGCAAAGAAAAATGGTAACTCAATTCAATTTAATGATATTGACATTATTGTTGTATCAACAGGGATGAAAAGTTTTAATCCTTTAAAAAATGAATTAGAAAATGAAATCCCATTGCATATAATTGGAGATGCAAAAAGAGTTGGAAATGCACAGGATGCAATTAAAGATGGTTATGAAACTGCAATAAAACTATAATAATTAATAAAAAATATGTGTTGGCACCTCTCGCTACTGAAAACAGCAGGATTTTTCCTGCTGCTTTTTTGTTTTTATTTTTTCAAACTCGATTTTCTAACTATCAATTCAGTATTTAATATTGTAGTCACAGGGCCATAATTTTCGTGGCTTTGGATTCTTTTTAGCAGCAATCTTGCTGCATTTTGTCCCATCTCAAAACCTTTTTGGTCTACAGTCGTAAGTTCGGGTTCTGATATTTGAGATATAAATGAATTTGTAAAACCAACCACTAAAAAATCTTTAGGGACATCTTTATGGATAGATTTTATCGCTTTGATTGCCCCGATAGCTGTAAGGTCATTAACAGCAAAAAATCCGTCGATAGTGGGCTGTCGCCGTAAAAGTTCAGGGATTAATTGGAGTGCATGTTCTTTGGTGTCGCAAATTTGAATTGAATAGTCGTGAATGGCAAGATTGGATTCGTTAAGCGCTGCAAGGTAACCTTCTTTTCTTTTTTTGCCAATATCAAGATTTAATGGGCCTGCTAGATGGATTATATTTTTACATCCATTATCAATAAGGTGTTTTGTTGCTTTATAAGCACCATCAAAATCATCAACAATAATTCTGTCGGCATTTACCACATCACACGAACGGTCGAAAAATACCATAGGCACACCGATCTCTTCAATATTTTTAAAATGGTCGAACTGCATGGTTGTTTTAGCCATCGAAATTATAAAACCGTCAATATTACTTGAAAGCAATGCTTGTACACTTTCAACTTCTTTGTAGTACGATTCGTTCGATTGTGCAATAATGATATGATAACCTGCTTCGTTTGCCACTTTTTCGATACCACTTATTACGGTAGAAAAAAAGTAATGAATAATTTCCGGAATAATTACGCCTATTATTTTACTTTCTTGCTGGAGGAGGCTTAAGGCAACTTTATTGGGTTTGTAGTTTAGTTTTTCGGCTAACTCTTTTACATTTTTTTTGGTTTGGGGGTTAATATCCGGATGATCCTTTAACGCTCTTGAAACCGTTGAAGGTGAAATATGTAAAATTTTTGCAATATCTTTTATCGTAACCTGATGGCCTTTCATGGTTGAAACAATAATGTTAAATTTTTGTTATGAAAGAAAGGAAAACTAATTCAATTCTCAAACAATTTAACGAAAATTTAAGAAAAAGTTTTTAAAAACAAAAAAATATTATAAAAGTTAAACTTTCTCTAAAACCATTTCGCAAACGTTTGAAATAGTAGTTTTATATAGTTCCTAGCTTTCTAATTATTTGATTATAATAAAGATGTGATTGATTTTAGTGATGTAGTTTTGTATTTTTAACAAAGAAAATTTAATCCTAAAAACAATTTTATAAAACATGGAAAAGATTCGCTTAACGTTAATTTTAACATTACTTAAAATTCTTATTCCTGGCATCGTTTTATCTCAAGTAACAGTAACAGGTACTGTTACTGATTCTGATGATGGTACGTCCTTACCTGGAGTTACCATACAGGAGAAAAACACAGGAATTGGTACAATTACGGATGTTGATGGCAATTATTCTATTACCGTACCAGAAGATGCTGTCTTATTATTCTCTTATGTAGGCTACACCACACAGGAGGTTGTGGTAGGGACAAAAACGGTAATAAATGTTGCATTAGAACCACAAATTGAACTTTTGGAAGAGATAGTTGTAATTGGCTATGGGCAGGTCCGCAGGGATGATGCTACTGGAGCTATTTCAACGGTTTCTGCAAAAGATTTCAATCAGGGTTCCATTACTTCACCTCAGGAGTTGATCTCAGGAAAAGTTGCAGGTGTTTCTATTATTTCTGAGGGAGGAGCACCAGGGAGTAACTCTACAATTCGTATTAGAGGGGGATCCTCTCTTACAGCTAGCAATGATCCATTAATTGTTATCGATGGAGTCCCTGTTGATAATTCAACTATTGCAGGTATGAGCAATGTCCTCAATTCAATTAATCCAAACGATATTGAAGACTTTACAGTTTTAAAGGATGCTTCAGCTACAGCTATTTATGGTTCCAGAGCATCAAATGGAGTAATTTTAATTACAACCAAAAGAGGTACTGAAGGAGCAAAAATGGCAATCGATTATTCATCCAATATGTCAGTTAGTGAAATTAAAAGAACCGTTGATGTTCTTTCTGCTGATGAATACAGAGATTTGGTGGTCCAATTAGACAATGATGGAATAATATCCAGCGGTGCAGCCGATAAACTTGGAGATGCAAATACCAACTGGCAAGATGGTATTTATAAAACAGCTATTGGGCAGGAACATAATTTAGGTATGTCTGGATCAGCTTTTAATATCCCTTACAGATTATCAGGCGGATACTCTAATAAAGATGGTATTTTAAAAACAAGTAATAATGAAAGAGCTACGGGTAATATCAGACTTTCACCGTCATTTTTCGATGATCATTTAAAAGTTAATGTTGGATTAAAATATTCATATATTGAAAATCGATTTGCTGATCAGGGGGCTATTGGAGGAGCAATACGAATGGATCCTACTCAACCAATATATAATAATGTTGGTTTATATGGAGGTTATTATACATGGTTAAACAATTCAAACATGCCTAATAATCTTGCGACTATAAATCCATTAGCTCAATTAGATTTCATTTACGATGAATCTATTGTTAATAGATATATTGGCGATATCCAATTGGAATATAAATTTCATTTTTTACCAGAACTGAAAGCTAATTTGAATTTAGGTTATGACTATTCAGATGCTATGGGAGATAAAGATATTGATCCCAGAGCCTCCTGGTATCCAAATGAGAGAACTGAAATTAAGAAACATTATACCCAGCAGAAAAAGAATAAATTGCTTGATTTTTATTTGAATTATAAAAAAGAGTTACCCGGCATCGATAGTAAGATTGACATTATGGGTGGTTATTCATACCAGTATTTCTGGCTTGAATCAAAAGATGATGTAATAAGCTATCCAAATGAAGCTAAACTTATTTCCAATGAAGATGATTTATTACTGTTAAGTTTTTTCGGCCGGTTAAATTATATCTTTAAAGATAAATATTTATTAACATTTACACTTAGAGAAGATGCTTCTTCTAGGTTTGCTGAAGATTATCGATGGGGTGCATTCCCTTCTTTGGCATTAGCCTGGCGTTTATCCGAAGAAGAATTTATCCAAAACATGGATGTTTTTAGTAACTTAAAACTGCGGTTAGGATACGGACAAACCGGACAACAAGATATAGGAAATAATTATTATTCTTATATGCCTCTTTTTGTTAGAAGCGATCAGAATGCTATGTATTACTTCGGAGACCAGGCTTATTACACCCTTAAACCAACGGCCTATGATAAAGGGATAAAATGGGAAACAACAACAACCTATAACATTGGTCTCGATTTTGGATTTTTTAATAATAGGTTAAATGGATCGGTTGATGTTTATAAACGTAAAACTAAAGATCTATTAAATACGATTCCAATTGCTGCCGGAACAAATTTTGCTGATAGAATTCCCACGAATGTTGGGAACCTGGAAAACACAGGATTTGAACTATCCCTGGATGCCGTTGTTTATGATAAAGAAGATCTATATTGGCAGATTGGAACCAATTTTAGTTATAACGAAAATGAAATTACCAAATTAACCAATTTTGATGACCCCAATTATAAAGGAGTAGATGTGGGTGGAATTAGTGGAGCTACGGGAAATACCATTCAAAAACATGTGGTAGGTCATGGAGTAAGTACTTTCTTTGTTTATGAGCAGGTATATGATGCCAATGGAAATCCTATCGAAGGGCTGTATGTTGACCGCAACGGGGATGGTATTATTAATGATGAGGATAAGTATTTCGCTGAAAATCCAGCGCCCAATATGATGCTTGGATTCTCTACCAGGGTAGAATATAAAAATTTTGATTTTTCTTTAAATGCTCGGGCTCATTTCAATAATTATGTTTACGATAATGTAAACTCTGATAATGCCCGGTACGATAATATTTTTACAAACGATTATCTTGGTAATTTAACTACGGATATCTATAATACAGAGTTTGTATCTATGCAACCAAGTTCTGATTACTACTTACATAATGCATCATTTTTAAAACTGGATAATATTACATTGGGTTATACGCTTGATGATATAATTAATCCGGTATTAAATAATATTGGTGTAGGTTTTAGAATCTATGCTACTGTTCAAAATGCATTAACCATAACTAAATACGATGGCCTTGATCCTGAGATTAATGGTGGTATAGATAATAATATTTATCCGAGGCCAAGGATTTATCTATTAGGTATAAGTGCAAGATTTTAAAAATACAAAAAATTTATAATTATGAATATAAAATTTAAAAAGCTAATATTTTTCGGGATAATGATTTTTATATCCCTGCTAGTTGTATCTTGTATCGATGATCTTAATACTGAACCGCTGGATAAGGATGTATTAACACCCAATAATGTTTTTGCCAGTGATACTGCATATTTGCAACTTTTAGCAAAATGTTATGCAGGATTTTCGGTAACAGGGCAACAAGGACCTGCCGGAATGCCAGATGTACTTACAGGTGATGAAGGTGAATCGCACTATTTAAGGCAAGTATGGATGGCTCAGGAACTTACAACAGATGAAGCTGTGGTTGGATGGAACGATAAAACCATTAAAGATTTTCATTACCACACCTGGTCGGCTTCTGATGTTTTTATTGCCGGATTATATAACCGGATTATGTTTGAAGTTGCTATTTGTAACGAGTTTATTCGAAGAACAGAAGGCCTGGATGAGTATAGAGTTCATGCAGCTGAAGCCCGTTTTTTGAGAGCATTGTCCTATTGGTATGCAATGGATTTTTTCGCTAACCCTCCTTTTGTTACTGAAGATGACGATCCTGGAGCTTTCTTTCCTGAACAAACCAATAGAAATGAATTATTTGATTATATTGAATCTGAACTACTCGAAATCAAGAATATCATGTCTGAGCCGGGAATGGCCAATTACGGTAGAGCTGATAAAGCAGCTGCATGGGCATTATTAGCCAAATTGTATTTAAATGCCGAAGTATATATTGGTGAACCAAAATATACAGAATGTATTACTTATTGCGATTCTATAATTAATGCAGGTTATTCTCTTTCGCCAAACTACTCTCATTTATTTTTAGCCGATAATCATACACAAACAAATGAGATAATTTTCTCAATCAGGCATGATGGTGCAGCAACAAAATCATACGGTGGTACCAACTTTTTAGTACATGCATCTATTGGTGGTACAATGACTGATTTGCTTGAGAATTATGGAGTATCTGCAGGATGGGGTGGTTTAAGAACTACCAAAGCTTTAATAGAAAAATTTACTTTAAATAATGATTCAAGAGCAAGGACATTTCAAGACGCTGACGATGCAAATGAAACATGGGAAGCTATGGTTTATATTGGTGATCATACCCTTGAAATTGATGATATTGGTATTTTTGAACAAGGATATGGTTTAGTGAAGTTCAAAAATGTAACTTCAACCGGAACACAAGCATCGAGTGATGAATGGACTGATACAGACTGGCCGGTTTTCAGATTAGCAGATATCTATTTAATGTATGCCGAAGCTGTATTAAGAGGCGGAACTGGTGGAGATGCAGGTAAGGCACTTCAATTGGTAAATGAATTAAGACAAAGAGCTTACGGAGACAATTCCGGAGATATTTCCTCAGCCCAGCTTACACTTGATTTTATTCTTGATGAGCGTGCCAGAGAATTATATTGGGAGGCTCACCGAAGAACAGACTTAATCCGATTTGGTAAATTTACCGGCGATGACTATTTGTGGCCATGGAAAGGAAGAGTTAAAGAAGGTACTGCAACCGATGACAAATACAAACTTTTCCCGATCCCTGCGTCTGACTTAAGTGCAAATCCTAATCTGGTTCAAAACCCTGGTTATTAATCAATTAAATCTAAAAAAATATGAAGATTTATAAATATCTAACGCTTATTATTATTATTTTCGCAATTGCTTTAACGGCTTGCGAAGAAGATGATGAATTAACTAAAATCGATGATAATAACTTTGTTGCGCCTGTTCTTTCTGGAATAGATGTTGATGAAGAATTCGTTTTAGTTAAAGACACCACCGACGTTGATTCTCTAAAAGCAACATGGGCTGATTTGGTATGGACGGAAGCCGATTATGACCAGGCCTTAGCTACTAAATATACTGTTCAGATTGATAAAGTAGGGAATGAGTTTGAAAATGCTTTTGAATTTAATGCTTCAAGCAATACCGAATTATCTGTTTTAGTTGAAGAAATTAACACGAAGATGTTCAATATGGGAGATTATTACCCTCCTTTAGTTAAAACAAATGTTGAAATTCGTGTAAAAGCAGAAGTCTCTGAACATGTATCTACTTTGTATTCTGAGGTTATTCCTTTCTATTTAACACCATATGATGCAGGAAAACCTAAATTATATGTTACAGGAACACATCAGCTTACTCCTTGGGACTTTGCTTCTGCGCCTACCCTATATGCATTAAATGAAAATGAAGAATATGTTGGGTATATTTATTTAACCGATTGTGAGTATTTATTGAATAAAAATCCTGATTATTATTGGGGAGCTGGTGCATCAGAAGGAACAATTGCTGTTGGAGGTGCTGAATTAACTAATGTCGATGAAGGAATGTACTGGATGACTGTTGATACTCTTGCAGAAACAATAAGTACCGAACTGCGTAATTGGGGACTTATTGGATCATGTACTCCTGGTGGGTGGGATACCGATACAGATTTGGAATGGGATGCTGAAGCCGGTATGTTAAAAGTAACATTAGACCTTACTCAAAGTGGAGACCTTAGTGAAACTGGAATTAAGTTTAGAGCCAATGATGCCTGGGACATTAACCTTGGAGATGATGAAGGAGATGGAATTCTTGAAGAGGGTGGCAAAAATATTGCCGTTCCTGAAGCAGGTAATTATACTGTTTATTTGGATTTAAGTAATCCTGAAAGATTCACTTATGAACTAATTAAAAATTAAAAAAATAAAGCAATGAATAAGATAAAATATTTATTGATTATTATTATGGCTGCATTGATTTATTCGTGCGCAGAGGATGATTTTGATAACCCTCCTGCACCACAAAATTTTGATAATGCAGGACCAGTTCTAGTAGATACAATAGATAATCAAAATACTGTACTTTTAAAACAAAATGAAAGTATGGCATGGGATACTATAGCATGGCAACCTGCTGATTTATATAAAGAGCAGGGGCTTATAACACATTATGCTATTCAAATTGATGAACAGGGAAATAATTTTGCATCATTATTTGAGATTGCTTCGAGTAAAACATCAGATACAAGTATCGTAATCACTGTAGGAAATTTGAATGCTAAATTACTAGAAAATGGATACAGTCCGGTTGAAACATACGACCTCGAATTAAGAGTAAAAGCATTTGTTCATCCAGATTTAGAAACTGTATATTCTGATGTCCAGTCATTTACTGCTACAACTTACAAAGATATTGCTGTTCCTGATGAATTGTATTTATTTGGGGATGCTACAGCTGTAGGATGGGGAGCTGATACTTCATTGGCAATGTTAAAAGATGAAGGTAAGTTTATTAAATATGCTTATTTAGAAAATGGAAAGAAATTTAGATTCTTAAAAGCACAAAATACTGATGATAATACTTACAATTCTGAAAGTTTAATCACGCTTAGCGACAATGTAGATAAAGCCGATGATGAAGATCAAAACTTCTTATTCTCAGGAACAACAGGATGGTATCGAATCGAAGCAGATTATTTAACAAGTAATTTAAATATTACTGAACATACTTCTGGGGCAGTTACTTATACCTATGATTATCCTGACCTTTATTTAGTTGGAGACTACAATAATACCGATGGAGTATGGGATGCTTTTAATGCTCCTGCATTTACACGAGAGGCAGAAGGTGTTTATACCATTGAAAAACAATTGAAAGATGACGCAATGTTTAAATTTATTGGCCAGCAGGATTGGGGTGACCTTGAATGGGCTAATATTAAAGAAGAAGGAAACACTGGAATTATTGGGCCTAAAGATTCTAACGGTAATATATTATTTGATGGCGGAGATAAAACTTATAAGATTACAGTTGATTTAAAGCAAGGAATATATACTTTTAAAGAAGTTAAAACCTTACCACAAGAGATTTGGCTGGTTGGAACAATCAATGGTTGGGACAGTCATGGACAATATTTAGCCCCTATGGGTAATGATATTCATGCAGGTTATCAGTACCTGGATGATGCTTCTGAAATTAAGATACTTGTTGAACGGGATAGCTGGGATGGCCTTTGGGGTGCAGGAGAAAATCCCGGAGAAATTGCAGACGGAGGTGGAAACATAGTTGTTTCTGATTTACCTACTTATACTACTCCTGGTTTTTATGAAATAAAGTTTGATTTGTTGAATAAAACAGTTGTTTTAACTCAAGTTGAGTTTGGTGTAATTGGTGATGCACAAGCTGGTGCATGGGATAATGATGTTGATTTAACGTATAATCAAACAACAAAAGTATGGGAAGGACAAGTCGACTTCTTAGATTCCGGTTCATATAAATTTAGAGCAAATGATGATTGGGCTATAAATATTGGTGGTTCATTAGATAACTTAGTGCATGACGGAGATAATATAAGTACTCCTGGAGCAGGAACCTATGATGTTGTCCTTGATGTTAGCGGACCAGATAAGTTCTTTGCAACAGTGTCTATTGCAAAATAGCACTTAATATATTTTTTTGAAAGCCCGCTTATTGCGGGCTTTTTCTCCAATACAGAATAACTATGAAATTAAAATTTATTGTTAGTTTTTTTTTGGTTGCGGGAATTTATATATCATGTAATCAAAACAATAAAGCCATTGATGATAATAATGACATCTGTGAAGTTCCTCAATGGAGTAAAGAGGCTGTATGGTATCAGATTTTTGTCGAACGGTTTAGAAATGGGGATCCTTCCAACGATCCAACAGCAAATGATATTGTAGGCACATATCCCGATAGTATTCCGGGGAACTGGGAAATTACACCATGGAATAGCGACTGGTATAAACCGGATGAGTAT
>JBKHIH010000098.1:0-12523 GCA_046538755.1 Thiohalospira sp.
AAAAAGTAAAAAGACAGAAGTGAAATAATTGGGGATCTTATATACTTACTAAACGGAACCTGCCTTAGGCTGGTAAACCCTCCGTGCTTGTTTTTTATTTCAACGCACAGGAATGTGCGTTGTACAATTACAAATTTTTTAAGCTAGTCAGCGGATGACTTGCCTGTTAACAATTGCTATTGTTTAATCTTTAGATGGATTTAATTTATTAGTCATCCGCTGACTTATTTAGGATTGTACGTTTAACAATTAAAAAAGGATCGTTTAAATTAAAAAAGCTGCTTCCAAAAAATAGAAACAGCTATTAAAAAAAGTAAAAAGACAGAAGTGAAATAATTGGGGATCTTATATACTTACTAAACGGAACCTGCCTTAGGCTGGTAAACCCTCCGTGCTTGTTTTTTATTTCAACGCACAGGAATGTGCGTTGTACAATTACAAATTTTTTAAGCTAGTCAGCGGATGACTTGCCTGTTAACAATTGCTATTGTTTAATCTTTAGATGGATTTAATTTATTAGTCATCCGCTGACTTATTTAGGATTGTACGTTTAACAATTAAAAAAGGATCGTTTAAATTAAAAAAGCTGCTTCCAAAAAATAGAAACAGCTATTAAAAAAAGTAAAAAGACAGAAGTGAAATAATTGGGGATCTTATATACTCAAAAATCGGGAAAGTATAGAGGGGAACACTTCTGCCTTTTTGTCATCAGTACGTTTATAAAACTTTCTTAATATTTTCGGTAACAATATGCCCGTCGAATAATTGAACGATTCGATGAGCTTTTTCAGCATCTGATGGAGAGTGTGTAACCATCACTATTGTAGTTCCATCGTTATTAAGTTGTGTTAAAAGATTCATTACCTCCTCGCCATTAGCCGAATCCAGGTTACCTGTAGGCTCATCAGCCAAAATTAATTTTGGATTTGTAACTACAGCTCGTGAAATTGCAACACGTTGCTGTTGTCCACCTGATAATTGCTGTGGAAAGTGTTTTTTACGATGCGACATTTTCATTCGCTCAAGTACTGCCTCAACTTTTTCTTTACGCTCCGAGGCTGGCATATTTAAATATAATAAAGGTAATTCAACATTTTCGTATACAGTTAATTCATCAATCAGGTTAAAACTTTGGAAAACAAATCCTATATTTGATTTTCTTAGGTTTGTCCTTTGTCTTTCGGTATATTTTGATACTTCCTGGTCAAGAAAATATAATTCACCGGCAGAAGGATTATCCAATAATCCGAGAATATTAAGCAATGTAGATTTACCACATCCTGATGGGCCCATAATTGCTACAAATTCTCCGCTATCGATATTTAGGTTTACTTTATTCAGAGCAGTTGTTTCAACTTCGTCTGTTCTGAAAACTTTTACTAATTCATTTGTTTTAATCATGACTTTAAGATTTAATAATTATATTATTTTACTGTTTTATATATTTATTTTTGATATTATTTTAAGATGATTTTATCCACGTTATTAAAATTATCATAACTTGATACAATTACTTTCTCGCCAGGATTTAACCCTTCGAGCACTTCGTAATGTTTAGGATTTTGACGTCCGATTGAAATTTCACGCTTAACGGCCATTTCTCCAGATGGATCTACAACATACACCCATTGTCCGCCAGTACTTTGATAAAAACCGCCACGTGGTATTAATACAGCTTGTTTCGATTCTCCAAGCTCCAGTTTAATTCTAAAAGTTTGTCCAATTCTTATCTGTTCTGGTTTTTCATCAACAAATTCCATATCAACAGCAAATCTACCAGCACTAACTTCCGGGTAAACTTTTACAATTTTTAAATCGTAGTTTTTTCCTGAGAAGTCAAAACTTCCCGGTAATCCGATTATAACCCTTGCAATATAGTGTTCATCGATTTCAACCCGTAATTTATAATCATCCAAAATATTAATTGTCCCAATTCGCGTGCCATAGCCAACCACCTCGCCAATTTTTGGATTTAAGCTTGCCAGTTCACCATTACAAGTTGCTTTAACATTTAAATTCTCCATTCGTCCCTGAATAATTTTCAGGTTTTCCTGCATATTCTTAATTTGCTGATCCATAGCCTTAAGCTGAACATGCCTGTAGATTGAATCGTTTTTAAGTGCTTCTTTAAACAACTCAAATTGTTTCCTGGTAGCTTCATATTTTTCTAAAGATTGGTCAAACTCTTCTTTTGAGATATGCTCATCATCGTATAATTTTTTATTATACTCATATTGCCGCTTATACATTTTAAGCTGACGCTCGGTTTCAATTAAAGTTTGTTGCCTGTTAATACGCTGTAACTCAAGATTAATTTTGGTATTTTCAAATTCATTAATCGACCTGGAAACTGATGCTTCGTTATTAGAAATCTCCAAAATTAAGTTTGTATTGCTTAATCTAAGAATAACATCTCCCTCTTCTACCATATTCCCTTCATCAATAAGAATTTCTTCTACCCTTCCTCCTTCAATAGCGTCGAGATAAACAGTGCTTATGGGTTCAACAGTACCAATAACTGCTATATAATCTTTAAATTCATCTTCTACAATTGATTCTATGGTAATCTTATCTTTTTCAACATTTAATTTTGAACTTTTATCGCCAAAAAAGATATTATAAGAAACCAATAGAATAAAAATGGCACCTATTGATATCCAGATTGTTTTTTTGTTAAGCCATTTATGCTTTTTTTCTATTACTCTATCCATTATATTAAAATTTTAAAATAATTCATATTCTGCCATCAAATAAACATTTATTATGCCAAAACTTATATACTCTTGATTTTCAAGACTATAGCAACAAGAATACAAAATAAGGTATTTTAAAACTGTTCGATTCCGAAACAATAGGGGTACGATATCGAACACATCAAAAACGAATATATCATAGTTTACATTTTAAACCTGCCTAAAAAAAACACGCTTATCTGGTGATATACTAAAGATCTTAATTCATAAGATTTTGAGACCAGGCCTCACAGGCCTATTTTATATATTGAGTTTAAGCTATATTAAGTATATCCATTAGTATAAAATTATACTAGCCGTTTGTTTTTTATACAGTTGCAACTACCAGGAAATAGCATTAGCAATTCTAATGCCATAGAGCCTTCATATTTAATTGCATTCGACGAGCTCGTAAACCCGATTTATATCCTTGTTATGCAAGACGGTACATGAGGGTTTCAATCGAATAATATTATTAATCAGAAAAAAATCTACTTATTTACTTTGAAAATATGTTGTATATTTACCTTTGCAATACAAAAAATAAATTGGCATAATTATGAATGAAAAAATTGGTAAAATACTGGCTATTGATGATAATGAAGACATTTTATTTGCACTTAAACTATTATTAAAAAATCATGTTGAGCTAATTCAAACCGAAACGGACCCATCGGTTATTCCTGAATTGTTACATGAAAATGTTTATGATGTTATCCTTTTGGATATGAACTTTACCCAGGATGCGATTAGCGGGCAGGAAGGATTTAACTGGCTCGAAAAAATCATGGAAATTGATCCCGATGCTGTTGTGGTATTTATTACTGCTTATGGTGATGCCGAAAAAGCGGTAAAAGCAATAAAATCAGGAGCTACAGATTTTATTTTAAAACCCTGGCAAAACGAAAAATTATTAGCAACCATTTCATCAGCCATAAAACTTCGCCGCTCTAAAAGTGAAGCTACCGATTTACGAAAAAAACAAAAAGAGATTAGCGCCATTCAGGATCAGCCTTTTCATGAATTTATTGGCAATTCGCCCGAAATGCAGCAAGTTTTTTCTACCATCAAAAAAGTAGCTAAAACCGATGCCAATGTATTAATTTTAGGTGAAAATGGTACTGGGAAAGAACTTGTAGCCCGGGCTCTTCACCGAAATTCATTACGTAAAGATGAAGTATTTATTAATGTCGATCTTGGTTCAATTGCCGAAACACTTTTCGAAAGCGAACTATTTGGTTATGTAAAAGGAGCCTTTACCGATGCAAAAAAAGATAAACCCGGACGATTTGAAATTGCTTCTGGTGGCACTTTATTTTTAGATGAAATTGGCAACCTGTCATTACCCATGCAGGCAAAACTATTAACCGTGCTTGAACGCCGCGAAATAACCCGTGTAGGTGCAACAAAATCAAATCCTATTGATGTAAGGCTTATTTGTGCTACAAATAATGACATCCACCAAATGGTTGACGAAGAAAGTTTCAGGCAAGACCTTCTTTATCGTATTAATACAGTTGAAATACATCTTCCACCTCTAAGAGAAAGGGTAACTGATATTCCGTTGCTTGCCGAACATTTTATCGGAATATATTCTAAAAAATACCGCAAAAAAATAAAAGGGATCAATTCCGAGGCCATGAAAAAATTATCACAATACCAATGGCCGGGAAATGTGAGAGAACTCCAACATGCTATTGAAAGAGCTATTATTATGAGCGATTCGGATACTTTACAACCTGACGATTTTATCCTGTCATCAAGAAAAGATAAAGTTGGGGAACTGGAACTGGATACCTACAACCTGGATGATATTGAGAAAACAGTGATAGAAAAAGTGCTAAAACAAAACCAGGGGAATATTTCACAGGCAGCCAGTATGCTCGGCTTAACCAGAACATCATTATACAGAAGAATGGAAAAATATGGCCTTTAGAAATTTCAGGTTTGTTGCTTTATTCAGAATATTGTTGTTAACAGCAACAATATTTCTTTTTTTCTATACCATTACCCTTGAGTATTTTATCACTCCTTTTTTGGTTGGCTTAATTATTATATTCCAAATATATCTTTTATTTAAATATATTGATAAAACCAATCGCGATCTTGCTGGTTTTTTAGAGTCTATCCGATTTTCAGAGTTTACACGTTCATTCAAAATCGAAGGGCTTGGCTCATCATTCGATGAGCTTAACAAAGCTTTTAACGATGTTATTCATGATTTTCAGAAAGTACGATCAGAGAAAGAAGAACAATACCAATACCTTCAGTCGTTGGTTAAAAATATTGATGTAAGCATTATAACATATCAGCGCAACGGAAAGGTAGATATGGTAAATAATGCATTTAAAAAGTTATTTCAAATTGCATCAATAAAAAACATTAAAGATTTAAACCCAATCAGCACTGAATTGGTAAATACACTATTAAATTTTGAACCAGGGAAAAACTGCCTGGTAAAAGTACAGGAAGAAGATGACATTTTACAACTTAGTATTTCAGGTACCGAATTTAAAATACATCACAAAAGTATTTTGCTGGTAACGATTAAAAACATCCAAAATGTACTGGAAGACCAGGAAACCGAAAGCTGGCAAAAATTAATCCGTGTTTTAACACACGAAATTATGAATTCTATTACACCTATATCATCCATTACATCTACCCTGGATTTAATGTTTAATAATGTTGAGAAAGATAAATCAGTGCCGGATATGGAGGCCATTGAAGAAGTACATATGGCCATAAAAACCATAAATAAACGAAGTAACGGGCTATTGCATTTTGTAAATACATATCGTAATCTGACAAAAATACCCAAGCCAAATTTCAAAATAGCCAGCGTAAAAGAATTATTTGATGATATTAAACCGCTCATGCTTGACGAAATAGGATCTAACCCAATAGACCTGGAAATGACTGTTGAACCTGAAACTTTAGAATTTTATGCAGACACAAAACTAATTGAGCAGGTATTAATTAATTTAATCAAGAATGCTATACATGCCCTTGAAAATAGAGAAAATGGAAAAATAATAGTCCGTGGATTTTTAAATAAACGAAACAGGGTTACTATACAGGTTATTGATAACGGACAGGGTATATTAAAAGAAGTTTTAGATAAAATATTTATTCCATTTTTTACTACAAAACCAAAAGGCTCTGGCATTGGTTTAAGTCTTTCCAAACAAATTATGCGTTTGCATGGAGGGTCTATTGCAGCCAACTCAAAACCTGATGAGGGTACTACCTTTATTTTAACATTTTAATAGTGGATCACCGGCTTCAAGCCGGTAATTAGAATAATGGATCACCGGCTTCCAGCCGGTTTAGGCAATATAAAAAATATTTCTAAATTATTAGCGAATAATAAACCGCCAGGGATGGCGGCGATCCTTTATTGGATCACCGGCTTCCAGCCGGAAGTTGAAAAATTTTAAAATAAAATTGATTATCATTCTAAAAACTCCGGCCTACAATAATTAAACGGAAATTCTGCCCAATGTTTGACAATACCTGCTTTTACAGGGTTATTTATGGTATATTTAATTTTATCATTCAAATCGTTACTGTCTCTTACAATGCGGTCAAAATACTCACGCTGCCAAAAAGCTCCCTCTCTATTAAGTATTTTATTGCATTCATTAGCTGTATAAGACTTCAATGTGTGCATGATTTTATTTAATGGGTTTGTTAGTTTATAAGCAATAAAATGAACATGATTACTCATGATACAAAAGCATATTAATTTAAATTCTTTCCTGTTCAAAAAATGAAAGCTGTCAGCAATAACTTTTGCCACATTATGATTTTTCAACCAGTGAGGGCCATATTCTCCTTTATCTATGATATCGTTAATTTGATCGTTATAATTATCAAATGCTTCTATTTTATTTTTATGGCTGTTATATAAATTATGTTTTGACTCTTTATACTTGTCTTTTAATTGATCTAAAATATGTAAAGGCATTGCTCCTATTAGATTAAAAGTTACAAAGAAAACGGCATTTTGAGGTTGGATATGCGGTAATTTTCGTCTATATTCTTCTGGAACTTTATGTTTAGTCATTTTTTTTAAATATAAAACTAATATTTTTTAACAAGGTAATCAGAATAAAATGCAGAAAATTATTTTAGCAAATACCGGCAGGGATGCCGGTGATCCTTTGAAATGCTGATAGTTGAATAATGGATCACTGGCTTCTAGCCGGTAATTAGAATATGGATCACCGGCTTCAAGCCGGTAGTTGAAAAATTTTAAAATAAAATTGATTATCATTCTAAAAACTCCGGCCTACAATAATTAAACGGAAATTCTGCCCAATGTTTGACAATACCTGCTTTTACAGGGTTATTTATGGTATATTTAATTTTATCATTCAAATCGTTACTGTCTCTTACAATGCGGTCAAAATACTCACGCTGCCAAAAAGCTCCCTCTCTATTAAGTATTTTATTGCATTCATTAGCTGTATAAGACTTCAATGTGTGCATGATTTTATTTAATGGGTTTGTTAGTTTATAAGCAATAAAATGAACATGATTACTCATGATACAAAAGCATATTAATTTAAATTCTTTCCTGTTCAAAAAATGAAAGCTGTCAGCAATAACTTTTGCCACATTATGATTTTTCAACCAGTGAGGGCCATATTCTCCTTTATCTATGATATCGTTAATTTGATCGTTATAATTATCAAATGCTTCTATTTTATTTTTATGGCTGTTATATAAATTATGTTTTGACTCTTTATACTTGTCTTTTAATTGATCTAAAATATGTAAAGGCATTGCTCCTATTAGATTAAAAGTTACAAAGAAAACGGCATTTTGAGGTTGGATATGCGGTAATTTTCGTCTATATTCTTCTGGAACTTTATGTTTAGTCATTTTTTTTAAATATAAAACTAATATTTTTTAACAAGGTAATCAGAATAAAATGCAGAAAATTATTTTAGCAAATACCGGCAGGGATGCCGGTGATCCTTTGAAATGCTGATAGTTGAATAATGGATAGCCGGCTTCCAGCCGGTTTGGGCAATATAGAAAATATTTCTAATTTATTAGCGAATAATAAACCGCCAGGGATGGCGGCGTTCCTTTGAGATTATTAGAATCGGTTTAGCCAACGGTAACGTCGTGCATTATCACCAAATTTCAGCCCTACAACAATTTCGTGTGAACCGTAGCTAATACGCTGAATATCATTTAGTGAATAATCAAATGCGTAACCTATATTTAGCTTATCTACACGGATACCAATCATAGTTACAAATGCATTTCCGGTACGATATGAGAAACCGAGCCAGTAGTCACGTTTATAATAACCAATAATTGAGATATCGGCTTGTAAGTTAAATGCTTCAGATGTTTTGAGAAGTACAGATGGTTCAATTTCAAAATCATTCTCCATATCATATTTGTAACCTGTCATAAAATAATAATTGCGGATTTGTTGGTAATCAGCAAAACTATTATCCTGTCCGAATTTAAGCGCTGCCTGAAAAAGGTTTTTTGCAGAAAGGCCTACATAGAAGGGTTGATATGTGTAAAAAATACCAAAACTACCATCAGGAATAAACATACTCTCTCTGGCCTGGCTTAATAGTGGATCAAAATCATCGGCTGTTGAAAGGTCTCCTGTATTTACTCTAAATTGGTATGCAGAAAGAGATAATCCTAATGATAACTGCCCATCATTAATAAATATGTGATAAGCATAAGTTAATTCAGCACCAGTTTTCCCGATTGGGCCGTTTTGGTCGTTATAAACATAAGCTCCCAGTCCAACTCGCCCACTTGGCCTTCGTTTTTTAATCCTTTTACGTACTGAGCGTGCTTTAGAAACATAACTGGTTTTTAAAATTCTGGTTTGCCCACTGATCGACTGAGTACTTGGTGCATTATCAAATCCCAGCCATTGTTGGCGTGCAGACAAATCGAACGAAGTAAATCCCTCGCTACCTGCAAAGGCGGGGTTTACCAGAAATTTATTATTCATATACTGACTGTAGGAAAAGTCGTGTTGTCCGAATACAGCCATTGTATTCAACAGAACAAAACCCAATATTATAAAAATCTTTTTCATCACTCTAAATAAATATTGTTTCCTACAAAAATATAAACATTTTAACGTATTATGGTAACTGTACCCACTTTAGGTGTTTCACCATTGTGTAAATCAATTACGTAATAATAGGCATCCATAGGTAATTTTTTACCTTTTTTATCGGTTCCATCCCAATACTTGTCAGATGAGTATCCATCGGAATGGAATACTCTTTCGCCCCAACGATTGTAGACATCAACCGTAACTTCTTCGAAAACAAATAAGAATTCAATTTTCCAAACATCATTATGGCCGTCGCCATTAGGTGTAAAAGCTGTAGGGATAACCAAATCGCCACAGAATTCAACATAAACGGTATCTGAACCCATACAACCATATTCGTTGGTAACATTAACCCAAATTTCCTGGATTTCGGTTTGAGTATAAGCCGTAAATGTAGGTGAGATACTACCATCGAACCAGTCGTAGCTGGTACCGTACTCACTTACATCAAAGGTAATAGACTCTTGATCGCCACAAAGGGTTGTATCTGGCCCTAAATCTACTTCTGGCAACGAATGAACGATTAATGCAGCGGTATCGGATGCTACACAGCCATGCTCATCGGTAATACGTACCCAGTAGTCGCCTTCTTCGGAAGCAATGAAAGTTTCTTCATTGCTATCGTCTTGCCATAAGTAAGTTGACACATCATCTGCTGAAGCAACAAACTCGTAAGTATCGCCATCGCAAATTTCTGCATCCCCGCCTAAATCAACATAGGGAGAAGAAACCAGTAATTCCTGCGAATAAGGTTCGCCTTCACAACCATATAAGTTGGTTTCAGTAACTGTAATGGTACGCATACCATCTACCGATGTCCATTGAACATCAACAGAATCGTTATAATTATTAATGATTTCGCCTCCTGTAACTTCCCAGAAAAACACCGAATTGCCATTGTCGCCTACAACACCGTAGCGAACTATTTCGCCACCACAAGCAACCGGCAAATCAGATTGAGCATAACCTTTTAATCCTAATCCTAACATTAGAATAAATAAGAAAGATAATATGTTATGATATTTTTTCAATGGATTAAATTTAAAGTTATGCTTTTTATTTTATTTCAATGCCTGTCCGAATAACTTCATCCAGGAAATTTGCATCATCGTATTTTTTTTCAATAATGATCGGTTCAATTCGATCATCTATTTGCCTTCTCAATTTCCAAAGCAAAGGGTTTACTGCAAAAAAATCACCATCTAGCTGATCAACAACAACCGCAACATCAATATCACTATCTTCAGAATAATTTTCTTTTGCATAAGATCCAAAAAGATAAACCGAGTTCATATTGAAATGGACTTTCAATAATGCTTTATAAGCTTTTACTTTTTCTATAACCTCGTTTTTATCCACGATTGAATCCCTTTTTTTTAATCATCGGATGACTCAGAGTCATCCGATGATTTTTTTTAAAGAACTGGCTTAGGAGAGCAAGCTCCTAAACCAGTAATTATTTGAGTTATTTTGTGTTCACTTAAGCTCTAATCAATTATTATAAGTTAAAATCATTAGGTATATGATAGATTGGGCCAGTAGATGGAGCTGGATTTACAATATAAGTTACGGTTACAGTACCTGTAAACGGATATGTTGTAATATCACCACCACCAACTACAGTTAAGTAATCTGATTTATGAGAAATAGCTGAGATAATACCTTCACCACCACCACCAGCATAATCAGTAGCTACTTGTAATGTAAATTCATATTTTGTTCTTTCATCATTTACAACAGGCATTTCACCGGTAGAAACTGTTTCTGAACCGCCATCAGCTGTTCCTGTTGCATATTTACCAGCAATAGTATGATTAACAAAATCAGATACAATAGTTTCTGTACCACCGATATCATTATTCGATGCATCAATATTAACTACACGTTGTTCTACTGAATAAGCATATGAAGCAAGTGCTTCAGGTACGCCTGTTTCAGTTATTGTAATCGTTAAATCTTCAGCTGCTGCATCACCACAAATATAATATTCATACCCAGCTGTTACTTCAGTCCAAGCATTATTTGCTGAAGCACCTTCAATTTCTGCAGTAGGTTTATCTATAACAGTAACAGTAAAATCCTGGCCAGTACCATCTTCACAACCACCAAATGCAGCCGGTGCTTGTTCTTTTACATTAATTGGATAAGAACCTAGAGTGTTAGCTGTAATTTCAACATAGTTGTCAGTAACGGTAAGATCTAATTCGGTTCCATCTTCCCAAGATCCATCATCATAAAAGTTCCATACAAAATCAGCTGTCAAATCATTAGAAAATGGAGTCCAGCTTGGATGATATACAGGGTCCGGAGTTACATAAAATGGAATGGTAGCATCCAATGTAACATAAGAGATATCTGCATCATTACTAATTAAGTCATAATCAGCAGGATCATTTTGAGCAAAAGCTCCTGTTACTACAAACGCTAACACAAGCGTCATTACAATTTTAAAAAAGTTTGTTTTTTTCATGATCTAAAAGTTTAAGTAAATATTTAATTAATTTTTTTAATTTTCTGATTTTTTTATTATACATCTAAAATAATAAAATTTTACAAATTTAACATTCTCATTTAATTTTACATAGGCAACCGAATTTAATTATTAAACTATGTTTATTACTCTATCAAACGGTTGAAAATAAAATAGGTTTATTTTTAATGCTTCCATTTGATAAAACTTTTAAATGAACGTGTAAAAGTATCATTTTTAATGATTAATGCCAAAATTCTTTCACTAACAACCAATTATTATACACGAATATAGCATTTTTTTTGATATATATTTCTATAATCCGTCTTGCCGATCTAAATGGTTTGACGATGAAAATATTAGATGTACAGCGCACATTTCTTTTGCGCTGATTTTATTTACCGGCTGGAAGCCGGTAATCCATACTATTGAACAGCAGACAGGAATGTCTGCTGTACTCTTTCACCTGCCTTATTTCTATAATCCGTCTAGCCGATATCAACGGCTTGACGGGTGAAAACCAGCGAAAACCGGTTGCATCATGGCTTAACCTAAAATTGTTTTTGTATAAATTTATCAACAGAAACCATTTTTTTTAAAAGGCGGTTGTTCATAAATTCCAAAATCCGCCTGACCGATCTAAATAGCTTGACGATGAAAACAGTACTGGTACAGCGCACATTTCTTTTGCGCTGATTTTATTTACCGGCTGGAAGCCGGTAATCCATACTATTGAACAGCAGACAGGAATGTCTGCTGTACTCTTTCACCTGCCTTATTTCTATAATCCGTCTAGCCGATATCAACGGCTTGACGGGTGAAAACCAGCGAAAACCGGTTGCATCATGGCTTAACCTAAAATTGTTTTTGTATAAATTTATCAACAGAAACCATTTTTTTTAAAAGACGGTTGTTCATAAATTCCAAAATCCGTCTGGCCGATCTAAATAGCTTGACGATGAAAACAGTACTGGTACAGCGCACATTCCTGTGCACTGTTTGTATTTACCGGCTGGAAGCCGGTGATCCATACTATTGAACAGCAGACAGGAATGTCTGCTGTACTCTTTCACCTGCCTTATTTCTATAATCCGTCTAGCCGATATCAACGGCTTGACGGGTGAAAACCAGCGAAAACCGGTTGCATCATGGCTTAACCTAAAATTGTTTTTGTATAAATTTATCAACAGAAACCATTTTTTTTAAAAG
>JBKHIH010000026.1:0-39946 GCA_046538755.1 Thiohalospira sp.
GACCCAGCAGGGGCTCGAACCCTGGACCCCATCCTTAAAAGGGATGTGCTCTACCAGCTGAGCTACTGAGTCGGTTAAAATTGCGTTTGCAAAACTAATATCTTAATTTTTAAAACCAAATTTTATATAAAAAAAAATAAAAAAAATTATTATAAATGAATAATAACATTAAATAAATTAAAGTAAAATACTGCAAATTAAAATTGTATAATAAAAAAGAAAAATTTTTGGCTTCTCTTTTAGTGACCCAGCTCCCCGATGCAACTTTGTTGATCGGGATAAACTTCTCGCCAATCGAAGAACTTCTAAATAAAAAAGCCTGATATAACATCAGACTTTATTTATTTTTAGTGACCCAGCAGGGGCTCGAACCCTGGACCCCATCCTTAAAAGGGATGTGCTCTACCTGCTGAGCTACTGAGTCAATCGGATGGCAAAAATAACACCTTATTTTTTTAAAACAAAGATTTTAATGCTAAAATCTTAAATATTTTTATAAAATACTGAATTCTAAAAAAATATAATGAAACTATCAAATAGAGATATTTTATTGCAAATAAAAAAATGAAGTAATTGTTCGTTAAATAAACGGAAATTAATAGTTTTACATTCCTAGTTTTTTAATATTAACCTTAAGTTATATTAATGAAAAATAAAGTGGTGATTATAACCGGAGCTTCGTCCGGTATTGGCAGAGCTTGTGCCATTGACTTTGCAGCCAGAGGGGCTAAAGTAGTTTGCGCCTCGCGAAATATTGAAAAATTAAATAACCTCGAAAATGAATTAAAGAAGAAAGGATATGATGCCTTTGCAGTTAAAACAGATGTTACAATAGAAGAAGATTGTAAACATCTTATCGATAAAACCCTTGAAAAATATGGAAAAATTGATATTTTGTTAAATAATGCAGGAATTTCAATGCGTGCATTATTTATTGATGTTGATTTGTCAGTTTTAAAAAAATTAATAGATGTAAATTTTTGGGGTGCTGTTTATTGTACCAAATATGCATTACCCTATATTTTAAAAACAAAAGGGTCGATTGTTGGTATTACTTCAATTGCTGGTTTTCATGGATTACCAGGCCGTTCGGGCTATTCTGCATCTAAATTTGCTTTGCATGGATTTTTGGAAACTTTACGTATCGAAAACCTTAAAACCGGCCTGCATGTTTTAATTGCTGCTCCGGGTTTCACCGAATCAAATGTGCGAAAATCTGCCCTCTCGGCTGACGGAACTCCTCAAGGTGAATCTCCTTTGAATGAAAAGAAATTGATGCCAGCAGAAAAAGTAGCAAAGAAAATAGCAAAAGCGATCATAAACCGTAAAAGAAATATTATTATATCTTTCGAAGGAAAAATATCTGTGCTTTTACAACGCGTTATACCAAAATCGCTCGATAGGCTTTTTTATAACCATATGTCGAAAGAACCCAACTCTCCTTTTAAATAATTTTATCAAAATGTTTACATACGAAACACAATTAAGGGTACGTTACGGAGAAACAGATAAAATGGGATATGTTTATTATGGTAATTATCCATTGTATTACGAAGTAGGAAGAACTGAATTAATGCGTCATTTTGGATTTCCTTATAAAAAAATTGAAGAGATGGGTATTATGTTACCCGTAAAAAATTTGGATGTAAAATATTACAAACCTGCTGTTTATGATGATTTATTAACCATTAAAACCATCATTAAGGAGTTACCGAAAGCAAAAATTACTTTTTATTACGAAATCTATAATGAAAATGATGAGCTATTAAACCAGGGTGAAACAACCCTCGTATTTGTTGATGAAAATTCAAGAAAACCAAGGCGTGCTCCAGATGAGTTGATTAAACAACTAAAACCATATTTTAACGATTAACGGATTTTGCCGATTATCCAAATAATAAAGCTTATTATTATACTTAGCAGAATCATACTTGTAATAGGAGCATAAAAGGTAAAATGCTCCTTTTTTATTTTTATATCGCCGGGCAAATTACTAAACCACTGAAGTTTATCGCTAAATACGTATAAAAAAATACCCAGAATTATTAATAATATTCCTATAATAATAAAGATTTTACCTGTTTGCTGCATAATTTAAATCGCTTAATTACAATATTTTAAATTATTTTTTGCTTTTTATTGTAATGATAAAAATTCTTATTCGTCTTGTTATTGAATTAAGCTTGATTCTAAAGTTAAACCGATTTAAAAACAAATTTAAAAAAATTAATATTATGAAACGAATAAGTATAATACTCGCATTACTCATTTTTCCTTTTTTAACCAATGCTCAGGATTTTATTGACCAATTGATTGAAAAATATCAGGGGAAAAGAGGTTTTACAACTGTAGTGGTTAATAAAAATTTATTTGACATAGCTGTTGCTATGGATGATGATGAAGACCTTCTGAAAATGAAGGATATGATAGATAATATCAGAATTATTGCTATGGAAGATTACACCAACTCTGAAAACATTAATTTTTACAAAGAAATAATTGCTCAGGTTGATACAAAATCATATCAGGAATTAATGACTGTAAAAGAATATGATAACGACGTGGTGTTTTATGTAAAATATGTTGGTAAAGATATAGAAGAGCTACTTTTAATTGCAGGTGGAAAAGATGAAAACGCCGTAATAAGTATTAAAGGTAAAATAATCCTTAAAGAAATGGCTTCTCTTTCAAAATCAATACATATGAAAGGTTTTGAACATTTAAATGAATTAGAAAACTATTAAGAAAGGGAGAAAACAAACTCCCTTTCTTAAAAATTATTCGTAATTTTCAAGCCTATATATTGATTAGCAAATGACTGCTGAAGCTTTTAAAAAAAATATTTTGCCTTTAAACCGTAAGTTGTTGGGATTTGCCAACCACTTTATGAAAGATATGGATGACGCAAAAGATATTGTACAAGAAATTTATATCAAGCTGTGGAATATGCGCAATGAGTTGGATAAATACAATTGTGTTGAAGCTTTGGCTATGCGAATGACAAGGAATTTATGCCTCGATAAAATTAAACTAAAAAAAACAGTGCCTTTAACTGGAAATATAAAAGAAGATAGTGAAAATAGCGATTTGGATAAAGAACAATATGAAGAATTAAATATAGCCGTTAAACGTGTAAAAAAGGCTATCAATTTGCTGGATGAACCACAAAAATCAATTATGCAATTACGCGACATACAAGGCTATGATTATGAAGAGATTGCTCAAATATTAAATATGAATGTAAATACAATTAGAGTAAGCTTGTCGAGAGCCAGAAAGAAAATTCGAGAAATAGTAACTCAAAAATATTATAACCATGAACCGGGAACAAATAAAAGCTCTGTTAGAGAAATATTATAACGGCGAATCTTCATTAGAGGAAGAAAAGTTGTTACAAGAATACTTCTCATCAAATAAAGTAGATAAAGAATTTGCTGCCGATAGAACTATTTTTACATATGCTTCTGAACAGGCAAAAAAAGCGAATCAAATACCGGATTTAGGGAATGAAATATGGGAAAATATTGAAAAAAACAACAATATTAAACAGCTTAAAAAAAGAAAGTTATACCATTACTCATTAAGTATTGCTGCAAGTGTAGCCATTCTTGTGGTATCTTTCTTCTTTATTAAAAACGAAATAAACACACAAAGCCAGGTTTCTTTTGAAGATACTTATGATAATCCTGAATTAGCTTATTTACAAGCAAAAGAAGCATTATTATTCGTTTCCTCTAAATTAAACTCAGGAACCGAACATTTAAAACCCATACAAAAATTAAATGAGGGAAAAGAAGAGCTTAATTTATTATCCACTTTTAATCAGGGTTTATACGAGCTTAAACCCGTTCAAAAATATAATATTGCAGATAAATATATTAAACATAAATAAGTCATGAAAAAAATCATTTTAAATTTAGTTTTGTTGCTCATTCCATTTTATTTAATTGCTCAAAACTCGCCCGTAGATGAACTATTTGATAAATACAGCAGCAAAGAAGGTTTTACAACGGTATATATTACCAGCTATATGTTTAGCATGTTTTCCGAGATGGAATCGGATGACCCTGAATTTGATGAACTGGTAAAAAATTTAACCGGAATAAAAATATTAGCCACCGACGGGACCTACTCAGGGAATGCTAATTTTTATAACGAAATTATTAATAAGATTCCCATTTCTGATTACAAAGAGCTAATGGTAATAAAGGAAAAAGACCAGGATGTTAAATTTCTTATTAATGAGAAAAATGGTAAAATTATAGAATTATTGCTAATTGCCGGTGGTAAAAACGAGAATGCATTAATAAGTATACAGGGAAATATTGACTTAAAAAATATTTCCAAACTTTCTAAATCAATGCAGATTAATCAATTAGAACACCTTGAAGAAATTGATAAAAAATGAAAAGAATAGCAGTTATTTTTACAATATTTTTATTACTGTGTCAATATTCATGCATAACAGACCAGAATAAATATAAGGAAACAGATATTTTCGAAGAATTTGAAACGCAACAGGGATTTGTAGTACTACACCTTCCTCCTGTCTTATTTAAATTAATTCTTAATTTATCTGAAGATAAAACTCAATTTAACAGCGACTTAACTGATAAAATAGATGTTATTAAAGTGCTGTTTTTTGAAGAGAATAAAAATTCAGTTACAAAAAATGATGTTAATAATAAAATTAATCAAAAAGTAAAAGATTTTAGTTATAAATTACTTACAAAAATCACCCAGGAAAATTCTAATATATCAATCTATATTATTGAACACGAAAAGATTATAAAAGAGGTTTTATTTACCACTTTATCTGAAAATGAATTTTTTGCAGTAAATGTCGTTGGTAATTTTACTAAAGAAGAAATACTAAAAATCTACGAATCGATTAATATGCAGCAAGTAAAATCTATGAGCAATCAATAAAATGCCCATAGTAATTATATTAAAGTCAATTATAACTTCTTTTATTTTCCTGCAAATTGTTCAACCTGCCGAAATACTCTTAAGAAATTTTCTCCCCAGATTTTCTTGATTTCTTTTTTTGTATATCCTCTTCTAAGCAGTTCAATGGTAATATTTTTCATCTGGCTGGCATCCATACAACCTTCAACACCTCCACCACCATCAAAATCTGTTCCTATACCAACATAATCAATACCAATGGTTTGTACAACATAGTCGATATGATCCACAACATCTGATACTGTAGCCAATTCTTTAGGAAATTTTTTATCGGTTTCGCGCCATTCTATTACAGCTTTTTGATACTCTTCCTCAGAAAGCTCACTAAAATTATTATATTTTTTGCGTAGTACATTAAAAGCAGAGTCTCTTTCAGGATATTCTTCAGGTTCTTTAATGTAATCGCTTAATATACAGATTTGTATAACTCCATTATTTTCTTTAAGAGCATGTAACATTTCATCGGAAAAATTCCGCGGGCTGTTGCATAATGCCCTTACACTTGAGTGTGAAGCAATTACTGGTGTTTTAGAAATTTTTAATACATCAAAATAAGCCGAATCAGAAATGTGCGATACATCCACTATCATTCCCAGGTTATTCATTTCTTTTACCACTTCTTCTCCAAATGGGCTTAAACCATTATATTCAGGCCCATTAGGATCTGTAGATGAATCGCAAATATCATTGTTCATTGTGTGACATAATGTGATGTAACGGGCTCCCAAATCATAAAATTTTTGAACCATATTTAAATCAGTCCCAATAGGATACCCGTTTTCGAGGCCAATGTATACAGCTCTTTTATCTTGTTTTTTAATATCATAAACATCATCTGCAGCATATGCTATTTGTGCCATTTCTGGATATTGATTAATTTTTTCATATAAAGCATCAAATATATCAAGGGCTCTTTCTTTTGCTTGTCTGTTACCTTTTTCATCACGGTCTCGTTGTCCTAAAAAAACTGCCATAAATACTGCGTCTAAGCGGCCAGCCTTCATTCTTGGGAAATCAATTCTTGAACGCGATTCCTCAAAATCATTCCATTTACCAATATCAAAATCAGAATCTAAAAAATTTAAAGGCGTATCTGCATGTGTATCAATCGATACAATTTTATCATGTAGCTTTTCTGCCTGTTCTTCAATACTTTCCTGATTACAAGAGGAAATAAGGATAACAATAAAAATCCAAAACGAAGTTTTAACAATAAATTTCATAAGCATTAATTTTTGAGAATAAACAAACATTAGATGCAATTTCTTTTGAAGGGTTTAAAATAATTAAAAACTAATTAAAACTAATAAAACTCATGAGGTTTCGAGTATCTGATTTTTTAAGTATACTAAAAACATTCCAATGTATATTTTTTTAATGCTGTGAAACATTAAAAGGCCTGTTAAATATCATTTAATACAAGCTTTGCATTATTTAGTTTTGTCATTGAATTAATTAACAATAAAAAACATATAATTATGGCTATATCTACAGTTAAATTAGAAGCAAAAGTAAGAGAAGGTTTTAAAACCGAAATAAATTGTTCACAAAATTTTATTATCGATCAACCAAAACAAGCTGGTGGACAAGGGTTAGGCCCTAACCCTCTAGAAATTTTTCTTTCATCATTACCTGCATGCATTTGTGCTATCGGAAGAATCATTTCAAACCAAAAGCGCTTAAATGTTCGAGGCATAGATGTAAAAGTTGAAGGTGATATTGACAAAGATTTTTTGATGGGAAAAACAGATGAAGGAAGAGCCGGTTTTACAGAAATAAGAACATATATTGATGTGGATGCTGATATGAGTATGGAAGAAAAGCAGGCATATATTGAAGAAATCGAAAAACGATGTCCAATAGCTGATAATATCACAAACACAAGCAAAATTAAAGCTATATTAATGGAAAATGCAATGAACAACTAACTTTTTCAAAAAAGAACAAAAAAAATGGCTGTCTTAATTTTCTTTAGACAGCCATTTTTTTAATTGTAAAAAGTATTAATAATCTTATTCGTTATTTTTTAAATATTTTTCCAACCACTGATCCTGCTCCCATAAAACATGCAGCACAGATTCACGTGCAGCATACCCATGACTTTCTTTTGGCAGTAAAACCAAACGGACTGTAGCACCCAGACCTTTTAAAGCATTAAAATATCTTTCGCTTTGCATGGTATAAGTTCCAGAATTATTATCGGCTGCACCATGAATTAATAATAAAGGTGTTTTCATTTTATCGGCATGCATAAAAGGAGACATTTCATAATAAATCTCAGGAGCTTCCCAGTAATTACGCTCTTCGCTTTGGAAACCAAAAGGTGTAAGCGTTCGGTTATAAGCACCACTTCGTGCAATTCCGGCCGCAAAAAGATCAGAATGTGATAAAAGGTTAGCTGTCATAAACGCACCATAAGAGTGCCCGCCAACTGCTACTTTATCTCGGTCAATATACCCCATTTCATCTACGGCATCAATGGCAGCTTTTCCATTGGCAACAAGTTGTTCCACAAAAGTATCATTTGGTTCGTTATCTTCCTCGCCAACAATTGGGAATGCAGCATTATCAAGAACTACATACCCCCGTGAAACCCAAAATACAGGCGATCCATAATAAGGATAAATAAACTGATGAGGAGAAGATGTTACCTGGCCGGCAGTACTTTTATCTTTATATTCGCGCGGATAAGCCCATAAAATCATAGGATATTTCTTTCCTTCTTCATAATCGGTTGGTAAATATAAGGTTCCCGACAATTCCAATCCATCATCACGTTTATATTTAATCACTTCTTTATGAACATTTTGCAAACTTTCAAAAGGGTTTTTGAAATCAGTAACCTGAGTTAAATCTCCAGTTTTTATATTACGGAAATAATAATTTGGAAATTGGCTCTTCGATTCAATTCTTGTAAGTAATATTCCTTTTTTCGAGTCTTTTAAATCAATAATACTTTCTAGCGTTTCTTTTCCGTCGGCACGCCATAACCTATTTTTATTTTTTGTTTTATAATTAAACTGTTCAATAAACGGACGAATACCTTCATCACTATAGCCTCTTCCAATCAGGTAAAGGTTCTCTCCTTTCATTTCTAAAACGGATTTACCAAATTTATTTCTTGTGGTAACAAAATCGCCGGGATCATTATAGCGGTCCTGATAATTAAGATCGAAAATAATTTCAGGTTTTTCAGAATTATCCGATGGATTAAATAAATATGATTTTGTATTTCTGGTATTCCACCAGTAATCTCTGGCAATAGCTATTTGATCATTGCCCCAGTTAATTCCTGCAAAACGGTTAATCGTTTTAAATAAACTCTTTGGTTCTCCAGTAAACGGAGCTGCTAATTCAAAAATTTCGTCTCTGTATTCTGCTTCATTTGCAGGGTCTCCTCCGTCTAATGCTTCTGCCCAGTATAAAGTTGCTGGTTTATCAAGCCTCCATGACAAATCTCTCATTCCTTCTCTTTCGGCCATAAAACCTTTAGGTAATTCTTCAATAAGCGGAACTTCAAGAATTTTCTTCACTTTTTTCCCAGATTTATCATAGATGATTGTAGTGGAAGGAAATCGATAATAAGGAACAATATATGAAAATGGTTTTTCAATAGTTGTGATTAAAATGTAATTCCCATCAGGTGAAAAATTCATGCTTCTATACATGGCTTTTTCTTTCCAGGGATTCATATTTCCCTTTAAATCAACCTGAACAATCTCGGATAATACAAGTTGTTCAAAATTAAACTCATCATTTCTATTGCTCAATAAGTCCTGATAGGTTCTATTTTGAGCTTTTTGGCCTTCATTTACTGAAACCGTTGGGCCAGTGGGTATTGCTTTTTTTTCATCAATTAATGACTTTCTGTCATCAGGTAAAACTTTAACTAATAAAGACTTACCGTCCTGGAACCATTCAAATGGAGAACCCAGGTTTGCATTAAGGTTATCGCTGGTAAGTTTTTGCACTTTTGCTTTTTTAACATCAAGCACCCAAAGTTCAACACCTTTTTGTGTTGTGTTCGTAAACGCCATCATCGACTCATCAGGCGACCATGAAAAGTTAGTTAGCCTTAATTTTTCAGGCAAACCATCTACAGATAAAATCTTATCCTTTTTTATGTCTAAAACTTCAAACTTTGTAAAATACCTGGCTCTGCTGGAGATATTTGTAACAGGGTTAATACGCAATCCGCCAAGCCGCAATTCTTTTTCAGATAATTCTTCGATACTTTTATATTGATCTCGATACATTAATAAAGCATAAGATCCTTCTGTATTCATATAAAATGATGGCGGAAGGTCAACATCAGCCAGTTCGAGAATTTCCTTAGGTGGTTTTTTATATTCAATATCGAGTTGTGCATGTACTCCTATAATCGTAAAGCACAACAATAAACTAATTAAAAAATGTTTTTTCATAGTAAATATAATTTTAGATTTTATAATTAGATATTAAAAAACATCGGAGGTTTAAGTTGAAAAGATATTAATTAATTAAAAATACTTGACAAGATGATTTTCAGGGTTTAAATTTATTCATTATTATCCTTAAATATTCAGCAATCGTTTAATAAAAAATACTATTATGTCACACGAAAAAACCATCCACGACGGTAAAAAGAAAAAAAATCCTTTTAAAAAATTAAAGGAACGTCGTGCTGAGCGAAAAGCCAGGCGAGCCGAAAGGAAACAAGAAAATATGTTTGAATCGAAACATAAAAGAAAACCCAGACACAGAAAGGCCTCTAAAGAATAAAGCAAAAAACTCCCAAAATCAATTTGGGAGTTTTTTTGATTATTGTTTACAAATTATAAATTTGCAATCCTTTAACCGGAAAATTCTAATTAATGCGTTTAACGATTGAACGAAAACCAACTGAATATCTTCATAAAAGAACAGTATTACCACAAACATCATATTGGGCTAAGGTAAAAGAAAAGCAAGGATACAAGCCCAGAGCCTTTTCTTTTAAAGTTGATAATGAAATTACAAAAGATTATCAATCTTCCGATGATATTTTAATCATAATTCGAAATATTGGAAAACAGGGTTGCATTGCTTATGTTCCTTATGGCCCTGATATTGATATTACTGAGGAAAAACAAGGAGTATTTTTAGAAGTATTGTCTGAGTCATTGCGCCAATATCTACCAAAAAATTGTATTTTTATTCGTTATGACCTTGCCTGGGCATCTCCATGGCAGTATGATGATAATTGCTATGATGATTTTGGACAATGGATGGGTCCCCCAGAAACAAGGATTCAGGAGCTACGCATGAATTTTGATACTCAAAACTGGAATTTACGTAAAGCTCCGTCTGATGTTCTTCCTTCTCATACTATTTTTCTAAATCTGAAAAAAAATAAGAAAGATTTATTAAATAGTATGAAATCCAAAACTCGTTACAATATCAGATTATCTTATCGTAAAGGAGTTAGTGTTTATGATGTTTCTACAGATAATTTAAAGATTTGGCATAAACTTTATCAGGAAACAGCCATAAGAAATGGCATTGTATATAGAGATATCAATCACTTTAGAACAATTTTGGAAACACGTGCTGAAAATACTGCATCGCCTGCCAATGTTCATATGTTATTAGCAGAAGCTAATGGAGATGCACTTGCTGCTTTACTACTGGTAATTTCCGGTGGCCGGGCTACATATTTATATGGGGCCTCATCAGCTAAAAACAGAAAGTTAATGGCTACTTATGCCCTTCAATGGGATGCAATTTGTAAAGCCAAAAGTGAGGGTTGTAAAGAATATGATTTCTTTGGCATTTCACCAACGCCGGACAAATCTCATCCAATGTACGGATTGTACAGGTTTAAAAAAGGCTTTGGAGGAACAGAGTTTCACCGGCAAGGCTGTTGGGATTATCCACTAAATGAAGATGCTTACGAGTTATATAGAACAGTGGAAATATCCAGCAAAGGATATTATGTTTAAGAAATAAAAAAAGCCCTGCATAAACAGAGCTTGTAAAAGTCAAAAGTCAAAATTAGTAATTCAAACTATTTTAGTTTTACATTTACTGCATTTAAGCCTTTTTTACCTTCTTGGAGTTCAAATGTTACTTCGTCGTCTTCATTGATTTTGTCAATTAAGCCGGAAACATGTACAAAGTATTCTTTGTCTGACTCCGCATCTTTAATAAATCCATAACCTTTTGATTCATTAAAGAATTTTACTATACCTTCTTTCATAAAAAATTAAAATAAAAATTTAATAAATACATATCAAAGATAGGCATAAAAAATTGAATTTATCAAAAAAGAAAGTAGAATATTAAAAACTGATTAAAATTTTAAGAAATCATCTTAAAATAGAGATTATACTTAAATATTTGATTTCAAATCTTTTATAAAGTCCGAAATCGGTTTTACATAATTTTTAAGGCCAACATGATTTTGTGCATAAACTAATCTTCTACTAGTATCAGGTAAGTAAAAAACATGTCTATGCGCCCCAAGAGTTACAAGTTTTTCATCTGATAAATCTTCATCATATGTTAAAATGTGAAATATGTATTTGATTTTAAACTTACTTAATATTGTTGCTTCTGCACTACTAACTTGCTTCCATCTTTCTCTTAAAGTTCTTTTGCATGAAATCCCAATTAGCCACCCATCTTTTGTTTTTACCCAGTTATCTATTTCTATATCGGCCTGAAAATGATCAGGTGCTGAAGTAGGATTTAAATTATAATAATTAAGTAAAAAAGATGTAACATCTTCTAAACTACCACCAGCTCTTTTTTTTCTTTTTTGCCCTGCTCTTCTTTCAAATTCTTGTGTAAATGCAGAAAGCACAATATTTTGATCATCAATTGACATTCTTTTATCATTTTCTAGAAATATTCTTAATAAAGAAAAAGCCTTAACAATTTCTGTTCTTTCCGCAGTTAAACAACCTCTTACACCTAAATCATCCCAAAGATTAATAACAGTGGCTAATCCCTTATCTCCCTCAATATCAAGATAACTTTTAGCAATTGATTCAGTGAAAACTTTATCATCACTCGGTATATTTTCAATAGCTTGATTTAATGGAATCATTGCACTCTCACAAGTCAATATAAAAACTTCCATATCTGCTAAAGTATTAATCTCTTTTTCAAGGTCAATAATTAATTTTTCAAGACGATTTTGAACTGACTTTGCATTTTTATATCTATTTTCAAGAATGTTACGTAAGGTATTAAATTGTATTTTAAGAATAGTCTGATCATCTTTATTAATATTATCTTTAGCAATTAACCTCAGGCTACTTGTGATTTTTGTAAGTAATTTTGATTCTTTCCCAATTGCTACATATTTATCATTACTTATTATCATTCTTAAAAACCAATAAACATTATTCCATCGGTTTTCAAATTGATTTATAACTTCTTTTGTTTTCACTATTGAAATAGAAATTTAAGTTGTGCAATATGGTTATTTATTCTTTTTTCGGCCATTTCACAATAATCCGGTGAAAGATCAATCCCAATGTAATCTCTATTTTGATTTAATGCAGAAATAGCTGTGGTCCCTGATCCCATAAAAGGATCTAATATTAATTGAGCTTCGGTTGAACTTATAATTCTATCTATTAAAGATACAGGAAATGGTGCCGGATGTGGATTTTTAAAATCTTGTGGAAATTCCCAAACATCTCCAAACTTATTAGCTTTAGGCGCAAGTTTAAATTTTGGTTTTGCTATTAGATAAATAACTTCATAGGTAGGTAGGAAATAGCCACGATTAAAATTAATGCCTCCTTTTCTTCTCCAAATAATTATTTGCCTAACTGGAAATCCTCTAACAATTTCATGACGATCTTGTAGTAATCCACCTTGAACTCTCCACTTGTGGTTATAAAAAATAGCACCATCTTCTTTAATTATTCTAAACATTTCTTTAAGACATTCTCTTTGCCATTTTTCATATTTATCATGTGGCATACAATCATTATAATGTGAATAACCATTAATCAATTCAGCATTTTTCCATTTTCCGCCGCGGCCATCTTTTAGTCCATTCCCAGTTGAGTTTTTTAAATTATATGGAGGTGAAGTTATAACAAGATCTATTGATTCATCAGGAATATTACTCATTATATCCAAACAATCTCCACAAATTATTTTATTTTTAATATCTTTTAAAATCATCTTTATTTTCTTATCAATAGTCAAAGATAATTCTTTTAAAATTTATTCAAAAATTATATTAACAGTGAAAAATGAGAAGCTATTTTTTATTTTAAATCAATAAAGTTAATAATTATAAAAAAATATTTTTTTATTGCAATATTAGATCTATTGATTATAGTAAAAAAAGCCGGATAATTAATTATATCCGGCTAAAAATGAGCAAAGCAGAATTCTTATTTTACGGAAGCACCACTTCGTCAATTACGTGGATAACTCCATTGGTTGCAAGAATATCTGTATCAACAATTGCAGCATCTTCAGATCCTAATTCAAGTGCAGCATCTGTATCAGTAATGGTTAAACTACTAAGATTTAGTGTAAAATCACCACCTAAAGTAGTTACGGTAGTACTTGGCAGGTTTGGTAAATCTGTTGAGAATACCCTGGCACCTATCACGTGATATTTTAACACAGCTTCGATAGTTTCAATTCCCACAGCATCTACAAGTGCACTGAAATCTTCAACTCCTGCTAAATCGTATAACGAGGCAAAAGCAGCATCTGTTGGAGCAAATACAGTGAACGGCCCTTCACCTTTTAATACAGTGATCAGATCGTCTGTCGTTTCATCATTTTCAACTGCAGTTAGAGCTGCAACCAACTGGCCAAATTCAGCGCCTTCAGAAGCTTCAGAAGCTGCTACAGCAATGTCAACGATATCGCCCGATGCAGGAACCAACGTTCTGTCGATTAAGTGAACAACACCATTATCATAATCCAATGCTTCGCCTGAAAGAGTTGCTGTAGTAACCTGTGTTAATCCATTTAAAAATACCCCATTATCGTTAATACTTAAATAAAAATCGCCACCTAATGAAGTAATAGCTGAACCTGTTGCAGGTAATCCATCACCAAAAACTTCAGTATCTAATACGTGATAAGTAAGTATAGGTGCAAGGTCGTTAGCTGTTAAACCATCTAAACTTGTTATACCGGCTGCTTCAAAAGCATCGTTATTTGGCGCAAACAGGGTATAATTAGCTTCACTGTCAGTGAGTGTATTTAACAAATCAGCTTTAACTACTGCTTCAGTTAAAATGGTGAAATCTTTATTAAAATAAGCAGGTTCGACAATGGTATTTAGAATACTTAATTCCAATGAAGGAGCTAATACTGCATCGACAATATGTACAATACCGTTTGAAGCTTCTATGTCTGGAGTAGTAACGTTGGCTCCATTAATAGTAACATCACTACCACTAATACCTACAGTAACTTTATCATCATCACTTAGCAATGTAGCAGCCATCTGTCCATCAGTTAAATCTCCTGACATTAATGCAGCACTTGAAATAACATGATACTTTAGCAATCTTTCAATTACATCTTCAGGTACATCATCTAAACCCGATTGTCCAATCACTCCTAATAATGTTGTAAACGCATCGTTCGTTGGAGCAAATACAGTATAATTTCCATCTGAGCTTAAAGCATCAACTAAATCAGGAAACATAGTTAATGCATCAACCAGGATACTTAACGAAGGTGTTTCTGATGCAATGGTTACAATATCATCTTTTGGTAGTTCAAATCCTTCTGGGAGCAATACTTCGTCAATAATATGCACCACACCATTTGAAGCTTCATTATCAGCATTGGTTACCATGGCATTGTTATTTAATGTAACAACACCATCTGAAATACTAACATTAATGGATTTATCTGAAAGCAATGTTGATACTTCTCCATTTGACAGGTCAGTTGACATCACTTTGCCACTTACTACGTGATATTGAAGCACTTCAGCTAAAATATCCGGATTATCTAAAAGGGTTTCCAACACACCATCTTCTAAATTATCGAATGCATTATTTGTTGGAGCAAATACTGTGAACGGCCCATCACCTTGTAATACAGAAGTTAAATCTGCAGTTGTAATGGCAGTAACCAGAGTGCTTAAATCTGATGTTGAAGTCGCTAATTCTACAATATCATTGGTTGGCAACATCATGTCATCATCATCATCGTCATTACACGATGTAAACATCAATCCTGCTATTAATGCAATAGCTGTGATTGATAAAAATTTTTTACCGATTGTTTTCATAACATTAATTTTTAGTTTGTAATATTTTTTAATGCTATGAAAACAACCAACTGCTTAGAATGTTTAATTTATATTGTTATAATTTAAACATTTTAAATAACCTTATAAATAAATAAAATATTTATATATTTGATATACAATATATTATATCTATGCATTCTAAATTACATTTATTTAACATGTTTTATATTATATATTATATCCTTAACAATTATTTTATTTTTATAGGATATTAATATGCATAATAAATCACTAACAATTAATTACGAAACTTTAATTATTTGAGATTAATGATAAATATAAAAATTAAATTGTATAATTCAGGTTGGCCTTACATTATTTAAGTTTATCTTGAAAAATCTTTTTAAATTTTTCTAATTTGGGTGTAATAACAAATGAACAGTAGGGTTGAGATTTATTATTTTCATAATAATCCTGATGATAATCTTCGGCCTTATAAAATGATTCAAATTTTGTAATTTCTGTTACAATTGGGTTTTTATAAATGTTGGCTTCGTCAAGTTTCTTTTTATAGATTTCTGCCGTTTTTTTCTGTTCGCCGGTATGATAAAATATAACTGAGCGATACTGAGTTCCCACATCAGCTCCCTGTCTGTTTAAAGTTGTAGGGTCATGCGTTTGCCAAAAAATTTCTAATAAATCTTTAAATGATATAATTTCTGGATTATATTTTATTTGCACTACTTCAGCATGGCCGGTATTTCCTGTACAAACCTCTTTGTAAGTCGGGTTCTTAACTCTTCCACCCGAATATCCGGATACAACAGACTCAACACCTTTAATTTTTTCAAAAATAGCCTCGGTACACCAAAAACATCCCGATCCAAATGTCGCTAATTCCATTTTTTTATTGTTTTGTGAATAAATTTCATGATTTATAAAAACCATGAATAAAATAGTTATGATTATTTTTACAACTTTCATTGTACAATTTTTTATTATAACATTGAAATTTATAGAATGTTTAAACATTGATTAATTATAAAATGAATTTCCGAGAACAACTTTTAGCTGAACCTTCAAAGAAAAACACCGAATTTATAGCATCCGTAGTTGATAAGGACAAAAAGCTATTTGAAACGTTGATGGAATTAATATTTTCTAACGAACCATGGGTTTCAGGACGCGCAGCATGGGTTGTTGAAACCATCTGGCTTAAATACCCTTTTATTATTGAGCCTTATATTGAGCAAATGATTGATTTTTTACCAAAGGCAAAATACAACAATCAGCGAAGGCATTTTACTAAAATATTATCTACAATTAATTTAAATGATTTAGACGATGAACATCTCGGAATCTTAATCGATTGTAGTTTTACATGGCTCGAATCTCCTCAATATCCCACTGCGGTTAAAATATTTTCAATGCAAATTCTTCAAAACTTTGTAAAAATAGAACCTGATATCGCAACAGAACTAATTGCTATAATTGAAAATCAGATGGAAGATGCCACGCCGGGATTTAAAAATCGAGGTAGAAAAACTCTAAAGGAACTTTATAAGTAGGTAAAATTGTGAAGTATATTTGTTATTCGGGTTTCTATTATTAAATAAATATTTATTAACGGGAAATAACGAACACGTTAAGGAATACTTTAAAAAGTTGATAAGTAGTAAATAATTAAGACAGAATTATTTGATACAAATCATTTATAACTAGATAAAATAAGCTTAAAATATTTAATTTACATATCTATATATGTTTATTTTTTAAATTTAATAATTAATTTTGCATCCTTAATTTCAAAAATCAATAAAAATGAAAAGAAATATTGTAGTAAACGAAAATTTTTGTCCACAAAATCATCCTTGTCCATCAGCTGGAATTTGCCCTGTAGGTGCTATTTCCCAAAAAAGCCCTTTTAGCGCTCCCGAAATAGATTATAGAAAATGTACGGGATGTGGAATTTGTTTACGATCGTGTATGGCATTTCAATGTACTAATTGTTAAAAAAAGCCGGAAACAACCGGCTTTTTAAACTATTTGGGCTCCCAAAAGCAACGTTTAGGAGATACAATCTTCTCTTCTTCTTTTAAAGCTTTCATCGCTTTATCAACTTCTTTTTTATCAAGGCCGCTAATTTCAGCAATTTCTCCTGCTTTTAAAGCTTTGCCTGCTTTTTTCATGGCATCCAGTACTTTTTGTGTTGTTTTCATATCATGCATTTAATGTTATTATTTTTTTACAAAAATACGAATATCTATAATTAATTTGAAATTGTAGTTAACCATTTGTTAAATTTGTTATGAGATGAAAAAACTACGAATTAGTAATAAAGAAATGCGAAGAATTGGCTACAGGTCTGAAATAATGATAAGCCTGACCAAGAAAATCGCTTATAAATATTACACAAGGGTACCTAAAAACGAAATACTCGATTTACTCGAAAACATTATTCAAAAGCCTGAAAACTATAAAAATCATGAGCACTTTAGTGAGTTGGCAGTTCAATTAATAAAGGCTCCAAAACAAAAAAGGGAAGAATTATTAATTCACCCCACTCCCATTCCTTACAAAATTTATGGAAAAGATGAAATCGACGAAGGAGCAATCAAACAAATGGATTTAGCCATGCAACTCCCCATTGCTATTAAAGGAGCATTAATGGCCGATGCCCATCAGGGATATGGATTACCCATTGGTGGTGTTCTTGCAACAAAAAATGCTGTAATTCCATATGGAGTTGGTATGGATATCGGGTGCCGCATGTGTATTTCGGTTTATCAGCTACCATCTACAATACTAGAAAAAGACAAGGACCTTTTAAAGAAGATATTAATCAACGAAACTCGCTTCGGGAACGACGAGTTTAAGCAACTCACTGAGCATCCTGTTTTGGAACGAAAAGAATTTAATGAAATATCATTTTTAAAATCACTACAGTCAAAAGCATCAAAACAGTTGGGTACTTCAGGACACGGAAATCATTTTGTTGATTTTGGGACATTAGAAATAACGGATGTGAACAATGAATGGGATTTACCAGCAGGAATTTATTTTGCAGTTCTCTCCCACTCCGGCTCTCGAGGGATGGGAGCAGAAATTGCAAGACATTATACACGTTTAGCCAAAGATATTTGCCAACTACCCAAAGAAATAAGCAATCTCTCCTGGCTAAATCTTAACACTAATGAAGGACAAGAATACTGGGCGGCCATGAATCTTGCAGGCGATTACTCGGCTGCTAATCATCAGCAAATACATCAAAGAATTTCCAGAGCATTAGGCGAAAAACCTTTATTTAAAGTTGAAAACCATCATAATTTTGCTTGGAAAGAAAAGTTAGAAGATGGAAGTGAGGCAATTATTCACCGCAAAGGTGCAACACCTGCTAAAAATGGAGTCTTAGGGATTATTCCAGGTTCGATGGCTAGTCCTGCTTTTATTGTAAAAGGGAAAGGAGATAGTGATTCAATCAATTCTGCAGCACATGGTGCCGGAAGGGTTTTATCGAGAAAAGTAGCTAAAGAAAAAATCTCAAAAAAAGAGATGCTGCAATTTCTTAACAACTCCAATATTACATTAATTGGCGGCAATACAGACGAAGACCCGCATGTTTATAAGGATATAAAAAAAGTAATGGAATATCAAAAAGATTTAGTGGAGGTATTAGCTATCTTTCATCCTAAAATTGTAAGAATGGCAAAATAAAAAACTTCCGAAAAAAAATAATTTCGGAAGTTAAATCTTATTTTTAAAAAATCTTAAATACTAATAACAAGGAAGAGCTTCTAATTCAGACTGAAGATCATCTCTTGCTTCAGTAGTTAGAGCTTTACAATCACTATCCAGATAGTCTTCAATTGCATTTTTAAATGCAATACACTTTTCATTATTTGCTGGGTCTGCTGCATACTCTAAACCTGTATTTGTATAATTGGCTAACAGTTGTGTACAGTCAACCGGATTATCTTCTGAGCATGAAGTAGCAACAAAAGTTAATGAAAACAAAGATAATGTAAAAATGGCAAGAATTTTTTTCATGGCAACAGATATTAATAATTTAAGTATAAAAATACGAAAAATTTCCAATGCACAATACTATGTTTTCAATTTGTTACCACAATTTGAGCAATAATTATCTTTTTTGGAATTAATTAGTGTATTGCAATTCGTACATCTCATTTCCTTTTTAGGATATGATTGCTTTACGAATTCAGCTGAAAAAATCCCGGTTGGTACAGCAATAATGGAATAACCAATTATCATAATAATAGAAGAAACAAATTGGCCTAAAGGAGTTTGCGGAGAAATATCTCCATATCCAACGGTAGTAATTGTTACTATAGTCCAGTATATACTCCGCGGAATACTATCAAAACCATTAACCTCGCCTTCTATAACATACATTAAAGCTCCAATAATTATAATAATATTTAATATACCAAATAAAAAAACACTAATTTTCTTTAAACTAGCTTTAAGTGCTAATACAATTAATTCGCCTTGATCTAAATAATAATTCAATTTAAAAATTCTAAAAACCCTAAGCAACCTCAAAACACGGATAACCCTAAAATAATGGGCTCCCACTAATATTAAACTTATATATGTTGGTATGATTGATAAAAAATCAACAATACCCAGTGTACTAAAAATATACTTAGAGGTTTTTTGTGAAACCCATATTCTTATTAAATACTCGATAGTAAACAGAATTGTGAAAAACCATTCGGCATATAAAAGAAAATTTCTATATTCAATTCTTAACGGCCTTAAACTTTCTATAATAACCGTAAGGACACTCAATAAAATTACCCATAAAAGGATGATATCAAATAGTTTCCCTGCCTTTGTATCAGTCTCAAATATGGTTTGATAAAGATGCTTTTTGATTTTTTGCATTTCATTCAATTGTTTGTCAACAATAAAAATACAAAATATTGTATTAAGCATTAAAAAAATGTTAACCATTTTTAAACTTCTCTTTTTTTTCAAGTCTAAAACATGATCATTTTTATTACATTTACGGTTTAATTATTTCTTGTAATCATTTTATTTATGAAAAAATTAGCTCTACACTGGCAAATATTAATCGCATTTATACTAGCAATCGTTTTTGGCATTTTTTTTAAAGAGTATGTAAATTATGTTTCCTGGATGGGCGATATTTTCCTCCGAATGCTTAAAATGATTGTTATTCCTCTGGTTTTAAGCTCAGTAATATCAGGAATTGTTAATATAGGTGGTGATGGCAGTTTTGGAAAACTCGGATTAAAAACAATAACATATTATATAACTACAAGTACATTTGCCATTATTGTTGGGTTATTCTTGGTAAATATAATACAACCCGGAGTTGGCATGGATATAACATCCATTGCTATTGAAGAAGAAATTAGTATAGACAGGCCAAGCATGGGTGATATTTTTATTCAAATTGTTCCGGAGAATATTTTTTATGCAATGGCTAACAATGATTTTCTGGCAGTTATTTTCTTTGCTATTATAGCAGGAGTTTATATAAGCAAAATTGACAAAAAAAGTAATATTATTCTTGCTGATTTTTTTAATGCATTCTTTGAGCTGTTTATGAAAATAACAATGTTTATTATAAAACTAGCTCCTTACGGTATATTCGGTTTAATTGTAAAGGTAGTAGCTGAACAAAAAGACTTTGGGAACATGGTTGCCAGTTTGGGAACTTTTATGTTAACTGTAATTGGAGGAATTTTAATCCATTCATTAATAACATTACCATTGATCACCCGTTTCATAGGAAAAGCCAAACCATTTAAGCATTTAAGCAATGTAAAAACAACACTTATTACTGCTTTTTCTACTGCATCATCTGCAGCTGCGCTGCCCCTAAACTTGAAAGAAACCAATGAAAAATCAGGTGTTTCGCATAAAATTACAAATTTTACTTTACCTATTGGCACAACCATTAATATGGACGGAACAGCCATTTATATTGCAGCAGTAGTTATGTTTATTGCGCAGGCAAAAGGCGTTGATATGGGTATAAAAGAGCAACTGCTTATATTAATTACCGCATTAATGTCGAGCATTGGCACGGCTGGAATACCTATGGCCAGCCTTGTTATTATTACTATTATCCTAGAAGTACTTGGATTGCCTCTTGAATTATTGGCTTTAATTCTTCCGGTAGATAGAATATTAGATATGTTTAGGACTACAGCAAATGTTTGGGGCGATAGCTGTGGAGCAGTTATCATTGCAAAATCTGAAGGAGAAGTGCTTAATGTTTAGCAAAATGAAAGAGAAGTCGCCTGTGGTATTTCGTTTTCATAAATGCATTAAAAAAATTATTGTTCTATCTTTTTAATTCCAACTTAAAGATTAAAATTGTAATTGTAATGGTAATAAACCTACTGACGAATACTTTTATTTCTGATAAATAGTACCTACTTCGCTATTTAGTATTTTATAAATTTTTATATTCTTAACCAATAATTTTGTACATAATATATTATCTTAGCCTAAAAACCAATTCTTTTTAATGAAATCCTTAAGATTAAAAATATCTGCAATTGTATTCACGCTTATTTTAATCTGCTGGCCAGTATTAACATTTATTTCATTACCAACTGGTAGCAGCTATTCTGCACAAATTCATTCTATTATTAATTCAAAGGGTTTGTATGTTCTAAATTTTATTGTTGCCTTTTTGATTGCTCCTGCCCTGATTTTTATGCTTTACGAATTATACAATAAAATATCTGACAATCAATGGTATTTAACGGCGAAAATCGGTTTTATTCTTTATACTCTATATTTTTTAATTATTAGCATTTCTTATGGTTCTCAATTTTTATACCTGCCATTTATAATTGAATCAAAAACAGAATCTATTATTTTAAACTGGTATTTTTATAATCATGATTCGCTTGTAATTTTTATCAACCAAACCGGATACCTGATATGGGGCATAGCCACATTAATCATTTTTACCCGTTTCCTCTTTAAAAGCAGTTTAGTTTTTTTTATCATCAAAATACTTTCTCTATCGGCTCTGACTCAAATAGTAGCTACCATTGGGCTTTATTTTAACCAGCCAAACCTGAGTGGTTTAACATTTTATAGTGGCCTTTTATTACTTCCGGCAGGAATTTTGATTATTATATATAGTTATTTATCAAATAAATAAATTTGCTGATATGAGAAAAAACAAACAAATTAAATTCCTAATAATTGCAAGTATTTTATTAAGCATAACGGGTTGTTATTACGATCATTTAACAGTCACATCAAAATACTCAAATGGCGTTTACACCGATAAAGGAACGGTTATTTTTTATCACTCTATTCAAGCCGGACAGCCTCCAAAAGGAATTACCCGCTTTCCGGATGGAGGAATGCATAAAAACATTTACAGAAACACAAGTTTATATGAACTCGACACCAATAATAACGAGCTAAACAAAATTTTTGATTTTGGTGGTATTTTGTATTCATCTTACCAAAAAAACCTATCCATACAAAACAACCAATTATTATTTAACATTATCCCAACCATGGGTTGGCGATTGAAAACAGAAAATGATACTTCTTCGGGAGTTGATAAAATGTTATATCCTAAAAATTTTGGCTTTTTTTTATACGACCTCGAAAGTAATGAACTTAAACGTTTTTTTTATGACGGTTATTGCTCCAGATTATCGCCCGACAATGGCCGAATAGCTTATGTAAAAGAAGACTCTACTGGTGTTGAAATCAGGCAACTGTTTATAGATGAGGAAAAAAATCAACTGGTAAAAAAAATTGATACCATGTCGAAATTTTCTCCTGTTTTTTGGATTAATAACAAACAATTGAGTGTAAGAATCAATAATATTCAATATTCTGTTGATACAGAAACCGGTAAAATGGAAAGGTTAAATCAGGAAATAGACTTTCACAATAAAAAAATTTCTATGTATGAGATAAAACGATTAACCCAAAACATAAGCTATAGCGATTGGGGTTTCGAACTGAATAAGTATTGGAAAAAGAACAACAAGCAATATGTAAATGACATTGTACATTTAAATGGAAATTTTGAATACCGCAAAGCCGTCATTGAAGAATTAAGTGAGGAATTGGAAAAAAATGAATTGGAAGCCATCTTAGATAAAATGGATCGGTTTGCAGAATCATTAGAAGGATACCAAAAATCAAAATATGTATTCTACTCAAAAGAAACCAAAGAATACATAATACTTTCTATAAAAGAAAAGAAATATTATGAATATTGAGTTAAGAGACCATTTTATTGCGCTATGGAAAAAATATTTTGGAAATGCTGAATTGCCTATTGCATTTTATTTTAGTAATGAAGTAGATGATTTTGATGTTATACCTGCAAAAAAAGAATGGAGCTGTTTTATATGTGATTTAGCTCCAGTGCGAAAAGGAAGTAATTTATCATTTAATAAAGAATCGCTGGGTTGTGGTGGTGCCCGGAGATATTTGGGATATTCGGATAAAATGCGCCCCAATTTTGAATATTTTCTTTCTTGCGGAATTCCAGGCGAACTGGAAGGTGAAAGGTATAAACGTACTCCTGAAATGGTAAGCGAGTTAATGAAAAATCACCAAACCATTCCGGCTAACGAAAGAAATATTATTTTTAAACGATGGGATAAACTAACTGAAGAAGGCCAGCCGGAAGTAGTGATATTTTTCGCTAAACCCGATGTATTATCTGGTTTGTTTACCTTAGCAAACTTTGACCAAACAGACCCAAATGGAGGTGTTATCACTCCCTTTGCAGCAGGTTGTGGTTCCATTGTTCATTATCCTTATTTGGAAATTGATTCTAGCAATCCTCGTGCAGTTATTGGTATGTTTGATACCTCTGCCAGGCCATGCGTTTCGAAAAATACATTAACTTTTGCCGTTCCCATGAAAAAATTTGAAAAAATAATCTCGTTTATGGACGAAAGCTTTTTAATTACCGACACCTGGAAAACTATTTACAATAGGATTAATCACTAATGTTTTAATACGTTATGATAAAATGGGGAATCATCGGGCTTGGTAAAATTGCACATAAATTTGCTAAAGGGCTTAGGTATGTTCCAAATGCAGAATTGTATGGTGTTGCTTCCAGTAATTTCAACAGATAATAAACAATATGGGTTTTTACAATTTAAAACCACTAACTTAAATACAGTATTTTGATTCAATAAAAAAGGGTGCAGACAATCTACACCCTTACATTAAATAATAGTTCTAAAAAGTTATTTTTTTAGGATTTTTTTCAGTACCTGGTCTTTATCTAATTTCTTGGTACAGAAGAACCAATCATGGCAAGTAACATCTTTATCTTTACTTTCCATGCGGTCTTTAGCAGTACCACATGATCCGGCAGTAGGAACAATTACATCATCGCCGGGACGCCAGTCGGCAGGTGTTGCCACACCAAACTCGTCAGCAGTTTGCAAGGCTATAAGTACTCTGTAAAGTTCGTCGAAATTTCGTCACACACTCAGAGGATAATAAATGATAGCACGAATAATTCCTTTTGGATCAACAAAGAAAACTGCTCTAACTGCTTTCGTTGAGTCTTCGTTAGGCTGAATCATACCATATTTTTTGGCTACATCCATCTTAATATCTTCAATCAAAGGAAATGTTACTTCAATATCTTTCATTCCTTTATATTCTATTTTTTCTTTAATGGTTCGTAACCAGGCAATATGGCTGTAAAGCCCATCAATAGACAAGCCAATTAACTCACAGTTTGCTTCGTTAAATTGTTTTTCCATATGTGCAAAAGTCATAAATTCCGAAGTACAAACTGGTGTAAAGTCTGCTGGGTGACTAAAAAGAATCGCCCATTTCCCTTTATAATCCAAAGGGAAATTGATTTCGCCCTGAGTAGTTACTGCTTTAAATTCGGGTGCAGGATCTCCTATGCGTGGCATAGAAAATACTTCCTGCTCTTGTTGATTTTTTATTTGTTCGTTCATAGTGTTATTATTATTTATTTTAAATTAAAAATTATTCGGATGCCCCACCAGAGATATTTTTACTTCTTTCAATGGATTGCAATGCAAGATAATTTTCTCCGAATTTTTTCAGATTTTCCATTTCATCGTCATAATTGTCAAAATGACGTTCTTCGTCTTCAACCAGCGATTCGAATAGTTTTTTAGATACTGAGTCAGCATTTTGAGCACATTCATTAGCCCAGATATTATAATCTTCGGCACTTTGTTCTTCCATTTTTCGGGCTAACTCAAGCATTTCTTTTACCTCATGAATTTTCTTAACATCTTCGGAAACGATCATTTCCACTTCGCCATCCAGAAATAAAACTCTTTCGGCAAGTTTCTCAACATGCATCATTTCTTCAATAGCAATGCGACGGAAAAGTCCGGCTAGTAAATCATATCCCTGGTCGTCGCAATGAAAATGAAAGTACATGTACTGATGTACTGCTGATAATTCGTCTCCAATTGCTTTGTTTAATAGTTCGATACTTTTTTCCTTTTTCATAGTTTATTTAATTTAAGTTTAAAATATAGTTTTTTAGATGACAATAAAATATGTTTTTAATAAAAATTAATTATAAAATTTACCTATGATATGAAGCTTAATATCTTCAATTTCAAAATTTTTTATTTTTCTATTTTTAAAATATTGTTCTAATAATTTATTTAAATCTTCATCATAATAATCTTCAATTCTATCTGAATCAGTTGAATATAAATGATGGTGTTTTTCTAAATCATGATCATAACGCATCACATCTTTATCGGTTTTTACTCGCTTTAAAATTCCATTCTCAACAAATGTATCCAATATTTTATATACCGTACCTTTAGCAATATTCGGATGATTCTTTTTAATCTCTTCAATAATTTTATCAGTGGTTGGATGATTTCCCAACAATACAACAGCTTCAAAAACAATTAATCGCTGTGGAGTTATTTTTAACCCTTTTTCTCGTAACTCATTATGTAAATCAGCCTTATTCATTTTACTAAATATTAAATAAGAATTATTCTCATTTAAGAATAAGTAAAATTACAAAACAAAATTCAAATTTCCAAATTTTAGGTTTAAATAATGTTTAAAAATTGATGTATGAATTAAAACAAAAGAATAAAAAGAATTATTACTTTCTTACATGATATGACCAACGAAGAATATAGATACCAACCAACAAAGAAAATATTGCAATGGCAAATGTCCATGAAAATCCGAACCACTCATATAGTGCAACACCTAACAATGGAGCAAAAATTGATCGTAATCCTGTAGCAAAAAGGTGTATGGACTGATAATTCCCTGCTTCTTCGTTACTTCCAAAATAAGATGATCCAATATTCCACGAAATGGGCATAGTAGCTGTAAAAAGACTATAAAAAAGGGTAGCAATAAGTAACATAATGTAAATTTCGAGGTTCCACAATTCAAAATGTATTGGAAAAAAGCCCGATAAGCCGATAAATAAAATATATCCTGCCAAAGAAATAAAAGGCAATACGGTAAATTTACGAGGATCTAAATTTCCAATTAATTTACCGAAAAATGGTAGCATTATAATGGCCAGAATATTGTATGCATTTTGATAAAAAGCAACGCTTGAATAGTTCAGAGCCAATTCTTTATCATAAAAAATATTAATAACAGAGCGGGTACTCATAAAACTAAAACCATAAAACAGATAAGCAATTTGAAAATCAAGGTAAGCTTTGTTGGTTTTTAAAATTTGAATCATTTTTTTAAAAGAACTAACCACTGCCTGCATAATTCCCTCAGAATAATCAGCAACGGTTTTAGGAATATATTCAATTCGGGAAAATAGAACAATGCTTAAAAAACCTAATACACCCAGAATTGGGAAAAACCAGGTAAAAGAAAAATCGTCGACATCTAATAATAATCCCAACAGAAAAACGGTAATCATAAGAATTACCTGCCTCACAGATGTAGAAACTCCGTACATACGGCCAAAATTCTCCTGCGTATATGCATTTTTAAGAAAAAGATTAATTGTGGGTAAAACAATAGGATAAGAAAGATAATACGTAAAAAAGATAAATAAGAATATGTAATGATATATAGATTGAATTGTATATAATTCAGGGTTTTGCGGAAAAAAAAGCAAAAAAAGCAGTGGTAAATGGGTTAAAAATCCTGCCCTACGTAATAGTTTACGCTTTCTTTTAGCTCTGTATATCAACTCATTAAAAAAAACCGAAAGTAACAGGACAATTACACTCGACTGGAACAAAACACTTAACTGGTAGCTTGATCCGTTTAAGCTTTTAATAAATACATACTCATTTAACAATAAAGCTCCACGAATCATCCCATCAATAACAGAAAAGGTGATATGAAGGTAAAAAGTACGTAATTCTTTATCGTTTAAACTTTTGAGTAATCGTATTTGCATTTTAAAGTTTTAATGCTTTACAGACTTGCAAATATAGTTTAAGTTTAATATTGTATAAGAATTCTTTTTATGAATCTAATAAAACAAAAATTGTATCTAATTTTAAACGAAACAACAAATTTTGTGTTATATATAGATTGTGGCCTAAAAATATAAGGCCAAAAGAAAAAATGTTACCTTTGAAAGCATAATATGAATTGCCATGGAAAAAAATAAAAAACAAGGTAGATACGATCGAATTTATAAGCAAATTGTTGAATTAATGCCAAAAACTGATGACCCTTATGCAAGGATGTCAACTATTATTGCGGTTTTACATCACAAAATGGAAACTTTTTTCTGGACAGGCTTTTATTTTTTAAAAAAAGGCAAATTAGTGGTAGGCCAATACCAGGGGCCTGTAGCATGTCAGGAATTAGCAAAAGATACCGGCGTTTGCTGGGCAGGCATTAATCAACAAAAATCCATTATTGTTCCTGATGTAGAAAAGTTTCCCGGCCATATTGCCTGCGATTCAAGGTCTAAATCGGAAATTGTAATTCCATTAAAAGATTCTAAAAATAATATTATCGGTGTTTTGGATGTGGATAGCAATGAATATAATTCGTTCGACGAAGTGGATGAAAAGATGTTATCTAAAATATTAGAACTGATTTTCGATTAATGAAAAAAATCTTGCTGTCCATATTATTTGTTATTTTCTCTTTAAGCAGTTTAGCACAATTAAATGTTAATTATTATTTATCGCTTGGGAGAGGGAAACTTTATGCACAAAAATACAATGAAGCCATTAATGCATTTAATATAGTAATCAATGCAAAGCCTGATCTTGCAGACCCTTATTTTTTAAGAGGAATTGCAAAATATAATTTAGCTGATTATCTGGGTGCAGAACAGGATTTCACCCAGGCCGTTGAATTAAAGCCAAATCACACCGATGCCTTAAAAAACAGAGGAATTGCCCGCGTTAACTTAAAAAAATATTACCTGGCCCTAAACGATTTCGACCATGCTATAAAACTCTTTGCCATTGATCCTGAATTATATGTTTTTAGAGGATTTTGCAAAATCAACATTAACCATTACGAGCAAGCTATTACTGATTTTAACAAATCGCTTGAAATTACAAAACATAATAAGAAAGCTTATTTTTATCGCGGACTGGCAAAACATTTTTCGGAAGATACACTTGGAGCCCTAAAAGATTATAACAAAGCATTAAAAATTGATCCTGAATATGTTCCGGTATACATGAATAAAGGAATCTTATATTCTGAGTGGCACAAGTATGATACTGCAACCATATGTTTCTCGCGTGTTATTGAGATTGATCCGCTTAATGCAAGTGCTTACATTAACCGTTCGCTGGCGAATTATCATCAGGAAAAAATTAAAACTGCCATTCATGATTTAGATACTGCTATACAAATTGAACCCGACAATTCACTGGCACTTTATAACAGGGCTTTACTCAAAAACGAACTTGAACAAAAACGCGATGCTATTTCAGATTTAGACAAAGTAATTCAATTAAATCCTCAAAATATCCTTTCCTATTTTAACAGGGGGCTTATTAAGCAGGAAATTGACGATTTGCAGGGTGCTTTTATTGATTTTTCCAAAGCCATAGAAATATATCCCGATTTTGCTAAAGCATACATCAGCCGTTCAAACGTGAGGCGACAACTAAACGATATTAAAGGAGCCTTAGCCGACCGGCAACGTGCTGAAAATATTATTGCAGCCGTTCGTGAAAACAAAGAATCGTATGCAAGTTATACTGACACCTCGGATAACTTTAGAAACTTGATTACCCTAAAATCCAGTAACCGGTTTTATAATCATCCGAACTATAACCAACGAATAGTACCTGAAGAAAATTTTTTGCTTGCAACCGGTAAACAAAACTCCGAATATTTTAATAAAATTGCTGCCCTGCATGATAATATAGAGGAGCAAAAAAATACTTACAAGGAATATGGGCTGGTTATTAAAAATAAAAATGATGAAGTTTTGAGTATTGACTCATTAAAAATGAAAATTGCTACTCTGGAAGATAATTACAAATCAACCAAAAATAAATACCAAAATTTAATTCAATCAGCTGTTTATAAAAGTTACTTAAAAAATTTTAACGGAGCTTTATCGGATTTGGATTTAGCCATAAAATTGAAACCCAAGCATTTTCTTGCCTATTTTTGCAGGGGCAATATCCGCTCAGAAATGATTGATTATATCAAACTTTTAGACCAGGAAAATGATGTATTACTCATAGATCCTCAACAACAATCAAGCATTAAAACCATAAAAGAACAAGAAAATTTTGCTGATTACCAATATATCATAAACGATTATATGAAAGCAATGGAATTATCCCCCGATTTTATTTTTTCAGGGTACAATTTGGCCAACACCTACTTAAAAACCCGTGATTACAATAAAGCCATTGAATGGTATAATAAAATAATTAAATATGATAATACTTTTGCCGAAGCCTATTATAACCGTGGATTAACCTATATTTACCTTAAAGAAAACGAAAACGGCTGTATGGATATGAGTAAATCGGGCGAATTGGGTATCCAAAATGCTTATGTGGTAATTGGCCGTTTTTGTGAGAATTAAATCCTTTTTTATATTAGTCTGCAGACCACTTACTAATTTGATAACTGCTTGTGCTTAATATTATAGTATCGTTGATGCAAAAGTCATCCACTGACTTTTTAGCGGCTTTATGCCATGTAAGTCATTGAATCAGGATCACCGGCATCCCTGCCGGTTTATCCTGAAGAATTCTTTATATCAGTTAACCGGCTGGAAGCCGGTGCTCCTTTGATTTAAAAGTTATCCGCTGATTTTTACAAAAACTTAAAATACCGCCTTTTCTTTCAGGCCTTCTATAAAATCAGCCTTTATCCAGTAAATATCAGTATTGCCGTTTTGTGGCGAATTATTTAACTGTTTAAAAGTTTCTGCGTTTAATTTTGCAGGTAAATGGTTTTCTTGCATTCCACGAGCCGACATAAAAAACAGATATTTACCATCAGGAGAAAAAGCGGCAGACCACTCACGAGGATCGGCACTATTAACTTTATCGCCCATATTAATTGGCTTACTCCACTCGTCGTTTTCGTTTCGGAAAACAATATAGTAGTCAGTTCCTCCAAAGCTATCATCCATGCCAAAGGCAGGAACAATCATAAACGATTCATCGGGCGAAATAACGGCATTATATCTTGCTCTTCCGCAATTCACATTTTTGCTTAATTTCTCAGGATTAATATATTTACCATCATTAAATTGAAACCGGAAAATATACTCCCTGCCCGATTCGTCAGGTTTGGTAAGATATAAAGTACCATCTTGAGTAACAGAAGGGAAATATTCGTTTTGGCCTGAATTTACCGGTTCACCCGGATTATAAGGTTCGCCCCAATGGCCATTAACTCTGTCAGAAATCCAAACATCCGTAGATTTAGGTTCTCCGTCATTTTCATTCATATTACTCACAAAAAACAATTTATCTCCATCGGGAGAAATAAAAGGTTCGATATAGGTATAATTTGGATTTTGGCAAAATTCGAGCACCTCAGGCTGTGTCCATTCGCCATCAACTTGTTTAGTATAAAAAATTGTTGCAAACTTGTTGTTTCCTAAATTTCGGCAGAAATATATTTCTTTCCCATCAGGATATATTGCTAAATCGCGTTCTGAAATTCCAGTAGAAACAATACCCGGTGCAAATAATTCAGCAGAATCGCCAGGTAATTTTTGTCCCAAATAAGGGCCCGATAATAAATGTTCATTTTCATTCTGACATGATATAATCATGAAAATGATAATTATAAAAAGTAGTTTTTTCATTGTTTTAATTTTTAGTAGCAAAATACAACAATAAATTGTTAAAAAACAAAAATTAGCTACTATCTGCTTGTAAATAATCACAAAAAACAGTTCAAACAATACGCAGTTTAATTTACTACAAATATGTTTTAATCTTACAATCTGTCTTTGGCAGATTCCTTTGTTAGTTAAAACCGGCTGGAAGCCGGTGATCCTTTGATTTAAAAGTCATCCGCTGAATTTTTTATTTGCTGGCTTCTGACAGGATTTTTACCAAATTCGTGAATTACCCTTGCAGCGTTTTTATTTAAAATCTACAAGAAAAAATCAAATCAAAAATCAAAAATCGTTAATCAGTGTTCTTAAATCAAATACAAATATCGAATTTCGATTAACCCTGCCAGTCCGGCAGGCTGGGAATAATGATTTATGAAGATAAAATTGCTTATCTAAATTGAAATTGGCCTTTGTTTGAAGGATTCCCTGTTAGTTAAAACCGGCTGGAAGCCGGTGATTCTTTGATTTAAAAGTCATCCGCTGATTTTTTTGTAGGCTTCTGACAAGATTTTTACTAAATTCGTAAATTACCCTGGCAGCGTTTTTATTTAAAATCTACAAGAAAAAATCAAATCAAAAATCGTTAATCAGTGTTCTTAAATCAAATAAAAATATCGAATTTCGATTAACCCTGCCAGTCCGGCAGGCTGGGAATAATGATTTATGAAGTTAAAATTGCTTATCTAAATTGAAATTGGCCTTTGTTTGAAGGATTCCTTTGTTAGTTAAAACCGGCTGGAAGCCGGTGATCCTTTGATTTAAAAGTTATTCGCTGAATTTTAGAAACAAAAAACCGTACAAAAATGCACGGTTTAATTATCTAATATCATATTATTGAATTTACTTATCTTCAATCCAGTTTACGATCTGATCATCTAAAGGGTTTGTTTTTGAATAAGCCACATCTACCAAATTCCCTTTTTCATCAATCATGTATTTCTGAAAATTCCATTTTACTTTCGAGTCCATTACCCCATTTTCCTCTTTTTGGGTTAACCATTTATAGAGTGGATGAATATCATCCCCTTTAACAGAAATTTTAGTCATCATTGGAAATGTAACCCCATAATTTTCTGAACAAAACTGTTTTATTTCATTGTTTGAACCAGGTTCCTGATTCATAAAATTATTAGCAGGGAATCCAATTATAACAAAATCCTTAGATTTATATTTTTCATAAAGTTTCTGCAAATCTTCATATTGTGGCGTAAAACCACATTTTGAAGCTGTATTTACTACCAATACTTTTTTGCCCTTCAAAGTGGCCAAATCATAATTTTCACCATCGATGGTTTGTACCTTAAAATCGTAAAAGGATTTATTTTGAGCAAATATAGCTGAACTTATCATGGCTAATACAATTATTAATATTACTTTTTTCATTTCGTTTTGTTTTATTAAATAATTTCAACTATAAAACAAGCAAGGGTTTAATATGTTCAATGTAAACAATTAAAACATAATTATTTTTTCTACTGTATTTTGTTTAAGGTAGGTTCTAATAATTTGCTGTACATCGCGGTTATCAGGATAAGTTTTTATTACATCGGAAAGATTTTCAATATCTGCTGTAAACCAGTCAACATTAAAAAAGCCAAATCCAATATATTTGCCATTTTCAACCTTAACAACGCTTTTTTCATCTTCGCCTCTACCCTTGTCAATAATAAAAAAACTTTGGTGTTTAAAATTTAGATTATGGATCAACTTATTAGCACGAATATTATAATCTTCAACTTGCTCTTTTTGTATACAAGCACCTTTACATTGATTAAGCTGATGATAGAAACAAGCACCTGCGGTTTCGTATAAACCACACAATTTTTGGCATAATTCATATTTTTCCGATAAATGATAAAGTCTTTCACGAGCTTCTTTGGCTGAATTAAATGCAATTAACGGAATATCTTCTCCAATTTTATCAATCAGAAAGCATATATACCCATATTCATCAATATTGGAATAAATTCCATAATGATTGGATTTTCTGCGTTGTCTGCGGTTATATTTTGGTTTATGTTTTTTTATCTCATCAGATTCCAACAGTTGGGCGATTAAATCGCTGCCAGTTATTTCGTAAGAAATATCATGTGTTTCATCGATCATTTTGAGCGCCCTGCTTGTTTTTTCGTTGTTAAAATGAGAAAAAACGCGGGTACGTATATTTTTACTTTTCCCAATATAAATAATATCGCCTTGCTGATTATGAAAATAATATACCCCGTTTTCTTCAGGTAGTTGCTTAATTTTTGATGATTTAAGATTATAAAATTTGCCAGATTTTAACCCGGTTAATGATGAATCAGTTTTTAGCAGATGTTCAAAAAGCTTTACTGTGGCCAGGGCATCTCCGGCAGCCCGGTGACGCCCGTTTACCGGAATTTTAAGCTCGTTACACAGTTTACCAAGACTGTATGATTTTCGTTTAGGAATTATTTTACGGCTTAACTGAACAGTACATAATTTTTCTCTTTTAAAATCGTAACCAAGGCTTTTAAATTCATGCTTTATAAAATTATAATCAAAAGAGGCATTGTGAGCCACAAAAATTTTTCCTTCGGTTAGTAGTACAATATCTTTTGCTACTTCCCAAAATCTGGGTGCATCGGCAACCATTTCGTTGGTAATACCTGTTAACCTTGTTATATTGGCAGAAATAGAACACTCAGGATTAATTAGTGTAGAAAACTCATCAATAATTTTTTCTCCATCGTGAATGAATATTGCGATTTCTGTAATTTTATTGCGTAGCGGGCTTAATCCGGTGGTTTCTATATCTATGATGGCATACATAAGTTATATGCAAATTTGCAAATTAATGCTGATTATAGAGCAATAATTATCAAAAAAAACCGGCTAAAAAAAGCCGGTTATAATATTATAAAAATAAAGCTTATAAACCTTTTCCGGAAAAATATTTCATAAACTGCATGCGCTCGTAGGCTGCTGGGTTTTGAGTTTTCTCCTGGCTCAATTTACCTCTAAAATCATCAATTTTTTTAAACTTCTTTTGTTCCATCCAGGATGAAAGGTCATCGAGCATATTTTCAATAATTCCTTTGCCATTTTTATAAAATGTAGAAGCTATTTGTACTGCATTTGCCCCTGCTAACAGTTGTTTAATCACAGCAGCACCGTCGTGTATTCCTGTAGATGCTGCCAGGTTACACCCGACTCTTTCGCTCATTATTGCAATCCAGCGTAAAGAAATGGGTAATTCTTCGGGATGGCTTAAAACGTTACTCGATAAAACATCAAAATTATTAATGTCAATATCAGGGCTATAAAAACGGTTAAATAATACTATTGAATTGATTCCCGTATTTGAAAGCTTTTTAATAAATGCTCCAAGGTTAGCTGAATAGTAACTTATTTTCAGGGCAACGGGTATTTTAATATGCTTTTTAACTTCATCAACAATATCAAAATAAACTTGTTCGTTTTCAGCACTGGTTTTATCAAAATCAGTTGGCATTACAAATACATTCAATTCTAATGCATCAGCACCGGCATCTTGTAAAGTTTTGGCATAATAAGGCCACTTTTCGGCAGTTACACAGTTAATACTTGCTATAATCGGAATTTTAACAGCCTTTTTTGATTCCCTGATTAATTTAAGATAATTAGTTAGAGAATCATCTTCGGCATAATTATCGTAATAATCCATAGTTTCTGGGTAAAGGAATGTTTCCATATTCATGCTTGCCAAATCCTTTTCCAGTTCGAGCCGAATTTCTTCTTCAAATATAGATTTTAGCACAACAGCAGCAGCTCCCTTTTGTTCAAATTCAATAATATCATCGACTGAATTTGTTAAACCACTGCTTGCTGCAATAATTGGATTTCGAAGTTTTAATCCCATGTAATTAACCGAAAGATCTGCCATAATGTTAAAGTTTTAAATTTTTATAATTCTGTTAAGTAAATTTATTAAAATTTATAGATTTTATCAATAAATATATACATACTTTAACATCATGGATAAACTTTTGTTCAAGTATACAGCAGATAAATCAAGCCCTGAAAAGTATGTTTAACGATTCATATAATCGTTGGAAATTACCTGGAGAAATGCTTTTCCTTTTTCTAAATCACGGCTAAAATGTTCACCTTCCTGATATAAAATTTGCTTACCTACATTTTCATAAACCACTTTTGTAGAGTCGGTTAAAAAGCCAAACCCATCATTAAAAGCATAAAATACATGACCAGAATAATTAGCATTTAATATATTTTTACTATAAGTATATGATGTATCGTAGGATGAAATCTGGCTTAATAAAGTATTGGGCAAATCAATCTGCGAAGCTGGTTCGTTGATATTCATTTGGCTGGATTCTAAAGCGCCACCCAACCATAACATAGGAATTTTAAATTTATCCAATTCATGATTCTGAGAATTTCCAGGACGTGGGCTTCCGTGATCAGCCAATAATATAAATAATGTATTATCCCAAATTTCCGTTTTTTTTATTTTACTAAAGAAATCACCTAACCAATGATCGGTATAATAAATTGAATTTCTAAATTTTGTTGCCCTGTTGTTCCCTTCAAAAACAGGTTCCATAGGAACTTCAAACGGATCATGGCTACTAAGCGTAAAAACAACTTTGAAAAAAGGTTGCTGGGATTTCAACATGTTATCATAAAGATAGGTAAATAGATACTGATCATGTACTCCCCATTTAGAATTTCTTAGATCTTTATTAAATTGCTGATCGGTAATTAAATGCTGTACTTCGCCATTTAGAAAATAGGATCGCATATTTGCGAAGTCGATGTTTCCGCCATAATAAAACCATGATTCGTAACCTAGTTTATTAAAATTTTTAAAAAGAAATGGCAGTGATTCAGTTTTACTGGATGTTTTAATAATTGAAGTAGTTGGCTGCGCAGGGTAACCGCTTAAAATAGAAACTATACCCTTGTCGCTTCTGTCGCCATTGGCATAAAAATTTGTAAATAATAATCCTTCTTTTGCCAATTCATTAAAATTGGGTGTTGAATCCCAATTTCCATCTAATGCTCCAATCACCTTATTTGAAAAACTTTCAAGGATTAATATTACAACATTTGGTTGATTTGTTTTTAAAACATTAAATGTTTGATTATTATGTGCTGATAAATCCTTTACAATTTGTTCAGCCTTATCATCAGGCATAAAACTGTAGGTTTTTTCTGTATTTTTTCTATAAAGCAATGAATTCATTACATTCCAAACCACATTAACCGCTGCATGGTTGGCAAATTTATGCTGGCTAAAATAAACCATTCCTGTATTAACAGGAGCAATTCCAAAGCTGGCACGAATAGGTATGATCATACTACCGGTAAACAAAATCAATAAAACTAATGTAATAAAGTTGCCTTGTTTTATGGTTAAAATTCCAGGTTTAAGTATATTGTTATAAAAATAATTTCCAATAAAAATAAGTATTGCTACAAATAGTAAAAGGATTATCGTAAGCCACCACTCTGTAGAAGCCATTGCTTCTTTTGGTTTGGTAATATAAAGTAAAGGAGTTGCATCCATCCGGTATCCCCAGTTTTTATACAACTCCAAATCGGCAACAATTATTAAAGAACAAATTGTAAAAATAATAAGGGTAAATGGTTTTAAAATTTTATGAATTTTTTTCCCATCAAGAAAAAATATGGAAATCAAGATTAAACCTGTTAGGCCCAAAATGTATCCAACAGATGAAATATCTAAACGAATACCATAAACAAAAGAAAGAAACCATTCCTTAAAACTTAAATCGAATGAAAATTGATACTGATAAAATAGAAAAAAAAGCCTGGCTGCTAAAAAAAATATTAACCAATATAATGTATAAGTAAAAAAGAATTTTAATCGTTGTTTCATCATCTTTTAAAAATAAGTTTATGCAAATGTAAAATTATTGTTAAATTAGTTTCATTATTTATTCAAAATTAAATATTATCTATCATGAAAAATCTATTTAAATTGCTTGCCTTCTTTAGTGTTACTCTATTAATATTTTATTCGTGTACCAATGAAGAAAAGCCCACACAACCCGAATACGTTATTGTAATTCATGGAGGTGCAGGGAATGCATCAAATCGAGATATTAACAAAGAAAAACAACAACTTTATAAAGAAAAGCTAGCCGAAGCTTTAGATATTGGAGAAAAAATTCTTGCCGAAGGCGGGACAAGTATCGAAGCAATAGAAAAAACCATAAATTATTTAGAAGACTGCCCATTATTTAATGCAGGGAAAGGAGCGGTTTTTACACACGAAGGAACAAATGAAATGGATGCTTCCATTATGGATGGCAGTAATTTAAATGCAGGAGCTGTTGCTGGCGTTGGCGATATTAAAAATCCAATATCCGCAGCCATAAAAGTAATGAACGAATCAGAACATGTAATGTTAGCAGGAAAAGGAGCTTCAGATTTTGCACGATTAATGGATTTAGAAATTGTTGACTCATCCTATTTTAGAACCCAAAACCGCTGGGAAAGTTTACAAAAAAATTTAAAAGCAGAAAAACATGGAACTGTTGGATGTGTGGCTTTGGATAAAAACGGCAACCTTGCTGCCGGCACATCAACAGGTGGCAGAACAAATAAACGATTTGGCCGAATAGGTGACTCGCCTATTATTGGAGCAGGAAACTATGCCAACAACAATACTTGTGCCGTATCAGCTACAGGACACGGAGAATATTTTATCCGTTACACAGTTGCACACGATATTTCTGCATTAATGGAGTACAAAAATATGAGTTTACAAGAAGCGGCCGACTTGGTTATTAATAAAAAACTTGCAGAAGTTGGTGGCGATGGCGGAATTATTGCTGTTGATAAAAATGGCAATATTGCCATGCCGTTTAATACCAATATGATGTTCAGGGCTTACAGCAAATCAACTGGAGAAAAAGAAATTGCAATATTTAAATAATTTTAGCAAATTTGAATGCTTAAAAAAGAGAAAGCAACACTTTCTCTTTTTTATTTTTAGGAAATTTATTTAACTTAAAATCATGAAAATAAAACAATTATTATTCTTGCTTGCCATCTGTTTACCAATAGGTTTGCAAGCACAAAACGAAAAAACAGAAAATAATAGTAACCAGGACAATCAACACGACTGGTTTAATTTTTCGCCCATTGATGACCAAATTTATGGTGCCGAAATTGATAAAGCTTATCAGCTTTTAAGAGATAAAAAACCGAATCCGGTGATTGTAGCTGTTATTGATGGCGGTATTGATATTCACCACGAAGATTTAAGGGAAAGCATTTGGATAAATGATGATGAGATACCTGATAACGGAATTGATGATGATAAAAATGGATATATTGATGATATTCACGGATGGAATTTTTTGGGTAATTCAGATGGAGAGAATATTGCCTTTGAGAATCTTGAAATTACGCGTATTTATAAAAATTACAATCAAAAGTTTAGTTATATTAATAAAGGTCAATTAAATGAAGAAGATAAAAAGCTTTATGAACTTTACAAAGAGGCTGAAAAAAGATATCATAAAAGTTTTAAAAATGCCAAACGACAAAAAGAAGGTTTTTTAAAATATAAAAACAAATATTATGATGCCTATCAAACCATTACAAATGTTTTACAAAAAGATTCTATTGAAGTAACTGACCTTGATAGTTTGAAAAAAAATAACAAGAAATATAAAAAGCAGATTAAAACCATTTATAACTTCGTAAAATATGGTATTAATGATGATATTTTTGAAGAAATAGAATCTCATATTGATGTAGCATTAGATTATCATTTAAACCCTGATTATAACCCAAGAGAAATTATTGGCGATGATGTTACAGATATTAATGAATATTACGGCAACAATAATGTTTATGGTCCACAAGCAGATCACGGAACCTTTGTTGCTGGTATTATAGCAGCCAAAAGAGATAATGAAATAGGGATAAATGGTATTGCCGGCCATGTAAAAATTATGGCGCTAAAAGTTGTACCCGATGGCGACGAAAGAGACAAAGATGTTGCAAAAGCAATACGTTATGCTGCAGATAACGGAGCTCGAATTATTAATATGAGTTTTGGCAAAGATTTATCGCCTTACAAATATTTAGTTGATGAAGCGGTTTTATATGCACAGGAAAAAGGTGTTTTAATAGTACATGCAGCAGGTAACGATGCAAACAATATCGATAAAGTAAAGCAATATCCAACAAAAATTATTGGCCAAAATACCTTAATAGAATCGTGGATAACTGTTGGAGCAAATACAAAATCTTTAGATAAAAATTTTGCAGCAACTTTTACTAATTACGGGGATGAAATGGTAGATATATTTGCTCCAGGTGTAAGAATTAAATCTCTTGCGCCCGAAAATGGTTATATGATTGCAGATGGAACCAGTTTTGCTGCACCGGTTATTTCGGGAGTTGCAGCTCTACTCCTGTCCTACTACCCTGAATTAACAGCTATT
>JBKHIH010000149.1:0-2779 GCA_046538755.1 Thiohalospira sp.
AACTAATAACTAACAACTAATAACTAACAACTAATAACTAACAACTAATAACTAATAACTAACAACTAATAACTAACAACTAATAACTAATAACTAATAACTCAATCAACTCAATCAACTCAATTAACTCAATTACAAACAGATGAAACGCCCATAACAAAATTTTTGAAACACTATTTATTCCGTATTTTAATCGGGACGCGCATGATTATAAAAGGGAAAGAAAGGTATAGAGGTATAGAGGATATAAGGGGAAACACACCCCTATCCCACACGCCCTCTAAACCTTTAAACCTCTAAACCTCTAAACTTAATAACTTAAAAACTTAGTAACTTAGTAACTTAAAAACTTAGTAACTTAGTAACTTAGTAACTTAGTAACTTAGTAACTTAGTAACTTAGTAACTTAAAAACTTAGTAACTTAGTAACTTAAATATAAACATATGAAAGAGATGTTTGGCAAAGTATGGAAGATTGGCATCCTGGTATTGTTATTAACTATTATTGGTTGTGCTACATATTATCAACGAAATGTTAAATTCCAGAAATACATAACAAAAGGAGAATTTAATAAAGCCAATGGATGGCTTGAAGAAGAAAGTAAAGACAAAAAAGGGCGAAATGAGTTACTGTTTCAACTGAATAAAGGATATGTTTACTTTATGATGAAAGAGCACACAAAAAGCAATCTCCATTTTCAAAAAGCAGAACAACTCATAGAAGAACAGCAAAAAGATGTTAAAAAAGAAGCATTGGCATTAATGCTTAATCCTTCGGTGAAAGATTACAGGCCGGAAGATTTTGAAATAGTAATGTTGCATTATTTTACTGCATTAAATTATATTAAATTAAAAAAATGGGAAGATGCACTTGTGGAATGCAGAAGAATCAATATAAAACTAAATGAATTAAATGATAAATACAAAGACCATAAAAACCGTTATCAGCGCGATGCATTTGCACATAACCTTATGGGAATGATATATGAAGCAAATTTTGATTATAATAATGCATTCATTGCTTACCGCAATGCATATAAGGTATATGAAGAAGATTATAAACAATATTTTGGGCTTAATGCGCCTGAACAATTAAAAAAAGATTTGTTACGTACAGCCTATTTAACAGGATTTTATGATGAAGTAGATTATTATGAGAAAAAATTTAAAATGAAATATGAACATCAAAAGGAAAATAATCCTGAATTGATATTCTTTTGGTTGACAGGTTTCGGGCCTGTTAAGTCCCAATGGGAGCTTAGCTTTGTCAAAGGGGCATATCGTAACGGATATGTAACGTATGTTAATAAACAATATGGGCTTTCATACAGATATTATGTAGGCGAAAGAAGTGATGATGTGAAAGAAGGATTTAAAAATCTTGAAGTATTCAGGGTGGCATTCCCAAAATATGTTGCAAGACAGCCGCATTATACTTCAGCACAAATTACCTGTAATCAAAAGCAATATGCATTTCAAAAAGTACAGGATATTAATCAAATTGCATTTAAAACACTAAAAGACAGGATGTTGAGGGTTTTTGCAAATTCATTATTAAGGGTGGCTTCCAAAAAAGCCATTCAGACAGTTGTTAATAAGCAGAATGAAAATCTCGGAACTGTAGTGAGTATAGCCAACGCAATTACTGAAAAAGCGGATACCAGGAACTGGCAGACACTTCCTTATGCGATTTATTATCAGAGAGTTCCATTGAAAAAAGGAGAAAACAATATCCAGTTAAAAGCCAAATCTGTGCAGGGCAAAGAAAACAAACAACAATTTACCATTACTGCTGAACAGCAGGGAATGATTTATTTTCATTATTTTCACCATTTAGAATCTGCACAGCCAAAGATGTAATATACAATTTAGTTTAAATAACGTTTTAAAAAATATAATTATGCAAGACATTCAGTATTTAAAAGACCAAATTCGTTCAATCCCTGATTTTCCGGTAGAAAATATCATATTCAGGGATGTAACAACATTGATGAAAGATCCTAAGGCATTCAAAAAAGCATGTGATACCTTTTATGAGCATTATAAAGACCAGAAAATTGATAAAGTAGTGGGTATTGAAGCACGGGGTTTTGTTTTTGGTTCTGTACTCGCTTACCTGCTTAACGTGGGTTTTATTCCGGTAAGAAAAAAAGGAAAATTGCCTTTTAAAAATATTAGCCAGAAATTTCAATTGGAATACGGAACCGCTGAAATTGAAATCCATGAAGATGCAATTCAGGAAGGTGATAAAGTAGTGATTATTGATGACCTTATAGCAACCGGCGGCACAATAGCTGCCGCAATAGATTTGGTAGAGAAACTTAAAGGAGAAGTCGTTGAATGTGCTTTTCTCGTTGAATTACCGGATTTAAAAGGCAGAGATATGTTGAAAGGGAAAAATGTATTTTCAATGATTGAATTTGAAGGGGAATAGACTTAAGCCTCTTTTTAAAAATCGGTTGATTTGAAAATATTAACTATCATTTGCCAATGAAAACACGATAAGATAATTCAAAGCTCAGATTGGGATTTATTTTGAACTTTGAACTTGGGATTTTGAACTTCAGAACTCCTGATCCAGCACTTAATAATCAATGCTTTATGGGATTATGAGATTAAACTAAAATGTCGTAATCTCAGAGCTTCTGATCCCGGTATTGTGAATCAATAACTTATAAAAATATGGTACTACTGCAATTTTAATGGAAAGTTATAAATTTAGGTACTACTGCAATTATTGTGGAAAAAGGATTGTTAGAAGACAGAAGGCGGAAGGCAG
>JBKHIH010000099.1:0-12310 GCA_046538755.1 Thiohalospira sp.
TTTACGTTCTGTCCCAAATAGGGATTCAATTCGTTCCCAAAGATCAATCACTTGTTCTTTCAAAGGAATAATAAGTTCATTTTCTTCCACAATCTCAATAGCCTTTTCCATTGATTTATCAAGATTTTCGCCATTAACAGCATAAACAGTTGCATCAGTATAATCCTTTACGAATTGTAGATTTTGTCTTATATCATCAATTCCGTAATCAAATAAGATAGTAACAGGGGCAGAACGATAAGGTTTCCATGTTGAGTTTTTAAATACTTCAAACATAACATTTACCCCAATGATTCTTTTGACCTCTTTTCCTTGTACTTTTTTCTTATCAGTAATTTTTTCTGGTTTCATTGCCCTTAATCTCAGGGAAGAATAAAATCCAATAGCCTCACCCCCTGGACTTGTATATTTTTGACCAAATTGACCAGCATCAATATTTACGCGAACTTGGTTACTGCAAACCATTAAATAATTTTTTTCTGTCAAAATCCGACATGTTCGTCTTAATTCTTCTGAAAATTCTTTTGCGCGTCGCGTTCCCATTTTATCTCCAGCATCATTTTTCATTTCCATATCAGTGGAAAGAGCGGCAAGAGAATCGGCAAATATACCATGAATACCTTTCTTTTCGGGTTCCCAATCTCTAACAGATTTAAATACTTGGGGGATAGTATTTGGAGTGCCGTATGACATATTGTCAGTGTCTAAATCAAACATTTGAGCAAATTGTTTATTTAGTCTGGCTTCGGGATCGTGAAACATTATTTCTCCCATTTTCCTTTGAACATCACCGGCAATTTCACAAAGTAAAACAGTTTTCCCACTTCCAGCCGGACCAAATATTTCAACTAATATACCAGCAGGAATCCCACCACCGCGAATACGTCCACCACTAATAGCAAGATCCAACAATGTAGATCCCGTACTAATCATTATTTCAGTATTACCAACTAATTCTTTCTTTTTAGTTACTGGTTTTTTAATTTTAGTTTTAACCTGTTTTGATAATGGGCTTTTCGCCTTCACTGTCCTTTTCATTTATATTAATTATTTGTTTGATGTATTTTTCATCTATGTCCCTAAGCCTAAAAAAATCAGTTATTTCTTTAATAAAATCTTCAAAAATACAATTAGATTGTTTAGAACGTATGAACCATCCTTTTTGTACTTCATTTCGAAGTTCTTCAATTATTTGAGATTCTGATTTTTCGTATATAGCTTTTTGGTGCCAATTTTGTAGAGCCTCTTCCATTATACTACTTTTGGCTTTTTCATGTAATAGGCAATATAAGGTGATATAATTATGAAGATGGCGAGGGACATAAGCCCCCACCATTTTTTTATTTTCCGCCTTACTTGCTCTTGATTTTTGTCTAAACATAATTTATTTATTTTCTTTTGCCTCAATACAATCGTCCCAAATCTCACATACATCACAATCATCTGGGAATTTATCAGTATCTACACCAAATTTATGTCCATGAGGACATCGTTCTTTTCCAGTTGATTTTTTTGCTGCTTTTGTTTTACTACGTCGGATTGGTTTTTCCTCTTCCTCTTCCTCTTCTTCCTCTTCCTCTTCTTCCTCTTCCTCTTCCTCTTCCTCTTCCTCTTCCTCTTCTTCCTCTTCCTCTTCCTCAGATTCAGTTTTTTTCTTCCGTCGACGAGTTATTCCTTTTTCTGGGGTTACTGTATCCTCTTCCTCTTCCTCTTCCTCGTCAATATTTTCAATATTTTCATCCGTTTCCTCCTCGTCGTCTAATTCAAAAAGCATGCGTTCAAGTTGTTTATATGGTAGAACTTTTAGCACTTTATCTAAATCAGGAACATCATCCAAAATGTCTTCGTCATATACCTCTTTTCTTTTTTCAAAATCAATCCTACCGGCTTCTGAAAATTTATTCTTACCGATCTGTTGTTCCTCAAATCGTATTTTCACAGTTAGACCCTCTTCCAAATCAGGAAATACTTCATATTCTTCATATTCTTCCAATTCTTCATTCAATAGGTTTTGAAATAAATATTGGCTTATGTCCCAAATATGAGGTTTTTCATCATGTTCCTTTGATTTTTTAGGAATCACAATATACAAATTCCGCATTGATACTTTCAAGGCATCTGTTTCTTCCTTCTCTGCACCTTCCTTCATTCTTTTTGCACGGTATTCACAAATTGGGCATCGTTTCCCAAAACTCGTTGGGCAAATCACTGCTTCATTATTAACTCCAATATTTCTATGCACTTTAAACGGGCGTTTATACCAAAGATCACCAGGTAATGCAATTTCAAGTTGATCGTCTCTGTCTGGATGTTTTTCATCACTTACAACATACGGCATAAAATCTAACCAAGCTCTCCCTGGCTCTGCTTTATAAATACTTATATCTTTTGGTAGATTTAAATAACCGTATGAACTTTCGGCTTGCCTTTGTCTTTGTACATCTTTACGCACTTTACCTTTAAAACTGCTTTTTCTTTTTTTGCTCATTTTGTTTAGTTTTTAATTGTTTGTGAAATTTTTTAAATTCATCAATCCAACCCATCATTTGAAATTTTCCCCCAATATAGGAAATAACTGGCCAAATAAATATTAGGATTGCTATGATTAAAATTGTTGTATCTGTTATCATTTTTTTCTTTTCATTTTTTGGGAAATACCCCCATCAATTTTCTTTTGGCTTTTTTCTCTTTCTTGTGATAAATCACGAGGAACCCGAGGTCCAGCAAAATAACTTTGCCCATGTAGTTTAACAAGTAACTCTAACATGGTTTTCCGGGCATCAATAGCGGAAACAACTCCCTGGGCGACCCCGGCTTCATACTTCGCATTCAAATACTCTTCCATCACTTTTTTGTATTCTGGCTGTATTAGAATAGCAGCAGAAACGACAGCTTCAGTAATTTTACCATAAATATCAAAGTCTTCTGGAGTTGTGCGGATATCCTTATCCAATCCCGCTCTGACAAGATCAACCTTTTCTTTAATCCTATCACGTTCCTTTTTCAAATACTCTAAATGTTTTGAGTATTTTAGCATTAGACTTGGTTGTTCTAAACATTCCAAATCCAAATCATTTTCATTAATATGTACATCTTTTTCGTAGTCCATAATTTTAACTTTTTAATTATTGGGAACACATAAATATTCGGGGCAAAGTCCATAAATTTTTCCATAAAATATTTCAAAATCAGGAATATCAATTATAACATTTTGCCCATCATCAAACTCAGTTTCACATATTATTTTAATTTCTTTTAGACCTTGCATTTTCTTTCTCATCCCAAATAAATGTAATTGTGCATTTTCTCTTGCCCATTCATAATCCGTTATATCAATCCATTCAATAGAAATATATATTTTTGCTTTATTATGATTTATATGACAATCACTTGATATTGTTTGCTTATTAAATGAGGCTGGGGCAATTCGTTCCCTTGGAAGATTGAATATCTCATTTATTTTCATAATTCTAATTTTTGATTACAGAATAACAGGCAAATACCAATCCCGGAAAACCAATATTATAAAACGGTTCCCAAAATTCTTGAATAATTGCAGCGGCATTTGAATTATCACTTTTTAGTAATACAGTTTGGGCATACCCTAAAACATGTCTTCTAATACCTTCGGCATCCTGATCCTTTAAGCCTTGAAGGATATTAGCCACTTTCTTCCAACCTTCTCCACTGATAAGCGCACGGCATAGTTCAATAGATTGACTTTGTTCTTCGGCAGATCGTTTTGCAACCTCAAGTCTTCTTTCGGGTTCAGCTCTTAATACCTGATCTAATACTTGAAGGGCATTTCGTGGATGCCCAAATGTATCTTGAATAATTTGTTCATATACAAGTTTGGGCAAAGTTTCTTTTTCAGCCTTTACAACAGAACGTAAAAGAGAAAACATTAAATGATTCTGTAAAAGATTAACCTGAAATTGACTACACCTACCTTTTATTGTCGCAATCAATTTTTGAGGATCTGTGGTGCACAAAATAAAATAGACATGCTTTGGGGTATCTTCTAATATTTTTAATAATGCATTTTGGGCATCTCCTGTCATTTTATGGCATTCATCAATTAACCAAACCTTGCAAGGGCTTTCAAGTGGTTTATATTGGCTTTGTTTTCTTATTTCCCTAATAGTATCAATACCACGGAAGTCAGCCGAATCCACTTCCCGAAAATCTGATCCTTTACAATCCAGTTCTTTTGCAATGATTCTTCCAATTGTGGTTTTCCCACAACCGGTTGGCCCTGTTAATAAGAATGAATGAGGACAAGTTTCTTTTTTCTTTAACATTCCTTTTAAGGACGAAACAACAGATTCATTTCCAATAATTGAATCTAATGTATCAGGTCTGTATTTTAAATATAGGCTCATTTGTGGTTTAAAATTATTTTAACATTATTTATCAAGGATTCTTTCCCATTATGTATTATTTCAATATCAATTGATTTAATACTTGTTTTATTTATTTTTTGAAAACGCCTAATCCTTGGTCTTAGAAAAGTATGGATTACCATTTCTAATTCAACTGATTCAGCAACTATTTTCCAAATTGGTTTTTCCATTTAATATAATATACTTTAAAATTCAATTTGTTTTAGAAAATTTTAATTTAATTTTGTTGGTAATTTATAAGGTTTCATATCAGCCCAACTTTCATCAATTCCAGCAACTTCAGCTTCAACTTCTAAAGGAACATTAATCCATCCCCACGCTCTTGGTAAATCTCCTGTGGTGACTAATTTAACATTTAAGGCGACTTCGTATAATTCATCAGGGTGCACATCAAAGATAATTTCATCATGTATTTGTCCAATTAATCTACTTTTCCAACCTTTTGCCCGCATAATTTCATCCAACCTGATAAATGACCATAATAGACAATGGAAAGCTGCCCCCTGTACTGGCCAATTAATCGCATCATTTTTCCCAAGTATTCCAGAACAAGTGAAACCGGTAAGTAATTCAATTCTACCAGTTCTTTGATAATTTTTCCACCATTTTTCTTTCCATTTGCGATATATGGGAAAGCGATTGAACCAAAAATCATATTCAATATCTTTTACATGTTCTATAAATTGATCAATACTTTTAATTCCATTAGCAATCATGTGATCAGATAAAGTGCCTTCATTTAACAAAATACCTTGCCCTGACTTCCACTTTCTTTCTGGTAATTCCCCCCATTCACAAGCCATACTTAAAGCATTATTCTTATAATAATCACCATAAAATTGAGGAAATACAAATCCATTTTTTACTGCCGCCCTGATTACTCCGTGCTCTGGTATTTCTTTATTAAAATTACTTATTTTGAAAATCTGTTTTGCCATATCTCCATGCATGTCTGTCGTAGGATCTTTTATATATTTTAGCATAGTGGGATCTTGGTGATAACAAGCCGCAATCCTTACTTCTAAAGAACCAAAGTCAGCTGCGAATAGTTGATAGCCAGGGCGTGGATAAATAGCTTTACGACAAATCCTCATTGCCTCTTTGTCTCGCTTAGGTATATTTTGGAAATTTGGTTTGTCCGAAGATGATCTATATGTCCGTACAGTGTGTAAATTATAAAATGGATGAATGTATCCATTAACTTGTTCGCGGATGAACGCTTGCAAATATGTATCTTTTATTTTCTTTAATTTCCTCGCCTTTAATAAAATATTAATTTCAGGGATATTTAATTGCTTTAAAGCATCTTCATCGGTAGATCCTTTTCCAGTTATTGTAAATTTAGCAGGTTTTATTTTTTTAGTATTATAAAGAAAATAACTAAGTTGTGCATTTGAATTAATATTTGGTTTTCCTCTGGTAGTGCGATCCCAATGTTTATACAGTTTAGTTCTGCGAAATTTATCCTCAAGTAATTGTATTTTTTTAGCTAATTGTTTAGATTTCTTTTCAGCATAATCCATATCAATTCGCATCCCTTGCTGTTCTGCTCTGGCAAATGCCTGGGAACCTTTGTGTAGCAATAAATAGGCTTCAAAATTATTTGGTTTTATATCTATTATCATTTATTTTTTATATTTTCCTTTGATTTAACGAAGTTACCTTCCTTTTAATATAAATCTATTATTAAGATATAAAAAAGGCTTTACAATCTATTAAAACGGTAAAAAATCATAGCCTAATTGATTCATTTGTATCATTGCAAGCTTGTATTGATAAATAGTATCCAAACCACAATAAGTTAAAAGTTGATTTGTCCCTTTTTCTGTTTTAATCAATTCTTCAACTTTATTCATACTATTTCCATTTTTTCCATCTACTGATTTTAGATATGGACTTACCTCACTATCATAATCAATCACCCCAAAATTAACATAGGTTTGAAATTTTAGACTTGATATTTTTGGGCGATTATCTATAACATGGGCGGCTAACATACTATCCCATTCCCAAAATCCAACAGATTGCTTTAATCTATGTACACTCCATGCCTCTTCAAACTTCATATTATGTGCCATTTTACCTATTGTTTTGCTGGCGATAAGATCAATAAATGGTTGTCTTTCTTTCCGTGTTTTTGGTATCATAAATGAAAAACATTTATTATCCTTATAACTTACGGCCGCACAAATAATCCTATGCCCGGAAGCATGAGGTTTTAATCCGGTAGTTTCATAATCAATTGCAACTACTCCTGATAATTCCCGCAAAGGATTTAAATCTTTTATTATCCGTATATCAGGTTTTTTCATTTTAGGAAATGACTCATCTAACTTACTTAATGCCTGTTGAAGATCCTGTTCCCAAACTGTCTGAACTTGTTGATCCTCTTTTTCAACATAACTTGGATGAAATGTAGGACAAATCCAGCATTTATAATCCTGATCTGGGATCTGAAAACCACGCCATTTAAATATAGTATCTAAATCTTTTTTCCAACGATACCCAATAATAGAATACAAAGCAGAATCACCAAAAACTATTATTATTTTCGGCATATATTCTTTAATTATTTTTGAAACAATTACACTTCTGCAACAATCTATTTGATAAGAGGTAGGTATCTTATTATTTTTAGGATGACAATTAACAGCATTTATATTCAAACAATCATCAAATAAGTCAATACCAAGATTTTGATATGTTCTTTGTAATAATTTACCAGCTTTACCTTGCCATTGCCGTCCTTTACGATCCTCCACCTCATCAGGTGCTTCCCCTATATTGAGAATGCCTTTTTTAAAATTACCAAAAGGTTTCATTTTAGGTGAATCACAATTTTTATATAAACCACAAGAAGCACAAGAAAGTGGTTTACCTGATGGATTTATTGTCGATTTTATTTCATTACTTGAGAAAAATCCTCTCATTTATTTATTTTTTAATATTATTATATACACCCAATCATCGGCTAAAAATTTAACTTTCTTTTCATCTATAATCATTTCATTTGTTTCATTTAATACATCTTTAAATAAATAAGGAGAAATGATAAATTCAATTTTTTCTTTTTTTGTATATCTAATATTAGCTTCTTCTTCACCTCTGCCTGTTTCAGATTCTGCTTTAAGTTTAATTCGTTTATTTTCAATTGTAATATAAATACTTTCATCCAAAAAGTAATCACGTTTAGCAAATATGCCAACACGATCAATCATTTCATTTATTGTTTTAGGTAATGTTAATTCTAAACCATTTACATTTAAATGTTGTGATATATTCATATATTTATCCTCAAATATTCTGCAGGAAATAACAGTGCCTTCTTTTGATTGAAAATGAATCCAACCTTTTCCAGTAGCAATATTAATTGGATTTAATTTAATTACTTCAGCTGCAGCCGAGGATGGTAATAAAAAATTAGTTACTGGCATTTTTTTACCTTTACAATTAACAATTCTAAATCCATCTGTCGCTTCAATTATACCATCTTTTCTAATATGAACGCAGGTTAAAATTGGTGTACTCATGTCCCGTGAACAAGAATGTATTGCAAATTTCACATGTTTATTAAAAGTTTCGGGAAGTGGTTTCCAATCATCAATTTCACCTATTTCTTCAAGTGGTAGATTAATTTCTGTTTGTAAAGTTAAATAACTTTTATTCCTTCCAGATGTAAATTGAATTTCAGATTTTGTTATTTCTACATCAATTTCATCTTTTTTAAATTTAGTGAGTAATGCATATAATTCCGTAGCTTCAATAGCACCTTCTATTTTAAGCCCTTGAATTGGGTGACTAATACTAATTTCATCATTATACGTTACTACATTACCATTTATGAAGGCAAAAGCAGTGGCTTGTTCAATTATTGGTTTATTAGCTAATCCCGGTTTGACTATTTCTAAGGCTGTTTGTAATTCTTGTTTTTTGATTTTCATTTTAATTAATTTTTTATTTAATTTGATAACCCTGTTATTTAAATTCATTATCAATACATAATTGTTCTGCGATTATTCAATTTACACCTTTTGCTTCAGGATCAAATCCATTTTGTTTAAGTTTTAATTTCATTTCCGCACTTGTCATTCCAGCTTTCCATTCTGTTTTTATAAAAGTACAGTGTCCCTTTTTTGTTAATGGTTTATATTGTTTTTTTCTTTTTTGAATGATTTTAAATGTTTGTTTTACTGTTTGAAGCTCTGCATAAGTAATTGGTTTTTCCCAATCTTTTGTTTTTTCAATAATTAACGTTGTTAATTCTTCCCAAGTTTTTTCAGGATGTTTAATAGATAATTTAGTTATCATTTGTTCTGGTGAGTGACCTTTAGGTCTTCGTAATGTTTTCATTTTTTTAATAATTTAATTAGTAAATGTTTTTGATTATAATAACTCAAAAGACGTGTCTAATCATTATAGATCATTTGGGTTTCTTTTTTGGCGGAAAATTATAAACCACCTGCAAAATAAATTTTCATTTTGATGTTATTCCTTTTGTGATATATTCTTTTAATAATTTTGTGTTGTTTTTCTGCTGTCGTATGAAAAAAAAGCTAATAAGTCTATTTTTTGCCTTTTTATTAGTTAAAATTTCATCGAAATTTCGATTCATCCAACAAGTTGCAAAATATACTTTCATAATAATCCCTCCATTATATTTTTTGTTTCAAAACACCACGGCCATTTAGGAATGGTTTTTTCTAAATCTTTAAAATAAATAATATTTAGCTCATCACGTAATTGATAACGATTACATAAACCTTCTTCTACCAGTATTTCAACTAAACGTAATGATTTTTTAGATTTTTTTTCAACCCATCTTTCATTTTCAGCAAGTGCATATGATTGTTTTTCTTGTTTAAATTCAGATTTTCCTAATTTATAACCTTTTTCATGAATATAATGAATATATATTCTTCTAAGATAAGGTGTAAGAGTATCTATATGCTGACCAGCTTCTTTTTTCTTTGGGTTTTGTGACGAAACTGCTATTTTTAATACATTTTCATCATACACCCACACTTTATTTTTATATTTAGGAACATATATTGAACCCATACCACCTATTAAAGCCCATGATGTTGAATCTACGGAGTACCATGGATAACGTAACATAAGAGGGACTGATGTAATAGCAAACCCATGAACTTTTACTTTAGGAAACCCTGTGTTATCACATATATATTTTGAAAAACAAGAATCTAACCACGGTATTAACTTTGCCCCTGAATTTCCTGCAACACCAAGAGCAATGTAATCATAATTTTTAACATAATATTCAAGAAATGACAATGGTTCTCCGTAATGAAAACAGGGAAGTGGTGATAATCCAGCAGCTTCCATTATTTTTTGATTCTCAAGCGTTTTTTCAGCTGTTAATTGATTTGGTTGTTTTCCACCAAGTCCTATAACATCAAGATTTGCATATATTCCAATGATATCTTGATGCTTTTTTATAAATTTTATGTATTCTTGTACATCAATTTTTGTACCTTGTGTCCAAGCTGAGAAAGCTCCTGAGTCAAGAAATAAATTTATTTTAGGTTTTTTCATTTTATTAAATTTATCAGTTCTGCTTTAGCGGTAGGTTTATCCATAAATACACCTTTAATGCTTGAAGTAGTCATTACTGAATTCTGTTTTCCGACACCCCTCGCCATCATACAAAGATGTTTAGCTTCAATTATACAAGCCGCACCAAGTGGTTTAAGATACTCCATTAATGCTGTAGTTACTTGTTCTCCAATTCTTTCTTGTATTTGCATTCGTCTTGCAAATATATCAACAAGTCGAGCAAGTTTGGAAATGCCAATAACTTTTTTATCTGGAATATAAGCAACATGTGCTTTGCCGTAAAAAGGGAGCATATGATGTTCACACATACTGTATAATTCAATATCTTTCAATAGTATTATTTGATCATAACCATCAGCTTCAAATGTGGTTAAAACATCGGCAGGTGACTGATTATACCCACAATATAATTCATCCCAGGATTTAACAATTCTGCGTGGGGTTTCTTTTATCCCTTCTCTTTCCGGATCCTCCCCTATATATTGTAATTGTCGAACAATATTCTGTTCAACAGTATCTTCTCCGGCCGGATGATCTTGTTCCCACGGAAACACAATCCATGGTATTTCACCATCTACTTTTACCATATCTTTTCGATTAAACAAGGCATGGAATCTCTGCCCTTTTTTCATTATATTTTCTTCATAATATTTCCGAGTTTTCCCACTATCTTCAATATCATCAAGGATAATATTAGCAATTGACGGTTTATGAGTTACTGTTGCTTTTTGAAGAAAACCAGCAGCAATCATTCCACCTTTTGGTACTCCATAAACCATGTTTTCAGGATGGTCAATACTTGTTAATAAATAAAATATTTCACTCCAACTTACATTCCATTTTTTCATAATTAATCAAATAAAGTTTGTTGTTTTTTTGTTTGCATTGCCTTTAATACCCTATCTTCAATCCTATTAATTTTTAAATGCATTGTGTACTTACCGAGTGAATATGGTGGAAATTCACCCGTCAATTCTTTATATATCCATTTATTTTTTAAAGAACCCCTAACTGCATTTTCATCAATAGTGGATATTATAATTTTTTCAGGAATTTTTTTTAATTTATCTGTTTTTCTTGGGTACCAATGATCATTTTCAGCTTGTCCATCAATTCCTGAGATTGTACCACAAATAGGCATTGATCGTGGATTTTGATTCCATCCATTTGTAGAACATATTATTGGACATTTAACTTGCCAAATATTGGCCATTTTTAATCTTGCAATCCATCCACCATCATCTTCTTCAGCCCATCTACCATAACCAAAATCAACTACTGTATTTTTTCCTTTTATTTTCTTTACAGTGGGCCAAGCATTTGGACCAAATTTTATTAAACTGAAGATTACATCTGGTTTTGTAAGTCCAAGACCTGTCCAAAGAATATCACTGTACACCTCCCAACAAAACATTGCACTTGTTTCAAGATTATGTAATTTGAAAGTTTTAAATCTATTTTCAAAATTGTCCTCAGGAACTACATTACCAAATCCAGATGTTGCTATATGATCATATTTTGGTAAAGCGAATTTAACTACCCTACCAAGATATTTGCCTTTTTCATTTATAAACCAAATAGCTGTTTTATTACTACCATCATCATCACGTTCCTGTACACCAACAACAAGAGCCATGTTGTATTTTTTACATAATTTACTAAGATCAGGAAAAAGTTCATCAAATTTAAAATCTCGTTTGTGTGGCATCATAACTGCACCACCAAAAAATTCTTGTGGTGTTACAAAGATATGTGGTTTATGTTTTTCTGTTGTTTTATGTAACCATTCCAATTTCTCCTGAGTATCGGATAATTGGAATGGTATACAAGAAAGGATTTTATGCTTCATATTTTAAATTATCTTTTCATTAAATTATTAGCACGTAATATTTCAATAACTTTTCTCGTTTGGGAATATCCAGTTTGGATAGCATTTTTACTACTCTCCGTATCAATTCCAGCTTTTTTGAGCTCAACATTGAGTTGGTCTTTTGTTATATCTGGATTTTTACATATGATATCAACTGTAATTCCATATGGTGATGTTGATTTCTCTTTTTTCTCTTTTTTCTTAGATTTAGAAGCAGGTGCGGTTACTTCTTCTTCTTCTTCATCCTTTGGTTCATCACCGAGTATGTCCAACATTTTACCGCGTAGAGCATCAGCGCTTTTGTATTTACTTAATTCAGTTCTGATTGATTTGAATTCATCGGCAGTTTTAACAATATCAGCTAAATCCTTTCTTTTTTCTGCGGTTTCTACCATTTCAACTAAATCATCTTCAACTTCTTCAGTTTCTTCAACTTCTTCAGTTTCTTCAACTTCTTCAGTTT
>JBKHIH010000100.1:0-12219 GCA_046538755.1 Thiohalospira sp.
GCCGACAGCTCTGTTAATTTTGCTGTTAGAGCTTGGGTAAACAGTCCCGATAATTAGAATGTATCTTTTTAAATAAAAAGGTTTACCAACAATTTGTTGATTATAAACTTAACATTTCTTTTTATCAAATGGATTTACATTTGCACAATAATCAATAAATTCATTATTTCTGATAACCTAAAATGATATTTAGACGTGCGATTTTGCGCACGTTTTTTTCATTTATAAAAATTTATCCCTAATTTTAATCAACCTTTAGCTGTTGCATATGAGAACAAATAAACCCAACAGAACCATAAATATGAAAAATGTAATCATTAAAATTTTTGTAGTTATAACTTTTGTCGGTATGGTAATTGTAAATTTTTTGGCTAACAGTCTGCCCATCAATGACCGTACTACAGGAGAAGTCTCTGATGCTTATCCTAATTTATTTTCGCCGGCTGGATTAACTTTTTCTATCTGGGGATTGATTTATATCCTGCTTGCCGGTTATGTAATTTACCAATTCTCAAAAAAAGCTCAAAAAAAAGGAGAATTGCTAACAAAAGTCAATATTTATTTTATTGCTACTTCAGTAGCTAATATTGCCTGGATATTTGCATGGCATTTCGAACTTATTGGCCTTTCAGTCCTTATTCTGGGGGTATTGCTTTTTTCTCTTATCAGAATTGCGGATATTCTTCGCGATGCACAATTAACATTACAGGATAAATTATTCGTTTATACACCATTTGGTGCATATTTTGGCTGGATAACGGTAGCAGCCATTGCCAATGTCACTGTTTTTTTGGTAAGTATCGGCTGGAATGGTTTTGGTGTAGCTCAATATGTTTGGGCAATGATCATTCTGCTTGTAGGAGCAGTTATCGGAGTCTTGCGAATGCAAAAAGATAAAAATGTTGTTTATGGATTGGTGTTGATCTGGGCATATGTTGGGATATTGATTAAACATATTTCTGCCACCGGTTTTGGAGGGCAATATCCTGGGGTCATTATTACAGTGATTGTGTGTCTGACCCTCTTTGGATTCTTTGTGATTAGAATGATTTTAAAAATCAAATAAATTAACACGATGTTTTACAAACTTTACGCCATTGCATTACCTGTATTTTTTGCCATTGACATGTTATGGCTGGGATTGATAGCTAAAAATTTTTATAGAAATCAGATAGGCTTTTTGATGAAACGTGATGTAAACTGGACCGCAGCAATTATTTTTTATTTGTTGTTTATTTGTGGACTCGTGTTGTTTGTTGTTATGCCGGCAATGAAAAAGAACTCATGGATGCACGCACTCCTGTTTGGTGCGCTTTTCGGGCTTATTACTTATGCAACATATGATTTGACCAATTTAGCGACACTAAAAAACTGGCCTATTATGGTTACGGTTATTGATTTGATCTGGGGAGCAATACTTGCAGCTTCAGTTTCATCCGCAACATATTTTATCGCTAATAAAATTGGTTTATAATATATATTTTAAGTTTTTTGCTTTTGTCATATTTTAATAAGAGAATGCAAAGTAATGGGTATTCGTTAGCTAAATAATGTTTGCAAGCTATAAAACACTCAAAACATCTCTTGTTAAAAAAAATATATATAAGATTTTATAAATTAATACGTAATCCTATCCTAAATCTAAAATTAACATTTTACCATTCAATAGGTTACATGTTTTTTAATTGAGAAAAATTAAAGCAGGTAATAAAAAATTACCTTATGAATAAGGGGCTGTATTTTGTTAATCAATACTGGTTTTTACATTTGCTCGCTTAAACGAGAATATGAGCCAGGTTTATTACAAGATTTGTTTTTGTGAGATTATGGTTTCAATAACTCTGTGTGTAGTTTTTATTTTTGACGGGTAACCACATAGTTTACCAGTTCCAGCAATGCCTCTTTCGAAGTATTTTGAGGCATTTCATTCAAAAGATCAAGAGCCTTTACTTTATATTCATCCATCCTTTGTGATGCATAATCGAGGCCTCCCTTTGCAATCACAAAATCGATAACCTCTTTAACTTTTCGTTTATTTTTATTGTGGCGCTTTACTATGCTTAATATCTTCTTTTTTTCTGTTAACGAAGATTGCTCAAGGGCATAAATAATGGGTAATGTTAGCTTTTTCTCTTTAATATCATTGCCAGAAGGTTTTCCTATGCTCCCGTTATTTTGATAATCGAGTAAATCATCTTTGATCTGAAAAGCCATTCCAACATATTCGCCAAACTGCCACATTTTTTCTACCACCTGTCCGTTAGCGCCCGATGATTTTGCCCCACATGCCGTACATGCGGCAATAAGTGCAGCTGTTTTTTTCCGGATAATATCATAATAAACTTCTTCGGTAAGGTTCAGTTTCCTGGATTTTTGAATTTGTAACAACTCTCCCTCACTCATCTCGCGTACAGCAACCGAAACAATTTTCAATAATTCATACTCATTATGGTCTACAGCCAATAAAAGCCCTTTAGAAAGCAAATAATCACCTACCAACACACTTATTTTCGATTTCCAGAGTGCATTAATAGAAAAAAAACCTCTTCTTTCGTAGGCTTCGTCAACCACATCATCGTGAATTAATGTAGCTGTATGTAAAAGCTCTATTAATGATGCTGCTGTATAAGTAGATTCGCTAACCTCTTCTTTCAACATCTTTGATGTTAAAAAAACAAACATAGGGCGCATTTGCTTTCCCTTACGCCGCAATAAATAGTTCATGATAATATTTAATAACGGCACTTTGGTTTTCATGGATGAACGGAAAAAAGGTTCAAATTTTTCCATTTCATCCTTTATAGGAGCTTTTATTTTTTCTACTACAGACATTCTTTTTGGTTATGGCATCAAATATACTAATTAATTCATTCAGCAAAAATTAAAACAATAAACAGTTGATGATGTTCATGCGAATTGATATAAGGTAACCAGCTACTAATTAAATTCACAAAATCAATACCTTAAATATAAAAAAAAATGATATTTATCATTATTTAAAAATAAGATATTTATATATTTGCATTTGTCTAATTAATAAAATTTTTAGTTAAAGAAAATGAATATAAAAGATTTAACCATAGAACAATTAGAGGAAGCGGCGAATATGCTTAAAGCTATTGCGCATCCGATGCGTATTGCTATTTTAAATTACCTTGAAGATGGCAAAAAACTGACTGTAACAGAAATACATGAATTATTAGGCATTGAGCAATCAACTACATCGCACCACCTTGGAATTTTAAAAGATAAAGGTGTGCTTTGTTCCAAAAGAGAAGGGAAAAATACTTACTACTTTTTAAAACATGCCAATTTAAGCAATATTGTGAATTGTGTAAGTAAATGCACTAATTCATAAATTTAATAAAGATTGAAATAAAATATTGAAACCACCCTGTATTTGCCGGGTGGTTTTTAAATGTTTTTTATAAAACAAAAGCGTTATATCTTTGTATTATTAATAATCAGATTTTAAAATTATTGTAAATGGCGAAAATACGGGTTACCAAAGAGTTTAACTTTGAAATTGCACATGCCTTGTGGAATTACGATGGCCCATGTGCAAATATTCACGGCCATTCGTATAAAATGTTCGTTACGGTTATTGGCGAGCCCATAGAAGATGAAAACAACCCAAAAAACGGAATGGTAATCGACTTTGGCGACTTGAAAAAAATTGTAAATGTCGAAATTGTCCATCCGCTCGACCATGCTCTCATTTTGAGTAAAACTGCTGCCGGCAGCTTAACGTGTTTGAACAATCAAATGTTTAAAAAACAATATATTACTAACTATCAGCCCACCTGTGAAAATATGGTAACAGATTTTGCAGAAAAGATCATAAAAAAGCTTCCCGATCGACTCAAACTTCATAGCATTAAATTACATGAAACAGGAACATCTTTTGCCGAATGGTATGCAGAGGATAATTTGTAAATTACCCTTTTAACTCTTTTTCCAACAATTTTAACCGGCTTTTAGCCGTTTTAAAAACTTCTTGATCTAACTCTATTCCAATAAATTTTCTTCGTTGCATTAAACAAACAGCACCTGTGGTTCCTCCGCCCATAAAAGGATCTAAAACGGTTTCGCCCATATACGAAACCCTGTCAATTAAATCGGACATTCCGGAAATAGACTGCCCCCAGAAATGAAACAATTTATCATTATCGTTTACATTGCTTTTTACCACATCGCCCATCCAGTTTTCAGGTTTCCCTTTCGTATACCATAAAACCGGTTTCCAAAAAGTATTTACTTTGCGTTGCCACAATTGGGGTGATTGTCCACCAGGTGTTAAATATGCCAATGTCCAGTTATAGTTCAAACCTTCTATCTCCATTTGTTTCAAAATCTCAGGAAAATACGATTGCCCGGCCATAGTAAATAGTGATCCTCCAGGTTTTAAAACTTTTAAGGCAAACAAAGCTAAATCGCGATATAGTTCAATATATTTTTTCGGATATGGAGGGTCGGTAACAATTAAATCAATCGAATTTTCTTTAATTTTTGTTTCTCTAAAATCATTATGAAAAAGGGTTAATTGATTCGATTCATTTAACTCAACAAACTCTTGTAAACGGTTAAAAGGATATTTATTCCCTTTTAAAAACTTTTGTGCATATTTCCCATTCAGTATACACTCTACAGCGTATTCAATATTTTTTTTGTTATTTTGATTTGCACTCTTTTGGATTTCAGAAATTAGGAATTGTTTGGTATTTTCCAGTTCTATTTCATTGTTAATTTTATCAATAAATTTTCGGATATCTTTATCAGGATATTTTTTTAAATATCGCTCAATTCTTATTTCTGCCTTCTTTTGTTGCTCTTTATCGAGGTTGGGATGTAATAATTTCAAATAATTCATAAACCAATTTGTTTTAGCCATCTCCCAAAATTAATAATATCCTTCATATTTATTGTTTTTTTATAATTTTCCGGAGTAACTACGCCCGGTATTTCAAACCCTTTTTTGTAATCCACATCATTCCAGGTTTTAAAACCAATGGCGTTACATAAAATATGAAAGTCTACGCCCAATTGTGGCTTATAGCTATACGAACCAAAGGTGCCATCTTTTTTAGGCCCTGAAACATCTAAATATAAAATTTTGGAGGATGTTTTTATTTTAAAATCATGACTGCAAATTTTTCTCCATTGCCTGTAATTATCAGGTTCTAAGTAATGCAGTGGATAATATTTTTTAAACCATCCGGAAACATGATGTTCAATAACTAAGCCACGAAGTTGCCCTGCTTTACGGGCTTCGGTGTTGGCATATTTGGTCATCATATACGGAGCACGCATTTTTTGCTCTTCCAACGCATGTTTATACCATTCAGGATTAAAATCAATTTTCACTAAAAATTTATTTCATTATTTTTTAAGTAAATGCTTATTTAGATAACGAGTTTTTATAGGATACTAATTATCGTTTTGCGATTTATTCTTTGACTCCGGTTAATATCGAAAAATTCATTTTCCCATCAGAATCAAATGACAATTCAATGTCTGTAATAAAATCATTATATTGGCTATACTGACTGCATTTTTTACTGATGTATTCATCCAGCAATTTTTTTTCTTCGCTGTTTTCCTTGCCTTTGAAATCTTTCATAGCTTCCTTTAGTTTTTCTTCACCCTGTTTTTCTTTTATTATGCCGCAATTCCATGCAACAACACCCATTAAAACAATCCCTCTAGCATCTTCTTCGTCTTTTGCAGTATAGAGAATCGGCTTAATCATTTCAAGCAAAACGGTTGATATTTTTTCCTTTTTCCCTAGCTCTTCTCTGTCGATAATCTTATAATTTCCTTTTACTGCTCTGGCTTTTAATACTTCCTTATCCCTTTCCTGTTGTTCATTTATAAAAGCTTGCCTTCTTTTTTTTTCTTTTTTCCTCTAAGAAGTTTGCCCCTTTTCCTATTTTTTGATTTAGACATTTTTTTATTGATTTTTATGTAAAATTTATAAATCGTCTTGTATTTTCAAAGTTTTAATTAAATAATATTGATCACCCACTTCATCAAATAATATTATAATCCCCTGTTATTTTTGCCTGGTAAATTGTAATTTGGTAGTTGAAATTTTACAATTGTTTTCTCAATAAAACTAAAACTTTAAATCATGTCTAAAAATCTTTATCTGTTAGATGCTTATGCATTAATATATCGTTCTTATTACGCATTTATTAAAAACCCGCGTTTTAATTCAAAAGGGTTAAATACATCCGCTATTTATGGATTTACCAATACACTGATTGATTTGATCGCCAAAGAAAAGCCTTCACATGTCGCCGTGGTTTTTGATCCTCCTGGCCCGACTTTTCGAAACGAAATCTATAAAGAATATAAAGCGCATCGTGAAGTCATGCCCGAAGATATCAGGAAATCAATTCCTTATATAAAAAATATTATTGAGGGATTTCAGATTCCCATTTTACAAGTGGATGGATACGAAGCCGATGATGTTATTGGCAGCTTGGCTAAACAAGCCGAAAAAGAGGGTTTTACAACTTACATGATGACTCCGGATAAAGATTACGGACAACTGATAACCGATCATATCAAAATATACAAACCAGGCCGTGCCGGCGGAGATATGGAGATTATTGATAAATCAAAGATTTGTGAAAAATTTAAAATCAACAATCCCGAACAAATTATCGATATCATGGGATTAATGGGCGACAGCTCAGACAATATTCCCGGGGCACCCGGTATCGGAGAAAAAACAGCCATCAAACTGATTGAAAAATACGGAAGCATTGAGAATATTTACACCCATATTGATGAGATTACAGGAAAACAAAAAGAAAAATTACTTGAAAACAAAGAACAGGTAATGCTATCTAAAGACCTGGTAACCATAAAGCTAGATGTTCCTGTAAAAATTGATGTGAAAAAACTGGTTTTAGACGATCCTGATGAAGAATTATTAACCAGGTTGTTTGAAGAGTTGGAGTTTAGAAGCACTGCCAGGCGACTGTTTCAAAAAGAAATCATTACTACCCAGGCTGGCAGTGTAATGCAGGGGACTCTTTTCGGGGATTCAGATTCAAGTCAATCAAATCATGAAAATTCAAAAAATATCTCTAATACCGATCATGAATATATTTTGATAGATACGCTGGAAAAAAGAAAAAAATTAATCGAGCAGCTTAACCCGCTAAAAGAGTTTTGTTTTGATACCGAAACTACAGATATCAATCCACACAATGCAGAAATTGTTGGTGTATCTGTTTCGTGGGAAATACATAAAGCTTATTATATTCATCTTCCTGAAAAAAAGGAAGAAGCACAAAAGGTTTTGGATGAATTTAAGCCTCTTTTCGAAAACCAAAAAATACGTAAAATAGGACAAAACATCAAATATGATATTTTGGTTTTAAAAAATTACGGCATTAAGGTACGAGGCGAAATATTCGACTCTATGATTGCCCATTATTTATTACAACCCGAACTACGCCACAACCTGAATTATCTTTCGGAGCAATACCTGGGTTACAAGCCTGTAGAAATAGAAACACTTATTGGTAAAAAAGGAGCTAATCAGGGTTCAATGCGTAATGTGCCATTAGATAAATTAAAAGATTATGCGGCCGAAGATGCCGACTTAACCTTGCAGCTTAAAGAATTATTTGTAAAAGAACTGGAAAAAACAGGACTGTCTTATTTAGCAGAGATTATAGAAATGCCTTTAATTCCAATATTAGCCGAAATGGAAAGCGTCGGAGTAAAAATTAATACCAATGCTTTAAATGATTACGCAAAAGAACTTAATAAAGAGCTTATTAAAATAGAAGAAAAAATTATTGATCAGGCAGGTATTTCCTTTAATATTTCATCGCCCAAGCAGTTGGGTGAAATTCTTTTCAATAAGCTTAAATTAGACCCTAATGCAAAAAAAACCAAATCAAAACAATATTCTACCAGCGAAGAAACACTGGTAAAGATTGCTGATAAACATCCCATTGTCAATGATGTACTGGAGTTTCGATCTCTAAAAAAACTATTATCAACCTATATTGAAGCCTTACCCAAAATAATTAATAATAAAACAGGAAAAATTCATACTTCTTTTAACCAGGCCATTGCAGCTACCGGCCGTTTAAGCTCCAACAATCCAAACTTGCAAAATATACCAATCCGCGAAGAGCGTGGGCGCGAAATAAGAAAAGCTTTTATTCCTCAAGATAATGAACATATTTTACTGGCCGCAGATTATTCTCAAATAGAACTACGCTTAATGGCTCACATGAGTCAGGACGAAAATATGATCACAGCCTTTAAAAACAACACAGATATCCATACTACCACAGCAGCAAAAATTTTCCACGTGGAAACATTATCAGAAGTAACGAAAGAACAAAGGCGTAAAGCAAAAACCGCTAATTTTGGAATTATTTATGGCATTTCTGCTTTCGGATTATCACAACGGTTAAATATCTCCAGAACCGAAGCCAAACAGCTTATCGACGAATATTTTAACAGTTTTCCGAAAGTAAAAGAATATATGGATAAAAGTATTGCCGATGCCCGCGATAAAGGCTACGTGGAAACCCTGATGGGCAGGAAACGTTTCTTAAAAGATATTAATTCCAGGAATGCCACGGTTCGTGGGTTTGCTGAAAGAAATGCTATAAATGCACCCATACAAGGCTCTGCTGCAGACATTATTAAGCTTGCCATGGTTGATGTTTTTAACGAACTGGAAAAACAAAATCTTAAAACAAAAATGATTCTTCAGGTACATGATGAATTGATTTTTGATGTTTACAAACCCGAACTGGAAAAAATAAAAGAAATAGTAAAAAACAAAATGGAAGATGCGGTAAAGCTTAGTATTCCATTGACTGTTGATTTGGGTACCGGAGAAAACTGGCTGGAGGCACATTAATAAAAGCAGCAGAATGCAGTAGCAGCTTAAAAATAAAGGGAATGGCCGCAAATTACACCAAACTGGGAAGTAACAAAATCAGCAAACTCTTAGTCAGCCTGTCGCTACCCTCTATGGTAAGCATGTTTGCCAATGCCATCTACAATATTATCGATACCATTTTCGTAGGGCAAGGCGTTGGCTCTATCGGGATTGCAGCGGTAACAATAATTTTGCCTATCATTGCCATTATTTCTTCATTCGCGCATATGATAGGTATTGGAACATCATCTTTAATATCACGAAAACTAGGTAAAAATGATGTTCAGGAAGTAAATTTCATTGCCGGGAATGGTTTTTTGCTTACCATCCTGGTAGGTATTTTTTTCAGCAGCATAGGAATTTTATTTACCAATCCCATCATGCGGGCATTTGGAGCTACCGAAAGCATTCTTCCTTATGCACACGATTATGGACAAATTGTCTTTATTGGCATGTTGTGGTTCCCCTTTTGTGTAGGTACAAGCAACTATTTACGTGCTGAAGGATTTGCCCGCGAAGCAATGTTTTCCATGCTGCTGGGAATTGGTGTAAACACGATTCTGGACTACATCTTTATATTTCCGTTGGATATGGGTATCCGCGGAGCTGCTCTGGCAACAATTATCGGAAAATTTACCACTTTGTTATATCTTATTTGGTATTTTTCCAGCTCCAAAAGCATTATTTCTATTAAACTACGATACCTGAAGTTGCAGAAACATATCTTAAAACCAACCCTTTCTGTAGGCTTATCCGGTTTTGGTATGCGATCATCCAGCAGCTTTGCCAATATTGTGCTCAATCATACTCTGGGCGCTCTTGGAGGAGATATCGCCATAGCCATATTTGGAATCATTTACAAAACAACCTTATTTTTTGGAATGCCCCTTTTTGGGTTAAACCAAGGCATGCAGCCAATTGTAGGTTATAATTACGGGGCAGAACAATACGAGCGGGTAAAACATACAATTCGGCTGGTAATTAAATACTCTCTTATTTATGGAGTATTGGCAGTAATTTTCTTCGAATTTTTTTCTCGTGAAATTTTTACCCTTTTTACGAATGAACAGGCATTGCTTAAACAAGGCCCACGCGCATTACGAATTGTGGTTATGATGATGTGGCTAATGGGAGTTAGCACCATGGCTATGGGTATTCACCAGGCTATGGGACAGGCCAAACAAGCCTTTGTGCTGGCAATACAGCGATGGATATTGTTGATTACACCGCTAATACTTATTCTTCCTAAAATTGGAAGACTTGGACTTGATGGTGTTTGGTTCGCCTTCCCTATTGCTGATTTTACTGCCGCCATTATATCTCTCATTATTTTATACAGTACGTTTAAGCGAAAAAAGATACTGTAGAACGGCTTAACTGATATTTCTGAAAATGTAAATTACACTTTACATTTTAGAATGAATTTAAATTACTGGTGTCCAGCATTTAATTTTGCTGTTTCCAATATATGTTTATAGTTTCGTGTTTTCAAAAAAATCTAATTCGTTTTTATGTATTAATTTAATTATTCACCAATAAACTTTTACAGTAATGAAAAAAACATTTTTATTATTAACCTTAACCTTATTAACAGTTGCAATTTGTGCACAAGATTTAGAAAAACAAAAAACCGTTAATCGGTTTGGAGTAAAATCAGGACTTAACATTTCAGGCGTACGTTTCATGGATTCAGATTTTCAACAGCTGGTTGGAAATGATTTGGAGCGCATCTATAACGGCAGTTTTGGGATTTTTGGAGAAACTGGATCCGATTATTTTGTAACTCAACTTGGTTTACAATATTATGGAAAAGGATTTGCCTCAGGCGATAATTATACAACACGGTTTCATACAATACAATTCCCATTGAATTTAAATTTCAGGTTACCTATTATTCACACATTAGCTATTCAGATGGGTATGGGAGCTTATGGCAGCTTTGCTTTTATGGCCAGAGAAAATTCCGATGGTGTTATAAACGAAGACTTACTCAGTTTTAAAACCAAAAGCGAATCACATAATGATGCTGACGAAGTAAAAAGCTATAATCCTATTGATTTTGGACTAAGTTTTGGTGGTTGTATTGAATATGAATATCTGGAAGGAAAAATAGTTGAACTTGGTTTTCATTATGATTTGGGGTTATGGAAAGTTTCTAATGATTATGAATTCATCGAAGGAGAAGATGCTTTTAATCCTGGAATGAAAAACGATGCTTTTGTAATTTCACTTACTTTTTTATTCGATAAAAATAAGCCTGCTTTAAAACCAAAAGAAATAAGTAATCCTTAAACAGGGAGTTTAAAAATCATATTTAAACCTTGCATAGGTATTGTAATCAGAGCAGGGTTTTCGACAAAATATAAAGCCCCGGCCCAATTGAATCAGGCCGGTGCTTTTATAATTTTTATTAAAATCGGACTCATTTATTCTAAACCACCGTATCGCTGGGGTATTTTAATTCTCCCGAAAGCAGTGATCGGTATTTTTCCTGATCCTGTAATATCTCAATGGCTTTTTCCAGTTGGTTATCATTTTTTAAGTTGGTCTGAATTTGTCCCTCCTCGTAGTAATATCGGCCCACGATTTCGTCTCTTAAAAATTGAATAATTTCTGATTTAAAAGCGTACATGTCTTCTTTTTTATCATTTACTAACTGATTTTGTAGCGCTTCAATTTCTTTTTTTGCTCTTTGGTAATACTTTTCACGTTTGGCAATTTTAATCAGCTCTTTTAATTCCTTTTCACTTGCGGTTTCATAATCAAAATCTTGTTCCAAAGCAAAATCTACAAAATCTTCGTATATATTATCTGTAATAGCAAATTTTTCAACACTTTCGATTGTAGGGTTTTCAAATGCAAATTTTGTAGCATAATCAAAAACAACATTTTGTGATATGAGGCTAATCGACATTTGGCTCACCTCCTCTGATTCAATGTCTATGTCGGGCCTTATTCCTCCGCCATCGTATACTTTTCGTCCGTTACGAGTTTTAAATTCAGAAATTAATGAGTCGGGAACATACCCAACACTACCATCTTCGTTGCGATGGGTATAATCAAGTGCCTGAATACAACGGCCGCTTGGAATATAATATTTTGCAGTGGTTACTTTAAGCTGGCCATTATAATTAAGCGGAATCGTAGTTTGTACCAGGCCCTTGCCAAAAGTTCGTTGCCCAACAATTATTCCACGGTCAAAATCTTGTATTGCTCCTGCGACAATTTCTGATGCCGATGCCGATGTTCTGCTAACCAAAACAGCTAATGGTATTTCTGTATCATAAGCTGCATCA
>JBKHIH010000150.1:0-2722 GCA_046538755.1 Thiohalospira sp.
GTTATGGTATATGGTGCCCGCAGAGTTGGGAAAACTTTGCTGGTAAAAAATATTTTACGTCAAATCAAGGAACCTGTCCTTATCTTAAATGGCGAGGATATTAATGTACATGATAAACTGGCTATCAGATCGGTAGAAAACTACAAGCAAATCATAGGAACGAATAAATTAGTTTACATTGATGAAGCTCAAAAAATACCTGATATTGGCTTAAAACTTAAATTAATGATTGATGAAATTCCTGAATTAAAAATAATTATCTCAGGATCTTCTTCTCTTGATATTCATCATAGTGCAGGTGAACCATTAACAGGGCGAAAATACACGTTTAATTTATACGCCTTATCAGAGCAAGAATATCATCCAATCGAAAATCCAATTGAAAAAATTGACAAAGTAAGAGAACGGTTGGTATTTGGAAATTACCCTGAACTAATCCATATCCCCGATAAAAAAGATAAAATGGACTATTTAAACGAAATGGTTAGTTCCTATTTATTGAAAGATATATTGGTTTATGAAAACATTAAAAATTCGCAGAAAATTATCAACTTGCTCCGTTTAATTGCTTTTAAGATTGGTGGAGAAGTTTCTTTGCAGGAATTAGGAAAACAGCTTTCGGTTAGTAAAAACACGGTTGAGAAGTATCTTGATATATTAAGTAAAGTGTATATTTTACACAAAGTAGAAGGATTTAGTAAAAATTTACGGAAAGAGATAACTAAAAATGCAAGGTGGTATTTTTTGGATAACGGTATTCGCAATGCAGTGATCGCTAACTTTAATTCCATTGAATCGAGAAACGATATCGGGCAGTTATGGGAAAATTATATGATTAGTGAACGAATGAAATACCTGGAATACCGGAATATATCATGTAACCACTATTTTTGGAGAACATACGATCAACAAGAGATTGATTGGGTGGAAGAACGGGATGGTGCATTATTTGGCTACGAATTTAAATGGAAAGAAACGAAAGTTAAAACACCGTCGCAGTGGAATAAAGCCTATCCCAAGGCATCATTTGAGTTAATACACAGGCAAAATTTTCAAAAATGGCTGGGATAATTTATCAGGCAGCAGCTCTCCTTTGCTACTTGAAGCTTTGGAGAATAAAGTTAAAAAGTTCAAAGCTTGCCTGCCGTCTCGATAACTATCGGGAGGCAGGAACACAGATGACACAGATACAGCAGATCAACACAGATATCAACAGCGAAAACCCGCCTGCCAGCCGCGGCTGGTGAACCGGACGGGCAGGTCTGTTCGATCTGCGTCATCAGTCGCTGAGATAATACTTAAATAACTTAGCGAGAAACAAAAAATATTTGTACAATATTAAACTTATACTTTATATTTGTACAAAACAGGTTGAAATAAAATGATAAAAAGAGATTTACAACCAGTTATACAAGGATTTGCTAAAACATACCCTGTAGTTACCATTACCGGCCCCAGGCAGTCGGGTAAAACCACATTGGCAAAAATGGCTTTTCCATCGTATACTTATTGCAATTTAGAACATCCCGAAAACAGGTTGTTAGCTGAAAATGATCCTAAAAGTTTTTTTAAACAGTTTCCTTCACCTTTAATTATTGATGAAATTCAGCGGGTACCCCAACTCCTTTCGTATATACAGGTTTTTGTAGATGTACAAAAAAACAACGGCGCATTTATTTTAACCGGCAGTCATCAGCTTACACTAAACGCATCTATAAGTCAGTCGCTTGCAGGGAGAACAGCACTTGTTACGCTCCTGCCTTTTTCACTGAATGAATTAAAATCAATTCATAAAAACATTGATCGTGATGAGTTGCTTTTTAATGGATTTATGCCCCGTATTTATGATCAAAATCAGGAGCCAACGGCATTGTATAGAAATTACCTGCATACTTATGTCGAGCGGGATGTACGGCAACTGATTCAGCTAAAAGATTTAACACGTTTCGAAAATTTTATCAGGTTACTTGCCGGCAGAATAGGGCAAGTGATAAATGTAGCTTCTTTAGCCTCCGATACCGGGGTATCATCACCTACCATCTCCGACTGGTTATCGGTGTTAGAAGCTTCGTATATTATTTACAGGTTACAGCCTTATTATCATAACCTGGGCAAAAGAATCATAAAATCGCCCAAATTATATTTTGTCGATGTGGGATTGGCTTCCTATTTACTAGGGATTGAATCGCTTAAGCAAATTGCCCGCGACCCTTTGCTTGGTGGCTTATTCGAAAACATGGTTGTAATGGATGCCGTAAAAACACGCTATAATGCAGGTAAAGATGCCAATTTATATTTTTTTAGAGATAACCATAAAAACGAAGTGGACTTGCTTTATAAAAGCGGACAAAAGCTGGTACCCATAGAAATTAAAGCATCCAGAACATATAATACCGATTTTCATAAAGGAATTTCACATTTTTTTAAAATAAAAGGCGCAGACACCAAAGGACATATTATCTATGCCGGCGAAAAAACAATGAATATAGATAACATACAAATTCATCATTTTAAGGATAGCAGGGAAATTTTTAGTGAAACACAATAATAGCCTGACTGCCGGAGCTACAGCGTAGGCATGGCTTTCCCGTTGTAGGCAGGTTTCAAGATACAAGTAAAAAGTAATAAGATACAAGTATAAAGACACAAGATACAAGAAACAAGTAAAAAGACACAAGATAAAAGTAGGCATTAGCTGCAACCAGAAATAGAACACAGATTT
>JBKHIH010000101.1:0-11990 GCA_046538755.1 Thiohalospira sp.
TCTTTCGCGCATTACCTGAAAGGGAAAATCAGAAAAACACTGATACTGGATCAAAAGAAAGCGCCAGTGGATTTTATCAGGCAAATTGAATGGAAGAATAGCAGTATGATAATTAAAGATGAGATGAAGATAACCGGGAATGTTGATTTTAAATCTGTAATGTTTGGTGATGAGTTTTTTGTTCGTTACGTACCCCAGTCCAGGTTTTTCCAACTACAGGAACTTGATATTGAAGGTTACGTGTTGAATGACAGCGAATTATCTAAATTGAATACCGAAAAAACTTTTAGAAGAGAATCGGTCAATAATCTTTAAAATCAAGAATAATGGAGAAATTTCAGAAAGAATATTGGGAGCGTAAGTCTTTATCAGAGAGAAGGTCACCAGAAAATCCGGTTGTGAAAGAATACGTGGTTTCAAAAATAGAGGAAATAAAAAAATATATTGATATAACAAGCGATACCAAATTATTGGATGTTGGTTGCGGGAATGGTTTTTTCACCTATTATTTTGACAAGATTTGTGATACGACAGGTGTCGATTACTCTGGGAAAATGCTGGAAATGAATCCGGTAAATAAAAAAGCGCTTATGAGTGCTGATGACCTCAAGTTTCCGGATGAAAGTTTTGACGTTGTTTTTTGTCATGCCCTGCTTCATCACGTGGAAGATATTGATAAAGTGATCAACGAAATGAAGCGTGTTTCATCAAAATATGTTGTTATTCTTGAACCCAATCGGAATAATCCCCTTATGTTCCTGTTTTCATTTATTGTTAAGGAGGAAAGAAAAGCGATGAAGTTTTCGTTGCGGTTCAATAGGGATATGGTCAAGAGGAATGATTTGGAGATTATCAAAGCCTTTTCCTATGGTATGATAGTTCCCAATAAAACACCGAAATTCATGTTGCCATTTATAAAGCTATTTAATTTTAAGCAATTTTTTGGGATGACCAATTTTATTATTGCCAAAAAGCCAGAAAATTAATTAATGAAACGGGCAGGTAAGATTATTATAAAATTTATCGGGCTGGCTATTCTCATTGTTATTTTGAGTTATATAGATTTTAATGAATTTATCGCCAATCTCGGGAATATCAATATTGGGCTATTGGCAATTGCTTGTTTGCTCATTCTTTTAGTATACCTGTTCAAGGCATTGCGCTGGAGATTTCTTATCAGCTTGCAAGGAATAGAATACCCCGTGAAGGATTCATTGCTTGCTTTCATGGGGGCCAATTTTGTCGCGTATGTTACGCCTGGCAGGGTAGGTGAGGTTATTAAAGCGCATTATTTAAAAAAGGACAAAAATGTACCACTTGCCAAGTCGGTTCCATCTGTTATTCTCGACAGGATTTTTGACGTGTATTGTTTACTTATTGTAGCTGTAATTGGCATTTTGCAGTTTTCTATTAAAAAGGAAATCACGTCGGTTTTTTATATAAGCACGATTGTTTTATTCATACTGCCCTGGCTTGTATTGAACAAGAAGATTGTGTTTCCTCTAACAAATATCCTGACGAAATATGTTATTAGAGGTAAAATTGGAAAAAAAATTCAAGATTTTTCAAACGAGTTAGCGGTCGAATTTAGTGGTTTGTTATCTTATAAACTGATCACTGCAGTTTTCTTTACACTTGCTGCCTATCTCACATTATTTTTTTCAGGAAAGTTGCTGATTATAGCCATGGGACTTGACATCCCTTTTATAACCCTTTCGTCATTCATTGCCATTGCCAACGTGCTTTCTTTTTTGCCGATATCATTTGCTGGTTTGGGAACACGGGAAGCCAGCATGATTTTTCTCTTTTCTCTTATTAATCTCAACGAGGAAAAAGCGCTTCTTTTTTCTCTTCTTTTGTTTTTTACTTTTTTTATCATGGGAGGCATTTATGGTTACATTGGCTTCTTACTTAAACCAATTAAGCTTTCGTTATGACTCCCCTTGGGCATGCATCGGTATCCTACCTGGCAGGAAAGTCATGTTCATGTCTTTTGCCAGCATTTGTTATTGTTGGTGGATTTCTTCCTGATTTTGATTTTATCCTGCTCCCGTTCAATTTTTTTAATGAACTGCACCGCAAAGTAAGTCATAATATCTTTTTTATCCTGTTGTTTTCTGGTTTCATCGCTTATTTCCAAAAATGCGGTAAAAATAAGTGGAGCGTCTTTTTTTCACTGATCCTGGGGGGATTCCTGCATCTTTTTATTGATTCTATCATGGATACAAATCCTTCAAATGGCATAGGAGTAGCAGCATTTTGGCCGGTATGGGAAGGGTATGTTTCACCTTTTAATATTGCAACAAAAACATCTGAAACTATAAATTGGAATCAACCTTTTAAGATGATTCAGTATGGTTCCAGGTATTTGATATATGAAATTCCTTTGCTATTTTTAGCTATTCTAATTATTATTATAAAAAGAGATTATGCAATTCTCGCAAAAAAAACATGAGGTATATATTTTTTACTTCGTGTGTATGCTTCACCTTGCGCCTGTAGTCTTATTTAGATTCTATCCTACTATGGATGGACCTGCTCATCTCTATAATTCCAGGTTGATGCTTGAACTATTAAAGGGAAATGAATTTATTTCTCAGTATTTTACCTGGAATCCGACGTTAGTGCCAAACTGGACCGGACATATCATACTTATGCTTGGACAAATGATATTTCCTGCCTTTATTGCCGAAAAGATTCTATTAGTCATTTACGTGCTGGGGTTGCCTGTCTCATTCCGGTTTTTCCTCCGAACCCTGGATATAGGAAATTGGAGATTAGGGAGCTATTTTATTTTTCCTTTTATCTATACCTTTCTTTTTATTTTAGGGTTCTATAACTATAGCTTAGGTCTTGTATTAATGTTTTTTTTCATGGGGATATGGCAAAGGAAAAAGGAATCACTTACATGGAAAGACGTATTCTTGTTTTTTTTGTTATTTACTTTCTTTTACCTGACACATTTGTTTGTTTTTGTAGTATTTGGTCTCACTATTATTATCTGGAATATTAATGATTTCATTATTGAAAAGTTCGAATCAAAAAATTCCGGTATTCTAGTTCAAAAATACATGAAGCGAGGTTTGTTTTTAATAGTTTCAGCTTCCTTTGCTATTGTGATTATTGTTAAGCAATTTTTAATAGGGAACGAATACGTTCAACAAGCTAATTCCAGGTTTCAGTTTTCTGAATTATTGGATTGGCTAATGAAAACGCGTTCAATAATTGTATATAATTATTCTCATGAAGGGAAATTTGGTACAATTTTATTTGTAGTCTTTTTTTTCTTGGCATTATATATATTGTATTCGTTGTTCTCTTCATCAAAAAAAAAGCTTACAATCAGGATAGTATGGTTTCAGATGTCAATAATACTTTTGGCACTATTTTTTATTGTCCCTAATTTTATTGGTGGGTTAGGTGGTCATATGTCTGTAAGAATAATGATTGTTATGCATATGTTTTTGATAACCTGGTTTGCTGTTCAGCAATTTCCTAAAATTATATCTTATTCTGCGGTTATTATAAGTGTTATTATTAGTTTGTTATTAGTTTTATATTATATAAGGGTTACAAGGTCACTGAATGGAGATGCGATACTTATTACCCAATCTTCTGTTAAGATGCAGCATAACACTATTGTTTTACCTGTTGAAAAATCGAATTACTGGTTGCAAAATCATTTTTCTAATTATCTGGGAATTGAAAAACCTCTTGTGATTTTAGATAATTACGAAGCCGATTCATATGGTTTTCCCCTAATTTGGAACGCGAAAAAGATGCCTCATTTAGTTTTAGCTGAATTGTCTAATAATGCATCTTGTATCAACTGGCCATCAGGAAACAGCCATTCCAGGCAGATAGATTACCTCTTTATTTGGGGTGAATCATCTAATTATGATGAATGTACAAGGTACATCCAGGGGCGAATTTCAGATACTTATGATCATGTATCACAAGGGGAAATGAGCACGAAAATTAATATTTTCACCAGTAAGACTAAATAAATTATCTTTGCCCTTCTTTCGCTTTTTCATAATCTGGCCTTTCTATTTGTTCCCAGTAATTTCCCCTGGGTTTTGTTTCAAAAAAATGATCGAAATATGCTTCTTTGGTCATTCCATCCCAATGAATTGAGCCATAGTAGTATTTTATATGATTCCATATACCCAGCAGGAAAAATAAAATGAATACAAAAATAAGTGGAATTCTAATAGCCTTACCTTTTGAAATTACTTTTTCAATGGATGCTGCAAGTGGTATGGCCAGTAAAGCATAAGATTCAATCAGTGGCCGTTGACTGAACCCCCCACCATACCACCATGTCCACCATGAAAATATGATATACAAGTTGACGATAGTGAAAATAAGTATGGGTAAAAACAACGAGTTTATTCTTTTGTATAGAATTATTATGCCGGCTAAAGCAAACGACATAATTGGTGTATAAATAAGCCAACCTTTTCGGAAACTGAATAAACCTTTTAATATTTTCGGATCCGTAAAGAAAAATCCTTCATCATTATAAGAATAGTACATGAATGATCCTGTAATTTTTTTCCAATAGATTAATTGAGGAACCCATGTCAGAAAAGCAAAAACAATGATTACAATTAGGTGTTTACCGTGTATTTTGAAAATATGATTGATACTAAAATTATTTTTCATGAAAAAAATTGTCCCGTAGACTATAAAAAATACTACAATTACCATATTTGAAGGTCTGACAAGAACGATTAATCCGCTTGCTAATCCAAGAAGAATAGAATATTTCCAGGTGGGGTGTTCATACCATTTAAGGGTTAGTAGTATAAAGAGCGCAAACAAGCAAAAACCATAAACATGTGACATGGGGGCCTCTATCGTGGTATAGTAAAATAAGTTAGTGCCAAAATATAGACCTAAAACAGTAATGGCCACTATCAAGTCAGAAAAATATCTTTTTAGGGTATACTTAAGTGCAAGAAAACCTATAAATAAATATGCAATGCTACTAATAAGTAACGCGATTCTATATGGATTAGAAAAGCCTGTTGCAGGAATTCCCGTTAGTTTTGCAATAACATGAGCAGAAATAAAGAAAGGGAAATACATTACCGATAAACCAGATGTCATTTTAAATACCCGGTTGCCATCAGGTAATTTCCTGGACCATATTTTGTTCCTGAAATACTCATAATTCTCTTCAGTAAATCTGAGTGTTAGGTCTTTATATATGAACGTGGCTGGTAAGTAACCGTAATAATCTATAACGTCCCATGCAATTACCCTGTTATTATCTTCCCAGATTCGCATATTTAGATGATTCCATGTTACCACGATCATTATAATTAATAAGGATATCAAGCTTATATTTTCGCGAATCCTGAATTTTATCTTTTTTGGTTTATTCATGTGGATGTTGGTGATTTATTTTTGCTAAAAAAGTATCGCTAATTGGATAATTTTTAATGATCTGTAAAGTGTCTGCAGATATCTCGTGCGGGTAGTAATACGAGTTTTTAAGATAAAAATAATCATAAAGTTTTGGAGTAGAATAACGATTAACTGGTTTAATCCATTGAAGGTTCCTGGATTTAATATAGTAATTAATCGTGGGTTCGAAATACCAGGTAATTCCAAGGACAACAGGTTTTTTCCCGTTGTCTTTTTTATTTATTTCTTTTAGGTCATTTAACATTTCTTTTGTGGATGCATCATACTTCCATTCTGCAGCATACCGGGTATTTATATTGAAAACTGTATGTATTAAAAGGATTGTTGATACCACGGATAAAAACGGGTAAGCGATAATGCATTTAAATGATTTATTTTGTCTCAAGCTGATGAGCAAAAGATTAATAGTCAAAATTGGATAGAAAAAAAGTGTTTTCCTGTAAACCAAAAATTCAGCACCCGTAATTGAATTATGCAGAATAGATAACAAAGGAGTGCCTGCAAGTAAGACCAGAAGAATAAAATATACAGGGTTTTTTCTTGTGTTCTTTGAAGTTACCAGTATAATAAGCGAAGTAAAAATAAAAAGTAATATTATTACCAGTAAAATCATAGAGAAGGTGAACTGACTTTCAGTAGGTTCGTGTAGTAAAAAGCCATCAATGAACGATCTGACCGTGTTATTCCAAAAACCACTGACCCATCTGCTTTTTATCTGACCTGCTTCATGTAAACTCAGAACAGGAAAAAGAACCGATAGAAGTGTGAATAGAATCACCGGGAAAACTATTATGTAATGACGGAACAATTTTTTTACAGTTTGTTTTTTTTGATAAAATAAAGTAATCAAAAAATCAGCAAGGACAAAACTGGTCCACAGGTAAAAGAAAACAAACTGGGAGATAACCATGAAGAATGAAATGATATAGGCTATAATTCTTTTATTATTTATTCCAGTCTTTATATAGGCCAGGTAATAGTAAATCATTATGATTAAAAGACCATGTCCCAGTCCATAACCGCGTGCGAGTGAGAAAAATTCAAGGAAATAGGGGTTTGCATTGATTAGTATAACTCCAATGAGAGATTGAAAAGGACTAAGATTAAATAAACGGAAAATTTTTATAAAATAATAAACATAAAGCCCGTGAGCTATTACAACCGGAAGCCTGAGAAAAAACTCCGCATCATTAAAAATATAACCAAATACCTCCATCAAAAGTGAATTCAGGAGGTGAATATTGGCAGATCCCGATTTATAGGTGATGATTTCCCAAAATGTTTGGGTTGAAAAAAGATTATATGTCAGACTTTCATCGTGCGTGAAAGAAAGAGAATAAGCTCTGATAAGCGAATATATAACAGGCAAAAACCCTAAAAAATAAATTATGATAAATTCTCCTGAACTATTCGGGTTGTTTTTTTTTGGATTCCCTTCTTTTTCAAATAATCGACTGATCATTAAAATTTTTCAAATATTTGTTAATTTTTGTTGATAAGATTTTTCAAATATAGAAAATTTTGAGTCATGCTGGAATTCGCGTACTGATTTTCTCGTTAGTTAAAACTAAGATGTGTCTTTTAGGAATCTATTTTTTTCACCTCACATAAAACCATTGTCCATGGGAGGGGATTCAGGATTTTTATAATGTGAAAATGGTCTTCTATTATTGAAATAAACTGATTTTTACTCCAGTTGTTAAGATGCCCGGGAGTATTTCCCAATTTGCTCCAGTATTTTAGACGGGTCATGTTTAAAATCCTCCATATTGGTTCTCTTGGAACAGAAAGAATAACATGTTGCCTGGCAACCCTCTGTATTTCAGAAAGACCTTTGACCGGGTCTTCCAGGTGCTCAAGTACCTCTAAACATGTGACGAGGTCGAAACTATCATTATCAAATTTTAGTTCATATATGCTTCCTTGAGAATATTTTCCCCCTGGGAAATTTATTTTTGCATCTCTGATGTTTCTATAATCAATATCTATAGCATAACATTCTTTATCAATTAAATATCTTTGCATAGACGCTAACATTACACCTTCACCACATCCTACATCCAAAATATTGTAAAATTTTATAGAAGATATCAACTTGGAAAGGCTTTTGGAAAAATTATTAATTAGACCACGACTAATTGGATTCTTTGATACATATTTTTCACTGAAATTAATCTTGACTTCATTCATTGTGGGACTTCTTTGTATGCTCTCAAAGGTAAATATTTAGTGAGAATTTTCAATTATTTTTTGTTTTAATCGCGAGTTTAATTTCCTTTGCAAGGAATTTTAATTACAATTATTTGATGCATCTTGCCGTAATTATTCCTTGTTTTAATGAAGAACCTACGATTGAAGAGGTTATCCGAAATATTCCAGAGAGAATAGAGAATATTAACCGGATATCTACTATAGTGGTTGACGATGGTTCAACTGATAAAACAAGTGAAATAGCCGAGAAGACAGGGAGTTTTGTTATCAGGCATTGCAGAAATCAGGGCGTGGGAATGGCATTTCATTCTGGATTGAGAAAAGCTATCGAGATTAATGCAGATTTTATTGTCAATATAGATGGTGATGGCCAGTTTAATCCTGAAGATATCAAAAAAATACTTTTGCCGGTCATTCATAAGAAGGCAGATTTTGTAACAGCTTCCAGGTTTATTAATCCTGAATTTTACCCGGATATGCCCCTTGTTAAGTTATGGGGAAATAAAGTTATGTCCAGGATAATAAGCAGGATTACCAAAGAGAAATTTTATGATGTTTCTTGCGGTTTTAGAGCATATACTCGTGATGCGGCTTTAAAGTTAAATCTTTTTGGTAAGTTCACTTATACTCAGGAAAGTTTCATTAACCTGGCGTTTAAAAATCTTAAAATAATAGAAATTCCTGTTAAAATAAAAGGTGTAAGGGAACACGGGCAATCTCGTGTCGCATCTAATTTGTTTCGGTACGCGTTTCAGACGCTTAGGATTATTTTTAGTACTTACCGGGATTATAAACCATTTAGATTATTTGGTTGGATTGGTCTGCTAAATTTAATTATTGGAATCGGATTTTCCATTTTTCTGTTTATTCATTATCTCCGTGCAGGAGAGTTTACTCCCTTTAAATGGACTGGTTTCGCGGGAGGTTTTTTTATTATTTTGGGTTTGATTTTTTTTCTTCTTGGATTTATACTTGACATGTTTACCCGAATGCGTCAGAATCAGGAAATGATGCTATATTATATGCAGAAACAAATTAGTGAGTAAACTTTTTAAGAAAATGGATAAATATTTAAGTTTTAAAAATTTCAAGGTCAGTTACTCTACAATTTTTCTTTTTGTGTTTCTGAGCATTTCATTTTACTACAATTATCAACAGATTTTGTTTCTTCGTCCTGTTGGTATTCACTTGTGGCGCAATTCTGTTTGTGCTACCTATGCTCAGAACTATTTTTATGGTGCTGATTTTCTTAGACCCGAGATTAGTTGTTATATCTCAGATAATTATACATCTGATGTTTCCGTGGCGGAATTTCCGGGATACTATTACCTAATAGGTTTAATATACAAGTTCTTTGGATTAGAAGAGTTTTTATTTCGCCTGGTTAATGTTATCATGGGATATATCGGATTATTGGCGTTATTTAAACTTTCAAGGTTGATCATCAAAGATGTTTTTTATTCTTTTGTTGCTCCAGTAATAATTTTTTCTGCTACAGTTTTTGCCTTTTACCTGAATAATTTCCTTATAGATCCAGTTGCCTTGTCAATATCCTTTATTGGATTATACCTCTTCTATAAATATGTCAACAGCAAAAAGTTAAAGCATTTTGTTTTATCAATGATATTCTTTGCATTAGCAGGCTTAATGAAACCTCATGCATTAATTCCTTATTTTATTATAGGATTTTTGTTTGTGCTTGATTTTATTTTTGGAGTTAAACTTTATAATGGTAAAAGATTATTTAATAAGCCCTGGAGATTTATTTTACCACTAATAATTGTTCTCGGTGTAGTTTTTTCCTGGTATTTATATTCAAAAATTTATTCCCAGTTACACGGTGGCGTTATTTCGCCAGTTGGTACAAGATCGATTTTTATTGTTAGTCCGGAAAGAAGAATTGAAATCTGGCAACAAATATTATCCAGGTTTAATAGCTATTATTATCATAGTCCTGTTTTTCTTTATTTATCAGGAGGATTATTCATAGTTAATTTAGTCATTATAAAAAGGTTTGATAAATTATTGAATTTTTTTGTAGTGCTGTCATTTATTCAGGTTTTTATTTTTAATATTCTGTTTTATTTTTCCATCGGGCGATGTGATTATTACCAGATTTGCAATCTTGTTTTTCTGGTATTTTTATTTTTGAATTTCATGTATTACCTTAGGACAAATCATTTTGGTATTTTTAAATCTTATTATTTCAAAGGTCTCGTGATAGTTTTGTTATTAATGTTGATACATGAAGGAAAAAAGGGAATGAATAACCGGTTTGATGATTGGAGCTATCACAATACTTCTAAAAACTTTGTTTATAAATTTGGGGCATTGGAACCTTATCTAAGACAGTTAGGTATAGAAAGAAATGACAGGGTATATGTAACTCCGGATCCCAGTATTGATATTTCATTGTATTTAATGAATCAAAAAGGGAATACTGATTTTGGTATATCCGGAACAACAAATGAAAAAATTGAAAAGTTGATTCCCAAAGGCTTACAATATATTATTATCGCCAGCGATAAAATCTATGAAGAATGTGATCTTTCACCTTATACAAATAATAAAATTGGCGAATTTCGGGGTGTTGATATATATAAGGTTGCCGAGTGATTTTTGAATTTCATCAGAAACTCTTTATGCAGGCTTTATTTTGTTACGGTTTAAGAATATCGCTAAAACAAAAATAAAAATTTCACCGGTCAAAAACCAAACTCTTGACAAGATAGCTATTCCGGCTGCAATGTCTGCATTAATACCTATACTCATTAGTCCTAATACCATTATACCCTCACGGACACCAATACCACCCGGAATAAAAATCGCTACCAGGCCAATTACTGCACTTAAAGGGAAAATTGTTCCTGTATAAACTGGTATATTGGTTTCTATGATTGAATTAACGAAAAAATAATAGCCCAGGGTCCAGCAAAACCAATATGTTATGCACGTTAAAATGACTGGAAAAAAATTTTTGATATTGATATATGGTATGTCAAGATTTTTATGAATTAACTTGTTAGAAATCTTCAAAAAAGTTTGATGAACATATTTATTAAATAGGAAAAGACTTAAGAATAAAATGAAAATAACATAAACTGTCCATTCAAGAGGTTTTAGAATTTCAAATGCCAGCCAGAGTCCAATAATAAGACCACTCCATATAAAAGTAAGTTGCTCTTTTAGAGAAATTATGGTGAGTTCACCAATTGATAAGTTTATTTTTTTCCTGATTAATCCTGCTCTTCCTATTATAGTCCACAGTTTTCCAGGAATATACTTTGAGAATATTGGTAAACCATGAGATACTAAAACATCTCTAAGCTTTGCATCTCTGCCATGAACATTTAATGATTTTTTCCAACTGATAGCACTGAGAATAAATCCTAAAAGTAAGAATATGAAGGATAATACCAGAGGAAATGTATTAAAATGAAAATCTTTTAAAGAAACTAAATCAAGTTTAAAGAGGTAATAAATAAGGAAGACAAGTGATAAATAAATAAGTAGATTAAATGTGAATTTTCTTTTATTTGATAAAAATCTACTAAATAAATTTTTCATTAAATTGTTTTCTCTTTTCAACAGATTGTTGGCAGTGAGCCTTCTTACTTCTCTTCCCCTTTGCTGTTTAGGCTTATTGGTGTTTTTAATAATAATAAAATCAAGATCACTATTCCCGGTTGGATTGCCACTTGTGTCATGTCAATGAAAAAATGACGGTTGATCTGTGCCACGTTTCATAAATAAATAATTTATCTTGGCTTATCATGTCAAGTATATTAAATCAAATATAGTAAAATCATTTGTTAATTCAATCTATTTGCGCTTTCTACCTCGAAATCGGCATCGCGTAATCCTTCACGTCCTTACCGGTAATTTTCTTGTCGCATAAGATGATGAGGCGTTCGAGAACATTGCGGAATTCCCTGATGTTGCCTGTCCATCTGATCTTTTTGAGTTCTTCAATGGCGTCGGGGGTAATGTCTTTTTTGGACATGCCGTACTCCCCGCATATCTGCTCGTTAAAATGTTCTGCCAGAAGTGGAATGTCATCTAAGCGTTCATTTAACGATGGCACGTGAATAATAATTACACTTAACCTGTGGTATAGGTCCTCCCGAAAGCGGTGTTCTGCAATTTCATCCTTTAACTCCTTGTTGGTAGCGGCAATTACACGCACGTTTACATTTATATCCTTGTCGCTGCCCACCCTTGATATGCGGTTTTCCTGCAAGGCCCGAAGTACTTTTGCCTGGGCCGATAAACTCATATCGCCAATCTCGTCTAAAAACAAGGTGCCGCCATTGGCCTGTTCGAATTTCCCGATTCGCTGCTTG
>JBKHIH010000102.1:0-11741 GCA_046538755.1 Thiohalospira sp.
CAAAGATAAAGAGTTCCAGGAATTTTACGACATGTTTTATGTGCCCAACAATGCTGTTTTAACAATTGCCGGTGATATAGAAATAGATGAAACAAAACAACTGGTAGAAAAATATTTTGCAGATATCCCTAAAGGTACACAGGAAATTTACAGGCCACAAGTTACAGAACCCGAAAAACATAAAGAAATACGTGATACTGTTTATGATAATATCCAACTTCCCGCTGTAATCCAGGCATATCACCTGCCAGCAATGGGTAGCGATGATTATTATGCAGTAGATATGCTTTCTACACTTTTATCAAGAGGCGAAAGCTCCAGGCTATATAAAACACTTGTTGATGAAAAACAACTGGCACTGGTTGCAGCTTCGTTTCCCTTACCCTATGAAGACCCGGGGCTAGCATTAACTTATTTAATCCCTAATATGAATGTTGACCCTGCCGAACTGGAAAAGGCAGTAAACCAGGAAATAGAGAAAGTACGAAACGAGTATATTACAGATAAAGAGCTTAGAAAGCTAAAAAATCAGATTGAGAGCCAAATTGTTAGCAGCAACACAACACTTGCCAGCAGAGCTTATAATATGGCAATTAATTATACATTTTTCAAAAACACAAACCTGGTAAATACCGAAATTGAAAAATATAGGGCGGTTACTAAAGAGGATATTAAAAGAGTAGCCAACAAATACTTTAGAGATGATAACAGAGTAGTTCTTTACTATTTACCAAAGAAAAATTAAAAATCTTCAATCATTTTTAAATCAAAAAAATATTTTACAATGAAAAAAAATAAACAAATTATATCGCTCCTTTTTATTGCAATCCTTTTTATTGCATCGGCAAAAGCACAAATTGACCGAAGCGTAAGGCCGGAACCTGGGCCAGCGCCGGAAATAAAAATCGGTGAACACCACACCTTTACTTTAGATAACGGGTTAAAAGTTATTGTGGTAGAAAACCATAAAGTTCCAGTAGTTTCATATCGGTTAACTTTAGATGTAGATCCGGTAATGGAAAAAGATGCTGAGGGTTATGTTAGTTTTACAGGTGACCTTTTAAGAGCGGGGACAAAAAACAGAACAAAGTCGGAAATTGATGAGCAGGTAGATTTTATCGGAGCCACATTAAACACTTTCTCAAATGGTATTTATGCCCAATCACTCAAAAAACACGCTGAAAAAGTGCTTGATTTAATGTCAGATGTTTTATTAAATCCTGTTTTTCCTGAATCGGAGTTGGAAAAAAATCAAAAACAAGCAATTTCAGGCTTAAAATCATCTGAAACCAATCCGGGAGCTATTGCAAACCAGGTAGCACAAAAGTTAAGATATCCCAACCACCCTTACGGAGAAATCAGAACTGAAGAAACCATTAACAACATTACCCGCGAAAAGTGTTTAAATTATTATAACAATTATTATAAGCCTAATACAGCTTATTTGGTAATAGTTGGTGATATTTCTGTGAAAGAATCAAAAAAGCTGGCTGAGCAATACTTTGGTAGCTGGGAAAAAGGCAATGTCCCAGAACACGATTACCAATTCCCTAACAAGAATCCTGGAACTAGAGTAGCTATGGTTCATAAAGAGGATGCTGTACAATCAGTGATTAAAGTTACTTACCCTGTAAATTTAAAACCCGGAAGCAAAGATGCCATTCCGGCATATTTAATGAACCAGATTTTAGGAGGGGGAATCTTTTCTGGTAGATTAATGCAAAATCTTCGAGAAGACAAGGGTTATACTTATGGCGCAAGGTCAACACTAAGTAGTGATCCACTCGTTGGTTATTTTGAAGCTGGTGCAGAAGTGGGAACAGAAGTAACCGATAGTGCTATTAATCAATTTATTTATGAAATGAACCGGATTCGTGATGAAAAGGTTACCGAAGATGAAATTCAATTGTCAAAAAATGTTTCTTCCGGTTCTTTTGCCCTATCACTGGAAAGCCCTCAAACTATTGCCCGTTTTGCCCTAAATACACAACGTTACAACCTGCCGGAGGATTATTATACCACTTATCTTAAAAAATTAAATGCTGTTACTATAGATGAAGTACAACAAATGGCAGAAAAATATATTATTCCTGATAATGCTATTATTTTGGTAGTTGGTGATAAAGATAAACTCCACGATCGCTTAAAATCTTTTGATGCTGATGGGAAAATTGAAATTTACGATGCATATGGAAATCCTGTTAAAGAAGAAAAAACCAAACAACTTCCTGAAGGCATTACAGTTCAAAAAATTATCGATAAATATATTGAAGCAATTGGAGGTAAAGAAAAACTACAATCAATAAACGACATTACTATGAATGCCAGTACTGTAATGAATGGAATGGAAATAAAACAAACCACTTACCGAAAAGCACCCAATAAGTATACCATGAAAATGACCATGAATGGCAATGTTATAATGGAACAAAAATTTGATGGCGAAAAAGGAAAAATGAAAAGCTTTCAGGGACAACAGGAAATTACTGGTGAAGATTTAGAAAACCTTAAGATTGATGCTGCCCTCAATGCTGAGCTAAAATATGATGAGCTGGGTGTTGAAGTATCATTGGTAGGAATTGAATCAATAAGAGACAAGGAAACATTTAAAGTTAAAGTTGTTCTCCCTACAGGAAAAACAACATTTGATTATTATGATGTTGAAACCGGATTAAAAATTCAATCGAAACAAACCATTAGCAATCCGCAAGGCGAATTTACACAAACACAATCTTATTTAGACTATCAAGCGTTTAACGAAGTTAAATTCCCTACTAAAATTAAAATATCAGGAGTTCAAAATATGGAATTAACTATTAATACCATAGAAATTAACACTGACCTTGCAAACGATTTATTTGAATAAATCACACCTTTTTATATAAACTTTTCCAAAGTTCAAAGCTTTGGAAAAGTTTTTTTTTATTAAAAATTAAAGTTTTGTATACGTTGAGTATTTTGGGAACAATTGTGTTAACATAAGAAATACTATCAATGATGCAGATATACCAAAAATATTAGGATCAAGGCCTAAAGGTAATTCAATATTTATTTCTGTAAGAATTAGGGTTGTAGAACCTCCAACCATCATAGACCAAACGGCAGCTAAAGAATTTTTCCTTTTACCAAAGAATGCCCCAAGCAGAGGTATAAATAACCCTGACACCATAAAAGCATACGAGTAAAGCATTAGTTCAAGCACATTTTCCATTTTCAATGCTAAAAACAAGGCTAAAATACCTATTACAAGTGTTAAAATTTGAGATAATCGTAATTGGCTCTTATGGTCATCTTTTATTGGAAAAATCCTGATTAAAATATCGGTAAGTACATTGCCTGATGCAGCCATAAGACAACTGTCGGCTGTTGACATGATGGCCGAAAAGTATGCCGACATCATTAACCCCATTAACCCAACGGGTAAAATGGTTCGAAGCAATAAAGGCAATCCCATTTCAGGATCGATACTTTCAATGGTTGTATATCCTAATTCGGCAAACATCCCCTGATCCAACGCTACTCTTGAAAATAACCCTAAAGTAACACCCATAAAAGCCATTAAAGGCCATTCGAATATACCTGCAATAAACCAGGCTTTTTGGGCCTGCTTTTTACCTTTGGTTGAATAAATACGTTGGTATAGTGTCATACCCACAAACCAAATCGGAATAATGGTTACTCCCCAGTTTACCAATTGTTGCCAGGTAACATTGTTAAGTTTCAATAACTCAGGCCTTACTGTTTCTATTAATGTTTCATATCCTCCAATGGCTTGAAATCCTAGTGGAATACCAATAAGTATTAAACCACTCATTAGAATGATCCACTGAATGGTATCGGTATAAATTACCGCTTTTAAACCTCCCATAACAGTATAAATTACAGCGATAGCACCCATTATAATTAATGCTATATCCATATTAAGCCCAACGAAGGAAGCAGCAGCTAATTTTGCTCCGGCAAGAATTTGTGAACTGGTAAAACCAATATAACCAATGGCTGAAATGATTCCAGCTACCAGGGCAACCTTTTTGCCATAAAAATTGCCAAATATCTGAGGAAAGGTAAATAATTTCACTTTTTTCATTAACTGTGCCACTTTAGGAATAAGAAGCGCAGCACTTATCCATGCACCGATTAATCCGGTAAACAACATCCAAGACCCTGAAAGCCCCATGGCAAAACCTAATCCTCCTAAACCTATTGAGAACCCTCCCCCAACATCTGTTGCTACTACAGAAAGCCCAACATGCAAGCTCCCCATGTTCCTTCCTCCAACAAAATAATCATCAGGGTCTTTATTCCGGCGAAGGAAGAAATAACCTACGCCCAACATCAGTATCATATACAATATTAAAATGGATAAATCAATGATATGCATATCTTAACTTTTTTTAATTAATATATCTTAAAAATAATTTATACAATTAATTATATACTTTCAACTGAACAATAAGTTTAAATTTGACAAATATTTAATTCACTATAAACAATAAATCATAAAATCCCAAATTTATTTTTAATTGTTTAAAATAAAAAAAGCTGCTCAACATGTAAGCAGCAACAAAATATTCTTTTCAAAATTAATGATTAACAACCAGCCTTCGTGTAGTTGAAAAACCCGATTCTGTTGATATTCTCAAAAAATAGACTCCTGAAACCAATCCTTTCAATTGTATTAATCCTTCCTGATTAAATGATTTGGTTTCATTAAGAACTAATGATCCAATGGCATCAAACAATTTAAAATCTAATGTGCCTATATATCCCGGAATAACAACATTTATTTTGGATGAAGCAGGATTTGGAAAAATTTTAATTTTACTGAGCTCAACATTTTCGATTGAGCTTGCTTCAGAAACTTCATACGAATCTTCAAAAGTTGATTCAGCACCTAAATCATCAATAGCAAGAATAGAAAAATTAACCGTTACACCCGATGCTTGCTTAGATATCTGTCCGTAATATTTCCCGCCCGATAAGTTCATGTTTTGTTCCTGGCTGGCTTCATCATTTTTATTCCATTTCAGGATAACAGACTCAACAGAACCATCCAAATCAACTACTGATGCCGAGATGATTACATTGTCATTCTCTGTGGGATTTTCAGGGTCTAAAACAACTTCTGAAATAATAGGTGACTGATTTTCCGGATCAACAACCTGATAAATGATTTCTTCCGAAGTGGTTATTCCTTCTTCATTATCTTCAGCTTCAATAATAAAGTATACCCATGTTTGATCTGGTTGCGGAGGAATAACTCCCAAATAGTTATTATCATTTTCAAGGCTCATCTCTTCCTGATTGGTATAGTTTCCTGCTGAATTACCCCATTTAATCGTAGCCGAATTAACAGAGCCATCAGGATCGGAAATGGAGGCTGAAACATAAACATTATCAGAGCTTTCCGGATTTTCGGGTGAGTAATTAATATTAGAAATCTCCGGTGCTATGTTCGATGCAGTTTCTCCTGATATTAACACATCATCAATTTGCATGGTGGTTGTAACCGACCCGTCGCCACCAACATATTTAAATGCAATACATATGGTTTGATCAATATAATTGCTAATATCAAGTTCTCCAGAAAAAACAAATTCGCTGGCATAACCATCGGATGGTGCATTATTTGCTATTTCCGGGTTTAATACGTTCCAGTTGGCTGCATTCGGATCACCAGAGCCGTTATAGTCATTTGAAATCAAAACTGTTAACACTTCACCATTATTATATCCATCTTTGCTTTTAAAACTGAATTGTGCTGATGTGATGTCGGACAAATTAATCTCCGGAGTAATTAACCAGCTAATATTCGACGCTTCTTCTGTATCGTATGCGCTCATTTGAGCATATTTATTGCCATTATGTTCTCTCCCTTCCCATGATACTGTACCTGCTTCGTTGTAAATATGCCAACCCTCAATATCTATAGGTTCATATTGGGTTACCATTTCAAAATCTTCTTCAAAAGGAAGACCAACGGCACCTTCATCATTTACCGTATAACTTTGTATAGAGGAAGTGCTGATTGCAGCAGAATCATCTTCCGCTTCTATTGTATAATAAATAGTTGTTCCATCTGCCTGAGCGGGAATCGGAGTATCAGTAACATAGTTGTCTCCGGTTGAATTCGACATATTGATGGTATTGGATAAACTGCCCGCATTTAACCCCCAGTTCAGATGAGAACTGGTTATAGCCCCATCAGTATCGGTAATAGTAGCCGAAACCGTAACGCTTTCGGCAGAATTTGGGTTTTGCGGAGAAATGGCAATGTTAGTGATGGAAGGAGGAACATTTTCTCCGCCACCCCAAATTTGTGCAACAAATTCAGGATGGTCAATAAATGGATTCCGGTTTGCCTGGATGTCATATACAGCATCGTTTCTATCAACTTCCTTTTGACTAACAGGGTCGTTAGTATGCCATTCGATAAGCATTTCAATTGCCCAGTCTGAAAAACATTGATCGTTGCTTCCATCAAGCATGTCACTTGTCCACGTATTTATTTCATTTTCATAACGAGTAGCCATATAAAAGTAGGTACGGGCAAAGTCGCCTTTATATTCATCAATAGGCTCAAAAACGGTTCCAGAATAACCCGGATAGTTACAAGTTCCAAGTTTGCTGCCATTAGTTGATTCCCAATTAACAGACCCCACTTCGCCAAACGGATAGTTCCCTCTTTTACCGTTTACGTAGCCATCAGTTGGATAAAGATGAAATAAATCGGTATACATAGGAGAAGCATCATAAAACCAACTTTTAGGAAATGAATGTTCGCGGTTATAACAACTTCCTTCACCTGAGTAATTTCCACACTGGTCTGATCCGAGGTTATAATAATAATCGGCAACTCCTCCGGGAACATCGGAATACATATCCCATACATAACCATCCGGGCGAACGTCTGTAGTATAAATAGCATCCCAAACACCAGAATAAGAAATAGAAGTATGATCCTTAATGATATTATGTAACTGTGTTTTTAGGTTATATCCAGTTCCTGTAGCACTATCATAATACCCATCAGGAATTTGGGAAAAGAGAGTGTGTGAAAATACAATTAAAAAGGAAGTAAAAAAAAGTTTTCTAAGTAACATATAAAAAAATTTTTTGCTTATTATTTTTTTTTGAAAAAAGGGGGTAATGTTACAAAAAATTCGACAAACAGTCCTTCTATTTTCATTCTATTTTTTTACTTTCGTCAAATAATCGAAAACCAAATCATTTTAACCTTTTATGAAAGCAGTTATACAACGTGTTACTGAAGCGTCTGTTTCAATAGAGAATAAAATAAAATCATCAATAAAAAAAGGATTATTAGTTTTAATTGGGATTGAAAATGCAGATACCGATGAAGATATCCGGTGGTTAAGTAACAAAATCACACAGCTGCGAATTTTTGATGACAAGGAGGGCATCATGAATTTATCGATAAAAGATATTGATGGTGAAATTCTTGCTATCAGCCAATTTACACTCCATGCCAAAACAAAGAAAGGAAACCGCCCCTCATATCAGCAAGCGGCAAAACCAGAAGTCTCTATCCCAATTTACAACAAATTTGTTGAACAATTAGGTGTAGATTTAGGTAAGGATGTACAAACCGGAGAATTTGGTGCTTATATGAAAATTAAACTGACTAACGACGGCCCGGTAACCATCATTATCGACACAAAAAACAAAGCATAACCCAATGGATTCATCTAACCAGGCACTTCTTGAACGAGCTACCTTAATGGTTGCTTCCTTCGCTTCTTTTGCTACTCCGTTTATTGGTTCGGCAACCAATATTGCACTTCCATCTATAGGAAAAGAGTTTTCGGCTGATGCTGTTACCTTAAGCTGGGTTGCCACTTCTTTTTTATTGTCGGCCGCTGTTTTTTTAACACCGTTTGGGCGTATAGCCGATATTTTTGGCCGTAAAAAGGTGCTTAATTATGGATTAATAATTTTTACAATCGCTTCTCTTCTTTGTGCATTCTCTCCTGGCATTAACTGGCTAATTTTCTGGAGAGTCGTTCAGGGCCTTGGAGGGGCAATGATCTTCGGAACCGCAATGGCCATTATTACTTCTGTTTTTCCAAAAGAAAAGAGAGGAAAAGCTCTCGGAATAGCTGTTGCTTCAGTATATACGGGTTTAACATTAGGCCCTTTTATCGGAGGGTACTTAACCAAAACATGGGGTTGGCAGGGTGTATTTTTATTTACTGTCCCACTGGGAATTATTGCTGTTGTACTTAGTTTTATCTACTTAAAACAAGAATGGGCTGATGCTAAAGGAGAAAAGTTTGACTGGAGAGGTTCAACAATTTATGGCATTGCCATCGTTTCATTAATGTATGGATTTGCTGAATTACCTAAATTATACGGAATAGTTTTTACGATTTTAGGGTTTTTAGGAATTGCTCTTTTCATTGTTTTTGAGAAAAAACAAGAGTTTCCGGTTCTCAATATTCAATTATTTATTAAAAACAAAGTTTTTGCCTTTTCAAATTATGCTGCATTAATTAACTATAGCGCAACCTTTGCTATCGGATTTTTGCTCAGTTTGTATTTACAATATATCAAAGGTTTAAATCCTCAACAAGCAGGACAGGTTCTTGTAATTCAGCCCCTATTAATGGCCATTTTTTCACCCCTTACCGGCAGGTTATCAGATAAGGTAGACCCGGGAAAAATTGCTTCTATTGGAATGGCATTGATTTCTGTTGGATTATTTGTTATCGCTTTTATTCGAATGGATACAAGTATTATTTTCATCAGCTTTATTTTAATCGTATTTGGAATAGGCTACGCCTTGTTTTCCTCACCGAATACCAATGCAATTATGAGCTCAGTAGAAAAAAAATATTATGGTATTGCATCAGGTACCGTTGGAACCATGCGATTGGTTGGACAAATGTCGAGCATGGGGATTGCCATGATGATTTTTTCTATTTTTATTGGTAAAGTAGAAATCAATCCATCAAATTACGATGCTTTTATTCTTTCCCTTCGAACAGCATTTGTGATTTTTGGAACGTTATGTTTTATTGGTATTTTCTTTTCATTGGGCCGGGGAAAACAAAAAAACAACAAAATTACTTCAATATGACTTTACAAGAAGCACAAGAAAAAATAGATGCCTGGATCAAAAAATTCGGTGTTCGCTATTTTAACGAGCTAACCAACATGGCATTATTAACTGAAGAAGTAGGTGAGTTAGCCAGAATTATTGCCCGGAAATACGGTGAACAGTCTTTTAAAGAAACCGATAAAGAAAAGATTCTGGAAGAGGAAATGGCTGATGTTCTTTTTGTTTTAATTTGTTTGGCAAACCAAACTGGTGTAAATTTGACTGATGCATTAAGAAAAAATATAGAGAAGAAAACCAAGCGCGATGCTCAAAGACATCATGAAAATAAAAAATTAAAATAAAAATGTTATGAAAGACTTATTTAAAAAATACAATGCTGATTTTCTTGAAAAAAATATTCAGCAAGAAGTTGCTATAATAGCTAACAACAGCCATAAATATGCAAACTCAAACAACCTTAAAACATTATTTAGTTTAATAGACTTAACCAGCTTAAATACAGAAGACAATTGTACACGAATTAAAGCGATTTGTAATAAATTGAATGATTTTAATAATCATTATTCTGACATTTCTAATGTAGCTGCTATTTGCGTATACCCAAATCTTATAGGTTGTGTAAAAAACACTCTTTCTGTCTCTGGTTTACAAATCGCCTCTGTAGGAGGAGGATTTCCATCGTCGCAAACATTTTTAGAAATTAAAATTGAAGAATGCAAAAAAGCTATTGAAGCCGGAGCTACAGAAGTCGACATTGTTTTAAGTATAGGCGACTTTTTTGAAGGGAATTACGAACTTTGTTTTAATGAAATAAAAGACATTAAATCAGCAATTGGCGACAACCATCTTAAAGTGATTCTTGAAAGCGGAGCTTTGCGTTCGCCACAAGAAATTTGGGAAGCCAGCATTTTAGCTATGGAGGCCGGAGCCGATTTTATTAAAACTTCAACCGGCAAACAATCCCCTGCTGCTACAACCGATGCGGTTTTTATTATGACAAAGGCGATCAAAGCTTTTTATGATGTTACCGGCAAAAAAGTTGGTGTAAAACCGGCCGGTGGTATTGCATCCTCCGAAGAAGCGCTTGCTTTTTTTGCCATTGTAAAAGAAAATCTGGGCAATGAGTGGTTAAACCCTAAATTATTCAGAATAGGAGCCAGCCGATTGGCAAATAATCTTTTGAGTGAAATTTTCCAGAAGGAAGTAAAATATTTTTAATTTAACTCATGGGGTTGAAAAAATCCCTCTAAAAGTTTAAATTAGGCCAGCTGAACTATCTTTTTGTTTTAATTTCGGCTGGGTTTTTCTTCCTGTTTTGTGCATTGGAACACCTTATTTAGATTTTCATATCGAATAATTTTTTCTGCTCGTCAGCAGGTTGTAAAATTTTTGTTTTTACTTAACGTGATTTTGGCAAAACATATCGAAGTTGTCTGATTTCTTTGATTTGATTTATTGCTTTTTCAACTGACAGTTTAATCTTATTCAATTTTAATAATCGTCCTAACCCTTTGTAAATTGCATAAGCAGGAAAACATATAAAGATATGCGCTTCAACCCTTTCTTTTAATCGATGGTATATTGGAAGTATTTGTACCCATTTTTTTCAAAAGCGAGGATGTTTTTTCTGATAGCAGGGCAGCATCTGCATTTATTTTCGGTTTTGTTTTATCGAACTTCTCCTGAAATAATTCAAGTACCGGTAATAATATTTTAGTTTCTAATGTATTGCCTTCGAATATCTGATAACCGATTGTATATCCATAACTGCTTATTAACAATCCAATCATAATTTGTGGTTTTTGATGCTTACCATCTTTATTGAAACCAGGTATTCGGCAATCATCTTCTTCTGATGCTTAAAATATAAAGTGTCCATATCAAAAAACACTACACAATATTGCCTTTTAAAAGCTTTTTTGTGTATTCAAATGAGATCTCAATGCCTTGTTTTAATCTTGAATTTAACTCGTTTAAAAAGCGATAAATGGTATAAACACTGATGTTAATGTTTAAATACCATCCAAAATATTCAACTGTTTTTAATTTACTCCCAGGATAAACCAATCGGCATAAAACAGAATCCCGCTGAAAGCGATATATTTTAAATTACCTTGAAATTGGTTAACTCTTTTCTTTTAGTTATTAACAGCTTTGCAATTATTGTAATTCTTTTTTTGACAGATTTTCTGCAAAATGTATTTCAGTAAATATAAAATTGGTAAAATAGAGATACATGAGCAGCACTAATATTTTTAACTTATCTAAACCTCTCTTTCAAAAAATCCTTTTAATTACAACTATATTTTTACTGATTTATATTTATGTAGCTGCGTTAATAAAATTAACTTAGTTTAATTTAAAATGTATATAAAAATTAATAATTTTAAAATAGTGAAGTCGGATTACCATTTTAAACAACGGGGCGGATTCGAAAAGCTCATTAACCAACTTTTCTACAGAACCACAACGGAGTGTCGACTGTACCTTTTGAAAGGCTTATGGCGATGATGTGGAAAATTTAAAAAAGCAATTAATGAATTTAATGCCGAAGATTCCCCGGATATTAAAAGACCCGACACCTTTTATGGACTTACCGAGCTTGCCGACAGCTCTGTTAATTTTGCTGTTAGAGCTTGGGTAAACAGTCCCGATAATT
>JBKHIH010000151.1:0-2634 GCA_046538755.1 Thiohalospira sp.
AAGATAATAAATATCTTTTTTGTAAGGATCGTTTTTGTTGGTTACCACAAGTGCTTGTTGCCCAACATTTTTAAACGCTTGGGAGCAGGTCAAAAATTCCCAGGACTGATCTGCCTATCATTGTCGATTTGGGACTCACTTATCTTGAGTAACCACTACAAGTAAAACTTTAAGGAGATGGTTGAAGTAAAAATTGTAAATTTGTCAGTGAATTTTGCTCTTTGATAACAATGCACAGCGAAGAGCAAAATGACCAAAATAGTGGGCAGTATTACCGAAATAGACTGTGCCTTTTTTAAGGGGTTTTAAATCCAAACAGGCTTACGATAATTAGTGCTTGCAAGAAAACGCCAATTGCTGCGTTATGCTCGCCTTCAAAACAGTCATTTACGAAAAGTAAACTCCTGTTTTTTAGTCATCGCAAGCCTCGCACTTGTCGCTTTCGTATCAAGCACATGTAAAAATAATGAGCATTCTTGCTAAGACTAATTAAAACTAATTCTTATGAACAACAGTAAATCCGAAATAAAAAATTATTTACATAAGCTCATTGTTGAGACTGACGACGAAAGTATTCTCAGCAAGGTACAGGCTTATTTCACTACTCTAAAAACTAAAAACGTTGATTGGTGGGACACGATTTCCGACCAGGAAAAAGAGACTATCAACATTGGTCTGCAACAGCTTGAAAACGGTGAAGGAATACCACATGAAGAAGTAAAACGGAAAGTGGATAAATTGCTTGGTAGAAAATGAAAGAATATCTCATCTCATGGTCTCCTTTAGCCGAAGAAACATACCTGAAAACATTAAGCCAGATTCTTGACCGTTGGACTATTAAAGAAGCCGAAGACTTTGAAGCTAAAGTTGATAGCCTGATTGAAAAACTGAAAACACAAAAACGCCTTTGACCACCTTACGATAAACAAAAAAACCTGAGACGCTGTGTTATTGCACCCCAGACTTCTTTAGTCTATCTAATCAAAGATAATATTATTGAACTTGTTGCTTTCTTCGATAATAGAAGTGAGCATATTTAATAATCATACATGTTGTCTATATAAATAACTCATTAAAATTCCTCCGCCAATAAGTAATCCGAAAGAAAACAAACAGCAAAAGCTGCGAGAAAAGCAAATGCTACTTTCTTTCCCTTGCTCTGTTGATTACCATGTTTTATCATTTCTTTATACTTTATTGATTTTATAAAATATCCGTAAAAAAAGATAACTTATTCCACCATGTGCCGCAATAACCGCCACCCATAGCATAAAATTAGTCATCTTCAAATTAACAAATCCAAAAACCACCATAGTAATAAAACTAAGAAAAAACCGTAAATTTGTTAGTATTCTTTGATACTAAAACTCAGCAGAGATCAATATAAACGGAATATTCAGTAAAACCGGATATTGATTTGGTGAAAAAATGCCAGTATCCTTGATAGCACTTTCATTTTAAGGTATTTGTACAGAAGAGACAGAAAAATGCAAAACCTAAAAAAAACTGATATGCTGGAGAAATTTAACGATATAGAAATAAAAAAGAACAGATCCTTTTTTCTATGGATACAATGATTCACAAGATTAAAAACAGAAGGACTTACGCCGTAAAATAAATGATTATGAAACAAGTAGTTCTAAACATACCGGACAATAAATATCTCGCTTTTATCAGTCATGTAAAAAGCAAGTTTTCTGACATCCAGATAAAAGAAAAAAAATCTAATACTAAAGATATAACTGAAGAAGATAGCACTTACGAGACGATGCTTTTATCGGAAAAAAGCCTGGCTGAAGATTGGCTCTCTGATGAAGATAACAGGTGGGATGAAGTTCTTTAAATTATGAAGTACAAAAAAGGCGATATTGTTATTATCGGTTTTCCGTTTTCCGATTTATCCAGGACAAAGAAACGGCCTGCTCTTATAATTTCAAATGATATAGTTAATAAAACAGGTGATTACCTGATGATACAGATTACCTCTAAAATTTGTAACGACAGCCTTTCGCTCCCGATAAACAAAACCGATTTTGTAAACGGAAAAGAACTGCCTTTGCAAAGCTGTATAAGGCTGCACAAGATATTTTTGTTAAACGAAAGCCTGATTATTTCCAGGAATACTGCTGTAAAACCCGGTTTTCTTGACTTGGTTATTGCGAAAATCACAAAACTTATAAAGTAAAGGCATTAAAAAAACCCTAAGGATGCCAGGCTTTTGTTACTCATATGGTATTATTCGATTTACAGTTTCACTACTATCCGAAAATTGGATGTAAATACCGGACGAAGCACCAAAGAGCGGTTCATAATAATACATTGTATCCACATTATAAAAAAAGGACATTTATCTTTTATCTGGTTCACCTATAATTTTATGATTTCTAATTTGGTCATGCCTACTTTAACCTTCTCAGAATTAATAACATTTTGCTTTGCTTTATTCGCTGATGGCGTTAAACGTATAAGAGCAACAAACACCACAACTACCCAAATAAGGGCAAGCAATATTATTCTTCTATTTCGTTTGTAATTAATCGTATTACCTTTTATATATTACTATTGGATTACTGAAAAAACTATTTAATTGGTCTGTAAAGGTAGTTGGAGCAATCAATCTCTGTAATGAAATCG
>JBKHIH010000152.1:0-2598 GCA_046538755.1 Thiohalospira sp.
TAGGGAGTAATTTATCATCTTTATAATTCTCTATATCTGTGCTTGGCATTGCAGGCCACACGAACTCCTACTTATTACCAGCTGGCATTGCTAATCGTATTTTCATATTATACCTTATTCATCATCGTCTTCCTTTTCGTATCCTTCATAATAATAAGACTGCTTAATACCTTTAAAAATTATTTCCCGATTATCTATTTCATCCGTTAAATTCTCAGAAAGCAAGGTCCTTATTTCAAGGTCATTTACAGGACTTCTTTCCATTGCCTGCAAATATAAGGTTTTGTCTACATATTGCCAGTTTATTAACTTTTTCAACCTATTTTTAAGAATCATATCAAACCATATCCTCATAGTCCTACCGTTTCCTTCCATAAAAGGATGTGCAATATTCATTTCAACATATTTAGCTATGATTTCTTCAAAAGTACTTTCTGGCATTTGCTCTATTTTAACTAAAATTTCTTTTAGATATAAAGCATTTGCAAATCTAAATCCTCCTTTTGATATGTTTTTCTTGCGTATTTGTCCTGCAAAATCAAATAAATTTTCAAACAAGTATTTATGAATTTGTTGAAGACCGTTTGTTGTGCCAATTTCAATTTTATCAATATCACCTGTATCGAACAAGCGAAAAGCATTTTCTAAACTCTTTTTATCTATATTTTTCATATCAATTCAAAGGTAAAAATTAATCAATTCTGTACCTAATTTTATTTTTAAGTTTTTAAGTTTTTAAGTTATTGAGTTTATCCGGTTTTTTTGTTTTATCCGGCAGTTCGGCGTAGAAGAACCTTTAATAATCATTTGTTACCCGATTAAAATATGGGTATTCTTTTTGTTTACAAGTATGTCAAATATATGACGTTATCTTCTATTTCATAAAAAATCGTTGTTTGTTTGCTAAGTACTGCTTTTCTAAGTCTTGGATTATTTAATGAAACCTCCAAGACAAAATTTTGACACACTATTTATCCCGTATTTTAATCCATAGCCGTTAACTTTAGCAAAGCAATACCGAGTTAAGTATTTGAATATGAGATTCTTCTTTTAATCTCTTTTCAATAGATAAATCTTTTAGTATGGGAGGTATTGTTTTATTGAACCACGCTATAAATGAAGATGTTTTAGAGTAGTTTTCAAGTATTGCTGTAGGGTACATACTCATTACTTTTAAAAACTTAAAAATACTACACCCTTTGTCTGGAAATTTTTCTAAAAGCAACAGATGCGTAACATGATGCAATCTTGTATTAATTAATATCCATATCAGCTTTGCAATTAATTGGCATTCCATTCTTTCTGACTTCATTGCTTTCATCTTATGAATCTGAAGATTTGATTTCCATGTCTTAAAAATGATTTCAATTTGCCATCTTAATCTGTATGAATCCACTATTTGTTGTCTATTCAAGGTTTTCTTGGGCACATTGGTTACAAATATGTTGTAGCGAGACTTAATCTTGTATTCCTTTGATACTTGATATCCTTCTTTTCTTTTTCCTCCTTGCGCTGCTTTCCTAATACGCTTAATTGATACTTCTTCAGGTACAGGTTTAATTATCATTCTGCATTTTATCTTTTCATTTTTCCCAAGATAAACATCGATTTCATGACAAGAATTTCCTGTTTTTTTCAATTTTTTGTCTAAATCTGTCCAGTTAATTGGTTTGTATTCTCCTTCGGATAAAATATATACACCTATTTTTGGTAAACGGTTAATGAAATAGGCATTTTTCCTGCACACTGCAAGAAGGTAAGTTGTTGTTATGTACCCCAAATCCCTGATATATAAACCGTTTGAACATATATCGTCAGCCGTCTCTTTAGAATCAGCTTGATCATTCCGTGTCGCCTTTGTCAATTCTATACAGTTCCAACTACCAGACAATAGGTCGTATTCAAATTGCATATTCATTAGAGCTGCTTGTTTGTTATAACTACCATAGGATGGATAGTCTTTTTGATAATGAATTGGCAACTTGAATTTGGAAGAATCCTTAATATTGATGCTACTGAACTTCCCCAATGGAATATCTTTGCTTGTTTCAGTCAAACAGCAATCCATAAGCTGGTTTAGTAAAGTTTTCATAAAGTTAGCAGCCTCAGGTTTAAATTTTTTATGGACAGCTACTTTGCTTATGTTTTCATTAATGCAATCCAACATGTTGGACTTGATATCAACCAAACTTTGTTTGTTGTGTGGCATCGCATTAAATATCAGTGACTTAACAAAAGAAAATGCTGTGATTTTCCTCTTGCGTTCAATAAAGCCAGTATTATTGGCTAACGTGTCCAAATTATCTTCGGACAAAACTTGATAAAACTGTTTTTGAATATTCTTTAAAATCTTGTAACCATGAGATTTTTTCGTTAATTCTAAGCCATTTTTCCTCTAAAAATGTTATATTTGTATCAAACAAAAAGGCGGCATTCAAACATTTTAAATGCGCCGCCTTTTTTTAACATTTAAAACAATACAAATATGAGGAAAAAACTAATACCTTCCACACGGGAGGTACGCCTCCTTTTGTAATGTACTGACTTATAAATTTTTAAGTCTTAAGTTAACGGCTATGGTATTTTAATCGGGACGCG
>JBKHIH010000153.1:0-2533 GCA_046538755.1 Thiohalospira sp.
CATACTGAAGCCGTCGTAAATGGATCAAATTTATTAAATTTACCAGTAAACTCATCATTTTGGCTTGGTAGTATTGTAGATGCAAATGGGATTTTAGACGATGGTAGATTTTCTTACGAAGGCTACGTTAATGAAGTATTCGTGTTTAATCGTGAACTATCCGAAAATGAACGAACCCAAATTACCAATTACCTTAATCAAAAATGGAATATTTACTAAAATGAACGGCTATTTAATATTCAATACAGAGCAGGAAGCAAAAGATTTAATTACAAGATTAGAAAATATTTATTTGCCGGTAGGTCAGATTACAACTCGCTATGCGGACGTTCTAACTAATCAGCACAATGATAAGTTTGCCGTTCGGATTATTGAAATGGTTTATGATTCATTAAGCGAAGATGAGAGAAATAGTTTGGTTGATTCATTGCCGGTTGATTGGTATCCTGAAAGTGAGTTTATTTAGAAGTTAAAATTACTTCAATTAGTCTATAATAATTGTCTGTAAAAACGTTCACAATGGCACCAAAGCCATATAATGCATGCCCGGCATGGGCTTAATTTATACTATTACATGCCCTATATTACACGCAAACCCACTTTTAAGACCCTGCAAAGCGTATAAATTGTCTATAAATATTGTCTATAATAAAATTTATTGCTTATTATTGTACCTCACTTAACAAGTAAGGAAATGACAATAATATATGATGCAACATGTAGCCCTTTTTTAAAAGTTTACAGCTCTAAAAAAGGTAGGCAAATAGCCTTAAAAGTTAGATACAATAATATTACTTTTGAAATTGACATTAAAGATGACAATAAGAAAAACGTACATGCAAACAAAATTGAAAAGGGTATTGTAACTGAATCAAGAAACAATACCTATCTGAATTCTTTAATTTCCAGAAGAAAAAATCAGATCCAAAAAGCAATCAACTTTTTAGGAACACAAAAAATGGAAATTAATCGAACTAATGTTCAAAAATTTATGTACGATGAAAATGGCAAAGAAAAGATTATACAAATTGCTGACGATAATTTTATGAAAATTATTAGGCAAAATGATAATGAAATCCCAAATTTAAAAAAATCGTTCAGTCAAAACATAATTGAAATATTTGAAGATTTTAAAAAGGACTCTCCCCGGACAACTCATCGAATTTTAAAATCTTTGAAAGGATATATTGAATTTAGAAACTTGCCAGGACTATACATTCAGGATATTAACTACAACTTCATGAATGATTTCGCAAATTATTTAAGTTCAACAGATTTAACAATTTCAAGTATTAAAACTAATATTAAACATACAAAAGCATTCATAAGATGGATGCTAAAACAAGGCATAAATATTAATAGAAACTACCAAGATTTTCAATTGCAATTTGGAAAAAAAGAATCAGCACATATAAAATATAAAGATAGCGAGTTGCTAAATGTTGCTGCTGAAACTTTAAAACCGGAAGAATTTAAAAAACTTACTTCAAAAGACTATAACGATTTTCAATGGAATCTAACAAAGAATAGATTTTATTTCCAAGTTATGGCAGGGGGTTTAAGGGTAAGTGATTTGAAGAAAGTAAATGCTGATTGCATTAGAAAAGTTAGCAAAGACAATGTTAGAATTAATATGATGCACCAGAAAACAAGTCTAAAAATTGATAACAAATTAGATGAAAGATGTCAGGAAATATTAAAAAAACATGGGTTTAATCTTTTTAAATTCAATGCTGAAGATTACAACAAACAACTTAAAATCATTGCCAAAAAAGCTGGCATTGATAGAGAAGAAACATATTATACATTAAAAGCAAAAGAGGTGCAAACTAAAAAGGTAAAGATATGTGATGTTATATCAAGCAAGACGGCCAGAAAAACGGCTGTCAGTTATGCGGCAAGTTTAGGATTCAATGAAATTGAAATTGGTAGATTTACTGCTCATACAAGTGATGCAATTAGACACTATCTTAATATATTCAGCGAGCAACTTGATATAATGATTGATGCAATAAGTAAGGATATTAATAAGTGATCTTTATATTCACTGGGCGAAATATTTCGTTCAGTGATTTTATTTTAATTGCTTGGGGTTAAACCTTAAACTGTCTGCCAATTTTTTAACTTCTTCTTTAACGTATTTGTAAATATCCTTATAATACATTCCTTCATTTATACCATGTATAATTGCTTTTGATGCTCTTATTTCAAGTTGTTTTATATCAGCCAAACCAATAAAATCTAAATGATCTTTGACATTCTTTTTTATTGTTTTATCAACATGCCCCATATATGCTAAAGTTTTATTAGTTTCCTTTGTTATTAGCGAATAATAATGATTGGCATTTTTACTTCCTTGTGAAGTGGCATAATCAACCAGTTGTTTAATTGCATCAGTTTCCATGTGCCTAATCAATTTAGTTTCACCTCGGACTTGTAACCATTCACCACCTGATTGTTTTGCTTTTAATTGTTTCGCCGTTCTTGAAAACTTATACAAATCTATACATTTGATGTTTCATTCCTAATTCAT
>JBKHIH010000154.1:0-2524 GCA_046538755.1 Thiohalospira sp.
AGGATACCATCCATCTTTAATCAGAAGTCTGTAAAGTTCAGAACATTTCATTTAATCAAATCATATTTTTCTATACCTAAAGGTAAATAATTATTTACTTTTATCAAAATCAGCTTAATGTTTGCAGGATGTTTATGAGCATTACTTACAACATTAAGCATATGCACCGGTGCTTTGACCATACTTTGCTTATGCTAGCCTGCTGAAGCACTGGTGTATATGCAGTGTTGTACGTATGTGCTCCAGACTATTTTATTAGAAATTCAATTTTTTCTTCTTTTATTTTTGATTTTATCTTGTTTAAGATATTAGTTTCCTTTTTGTATTTGATATCATTTTTTATTGATTTAATCATTTTTTAGGTCTCATTTTTAATTCTTCATCTTGTTTTGGCCTATATTTCACCATTAGACATACCTCTCCCATGTGATATTTCAAGCAGCATTTTTCTTAAATATTTCCTTCTGACTTAATAATTCTCTTCGAGAAATTATTTTCTCTGGATTATTCTTGCTATTAAATACAGTATGAATGTATATTTTTTCTTTTTTGCAGTATTCACAAATTTTTGAATCTGATAATTCCTGATTGGTTGCATCATTTTCTTCTTCAGAAATATTTGATTCATTTTCTTTTTCATCGGATTTTGAAAGATATTCTTCAGGAATACTACTTGTGTTGGAATAATATCCATAATACCTGACTAATCTGAAATATCTTAAGGGTACATGCTGAAGCAATCGGGGGAAAAATTCAGTATAGTCCATTTCTATTTCTTTTTCAATGGGCCTGCCATTAATATCTTTGTTTTTATTATCCTTGTATCGGAAAGCTATTTTTCGCCCTTCCATTTTAGTAATTTTATACTCACTCAAACAAGCTCTTTTGGAGTATCGGCCAATATATCTGACTACCTCTTCCGGTACATCCATGGGGAGTTCAAGACGAATATTCCATTTTTTTTGATTTATTCTGTTGATAAATTGACGCAGGCTGATGATGTTTTTAAAATCATGCTGCAGTTCCCGGTTTTTGTATAAAATAAAAAGTGTGTCTTCAAATTTTTTCCTGAATTTATCTTTCAGAAAATCGTAGTTTACAAATTCACCTTTTATTGGTTTTAACAGCCGGGTATCATTTTCTAATCCGCCCCAGGAAACAATCATGTGAACATGTACGTGGTAGTCTTTAGTCTCTCCAAAAGTATGTAATACTATAATAATGCCTGGTTTAATATTGTGTTTTTCCAGCATCCAGTCTTTAAAGGTGTCAGCTGCTGCGCGGAGCAATGTATTATACAGTAACTTTTCATTGCGCTTTATTAAAGCATTCAACTGGTGGGGCAGGGTCATTATCACATGCCTGTGAGGAATGCGCATCATTTTTTCTTTCACTCTTTCTGCCCATTTCACCGTATCGCGCCAACTGCATGTGGGACAAAACCGGTTCTTACAACTATGGTATACTTCTGTAACTTCTCCACATTCAGGACAGGCATAAATATCAACCCCAAGTGCTGGTGTCCGGCAAACTCGCATGGCATTTACCGCCTTGTATTGTTCGGGGGTAATGAAATGTTTTGGGTGTTTTGCATAGTCATCCCACCATTGATTAAAGAAATCCGCTAACCGGTATTTCTTTTCTGTGAGATTATGGTCCGTTTTTTTGCACATGCCAATTTTTACATCTCTCCCAAATGCCAGGCTGTCATCTGGCTTTGCCCTAGTTCGGTCAGCAATTCCTTACCTTTTGCTCCGCATTTTGGACAAACCGGGATGTTTTCAAATACTAAGGTATAATTTTTATCCATACTTGGCTTACCAACTTCATAATTATAAACATGTTGGCATGGTCCGCATTTTAAATTTACTAGCATTTTTTTTATCTTTTTATCCGGTAGTCTTTTAATCTGTTTATCCTAAGCACCCTAAATATCCTAATTATCTTAATTATAAATTAATAGCTATTAATTAATCCAGGTTATGTTTTTTATCGTTATCAAATTGTTTGCGCAATTGTTCGGGGGAGGTACCAAAATTTAATAAAAGTCCAACTTCATAACGGCTTGATTTTAATTGATTGAATAAAACCTGGCCTTTCACAGGATCAATTTGTTTATCTGTTTCTATGCTTACCAATATCCGGTCATTTACAGCTATATCGGAAAGAAAATCCCCAATATCAATTTTGTCATAGTAAAGGTCAATGTATTTGTTTATTTCACAGGTAAATCCTTCTTTACGCAAATCATGTATCAGGGCATGGATGTAAGCTTTTTTAGAGAAACCTATTCCTAATCCATTGTAAACCTGATAAAAACATTTGATAATCAATCCCGTTTCTTCCGGGTACTTGTATTTGATATTATCACCCATGGATCTATAAATCAGTGAATCTTTAAATCCTTATATCTTGACTATCCTAAATATCTTAAATATCAAAAGTATCTATTTATCCTAAGTATCACAATAAAGCATTTTGAGAACCCCGATGCTTGGGCTATGCGGAGCATTACGTACAACGG
>JBKHIH010000155.1:0-2521 GCA_046538755.1 Thiohalospira sp.
TGACATATGAAGACAAGCCGGATACCATTAATCTTGGTGTAAACACTGATCACCTGGGGAACGTTCGGGCTGTTGTCTCTGATATCAGGAAACCTGTTGATAATGACGGCGATGGAGAAACGGACGAATACCAGGCGGATATTAGGGCTTATTATGATTACTACGACGGTGTAGGCATGTTAATGCCCGGCAGGATGTACCAGGGCGACAACTACAGATTTGGAGCACAAGGCAGCGAAGTTGAAACAGAGATAGACGGCAGCCGTGACCATATCACCACCTATTACCGGAACGCCAACCTAAAAACCATGCGTTGGAGCAGCCCTGACCCAAAACCAAATCCAAGTTGGTCACCGTATGCGATGATGAGCGGAAACCCGGTGTGGTTTAATGATCCGTTGGGAGATACTGCAAGAGTTAAATATGGAGGGTTTTTAGGTATTGGCAGAAAAGAAGCAAGATATGTAAATGATAAGTGGATTGATGCTGATTCTCGTAAACAAGTGAATCTTGATGATATTAATAAAGGAAAAAGAAAATTAATGGAAACTTATTCAGAAATGAATAAATCCGACCGTCTAAGTGATTTAACAGGCTTAGTTAATACAACAGAATATAATGTCACTTTAGATTATGGCAGTAACCCAGAAACTGTATTTAGGAAGAAACAAGGTGATTTTCTTGTATATATAAGTAGGACAAAAACATCTGCAGCTGAAATGGAAAATAATAAACCTAGTGTTGCTTCAAACTATATAGTAATGGCACACGAATTGGGTCATGTATGGTGTAGACTAACACATGGTGGTCGTTTTTGGTATGAAACTGCAAGTGAAGCTTCTCCTTCTGAGGTAAACGCAATGTATTGGGAAAATCTTGCAAGATTGGAGAAAAACAAGCCACTAAGAAGTGGATATGCGAAAGGAGGTAATATAAAAGCAGCTAATATTGTGCGTAGTGGTACAACATTAAAATTATATTCAATTTATAGACCTCATACAAAATTTTATGAAACAATTTTCCAAAAACAAGATAGTTATAATATTATTATTACTACTAGTCCAAGTGAACGATAATTCTGGACAAGACTTAAATAAGTATAAAGAAATTAAAGGCAAAAAAATATATAATTGCCATTATTTTAATTATTTTTCTTTAATAATTCAGGATACCTCTTTATCTGAAAATTTATTTAGATCATCCCAGTTATATCCTTTAAATTTAGGTGGTTTAAGCCTTTACGATTTAAGATATATTGCAAATGAGAATTTAACACCAGTTATATTAGATGAGTTAAGAGTTTTTGAAGTAGAAGAATTTGTTAAAAATCAAACAACTTTTTGGCAATACTTTCGCTTAAGAAAATATATACGGCTTTATATAGGATGTATTGACCTCAAAGAAGATACATGTGTTATTGTCCAATATGTAAAGCCGTTAAAATATTTATTTAATAGTTCAATGTATAATAGTGGTTTTTATCATTGCAATAAAACTGTTTCATGTAATAGGTATTATGGTGTTTTTAGAATTAACAAAGACACACTAAATTTTCTTTATAGCTATATACCGATAATAGGAAGGATTGAACCTGTTTATTCTCGTTCATATGTAAAAATGATTGTTAACCAAAAACATAATAAATATAAAGTAATGCAAGAATTAAAGAGAAATGGTCCAGTTAAACAAGCTCTTAAACAAGCTCTTGATAAATACGATATACAAATACCTTTGAATGATACCCTTCCTGCAGAAAGTTATTAACCCCCTCTCGCGCAAGTGTTTTTCCCCCTCTCGCGCAAGTGTTTTTCACTTGTGCGGAGCTACGCAACCCACCCGTTAACAGCTACAAGTAGGTATTTCCTGTATACATTGCTTTATAAAAGTAAAACAAGTAAAAAATAAAAGCAGGAGCCCGGAGAGTATTCTTAACCGGGCTTTTTTAGTCATAGAGTGGCAACATTTTTATTAAAAAAGTCCTTAAACTTTTTGTTAGTCAGCATTTTATCAATAATCCTAAAGATCGTTTTTTTATCTTCTTTATCAAGTTGTTGTATCAGGTTCATTTGTTCTACTGTTGATTTATCTTCAATTACCACCTCTTTAGGGATCTTACCATCATAATTTAAAATCTGATCAGTAGTCATATTAAAAAGCTTAGCCATTTTTTGTAATTCTTCAATGTTCAGGCTTCTTGTTCCTTTTTCAATTTTACTGTAGGCAGATTTATCAACACCAATATGGTTTGCAACTTCAATTTGTTTGAGATTTTTTTCTTCTCTAATGTTTTTTATGTTTTCTGCTAAACTCATGCCACAAAAATAGCTAATATAAACACATTTTCAAAATTGTTTGCAAAACAAATACGATAATGTTTTTAATTAAGAAACTTTATTTTATTTTTGTAGTTGTTAAATTAACAACAAAAAAATATGACACAAACCAATAAACAAAAACCGGCCCCCCCCCTTAACCTACAACTACCGCTTATTAGACCCTCTATTCACCGACTTTGTCACCC
>JBKHIH010000156.1:0-2517 GCA_046538755.1 Thiohalospira sp.
GTGGATAAATTGCTGCTTCATGATTTTTTATTATCTTTATCAGGCTGATCGTGGGCTGCCACGCCGCCAGATGGTTACAGAATAACGTTACCGTGCATTAGAGAAAACGACCGTGCTAAAAAACAGCCCGTTTAAGAACAAAAACAATAATGACTGATTTCAAAAATATTGAATACCTTAAATTCGGAAATAAGAGACAGAGAAATTCATATTTTGTATTACACGAATTAGATATTTTTGATTATTTGAAAAAATATAACCCGATTTTGACAGGTACAATACCGATTGAGATTGACTTACCTGATAGCGATTTAGATATAATCTGTGAATGTAAAGACCATATTTCGTATGCTAAGGATTTGACAGATAAATTTGGTGAATATCTTGATTTTCAGATTTGGACAAATAACCATGATGGGGTAAGGTCGACAATTGCAAGTTTTTCATATAAAGGACAAAAGATTGAAATATTTGGGCAAAACATACCGACTGATAAACAAAATTCATTTCGACACATGTTGATTGAAAAACAGATTTTGCAAGAAAAGGGGACTAAATTCAAAAATCAGATATTAGAATTAAAAAAACAAGGAATAAAAACAGAACCTGCATTTGCTCAAATCCTTGGCTTGAAAGGTGACCCATATTTAGAATTGTTAAAGTTTGATAGTGATTCGAATGATATATTGGTAAGACAGGCTAAGGAGTCAGATGTCGGAGACATAACAGAGTTATTTTATGATACGATTCAAAATATTAACATAAGGGATTATTCCAAAGAAGAGGTTGACGACTGGTCATCATGGAAAGTTGACATTGATAAATGGTTGGAAAAGATGCAAGAACAATATTTTGTCGTAGCAGAGATAAAAAACAAGATTGTGGGTTTTAGTTCATTGGCTCCGGACGGATATTTAGATTTTATGTTTGTGAATAAAGATACTCAAGGACAAGGAGTAGCAAGTGTCCTTTTATCTGAAATTGAGAGAAAAGCAATCCAACAAAACAATAACTTGATTTATTCAGATGTAAGTCTAACTGCAAAAGGATTCTTTGAAAGTAAAGGATTTATTGTTGAAAGACAGCAATTAAAGAAATCAAAGAAAAAGAAATTGATTAACTTTAGAATGATTAAATTGAACAATAACGCACGGTAACACGCGGTATAAAAAATTGCCGGGACTGTGGGTTATTCAAGGGTTGTAGCCCGCTTCAACTTTTGTGTAACTTGACAGGAAATCGCCCGCAATCGGCAACTTTTCATACCGCAAAACGTTGTAGGGCATTCCCCACATCAGAGTAACCGATTAATTTCTCAAGCTAACGACAAAAGTGTGGTGGAAAATAGAGTGAAAATGATAAATTTGATAAAATTTTAAATAACTGATAATCAACTACAAAATTTGACGTTAGTCAGAATTAACAAAAAACGAAATAATATGAAAAATGTAAAAACATTGATTTTAATTGCAGCAATTTTTTTACAAGGATGTGCAACAACGACATTCTATCAACTTTACAAAACGGAATCAGATAATGTAAATCTTGAAAAAAATGAGCTATTATTTGAAAACGAAGAAATAAAAGTTTTTTTCAATTTATGGGATAATTATGGAAATAGCGGATTTTTAATTGTTAACAAAACCGATTCAAATATTTACATTGATTTAAAGAAGTCACATTTGATAATCAATGGAATTGCGAAAACATATTTTCAAAACAGGACATTTTCAGAATCATCTTCTTCAAGTTTGAGTCTTGGGAATTCTTATACTTCAAGTTACTTAAACAAGAATTCTTCAGCTTATGGCAGTGCGTATTATCCAGATAATTTTGGTTCAGCTAATTATCAAAGCGTTACAACAGGAACATTAACTACTTCCACATCAAAAAGTAAAACGACTTTAGCTAAAGGGTTTTCGGTGACTTATATTGAAAAAGATATTGTAATTATACCATCTAATTCTGCAAAAGTTTTTAATGGTTTCAATTTGAATAATAGCCTTTACAGGGATTGTGATATATTTCGTTATCCATCATCAAAATCTATTAAGACCAAAAACTTTGACCATGAAAACACATCATTAAAGTTTGAAAATATTATTTACTATGGGTATGAACTAAATAAAATTAAAGAAATCAAATGTAACTTTTGGGTATCGGAAATTACCAACTACCCTTCAACTGAATTTACGGAACGAAAATATCCTGAATATTGTGGAGAGAAATCTCAATACTCAAAGAATTATTTTATTTATAGCAACCCAAACAACTTCTATATCAAATATAGTAAAGGCTCAACAACTGAATTTAAACATTAATTGAATAATAATACGCCCTACAACACGCAATAAAAAACATAGGGCAGAAAGTGCTAAATTTGAACGACATAACATTTAATAAACAGCTCGGCAACTTGATAGGTAGGAACTTCGAAATGCCCTACGTTTCTTATTGCCAACCGTTATACTGCATGGCCAAACGAATGACCTTCAATTAATTAAACGAGTCGAGATC
>JBKHIH010000027.1:0-37641 GCA_046538755.1 Thiohalospira sp.
CAGGATTTAAAACAAATGTCTCTTCTAGTAATTGAGTATTGGTTAAAAAAACAAGTTGATTAAAGTTTCCATTAATTATTGATTCTGCAGGAACAATTGGCAAAAAAACATCATCGTTAAGTAAGCGAATTTCTTTGTTCATTCGCATATATCCTCCATTAATGCTAAAGTTAGGCAGATGTTTTGTTTTTGCATACTTTCTTAAAGAACCTAATGTTAATTGGTGTTCATTGGCTGTTTTTATTTTCCGGTTATGCTCTAATGCTTGAGCCCTGCAATCGTTTAAGCTTAAACCCTGGCTTTTTGCATTAATTGTAATCCCGATTAATAAAAAGAATATGATAAGTTTTGATTGCATCATTTCAGAAATTTATTATTTAACGATTCCGTAAAAAAGTATTTCAAGCATATTGTCAAGGTGTAATTCCAAATCTTGCATTTCGATTTCATTTTTTATTAATAAAGCCGATTCGAGGCCTTTTAAAGCTGTTGCCAGTGTTATGGCTGTTAATCTGGTTTCTTTTAATTTGAAAACGCCCTGATCTAAACCTTCTTGTAAGATATTTTGAATAATTTGTTGTTCTTCAACATCATATCTTGTCCTAACGCGCTCTGTAAATGCAAGATTGGCAAGGTAGTCGTTTTTTAATGCTTCATAAAAATTTACCATCTCCTTTAAAAAGCGCATACGTATTAAAACGTATTTGCGAAGCTTGTTTTTTGGGCTGTCATTAGTGTTAACTACTTTTTTATCTATTTCGAGACTAAGTTGGTGGGCTTCCTTTTTAACTACAGCCTCAAATATTTCTTCTTTACTTTTAAAATAATAATATATTGAACTTTTTCCCATTCCTGAAGCTTTGGCAATGTCGTCTATTGTGGCTTTTTTAAATCCGAATTTACTGAAAACATGGGATGCTATGTTTACAATCTTATGTTTTATTTCTTTTCTTTTTGCTTTGATATGCTCTTTGATCATTTTTTCGAATATTTTTAAAAATAATTCCAAAATTACAACAAGATTTTATATACTCCAAATAATTCGAATATATTTTTCGAATATTCTGAATTTGGGTCGATTAAATAAAAAAGGTTTTAACAACATTTTTGAGGGTTGTTAAAACCATTCGAAAAAATACGATTATTTAAATTGTTAAGCCAGTGTAAAATCCAGCTGCTTTTTTTCCAAATCAGCCCGCATTATTCTAATTGTTACAGCATCACCTAGCTGGTATGTTTTTTTATTTCGCTTGCCAATAATGGAATAATTATCTTCATCGAAGAAATAATAATCGTCATCGAGTTCACGAATATGAACTAGCCCTTCACATTTGCTATCGTTTAACTCAACAAAAAAGCCCCATTCGGTAACTCCGGAAATAATTCCTTCAAACTCTTCTCCAATCTTATCTTTAAGAAACTCAACCTGTTTATATTTGATTGATGAACGTTCGGCCTCGGTTGCCCGCTGCTCCATTCCTGAAGCATATTTACACATTTCTTCAAATTTATTTTTGTTTTTACTTTTTCCGCCATTAAGATAATCGGTTAACATGCGGTGTACCATCATATCAGGATAACGGCGAATAGGAGATGTAAAGTGGGTATAATGTTCAAATGCTAGGCCATAATGGCCGATATTTTTGGTTGAATAAACGGCTTTGGCCATCGAACGCACTGCCAGTGTTTCGATAAGGTTCTGTTCTTTTTTGCCTTGTACCTCATCTAGTAAGTGATTAATTGATGAAGTAATTTGTTTATGGCTGGTTGTATTAATTGAATAGCCAAATCTTGTAATAAAATTAGAAAATTTTTCAAGTTTTTCCAGGTCAGGGCGGTCGTGTATTCGGTAAACAAAAGTTTTTGCTTTTTGGCCTTGTTTTACTTTTCCGATAAATTCGGCTACTCTTTTGTTAGCCAGTAGCATAAACTCTTCAATAAGCTGATTAGCTTCTTTGTGTTCTTTAAAAAATACACCTAAAGGTTTTCCTTCATCATCAATATCAAATTTCACTTCAACCCTCTCGAAAGAAATCGAACCTTTTTTAAATCTCAGGGCTCTTAATTTTTGGGCAAGGCCATTTAATACTAAAATTTCATTTTTTAGTTCGCCATCGTTACCTTCTATTATTTTTTGAGCATCTTCGTAGGCAAAACGTTTATCAGATTTGATTATTGTTTTTCCAATCCATTGATCATAAATATCTGCATTTTCGTCCATCTCGAAAACAATGCTATAGCATAATTTTTCTTCGTTTGGCCGGAGGCTACAAACTTTGTTCGACAATTTTTCGGGTAACATAGGCACTACCCTGTCAACTAAATATACTGAAGTTCCCCGGTTAAAAGCTTCGTTGTCGAGGGTTGTTCCGGTAGTAACATAATGAGTAACATCGGCAATATGTACTCCAACCTGCCAGTGCCCGTTTCCCAGTTTTTGTAAGGATAATGCATCATCATAATCTTTAGCATCTACGGGATCTATGGTAAATGTTGGAATATTGCGGAAATCGCGCCGCGATTCATAATCGGCTTTGGTTATTTTGTCTGGGATTTTTTCTGCATCCTGTTCAACATTGGGTTCAAAATTGTAAGGCAACCCAAACTCTGCCAGAATAGCATGCATTTCGGTTTCATTAGTACCGGGCTTTCCTAAAACATCGACTACTTCACCAAACGGGTTTTTATGTTTTGCTGGCCAGTCGGTAATTCGAACCACTACCTTATCGCCATTTTTGGCGTCCATAATTTTATTAATAGGTATAAATATATCGTAAGGCATTTGACGCGAAGGGGAAACTAAAAAGGCAAAATTCCTGGAAACTTCAATTACACCAACAATCTGTTCATTAGCGCGTTTAATAATTTCAATAACTTCTCCTTCTGGCTTTCTTCCTCGTTGTTTTGCAAAGAGTTGAACTTTAACAATATCACCGTTTAAAGCGTGGTTTAAATTGGACTGCGTGACAAAAATGTCTTCATCACTTTCTTCAGAAATAATAAATCCTGCTCCTTTTTGGGTGAGTTCGACTTTTCCTGAAATGAATCCGGTATGTGATGCATACTTATATTTCCCTCGTGAAACTTCCACAACGGTTCCTTCATCTCTTAACTCAATTAAAATTGCATTGATCAGGTTTTTTATCCCTTCGTCTTTAATGTTAAAATGTTTGGCAATTTGTTTATAATTAAAAACTTTTTGGGGGTTATCATAAAAATAACCAATAATACCATTGGTTAATATTCTTTTATTTAAGCGATTGTCTTGCTTTTTTGTTTTTTTCTTCTTTTTCCCTTTTCCCATAATCTTTTCATTTATAACTTGTAAATTTAGGATTAAATACCCTGTATTGTTTTAATTTCTTGTTAAATCTTGTTTATAAATTTTAGCCATTTCGACAATTGTTTTTTCAACAGGGATAAAATCAGTATTTAGTGTTTTTTTTATTTTCTCGCTTGAATACATCGATTTTGAGAGGCTTGATTTTATTACATCTTTAGTTATCTCTCTTTTTTTGATCTTTAAACTACTTAACATATTGTCGATAATTCTTGCAATGTTAAGCATCGGGCGGGTAGCTTCAATTGTTGGCTTTTTAGAAGCTACTGCATTGCAAATCATATCGAACAGATCTTTATACACAACATTATCGGCATTTAAAACAAACCGCTGATTTGAAATATTGCTTTCGGCAAGCTTAATCATAGCGTCTACAACATCACGCACATCAACAAATCCGGTTGATCCGGTTGTGTAAAAAAGCATTCCTTTGGCAGCTTTGGTAAAAATTAAACCGCTACCCGAATTCCAAAAACCAGGCCCTAAAATAACAGATGGATTTACAATCACAGCATTTAAACCTTCCTGAATACCTCGCCAAACCTCCATTTCTGATTTAAATTTGCTTAGGGCATAAGGAGCATGCTTTTTTGAAGGGCTCCAATGATTTTCTTCAGTAACAACTTCTCCGTTTTGAGAGTCTCCTAAGGCTGCTGTAGAACTGACAAAACACAATTTTTCAACTTGCTGTTCCAGGCTAATATTTACAATATTTGCTGTACCTTCTATATTCGTTTTTAATAATTTAGATTTATCTTTTTTATCAAAAGAAACCATTGCAGCACAATGATAAATGGTTTTTACATCTTTTAATGAATCGAAATAAGTGGATGGGTCAAGGATATCTCCTTTGATCCATTCAATATTTTTAAGTAGTTGGCCTGCATTATCTGAATAATATGAAAAAACATGTTTAATATGATTAATCTTTTCTGGATTACGAACCAATGCTTTTATTTTGTTGCCATTTTTTAACAATTTATATAAAAGATGTGCTCCCACTAAGCCTGTGCTGCCTGTAACAAATATCATATTTTTAATTATATTTTTATTGATTCCTCTTCGCCCCAAATTAACTTTTTCCCAAAACCTAAACGGTTGTCGGTAAATTTTAGAAATGTAAGCTCAACAGTCCAAAGGGTTGTCTTCATTAACATGGCTACCGGGAATCGTTTTAAATATCTTGATTTAACCTTTTTCAGCAAACCCCCTTTGGGTTCTGATATTTTACCTTGAAATTGTACCCCCTGTATTTTCCCAATAACATTGGTTTCCAAAACAATTGAACCAGCCACAATGTTTTGTTTTAATACATCTTTAATATGTTTGGTTTCATAGTCGGATGTAAAAATAAGCATATTTTCCTCCTCAGAATAAACATAAAAACAATTGGCACAGTAAGGAATATTTTTTTTTGATGTAGCTAATGTTAAAACATGATGTTTATTAATAAATTTAATGATGCGTTGATCTACTTCTTTCATATTTTATTAAACAGAATTATTAAAGTTTAGTTTAACAAAACTACTATAATAATAAATATATAAAACAGTTATTGAAATAAATATAATATCTAAAGATCCTCAAGAATACATATTTGTAATCATTTATTTATTTATTAATGATAAAGAAAAGATAAAGATATTTGTATCTAAAAATAGGGTAAAATGAAATAATTTTCTATCTTACATCAGACTATTAAAATCGATATTTTACTAACCTTAAAATTAGATGTTATGGATCACGGACCAGCTGTAAAACTCGGAGCTGATTATGCGGCAAAAAAGAAAGCCAGGCTCGGAGTTATTCTTTTTATTGTTTACTCTATTGTATATGCAGGATTTGTAACCATAGGTGTTGCAAACCATGACTTAATGGGAAAAACTGTTTTTGCAGGACAAAACCTTGCTGTAGTGTATGGTTTTGGGCTCATTATTTTAGCTATTATTATGGGGCTTATTTACAATGCCATATGTACAGGTTATGAAAACAAAATGAACAATAAGGAGGAATTGCGATGATATATGAAACGTCAATTTTGGCTATTCTTCTTTTTTTAGCCTTTGTAGTACTTGTACTTGGTTTGTCATTTTATTTTGCCAGAAAAACAAAATCTTCAAGTGATTATTTTGCAGCTGGTGGCACGATACATTGGGGTGTTAATGGTATTGCATTTGCAGGGGATTATCTTTCGGCAGCATCATTTCTTGGAATTTGTGGGATGATTGCTTTTTCAGGATATGATGGGTTCTTATATTCAATTGGATATTTAGCCGGATGGGTTGTTGCTTTGTTTTTAGTTGCAGAACCTTTAAAAAGATTGGGTAAATTTACTTTTACAGATGCGCTTGATGCAAAATTTGACTCAAAAGCAATTCAATTAACGGCTGCAGTTAGTACACTTATTGTATCAATGTTTTACTTAATTCCACAAATGGTTGGTGCTGGAGCACTCATTAAGCCATTACTTGGGATTCCCAGGCATTGGGGTGTAATTATTGTGGGTGCTATCGTAATATTTATTGTTGCTACAGCTGGTATGACCTCTACAACATATGTTCAGTTTATAAAAGGCGGATTATTAATTATTTTTTCAACAATTCTATCAATCTATGTATTTAAAAATGGATTAAACTTAAACCCTGATAGCAAGCATGTTAATTATCATGATTTTATAACGCTTAATCCGGTAATTGAAAATGATGAGGTTGTTGGCGTAAATGGCTATGATGTCGTCGGAGAGTATAAAGTGAAAGATAAAATATTTGTAAAACTTGAAAAGGATGGTATTTATCACTGGTTTGACCTTGATAAGAATGAAGACACTGTAAGGTTATACGAAATGTTATCGTTAACAGAACAAGCCAGTGGCGATAAATTATATAATGGTGAAGCAAAAGAAAAAGCCAGGTTTTACCAGGTTGGGCATCTGAGTAAAATTATTGTCGATGGCAAAGAAGTTGAAAGAACAGGGCCTTTGGGGCCATTTAAATTCTTATCTACTATTGAAAAAAGTGAAATTGTTCGCTTTGCTCAATCAAAATTCATAGATGGTGAAAATAAAGTAACTGTTTGGTACCAGAATAGAACTTCAGGTAGCGATATGATGAAACCCGGGTTGAAATTTAACATTGGCAAAAGTGCTACTCCAATTACTAAATTAAATTTTGTTTCGTTAATGCTGGCGCTTTTCTTGGGGACATCTGCATTACCTCATATTTTGATCAGATATTATACCGTGCCCAGTCAAAAGGATGCCAGAAAATCAACCATCGTGGCAATTGCAGCTATTGGTTCTTTTTATATTCTTACCATGTTTATGGGTTTAGGTGCTGCCATTAACGGAGTGTTAGATGTTGAAAGCAGCAATATGTCAGCTCCATTATTAGCAAAAGCTTTTGGAGTAGGTTTATTTTCTATAATATCTGCCATTGCTTTTGCAACAATTCTTGGAACTGTTAGTGGATTAATTGTGGCATCTTCAGGTGCTATTGCACATGATTTTATTGATATTTTTCTTAAGAAAAATTTGAGCGACAAAAATAAAGTTTTAGCCGGAAAGCTGGCAGCTTTCGGAGTAGGAATAATTGCAATAATTTTAGGAATTGCATTTAAAGGAATGAATGTTTCTTTCCTTGTTGGCTGGGCTTTTGCAGTAGCTGCTTCGGCAAATTTACCGGCAATTTTAATGTTGTTATTTTGGAAAAAAACAACAGCTAAAGGAATCGCTTATTCAATAATTGTGGGAATTGTTTCTGCACTGGCTATCATTTTAACTTCGCCAACAATGTGGGAGCGATATGGATTAAACCCCAGCGATGCAATACATAAATTAGATAATCCGGCCATTATATCTTTTACGCTTGCAATTTCAACGTTGATTATAGTATCTCTGGCCACACAAAAAGATAATAGTACTAAAAACCATGATGTAGGGAATTGATTTTTAAACAAAAATTGATTTAATACAAGGAGTTGTCCTTAAAGGAAATTAGAAGCAAACAAAACAATTTGCTGAGCTTTCTTTTAAGACAACTTCTTTTTAATCGCCCCAACGAGTAGTTTCATTTTTTAAACCCGACAGATCTATTATTCTATCGATAACCGTACTAACTGCCTCTTGAATAGTAGCTGGTTTGGAATAAAAAGAAGGGGTTGCAGGACACACAATTCCTCCAACTAATGTTACCAATTCCATATTCTTAATATGAATTAGGTTGTAAGGTGTTTCCCGGGGGACTAATATTAATTTTCTTTTTTCTTTTAAAATTACATCGGCAGCACGGGTAATTAAATCGTCTGAGGTTCCGTGCGCAATTCTTCCTAATATGCCCATAGAGCAAGGGCAGATAATCATTGTATTATATTGAGCAGAACCGCTTGCAAAAGGAGCATAGAAATCGTTAACGAGATATTTTTTAAAGGGATATTTTTTATAGGAATTATCGTTAATTTCATGTTTCCAGATTTCTTCCGCATTTTTAGAAAAAATCATTCCAACCTCTTCAATTTGTTCATGCAAAACAAGAAGTTTATCGAGGAGTGTTTTTGCATATATTGAACCACTGGCTCCGGTTACAGCAACAATTATTTTATGTTTATTCATTTTCTGTCAAAATTTGCCAATTGATAGTAAACAGCAAAAGTAAGTACATTGTTGTATTGCCCCCGGTTAAAAAGCCAAGTTTGTCCACCCGGATGATCTCCAACAGGGAGCACAGAGTAGTTAAAACGGATATTAAGGTGAAGTTTTTCAAGCATTTGGTATTGCACCCCAACTAATAAAGAAAGTTCATAAGGCTTAAAAGGAGGGTCTGCTTCAAGCTCTCCATAGCCATCATCTTCTGTTCCTTTTACCAGATAACCGGCAGCCAAACCAATGTCGGCATTCAATTTTTGTAAAAAAGAATATTTTAGCAAAAGAGGTGCTTCCAAATAATTTAATCTAGACTGATAAAAAATTGAAGGATCCTTACTGTTTGATTTACTGCCTTTTTCGGTATATCTCAATTCAAGTTGGGCTTTTACATATTTATTTAGTTGTGTAAAAGTATATGCACCTGCTGTTATTCCAATTTTGTGATATCCTCCCCAGCTATCACCATCGAGTTGTGAAAATGATGCGCCAGCTAAAAACCCACCACCAAAGGTTTGTGCAGTAAGTTGGAATGTGCTTAAAAAACAAAAGCTAAGGCAAAGAAATAAATGCTTCATAACAAATGGGTTTGAACTTCTTTTTTTGATAAAGGTATTGAATTTTTTAAATTTTATTAATAAACTTTAACAATTCGTTTACGTATAGTTAGGTATAATATTTGTTATTTTGTATTTAATTTGAAATAATAAACTCTTGCTTATGAAAAAATATTTACTCATTATATTATCTCTTTTTATTGCCGGTTTATCTTTTGCCCAGGAAGGGGAAAATCAAGATAACTATTATAGCAATGATTCCCAGAAGGATACTTCTAAGATTGACCTTTTTGATTTGCAGAAATTAAAATTGTATCCCAATCCGGTTTCCGATTTTTTATTTGTAGATTATGATATAGTTTATGTAAAAGAAGCAAAATTAATTATCTATAATTCTATCGGTGCAACCGTTTACTCAAAAAAATTACATGAAAAACAGGATCAATTAAAGATTCAGGTCTCCGAATTTAAAAACGGATTGTATTTTTGCTCGCTACAAATCGATGGGAAGTTGCTAAATACAAAAAAAATACTGGTTAATCATTAATATACTTTTCTTTCAATATTTCTACCAGTTTGGTTATTCCGGTTGTTGCTTTTTCCTGAATATAGGTGATTTGTGAATAATAGGATGCATTAACATGATTTGGATCAATTAAGAAAACAGTGGTTGTATTGGGCACATAATCTAATAATCCGGCTGCCGGGTAAACATTAAGCGAAGACCCCACTACCACAAAAATATCTGCTTTTTCGCAAATATGAGCAGCATCAAGAATGGCATTTACCGGTTCGCTAAACCATACTACATGAGGCCTGAGTTGGGAGCCTTTTTCGCATTTGTCGCCTATTTTTAATTCCCAGCCCTCAATATTGTAAATAAGTTTTTCATCTGCCGTACTTCTTGCTTTTCGGATTTCTCCATGCAAATGGATTACATTGTTACTTCCTGCTCTTTCATGCAAATCATCAACATTTTGGGTGATTATGGTTACATCAAAATATTTTTCCAGTTCAACCAATCCAAAATGTCCTTTATTGGGAGATGATTCTAATAGTTTTTTACGACGCTCGTTATAAAAACGCAAAACAAGTTCGGGATTCTCTTGCCAGGCTTGCGGACTGGCTACTTCCATAACATCATACTCTTCCCACAAACCACCCATATCACGAAAAGTTTTAATGCCGCTTTCGGCGCTAATGCCAGAGCCTGATAAAACAACCAGTTTTTTCATGCTATATAGAATTTGGATTATATATTTATATTATTATCTGAATTACAATCAAGCATTCTTAATGCTTATAAATATATATTAATTTTTTTAGGCTTCGAAGATATGCAACAATAAAGTACAATTTTTATTAAAGTAAAGCAATATGAAACCTTTATGCTTAAGGATAAAAAATTATACCGGCACAAACTCAAAAGGACATGAACCGAGTTTACGAGCTCGCCGAAGGCAATAAAAAAATACTTTTAAGAAAGCTATTGCATGAAGGTTCGCCGGAGGGATTTGTGGGAAGCTTAAGCGGGAGACACCGGCAACAAAAAAGATTATTGAAATTTGAAGTTGTAAATCGCAGAAAAAACAATTGTTTAACTAAAATATATTCTCGTGAAACCCTCATCCACAGGAGTTCACAACAAGAGCATGAATAAAACATGAGGGTTCCATGGCATTAGAATTGCTAATGCTTTTTTATGACAATTACAACTATTTGAAAAACAAGTGTCTAACATAATTGTATTCTAATGAAAAAATTGCTTTATTTTTTAGTATTTTAGCAAATGCATTAGGAATATTTAAATTGCTGGTTATCTTGATTATAAAGCATGATTGATTACAATACCATACAGCGAATAATTGACACCGCAGAGATAGTGGATGTGGTTCAGGATTTTGTAAATCTGAAAAAAAGGGGAGTAAATTATTTGGGTTTATGCCCGTTTCATAACGAAAAAACACCTTCGTTTACTGTATCGCCATCGAAAGGAATTTATAAGTGTTTTGGTTGTGGTAAAGGTGGCAATGCTGTGAATTTTGTTATGGAACACGAGCATTTAAGCTATCCTGAAGCATTAAAATATCTGGCCAAAAAATATAATATCGAGATTGTTGAAAAAGAACTTACAGCCGAAGAGATTCAACAACAAAACGAACGCGATAGCTTGTTGGTGGTAACCAAGTTTGCCAACAGTTATTTTCAGGAAAAGCTACACAAACATACTGATGGTAGGGCTATTGGATTGAGCTATTTTAAAGAGCGTGGCTTTAGAGAAGATATTATAAAGAAGTTTGAACTGGGCTACAGCCTGGATATTAAAGATGCATTTACTAAAGCAGCAATTGAAAAAGGATACAAAATAGATTTCTTAGAAAAATCCGGTTTAACCATTGTTAAAGACAATGATAAGTACGACAGGTTTCGCGGGCGAGTGATGTTTCCTATCCATAGTCTTTCTGGAAATGTAGTAGGTTTTGGCGGGCGTATTTTAAAAAAAGATGTCAAAGCAGCGAAATACTTAAACTCACCCGAATCGGATATTTATCATAAAAGCCGCATTTTATATGGTATGTATCAAGCCAAACAGTCTATTACCCAGAAAGATCATTGTTTTTTAGTTGAAGGATACACCGATGTAATTTCAATGCATCAGGCAGGTATTGAAAATGTGGTTGCATCATCGGGCACATCGTTAACCGTAGAGCAAATTCGTTTAATTAAACGGTTTACTCCCAATGTTACCATTATTTACGATGGCGACGAAGCAGGGATTAAAGCCTCGTTAAGAGGTATTGATTTAATTTTAGAGCAAGGTTTAAATGTTAAAATCTTGTTGCTGCCCGAAGGTGAAGACCCTGATTCTTTCGCAAAATCGAATAGTGCCTCGGAATTTTTGAATTTTATCAGTGAGAAAGAAGAAGATTTTATAACATTTAAAACTAAACTTTTATCCAAAGATGCAAAAAATGACCCTGTAAAAAGAGCCAATCTTATTACCGATGTTGTAAGATCGATTGCCATGATCCCGGAAACAATTATACGTACTGTTTATATCAAAGACTGTAGTAAGATACTGGATATAGACGAAAAAGTGCTTTACAGTGAAATTGGTAAAATCCGTAAAAGAAATGTTGAAAAAGAGTACAAACGGCAGGTTGTTTCACCCGAAGATCATTACAAAGCTGCATCGCCATCGGTACCCTCTTTTGTAAGTGATGTTTATTCCGAATCACAGGAAAAAGAAATTATCCGGTTGTTACTGCATTACGGAAATCATACTTTATATACTTATCAGGAAAATAAATACGACGAACCACGACATGTGTCTGTTGCTGAATATATTATTAGTGAGATTCTGAACGATGACCTGGAGTTTAAAAATTTAATATACAAACAAATTTTTCAGGAGTATCTTGATGCGTTAAATCGTGGCGAACAGCTAGAAAATAAACATTTCATTTATCATTCCGATCCACAAATAAGCAAACTAGCAGCCGATTTATTAAGCACTTCGTATACTTTAAGCAAGATATTTAAAAAAGGAGGTATATTTATCGAAACCGAAGAGATGAAACTCAAGCGCCTTGTTCCGGAAACAATTATTGCTTATAAAAGAAAAATTTTGGAAATTGCACAGAGCGAAACGGGCGAAAAGCTAAAAGAGGCTCAGCATAAAAAACAAGACAACGAATCATTAAATACTTTACAAAAAGAATTTATGCAGATAACATCGGCTATTAATGAAATTTCTAAGGTGCGGGGTTGGGTTGTTATTAAATGATTGATTCCTGGTGGTTTTTTAATGTAAAAGTTATTGACGTCCCTTTATTGGGTTTACTGTCGATAGTAATTGTCCCTCCATTTTTTTCAACAAACTCTTTACATAAAATTAAACCCAGTCCGGAACCCTTTTCGTTCGATAATCCCGGAGTTGTATGATGTTGGTCAATTCGGAAAAGTTTTGGCAAATCTTTAGAATCAATCCCAATACCTGAATCTTTAACAGTAATGGTGATTATATCATTTTCGGATTTTGCTATAATTTCAATTTTACCATTTTCAGGAGTAAATTTTACTGCATTTGATAAAAGATTCCGAATGATTGTTTTTGCCATATCTTCATCGGCGTAAGCAGTTAATTGTCCAGGAATATCAGTGCTTAATTCAATTTTTTTATGGTCTATTTTGCGCTTTATTAAATCAATGTTTTCGTTAACAATAAAATTTACATCAACAGATTTTGGGTTAAATTTAACTTCGCCAGTTTGTGTTGATGACCAGTCGAGCAGATTTTCGAGTAAATTAAATGTTGTTTGTGATAACCGGTTCAGTTCGGCCATAATATTTTTGGTTTGCTCTCTGTTGTATGTATCAAAATCGTTAAATACCAGGTTTGTTGAGCTAACCAGTGTACTTATTGGGTTACGCAAGTCGTGTGCAATAATTCTGAAAAATTTATTTTTTGTTGCATTGCTAACAGCCAGTTTATCACGCTGTTGTTCAATTTCTTTCTTTTGTTGAAGAATTTCTTTTTCAGCCTGTTTGAGTTTTGTAATATCAGAATCAATAGCAATAAGGTTAATGGTTTTTCCGTCTTTATCTACAACTGGTGTTAGCGTGGTTTGTGCCCATAACTCTTTCCCATTTCTGGATTTGGTTTTAAACTCGTATACAACTGATTTTTTTTCATTTAAACAGGTGGCTATTGCTTCTTTAATATTAGGGTTATCGCTACTTTGTAAAATATTCGTAAACTTTTCCTTTTTATACTGTTCTAATGTATAGCCATACATCTTAGTAAAAGCATTATTAACCCATTCGATGTTCCCTTTTTTGTCGAAAATGGCAATTGCATTATCGGTCTCGCTTGCAACTTTCGAAAGTTTTAGAAGCTCAAGGTTGGCTTTTTTAAGTTGTATAGCCTGATTGGTGATTTCCCATTTTTGTTTCTCAAGCTCCTTGTTTTTAGCACTTATTCTATTGTTAGCATCTTTTAAATGTTCTGCCTGAACAAGGATTTCTTCTTTTTGCATTAAAATTTCCTGGGTGCGCTCAATCACAATTTTTTCGAGTTTATCTTTTTCTCTTATTAAACGAATTGTGTAAAGCCTTACAATAGCAATGATTAATAAAATTCCCAGAATAATATAGCCTAAAATAGCTGCAAAAGAACGGTACCATGGCGGCAAGATTTTAAATTTAAACGATGCTTGTCCAGATTCTATATTGTAAATATTTTTTGCTTTTACATGAAAAATATAATCTCCCTCACGTAGGTTTGTATATTCTCTTTTGGTTTCTGTAGTCCATTCCGACCAAGTTTTGTCAAATCCTTCCAGATAATAGCTATATTGGTTTTTTGGTATTTCATCATAAAAGGGGAATGCATATTGAAAAGTAAGTGAATTGTTTTCAAAATTTAATACCGTCCCCACATCTGTAATACTTGATGTATTAATCCTTTTTGACTGTATTATAGTGTCTTTAGTGTTTTTTATAGAAAAATTAGTTCCGAGAAAAAGGGCAGAGTCGTTACTACTTACCTTGCGGATAATTGCAGGAAAAACATTGTGGTGGTTTTTTTCAAAAATATTCCTGTATCGAAATGTTCCTTCTGTTGTGCCAAACCATACCGTAGAATCAGAATAAGTGGTTACGTAAAAGTTAGAAATTATCTTATCGAAAAATTTATAAATGGAAAGGGTATCAGAGTTACTATCTTCGGTTTCTTCATCTTCCGATGACTGATAAATATTTTTTGCAATTAAAAAGGTATCCTTCTGATCATCATATCTGTAATAGTTGTTTCCACTTGTAAAAAGTAGTTCGTTTTCATGTCGGAAAATACTAATTGAATTAATGGAAGGTAATCCTTTATTCGTGTCTTGTAAAATGATTTGATGTGGTTTATTATTTTTGCTTAACGGGTTTTTTATTTGATAAAGTCCTTTATAGCTTGCACTTACCCACAAATTTCCTAATGTGTCTTCGTGAATATCCCTTATTTGTTCGTTTATGCCAAAAGGTTTGCCCAGATCTTCCCATTGCCCATTATCATATTTTAGTATTCCAACCCCTTTTCTTAAACCTAAAAATAAATAAGATGGATCTTTACTGTATTGATGTAACTTTAAAACCAGTTGATAATTCGAAATTCTTTTAGAATAATCTTTTTTTATTTCATAAAGGCCCCGGCTCGTTGCAATAAGCAGTAGCGCCTGTTTTGAAGTAGGACGATATAACGTGTTTAATTTTTCTAATAAATCTTCATCATGGCTCATTAAATGGATGTGAGGGATAAAAAAATATAAAAATCCCCATGATTGCTCAAAGGTTCCTTTTACAGGATTGAATCTACTAACTGAAAAATCATGTCTGTTTTTATGATTTTTTAAATAATAAATACCTGATCCTGTGGAAATATATGTGTATTCATCCAGGCTTGCCACATCGGTTACAGTGCCTGCAATTCCCAACTCATCTGTCCAGTAACGGAACGGAGAAAAAATATCTACACGGTTAACTCCGTTGGCGAGCGCCAACCATAACGATTGGTTGTTGTCGAAAAATAAATAATGTGCAGGGCTAATAATTCCTGTAGATTCGCTACTTATGACATCAATAACATTTAAGTTAGTATCTATAGTTAGTACGGTGCCATTAATGGCGGCTAATGCAAAAAGTTGTTTATTAATATTTATCCCGTGATAAAGGGTATTTTTAATAAAGTAATTATTTAAAGATTTTCCTTTATCTGAAAGTTGTGAAACTGATGTTATCTTAGCTTTTGTGCTGTTTTGGTTATATAAATATAATCCGTTTGTTCTGGTTCCAATAAGAAGATTATCTCCCAGTGGAGTAACCGAATGAATTCTTTTATCAGCAAAAAAACTTCCCTCTTTAATGAGTTTAAGGGAGTTGTCTTTAAAGGTTAATAGCCCATTACCTATTTCATGGACATACAACTGGTTATTTACTTTAAAACTAAGGTAAAAACGCTCGCCTGTTTTTTTCCAAAAATCGATTTCTTGATTTTTTAGCCTGAAAAGATAATTTTCAGTAAGAAAAAAAACTTCATCATTAATACAGTAAGTATTCCACACATCACCAAATTCTAAATTTTTTTGATCTATTAAGTGTGTTAATGATTTGTAATGAAGCTGCCCATGTTTATCGGGGGTTAAAATTCCCAACTCATTAAAAGCACCAACATAGATATTATTATTTGAATCTTTTGCCAGGCTTCTTACATTTGATTGGTTGGTAACATAAATTTTTCTCCAGGAAACACCATCGTACTCAAGTATACAGTCGGAATTTCCAAAGTACATTAAACCTCTGTCATCCTGTACAACAGACCAGTTTTGTGGGCTGGCATTGTAATCGGCTGGTGAGTAGTAATCAGAAATCACCAATCCTCTGTTTTGTGCATTTGTATAAAAAACACTAAAAAAGAAAAAAAGAATTAAAGAAAAAATGTTTTTATTAAATCTCTTCATCAAAAACCCTCGGTTTTATTAAGTTGGTCTAACTTATTAATTACTGGTTCTTTATATTTTCTTCCAATGGGTAGCTCTTTATCTCCAATATCTATCCCCGAAAGGCTATAAGCATCAATTTTATTGATCGCAACAATAAAAGAACGGTGAATCCGTAAAAATTGTGATGAAGAAAGGATTGATTCGAAATAACTTAATGGCTGTTTTGTAACTACCGTTTTACAAACAGTAACTACTTTTACATAATCTTTAATACTCTCGAGGTATAAAATATTTTTTAAATATACTTTTACCATCTTTTTATTTTCTTTCAAATAGAGGAAATCATTTTCGCTAAAATCTTCTTTTTCCACAGATTTTTTCTCAATAACACGATTAACAGCTTTTAATAATCTTTCAAAGGAAATGGGTTTAAGTAAAAAGTCATCCACATTTAAGTCGAATCCTTCAATGGCATAGTTTTTATTAGCCGTTATAAAAATAATGGATGGTGGATTATATATACTTCTAACAAAATCAATACCTGTTAATCCAGGCATTTCAATATCTAGCAAAATAATATCTACCTCATTTTCTTTTAAAAACTCGAAAACAGGTAATGCATTATCAAATTTCCCAACAATTTCTATGTAAGGAATTTTTTTTAAGTATCCCTCAATTACTGCTATAGCTAATGGCTCATCATCAACTATAATGCACTTTAAATTCATAAAAAGCTAACAATTAGACGGTTAGGTATATAAGCTTAAATTAATTAGTGAGCAATTTATAAATAATTTTTTAAAAATTATATCTAAAATCAATATTTATTTAAATATCTGAGAAAGTTGTTTTTTGGGGGTAGATAATTGACGTTAGTCGATTAGTATAATTTTATTTAATGAAACTTTATATTTTAGTTGTGAATAAAAATACTTAATATTTCAAGTAGTAATTTTTTCATGATGCAAACATACTAATTTAACCCAAAACTCACTTTAATTATCTAACCTAAACCCAAAGGAGGTGTCGAAAAATCGGCACCTTTTTTAATTTAGTCAAATATTAATTTAAAAAAATAAAGTATAATATTAATCTTTTGTTTATTTAAACAGTCAAAAGGTGAAAAAATAAAATGAGATCATTACTGTTTATTTTATTAGGGATATTTGCTTTATCATTTGATAGTAGTTGTGAAAACCCTACTCCATCAGATCAGGAAATCATACAACAAACTATTTTAACTGGCATCATTATGCCAATGATACATTTGATCAAATAAAGCGTGAAGATATGCAAAATGGAGCCGCGGCTATGGCAGCACTTATTTATTTAATTGATAAATACGGCTTGTAATTTTTTTCAACTACCAAATTAATACAAAATTGAATTTAAACTTTATCCCAATAATTTTGTTTTAAATTCGAAAAAAAAATTGTAACAAAACATTTTATTATCTAAATTTTTTAATCAATGAAGAACATTGACCGTCGAATCGTAATTGTAGCAGCCTTTATTTTTATTATTGGGTTAGCATTTGGGATCATGAAATTTTTAATAGCCCAGAAAGAAGAACCTTTTAGGCGGCCTCCAGTTGTGGCAAAACGATATGTAAAAACGGAGGTAGTGGATTATAAAACCATCGTATCTCCTGTAAATGCACCAGGGCGGGTTAATTCTATTGCCAACGTAGATATTATTGCCGAAGCTTCGGGTAAATTAATCGTTTCTGATGTACCTTTAAAAAAAGGAGCCAGTTTTTCAAAAGGAGATATTCTTTTTACTGTTTATCCCGATGAAGCTGCCTTAGCTTTAAAATCAAAGAAAAGTCAGTTTCTTAATCAATTGGCAAACCTGTTACCAGATATAGCTATTGACTTTACAGATCATGAGAAAATTTTCAGAGAGTTCTTTAATTCAATAGATATTAATAAAAATCTTCCTGCATTTCCATCAATAGAAAATGAAAAATTAAAAATATTTCTTGCCAGCAGAAATATATTAAGTGATTATTACAGTATTTTAAAAGATGAGTTACAGTTAAGCCGGCATACCATAAAAGCACCTTTTAGCGGCACATATGCCGAAGTTTATCTCGAAGCCGGTGCTTACACAAATATGGGTGGGCGTGTAGCGAATGCCATAAGAACAGATATCTTGGAAATTGAAGTTCCGCTGGAAAGGTTCGATGCTGAATGGGTAAAAATTGGCGATCAGGTTACTGTACATTCTGATATAAAGTCTATGGACTGGAATGGCAAAGTTGTCCGAAAGAGTCAGTTTATCAACGCTCAAACACAATCTCAAAATATTTATATACAGATAAATAACAATAAACAAAAGCCTGTGCTTGTAGGTGAATATCTTCAGGTTACTTTCCCCGGGCATCCCATTAAAAATGCAATGGAAGTTCCGCGCAATGTAGTTTTTAATACTAATGAGGTTTTTGTGGTAGAGAATCAGCGATTGAGTAAAAGAATTATTAATATCATTAAGTTAAATGAAAAAACGTTGATTTTTAATGGACTTAGAGAAGGAGAATTACTAGTAGCTCAACCATTAGTTAATGTTCAGGAAGGAACCTTGGTCGAATTACAACGAGATAAAGATGAAAAGATATCATCCGGCCAGCAATCTGATGATGAATAAAATTTTAAAATCTTCAATCAAAATACAGTTATGAAGAAATTAATTGAAAGGTTTGTTGAATTCCCAATATATGCTAATCTGATTATTGCGTTTGTGGTACTGGCGGGAACTATTAGTCTTCTTTCAATGAATAAGGCTTTTTTTCCTGAAAGAGAAAGTAGAATTATTACAGTTTCTGTATACTACCCGGGGGCTTCGCCAGTAGAGATGGAGGAAGGTGTTACTTCCCGAATTGAAGAGGCTATTCGTGGGTTAGTAGGAATAAAAGAGATTACTTCAACATCGGTAGAAAATAGTGCACGTGTTACCATAGAAACTTCGGGAGAATACCCTGTTGATGAGGTTTTGATGGAAGTAAAAAATGCCGTTGATGGAATTTCATCGTTGCCAACAGCTGCAGAAAGGCCTATTGTTGCTAAACAACGATCAAGAGCCGGTGCTTTATATATGGCGCTGGTGCCCGATGATAATACCGATGTAGATCTAATGACCCTGAAAGAATATGCACAACTCATTCAAGAAGATTTGATTAATTCGGGTGTAATGAGCCAGGTAAGTATTTCCGGATTTCCATCACCAGAAATATCCGTTGAAGTAAATGAGGAGCAATTGTTAAGGTATAATTTAACCATCAATGAAATTATTCGTGCTATTCAAGCCAATAATCAGGATGTTTCTGGTGGAGAAATAAAATCCGACGAAGAAGAATTATTGATTCGTTTACGCTCTCGAAGCACCGAACCAAATAAAATTGGAAATATAATTTTACGTGGTAAAGATGATGGTAGTTATATTAGAATAAGAGATGTTGCCGAGGTAAAGAGGAAATTTGCCGACACGCCAAATCAAACTTGGGTTAACGGCAAAAATGCTGTTTTTATCGGTATTGATAAATTGCCTGAAGAAGATTTATCGGCTATTACAGATTATGCAAATAATTATATTGATGAGTTTAATAAGGAAGATCACGGCGTTAAGCTTGATATCTCTTTTGCTTTTCTTGATATTCTTCAAAGTCGTTTAGACTTGCTTACTACAAACGGAATTATTGGGCTTTTTCTTGTAATTATTGCTCTTTCAATGTTTTTAAACATTCGGCTGTCTTTATGGGTATCCTTTGGAATTCCTTTTAGTTTCCTGGCGATGTTTATTTATGCCAATTTAACCGGTGTTACCATTAATATGATGACCCTTTTCGGAATGATCCTGGTAATTGGTATTTTAGTTGATGATGGAATTGTTATTGCCGAAAATATTTACCTGCATTTTGAAAAAGGTAAAACACCAATGAAAGCTGCTGTGGATGGAACAATGGAGGTGTATCCTGCTGTACTAACATCAATTGTTACTACAATTATTGCCTTTACTCCTTTGTTATTTTTGGCCGGAACGCGAATGGAGAATATGATACAAATGGCTATTGTGGTAATTCTAAGTTTATTTTTCTCCTTGTTCGAAGCATTTTTTGTACTTCCTGCACACTTGAGTACACATCATATATTGAGTAGAAAAAGCCTGGAAAACAAGAAAAAAGGTATTAAAAAATATTTTGAACGATTTATTGTATGGCTACGCGACGATATTTACCATTATGTTTTACTTTGGCTGTTAAAGTGGCGTCATGCTGTTATTGGAATTCCTATTGCTTTATTTTTAATTACCGCTGGATTACTTGCCGGAGGCCATATAAAAAACACCTATTTCCCGATGGTTGATTTTGACAGCTTTGAAATTAATTTAGCTTTTACACCCGGCGATGGAGACAAGCAAACCATCCAATATCTTGAACGATTCGAGAAATCGGTTGAAGAAGTAAATAAAGAACTTACCGCTGAGTTAGGTTTGGATAAGGATATTATTGACCGTGTAATTACATCTGTTGGTAATTCTTTTAGCGGACAGGAAGTAGGAGCTCATGCAGGTATGGTAAGAGTTTACCCCATCGATCTGGAAGGGATAGATATGAGTGGGCATGATATTGCCAACAAGGTTAGAGAAAAAATAGGAAAGATACCCGAAGCCAGAAAATTTACAGTTGCCGGACGAAACCGTTGGGGCTCGCCGGTATCTATTAGCCTTATGTCGAAAAACCTACAAGAATTAGAAGAGGCTAAAGAATTTTTAATGAACAAATTAACAGAGTTGCCTCAGCTAAAAGATATAAATGAAAATGTTGCTTTAGGGAAACAGGAGATAAGATTAAAATTAAAACCTAAAGCTTATTTTTTAGGATTGGATGAAAGTACTATTGCTCAACAGGTGCGTCAGGGTTTTTATGGTGGGCAGGCTCAACGTTTACAAGAGGGACGTGATGAACTAAGAGTGTGGGTTCGTTATCCCAAATCGGACAGGATTTCAATAGGGCAATTGGAAGATATGAAAATAAAAACTTCTGCAGGGAAATTTCCGTTGACCGAGCTGGCCGATTATCATATGGAAAGAGGGCCTGTAGCTATAAACCGGTATAATGGAAATCGTGAAATTAGAATTGAAGCAGAAACGGTTGACCCCTATGCACCCGTTCCGGAAATACTGGAACAGATCGATAACGATATTATGCCTGAATTAAAAGCCCGGTTTACCGGATTAAGATGGGAATACCAGGGACAACAAAAATATGGAAGAGAAGCCATGTCAAAAGCATCAGGATACTTCCTGATAGCTTTTATCGTAATTATATTTATTATGATTATTCATTTTAAAAGTTTTAATCAAACCATTATTATTATTGCCATGATTCCTCTTTCTTTGTTAGGAGTTTTCTGGGGACATGGTATTCACGGCAAACCTTTATCAATTATCAGCTTGTGGGGAATGGTGGCACTAACAGGAGTTATCATTAACGATGCAATTGTTTTTCTTGCAAAATATGATGGTAACTTGCTTGAGGGTAAAAAGGTACACGAAGCCATTGTTGAAGCAGGGAAGGTTCGTTTACGGCCTATTATTTTAACCAGTATTACTACTACAATCGGTTTATTCCCGATTATACTTGAAAAAAGTGTTCAGGCTCAGTTTTTAATTCCTATGGCAATTAGCCTGGCTTATGGTGTTGCCATTGGTACTGTTTTTATCCTTATATTTTTCCCTGTACTTATTATGTTATTAAATGATTTCAGGGTTTATATGAGATATTTATGGTCAGGAGTAAAGCCAGAACGAGAAGATGTTGAAGTGGCAATTTTACTCCATAAACGAAAAACAAAATATGAAACCAATACGCGTGATGAAGATGAATAAAACAAAAATAAATAAATATGTCTTTTTAATATTCTCACTATTGTTTGTTTCTGCGGTTTTAAGTGCTCAGGAACAAATAGATTTATCTGCAGCGTTGGAAAAGGCATTAGAGAATAATTATGGTATTGTGATTTCTAAATCCGAAGCTGAAATTGCCGAAATAAATAACAATTGGGGTGCTGCAGGACGTTATCCGAATATTGGTTTTAATGTTAGCACATCGAACAGTAAGGAGCTTATTAATAATTCTACATCGAACAGAGTTGAAGGTAGTGTTGGATTAAACTGGACTATTTTTAACGGATTCCGTGTAAATATTACCAAAGATAAGCTGGAGAGGCTTGAAGAGCTTGCTAAAGGCCGTTCAGCCGTAGTTGTTGAAAATACTATTCAGGATGTAATCCTTAGTTATTATAACATCTTATTGCAACAAGAAAAGTTAATGGTACTCGAAAATCTTATGAAATTATCGGAAGACCGGTATAAATATGTTCAGTTAAAGTTTGATGTTGGAGGTACTGTATCTTACGATCTATTGCAGGCAAAAAATGTTTATCTAGAAGATAAAGCTTTATTCTTAAACCAGGAGGTTGTGGTCCGTAATGCCATTCGTGATTTTAATTTCCTAATAGGAGAACAACCTTTAGCTGAGTGGGATTTTGTTGAAGATTTCAGTTCTGATACTTCGGAATATGTACTAGGCGATTTATTAGATAAAATGTTGGCAAATAACCAAACGCTTCAAAATCAATATGTAAATCTGGTATTACAACAAAAAGAAACAGCTTTGCAAAAAAGCAACTTGTACCCTCATTTAAGCCTTTCAACCGGAATTGAGAATTCATATTCGTGGATGGATACCCAGTCTCAAGGGAATACCTCAAACGAAGCATTAACGCCATACGGAAATATATCTTTATCTTTTGATATTTATTCCGGAGGGACTAGAAAAAGAGCCATTGATATTGCTAAAATTAATGAGGAAATTACGCAGGTCGAAATAGACGAGATGGAACACAGTTTAACAAATCTGTTATTTAACGAATATGATCTGTATAATTTGCGAAAAACATTATTAAATGTTTCGGAACAAAGCCTGGAGGCAGCAGAAATGAACCTGCAAATTGCTGATGAAAAATTTAAATCGGGAGCAATCAATTCTTTCAATTATCGCGATATCCAGATAAGTTATTTAAATACTGCCCTAAACAGGCTGCAAGCGGTGTACAATTTAATCTACTCAAATACAACCTTAACAAGGTTAACGGGAGGTTTTTTGGAAGAGGAAGAATAATGATATGATAAATTCTAAACCCAAAGCCTGGTAAACTAAAATGATTACCAGGCTTTTTTTATAATTATTCTGTTTTTCAATTTATAACCTAAATATTTTACAAATAACGATATTTTCAATAACTTTCTAAACAATACCTACTCTATAAAGTTATATAAGTAAAAACATTAAATAATAAAATAAGAGGCTATGCAATCTTTAATTAATGGCAAATTTGTTGATTATTATGAATTAACCATGGCACAGGGTTATTATTTATCCGGGAGATATGAAGAGCCTGCTGTTTTTGATTATTTTTTCAGGAAAAATCCTTACAGTGGCGGGTATACGGTTTTTGCCGGATTATCTGATTTTCTCGAGGCACTTAAGAATTTTACTTTTTCCGATAAAGATTGTGAGTATTTATCCCGATCAGGGCTTGATGACAGATTTGTGGAATATTTAAAATCCTTCTCTTTTAAAGGTACAATATACAGTGTGAGCGAAGGAGAAATTGTTTTCCCACAAGAACCTGTAATCAGGGTAGAAGGAAATATTTTGGAGTCGCAGCTTATCGAGACCTTTTTATTAAATATCATCAATTTTCAATCATTGATTGCTACTAAAGCTTCACGTATTCGCTATATAGCAGGCGACAGGGTTTTGCTTGATTTTGGTTTGCGACGCGCTCAGGGATTAGGAGGGCTTCAAGCAAGTAAAGCAGCTATTATTGGAGGTTTTAATGGAACGTCTAACGTTCAAAGTGCTTATGATTTTAGTTTAAAAGCAACAGGAACTATGGCACACTCCTGGATTCAGAGTTATGACAATGAGGAGGATGCTTTTCGCGATTTTGCCCGCTTTTTTCCAGATAGCTGTGTTTTGCTGATTGATACTTATGATACTTTAAAGTCTGGAATACAAAATGCATTGAAAATTGCTAAAGAACTTCAAGATAAAGGCAAAAAGCTAATGGGCATTCGCCTCGATAGCGGAGATTTGGCTTATTTAAGTAAAAAATGCCGAAAAATTTTAAATAACCATGGATTTGATGAAGTAAAAATTTTCACTTCAAATCAGTTGGATGAATATACTATTCAAAGTTTACTTAACCAGGGAGCACCCATCGATGGTTTTGGCGTTGGTACTAACCTTATAACAGGCAGAGACGATGCTGCGCTCGATGGGGTGTATAAGCTAAGTATGTTTAACGGCAAACCTCAAATTAAAACATCCGATAATATTGAAAAACAAACGTTACCCGGTGTAAAAAAAGTAATCAGGTATTACGACGAAAATAATCAGTTTTATGCTGATGCCATTATTTTGAATGACCAGGAAAAACCAGAAATGATGATTCATCCGTATCATAAGGAAAAATCATGCAACCTGAAAGGTTTTTCAAGCGAAAATTTATTGCAGAAAGTATATGCACAGGGCAATAAGGTTGTTAAAGATTACTCCGTAGATCAATTAGCAAATTATGTTAAAAGCCGTTTGTTACAGTTGCCCGATGAGCATAAACGTTTTGAAAACCCACATATTTATAAAGTAGGGATAAGCTCCGCATTAATGGAGCTGCGTTCAAAACTTATTCAGCAAATTCGAAATAATTTTAAATAAAGAGGAGGGATTATGAAAGCTTTATTGATTGTAGATGTTCAGAATGATTTTTGTCCTGGAGGTGCATTGGCAGCGCCAAATGGCGATGAGGTTGTACCTGTGATTAATCAATTAATGTCTGAGTTTTCGGTTATTGTTGCTTCTAAAGATTGGCACCCTGAAGATTCAGTCCATTTTGAAAAGTGGCCCTTACATTGTGTGCAAAATACAAAAGGTGCCGAATTTCATCCCGATTTAAACGACCAGTCCATACAAAAAGTTTTTTTGAAAGGAACCTCGGGCAAAGATGATGGTTATTCAGCTTTTGAAGCAACCAACGAAAATTTGAAAAAATATTTATTGGATAATAATGTTGACCAGCTTTATGTTGCTGGATTAACTACAGAATATTGCATATATGATACCGCTTTTAATGCTGTAAAAGAAGGTTTTGAGACTTTTGTAGTAACCGATGCTATCCGGCCTGTAAATGTTAACGAAGGCGATGGAGAAAAAGCCCTGCAAAAAATGAAAGATGCAGGGATACAACTTGTGGAATCGAGTGATATTTAATCGTATTTATTACAACCGGCCGGAATACGGCGAATCATTCTTTCTTAATGTCAGCGTGGTTTGCATGCAGGTATCTGTTTGCAGTGGCATGGAATCGTCCATAATACACTCCAACGTTAATTATTGGTAGTTATTTAAAAAAACAAAAGAATAGATTCTCCCTTTTTCTAAATTTCTTTAATTTAGCTACCTGTTTGTAACATTAGTCTATGGATTTTACCATTCGAATAGGTCTTGAAGTACATATACAATTAAATACTACAACGAAGTTGTTTTCTCCGGAACCTTATGTTTTTGGGCAAGAACCTAATTATTATATTGATCCGGTAACGGTGGGTTTGCCCGGAACATTGCCATCGATTAATCAAAAAGCGCTTGATTTGGCAATAACCCTTGCCCTGGCTACAAATTGTGAAATAAACCGTCAAATTTTTTTTGATAGAAAAAACTATTTTTATCCTGACCTTCCGAAAGGATTTCAGATTACACAAAAATCAAAACCTTTAGGTATTAACGGAGAGTTAGCTTTTATGAATCATAAAAATCAAATTCAAAAGATTGGGATTACGCAAGTCCATATTGAAGAAGATTCTGCAAAATCTAACTACAATATGAATCAACGATTTATTGATTATAACCGGGCAGGAGTTCCCTTAATGGAAGTAGTTACATCTCCAGAATTATCATCGCCCGACGAAGCAGCTGCTTTTTTAGAGTATTTAAGAATCTTAGTAAAAGAAACCGATATTAATAATGGTAAAATGGAAGAAGGCGCCATACGTTGTGACGCCAATATATCTGTAACTAACTTTAATACCAAAAAACAACATAACGAGATTAAAAACCTGAATTCGGTAAATGAACTAAAAACAGCACTGAAGCTGGAAATTCAAAGACAGAAAAAAGAATTTTTATCTAATACATTTAAAAGAGGGTATACATTAAGTTTTACCTCACGATTGAAGCGGAATTTATTTAGCCGCGAAAAAGAAAAACCAAGCGATTATGCTTACATTACAGAACCGGATATTCTGCCCTTAATAATTTCAGAAGAATCAATTAAAAGACTGGAAAACAATTTGCATGAGCTCCCTGCAGAAAGGTTTCAACGAGCGTTAGCTCAATACGGTTTAAAAAATGAGCAAGCATGGACAATATGTGTAAACAGAGATTTATTTGCATTTTTTGAAGCGTTAAATCCAGAAATTTCAAATAAACAAGAGCTTATTCATTTTTTGCTGGGCCCATTTAAATCATTAAAAAATACAGAAACGGAAATTTATTTCCATCATCAGTGGCTAAAAGCCAATTTGGTTTCGTTAATTAATATGATTACAGAGAGAGAAATCACAAGAGAAACTGCTTATCAAAATATATGGCCGAAGCTTTTAAATTCAGAAAATAAAACTACTTTTGACATCGCAAAAGAAAACGATTGGCTCATTTCTAATAATGATGCTAAACTTTTGGAAATTATTAAAAAAATAATTTTAGATTACCCTGAAGAAATAAATAAGTATAGAAAAGGGAAGTTAAAAATTGTGGGTTTTTTTATGGGACAGATAATGAAAAAAACAAAAAATCGTTTTTTACCTCAAAAGGTAAAAATGTTATTACTGGAAGAATTAAATAAATATAAATAATAAAATACAGTTTATGTTTAACAAAAAAGATTATGGTAATTTGAAGTTGTAAATCGCAGAACTAAGCGCTAGCGTTCTCATGACCGAAGGAAATAAAAACAATTGTTTAACTAAAATATATTCTCGTGGAAAAGTGGTTTTTAATAATACTGACAGGATTTTTAATTACTTCGTGCGAATCGGAGCCGGAACATTTTAGCGTTTCGGGAGAAATAAAAAATGCTAACGGGACAAAGTTGTATTTTATTGAATTACAGACAAACCGGTTAAATTTTTTAGATTCGATAATTCTAAACGACCAGGGAAACTTCCGTTTTAAAGGAAATACCGATATACCCAGATTTTATGTGCTTCGAACATCTCCAGATAATTATCTATCGCTGATTATTAATCCAAATGAACAAATTACGGTTCATGCAGATGTAGATCAGTTGGTTTCAACAGCCGAAATTGAAGGGTCTGAAGATTCTGAAAAAATTTTAAAATTATGGAAAAGTTTAAATGAAGCAATTGCTCGTCTGGATTCTATAGGCATCTATTATCAATCTATAATTGGAACACCAAAATTGACATCGCATGTTAAAGATTCATTAAATAAACTTTCCGATCAGATTATCGAAGGCCATAAACAAAAAACCATTGAGTTTATTGAAGAAAACACGGGTTCTTTAGCTTCAATTATGGCTCTTTATCAGCAGATTGCTCCGCGGAAATATGTACTCGATCCTAAAAATGATATCAAATATTTTGAATTGGTTGATTCGGTACTTAGTGCCAAATATCCAACATCTGAGCCTGTTCGTGTGTTAAATTCACAAATTGTTGATGCCAAACGGCAACTCAATTTCGAAGATCAAATTAACAGTAAAACAAGTATTGGTGTTATGGCTCCGGAAATTGGATTGCCAAATCCAGCAGGTGATACAATTTATTTATCATCATTAAAAGGGAATTATGTGCTGGTAGATTTTTGGGCATCGTGGTGTCGCCCGTGCAGGGTTGAAAATCCACATTTGGTAAAAGTTTATGAAAAATATAATTCAAGTGGATTTGAAATTTACCAGGTATCGCTTGATAAGAAAAAATCTGCATGGACAGAAGCCATTGAAAAAGATCAGCTAAACTGGATTCATGTAAGCGACTTAAAATACTGGGACTCTGCACCGGCAAAGCTTTACCAGGTACAAAGCATACCTGCTAACTTTTTGCTTGACAGGCAAGGTAAAATAATTGCTAAAAATTTAAGGGGAGAACAGCTCGAGGCTGAACTTTCTAAAATATTTGATTAATTTAGTACTTTTTTAAAATTTATCCATTTAAAATTTATAATTTAGATATTGATAAACAATAAGAATAGATAACAAAATAGATTATTGAAATTTAAAGTTGTAAATCGCAGAACTAAGCGCTAGCGTTCTCATGACCGAAGGAAATAAAAACAATTGTTTAACTACAATATATTCTAATGAAACGAATCATTTTTTATTTGGCAGGATTTTTAATGTTATGGTCTTGCGACTCATCAGAAAAGATTGAAATAAAAGGAACAGTTAAAAACGGGGAAGATAAAGAATTGCACCTCAAAGAATTGAGTGTTTCGGGCACCAATGAATTGGACAAAAAGAAACTTAATAAAAATGGAACGTTCAAATTTACAGTAGAAACCGAATATCCCAGATTTTATCATTTGGCGTTATCAAATAACAATTTTGTAACTTTACTTTTAGAGCCCGGTGAGAAGGTATACGTTGATGCGATTGCTAAAAACCTTAGCAAAGCTCATATTGAAGGTTCTAAAGGGTCCAAGTTTGTGCAAAAGTTAGAATCACAGCTTAAAGAAACGAAACGAGAATTAGACTCCATAAACAACCTGGCAGAACAATTAACTGTAAATTCTGAGCGTGAAACAAGAATAGCAGAGTTAAATAATGAGTATGCTAAAATTGTCGATCGGCAAAGAGATTCTTCCATAGCCTTTATCATTAATAACATGAATAGTTTGGCCACTATTATGGCTTTATATCAAAAATTTGATGATGAAAATTATGTGCTTTATAAAAATCGCGATTTACAATATATTAAAATTGTATCAGATGCATTAGAAAAGAAGTATCCCGAATCGCCACACGTAAAAGCATTAGTTGCCGATAAGAATAATTTAATGGAAAGGTATGAATCTGCCCGTGCAATGGCTAAAATCAGTGAATTTGCTAAAGAAAAACCTTTGGCAAAAATGCCGGAAATAGCGCTTCCCGACCAAAAGGGTGATACAATAAGTTTAAATAGCATTTCGGCTAAGTATATTTTGCTAAGCTTTTGGGCATCGTGGAGTCAGGAAAGTGTTAATAAAAATCTGGAATTGCTAAATATTTACAAAAAATATCATCACAAAGGTTTTGAAATTTATCAGGTTTCGCTCGATACAAAAATTGAAAACTGGGAAAAAGCAGTCAATTTCGACCAATTGCCCTGGATTAATGTAATTGATACTGATGGCAGAACTTCCTATTATGCAAGGTTGTATAATGTAAAAAAAATACCTACCAATTATTTAATTAATCCCGAAGGAGAAATTATCATGGTGAATCCATCAAGAAAAGAGATGGAAGAAACTTTTCAATATGCTTTAAAATAATTGATTTTGAACCAAAAAGATAAAATATATTTTGCATCAGATGTTCATTTAGGGCTTCCCGGTTATAAGGAAAGCAGGGTAAGAGAGAAACGATTTGTGCAGTGGCTTGATGAAATAAAACATGATGCAAAAGAAATTATTTTATTAGGTGATATTTTTGATTTTTGGTTTGAGTATAAACGAGCCATACCACGAGGTTTTTCACGTTTTTTAGGGAAGCTTTGTGAGTTAACTGATTCGGGTATCACAGTACATTTTTTTACTGGTAATCACGATATGTGGATATTCGATTATCTGCCCGAAGAAACAGGGATAATATTACATAAAAAGCCTGTTGTTAAAGAGTATTACGGTAAAAAATTTTACTTAGCCCATGGAGATGGGTTAGGCCCTGGCGATAACTCCTACAAACTTTTGAAAAGAATATTTGCAAGCCGTTTTTCTCAGTGGTTGTTTGCGCGTTTTCATCCTAATATTGGAATATGGATCGCCAATACATGGTCGACACATAGCAGGTATTCGAGAGAAACAACACCTTTCGAAGGTGAGGATAAAGATTGGTTGATATTATATTCCAGAAAATTATTGAAAAAAGAAAACTTTGATTTTATGATTTACGGGCATCGGCATCTGCCTATGGATTTAAATTTAACCGATAATTGCAGGTATATTAACCTGGGAGATTGGATTATTAATTTTACTTATGCCGTTTTTGACGGCAAAAATATGGAATTAAAGAAATTTGAAAATTACAAATGAGAATTGTAAAAAGGATATTATTTTTTGTGTTAATTGCAGGCATCTTTGCATGCTCCGATGATCAGTGCCATTTAGATACAGACACCTTTTTAAAAGTTGAAATGAGTGTGGACGACCCCGACTTGCCTAAAGCTTTTATCGACAGCCTTTCGGTTTATGCTCCCGAGTGGGCAGATAGTATTTATTACAAAAACGAAGGACAGAATAAAAGTTTGTGGTTAATGTTATCTCCCAACGAGGATTCTTCAACTTTTATTTTTACCTCAAATTTAGTGGAAGATAAAGATACCATTACTTTTTTTTATCAGCGTGATTTTGTTTTTTTATCGCCTGAATGTGGGTTTGTGGGTAACTTTGCAATAGACAGCGTTCAAAATACCTTTAATAATATTGATTCATTAGCATTAGAAAAAAATCTGATAACAACCAATGAACAGGGCCTCCTTAAAATATTTTTTTAGTTTTCTTTTTGTTTTGATATTTTTTACTGTATCTGCACAAGAATCGGTTCAGCAAGGACAGGAAGAAGAAGAAAAAGAACCATTGACTTTTTATGGAGTTAAAACAGGCATAAATGTTGGACGGTTTTCGGATTTCATTTTCAAACCGGAGCGTTTTTCAATGGAAGGGTCATTTGATTTAAATTTTGGAGATAAATATTTTGCAGTAGCAGAAGGAGGCTACTCAATTACAAATCTTGAAAAAGAAAACTATAATTATAGCTCAGAAGGATATTTTATTAAGTTAGGGTTTGATTATAATATGCTAAAAAAATATCCAACAGATTTTTTAGGCGGAGGTATTCGTATTGGCAGGTCTTCTTTTAGCCAGGACGCTAATAATGTTGTTATTACCGATGATTACTGGGGAAATACCACGGTAAATATTAGCTCCGAATCGGTTAATACTTATTGGTTAGAAGGATCTTTTGGATTAAAAGCAGAATTATTAAAAAATATCTACTTTGGATGGAATGCTTTAATAAAAATTAGGTTTTCTGATGGCGATCCTACCTTCCAACCATACGATATTCCTGGTTATGGAAGCGGAATTAATTCAGTTAATTTAGGTGTTAATTATTATATATATTATCAGATTCCTTTTAACCGCAAGTAAATATTAGCCGATCCTTAAAGATGCCATAAAGCTCTAATAATCAACAATATCGTTGATAAATTACAGGTTTAAAATGATTAAAAATGCAAGGAAATTTTTTTTTTAGATAAAACCTTGCAAGAAATGAAAGAAAAAACAAAAGGCCAGAATCAAAGAAATTTTTTCAGGCCGATACTTAAAGAAATTGTAAATCCAAAACATGAACTTGTTATTTTGGCGCATAAAATCGATTGGCAATACTTTGAAAATCAGTTTAAAACTTTATTTTCTTATAATAAAATTTAGTTTTTAAGGATCGGCTAATTAACAACTTAAAAATCTAAACAATTCATTTTAAAACAATTATTTTTTTGCATGTAATTTGGCTAAAAGCTATAGGTAGTTTTTTTCCAAGGAAGCTATTAAAGTATTATTAGAATATTTTTTTATTTATAAAAGCTTAAAGGTGGGTATTAATTGTAATAACTTTTTAACTTTTGTTCTAAAACTTCCTTATTTACTTCGTTAATTTGATTAACAATAGTTTCTATTTTTTCAACTCTTTCCAGGCGGGTTTCCATAGAGATAAATTTTTCGTCGGCAAAAACAATTTTATTTATCTGGTATCCTTTTTCGTTTAGCGACATGGCAACCGCAGCATTGTAGTTGTCGAAGATGATTACCGAAGGAAGTTTGTCTTCAGCATAATGTGCCATAGCCTTTAAAACCATGCTTTTAATATATTTTATTTGTGTCTCGCCTAAATAATTGGCTCCAAGCATTATTTTTATCAAATCAATTTTTGCCTGTTCCTTTTTTAAATGATTTTTACGCATGGCTTCGTATTCGGAGTTTTTTGTATTTAAAAATAGTTGTATAAAATCTTCAGGCACGTCTTTTAAATCGCCTAAGTTATTTTCAGATTTTTTCTTTTTATATTCTTTGATGGCATATTTTTGGTTTACAGGAACATAATACTCCCATTTTTTTGTTCTTTTATATGATTCAGTCATTGGTTTTGGTTTCCATTTGCTTTCTGGCCTTTTCATAAGTGGAGCCATAATATCAAGATAGCCCGATTCAATTGAATATAACAAACAATTCACAAAGTGTACCCAGCCACCACCAAGCGAATGGTGTAATGCACTCCATAAAGTTTTGTCCGGCTCGTTTTTTTCATATATTAAGTTTGCTGTATCAATTTTTTTCCCTTTAAGGCGTTGCACAAACTCATTATCCAGGCGGGTAGGAAGGTATGTAAATGATTCCGATTGTTGGCCGGATATGTCGGTATGATGTAACTCTTCCAGATTCATGATATAATTAGAGTCATTGGCCAGTGTAATATGAATAGAAAAATCTTTATCCCATCGCATCTGCTGAATATTTTGAGCAAAAGAAGATTCTAATCCAAAAAATGAAAGTAAAACAATGATTATTAGTTTTTTCATAGTAATTACAGTATATATTTAATTATCTAAATTTACTAAAAAATCGTTATTTAATAAACTAGTTAAAATAAAAAAAGACCCGAAAAAATATCCGGGTCTTTTTTAAAATTAATATAAAAATTGGTTATTCATCATCAAGCATAATTTCCAGCATTTTAATTGCAGCAACAGGGATTGATGTTCCTGGGCCGAAAACACCGGCAACGCCACTTTCGTAAAGAAATTTATAGTCTTGCGTAGGAATAACCCCTCCAACTATTATCATAATATCTTCACGTCCCAGTTTTTTCAATTCTTCAATAACTTGCGGAACCAATGTTTTATGGCCTGCAGCCAATGAAGAAACACCTAAAATATGCACATCGTTTTCAACGGCTTGTTTAGCTGCTTCTGCGGGAGTTTGGAATAATGGGCCAATATCTACATCGAATCCCAGGTCGGCATATCCGGTAGATACTACTTTTGCACCACGGTCGTGGCCATCCTGTCCCATTTTAGCAATCATAATACGTGGCTGACGGCCTTCTTTTTCTGCAAATTTTTGTACCAGTTCTTTCGCTTTCTGGTAATTTTTATCATCTTTTGATTCTGACATATATACTCCTGATATTGATCGTATAACTGCTTTATATCTTCCAACAACCTTTTCGCAAGCGTAAGAAATTTCTCCCAGTGTAGCGCGTTTTTTAGCAGCATCAACTGCTAGTTCAAGTAAGTTGCCATTACTTGTTTTTGCACATTCTTCAATCTTCTCAAGTGCTGCCTGTACTTCTTCTTCGTTACGTTCAGCCCGTAATTTAGCCAAACGCTTAAGCTGTGCTTCACGAACAGCCGTGTTGTCAACATCTAAGATATCAATTGGGTCTTCTTTATCTAACCGGTATTTATTTACACCAACAATAATATCTTTTCCTGTATCGATACGAGCTTGTTTACGTGCAGCTGCTTCTTCGATTCTCATTTTCGGAATTCCCGTTTCAATGGCTTTAGCCATTCCGCCCAGCTTTTCAATTTCCTGAATATGCTCCCATGCTTTATGAGCAATCTCGTGGGTTAGTTTTTCAACATAATAAGAACCAGCCCATGGGTCTACCGCCCGGCAAATTTGAGTTTCTTCCTGAATATAAATTTGTGTGTTTCGGGCAATACGGGCCGAAAAGTCTGTAGGTAATGCAATGGCTTCATCCAAAGCATTGGTATGTAGCGATTGAGTGTGGCCTAAAGCAGCGCCCATCGCTTCAACACAAGTACGGGCAACATTGTTAAACGGATCTTGCTCAGTTAAGCTCCATCCTGATGTTTGTGAGTGCGTACGCAATGCCATCGACTTTGGATTTTTGGGATTGAACTGTTTTACCAGTTTGGCCCATAACATTCGTGCTGCGCGCATTTTTGCAATCTCCATAAAGTGGTTCATTCCTACTGCCCAGAAAAAGGATAAACGGGGAGCAAAAGAATCGATATCCATTCCTGCATTTACTCCGGTACGTAAATACTCTAAACCATCAGCAAGTGTATATGCTAATTCAATATCGGCCGTAGCACCGGCTTCTTGCATATGGTATCCGGAAATACTAATGGAGTTGAATTTAGGCATATTTTTCGAGGTGTACTCAAAAATATCAGCAATAATTTTCATTGAGAATTCGGGTGGATAAATGTATGTATTACGTACCATGAACTCCTTTAAAATATCATTCTGGATGGTACCGCTTAATTTTTCCAAAGGCACACCCTGCTCTAAGCCGGCAACAATGTAAAAAGCCATAACCGGAAGCACTGCTCCATTCATCGTCATGGAAACAGACATTTTATCTAACGGAATCTGGTCGAAAAGAATTTTCATATCCAGTATTGAATCTACTGCAACACCTGCTTTCCCCACATCACCAACTACACGTTCATGGTCAGAGTCGTATCCGCGATGTGTGGCAAGGTCAAATGCTATGGATAACCCTTTTTGCCCTGCCGCCAGGTTTCTTCTGTAAAATGCATTCGATTCTTCGGCGGTAGAGAATCCTGCATATTGTCTAACGGTCCATGGACGCATAGCATACATTGCAGAATAGGGGCCACGTAAAAAGGGTGCTAACCCTGCCGCATAATTCAAATGCTCCATGTTTTCCAGATCCTCTTCAGAATATGCATTTTTTACATTTATTTTTTCCGGTGTTGTCCAATCCGGTTTAATATCATGTTGCTTTTCCCAGTCTTTAACCGAACCATGTTCCGGCCTGGGAAGATTTAAATCTATATTATTAAAATTTGGTTTCATTATTTTGGTATTAGATTATTAGTAATTAGCCTGCCTGATGGCGGGCAGGCTTATGTCTAATTATTAAATTCCTAATTCTTTTTGAAAACCTTTTAATGTTTCAAGCAGGTTTGATTTAATATGAATAAAATGTTTTATTCCTTTTGCTTTAAGGTCATCAACACATGCTGGATAACCGGCAACAACCGTAATTGCTTTGTCGCCAATATTTTCAAAAACAGCGGGTGCAACTTCTGGATATTCATCATCAGAACTACACACTACAACAATGTCTGATTTTTGATCCAATGCTGCTTTTACACCTTCCTCAACCGAATCAAAACCAAGATTGTCAATAATATCAAATCCTGCACAAGCAAAAAATCCAGAAGCAAATCCGGCTCTTGCTTTACGCATTACCGGATTTCCAATGGTTAATAAGAATACTTTTGGTGTTTTATCTGCCTGGTCGGTTTTTAAACGAAGTAATTCAATCTCTTCGGCTCCTCGATAAGGCTTCAGAGGTTCTGCAATAGCATCTTCTCTTTTTTTTATTTTTGTAAGAATCGTATCAGCATCGTATTTAGCTTCCATTTTTTCTTCAGCATTGGGATATTGATTAACACCAAGGATAACTTCTTTACGGGATGCAATATTCAGGTTTCGTTTGTTCGCTGTTTCATTTACTTTGTCCTGAATAATACCATCTTTAAACGCCTGAATATAACCACCTTTTTCTTCAATTTCTTTAAACAGGCTCCATGCATTTTCGGCAATCGAAGCAGTAAGATTTTCGATATAATATGATCCTCCTGCAGGATCAACCACCTTATCAAAATATGATTCTTCTTTTAAAATAATTTGTGTATTTCTTGCAATTCTTTCTGCAAATTCGGTAGGTTTTTCAAACGGAACATCATAAGGAGTTACCGTTAGTGAGTCAATTCCTGCAAGTACAGCCGACATTGATTCAGTTGTGCCTCGAAGCATGTTTACATAAGGATCGTAAATGGTTTGATTCCATTTTGAAGTAACAGCATGGATATTCATTTTCGCTACTTCTTTTCTTTTGGGTTCGTAAGCTTCAACAATTTTTGCCCAAAGCATTCGTGCAGCTCTGAATTTGGCAATTTCCATAAAATAGTTGGTTCCAACCCCAAAGTTAAATTTAAGGTTTTGTGCTACGGTATCAACATCCAGCCCTTTATCAGTTAAAATATTCAGGTATTGATTCCCCATGGATAATACAAATCCCAGTTCCTGTACGATTGATGCCCCTGAGTTATTGAACATTTCTCCGTTTACGCCAATGGTGCGGAAATTTATCAGGCCTTTTGCTTTTTCAATCAATGTTTTGGCTGTTTCAAATACTTCATCCTGTGCTTTGCAAAAGTTTCCATTTAATGAAAGATGAGCCAGTGGATCGAAGCAAACAGAACCCTTTACTTTATTGGCATTAATATTTTCTTCCTTAATTTTATTATTTAGGTAATCAACAAAAGGGTGCGCAGCAGTAGCTCCCATAATGTTGAGTTCAATACTTTCTAAACAAATATTTTTTAAAAGATTTGCTAAATCATTGTTTGAAAGTTTTTCTTTTTCGGTTAAATCAAAACCCAGAGAATTAACTCCTCTTATTAAGATGTCGAGCGCTTTTTTGTTGGCTTCTTTGGCATCAGTAACACCAATGTTTTGGCGAATATACCACTCATTTGATTTTATTTTATTGCCTCTAACAAAAGGGAATTCTCCCGGAACATATTTCAGATGCTTAAGGTTTTTTAGGTGCTCGGACCGATAATATGGCCGTACACTAAATCCTTCAATGGTTTTCCAAACCAATTTCTTTTCATAATCAGCACCTTTTAAGTCTGCTTTAATCTTATCTTCCCACTCCTGTGATGTTATGGGTGGAAATTCTTCGAACAATTTTGTTTGTTTCATCTTTTCAGTCATAACAAATTGTTAATATTAAATTTTGCACAAAATTAGTGCATTCCATGTTAAAAATCATGACTTTTAACATAAAATCGTATGCTTTACAATATGATTCTGAATAACAAAAATGTTTATTTATTCCCGTTGATCATGAAGATAAGCGTGCTTTTTATCTATGAAAAAAAATGAACTAAAAGCTAATTGCTAAATGCAGCCCAACAGAAGTGTGTAAATCTTCGGTATTAAATCCTATTCCGATGATTGGCCCAATATGGAATCGACCTAATTCAAATTCGTATAACCCTTCTAAATGCATAGCGGGTTTAGCAGATTTTTTTTCTGTAGACAACCATGAAACCCCGGGAGCAAAATTTAATGACAGAGGTTCTAAAGGGCGGTAATGAAAAATTACATTGAATGCATTATGCTGATGATGATCGAATATTCGTTCATAACCTAAGCCAATTCCAAATTTGTGCGACTGGCCTATTGATTTTATAAAATGCACATGA
>JBKHIH010000028.1:0-37368 GCA_046538755.1 Thiohalospira sp.
CGTATATTACAAAATATTTGTCAAATAACTACCAACTATTTTTCAGTACATTACCATTTTATAAAATTTTAATAGCCTAAGAAACTTAAACATCTTAGGCTATTTTTTATATGTAAAAAAACCTACTAATAAATTTCGATTAACTTAAAAGGGACGTTAATAAGCGTTTGATAATGTTTGCCTAACTCAAAAACCGCTTCATCATCTTCTTCATAATACCAGTTAATTCTACATTCTTTGCCCTGTGAATGATAATCCTGAATTAATTGAAAAAATTCAAGAATAAATTTTGATGAGCCACTGTTTATATATTCAAGCTGAATTTCAATATTTGTTTCTTTTTGTGGATTATTAAAATATTCTTTAACCCAATTAAAAAGATTATCATAAAAATCTTCAGGGTTTTCGGGAATTGAACGCCCTGTAATTTTTAATATACCTGTACTGGAATCGAAATTAACATATGGAGTTTTAACTGTTTTTTCAATTACCAATTCTTTCATAATTTTTGAAAATATATAGTTTTAAAAAAAAATTATTCGTAACGCAACGATACAATTGGATCAAGATTTGATGCTTTTATTGCCGGAAACAATCCTGAAATTAAGCCAACAACAAAACAAAGGACTACTCCGGCAAAAATCCAAACCCATGGAATTATAAATTCTCCACCAGTTATTAAAGATACAACATTTCCGATTAAAATTCCTAAAATAATACCTAAAATTCCACCTAATTGTCCTATAAGTATTGACTCATAAAGGAATTGGCGCCTTATAACTGCAGACTTTGCACCAATGGCTTTTCGTATTCCAATTTCACGGGTACGTTCTGTAACGGAAACGAGCATAATATTCATTAGCCCAATAGCAGCACCAAACAATGTAATTATTCCAATAAAAGTAGCTGCAATGGTAACATATTTTATATTTTCAATTAATAAATTGGCAAGATTGTCACTCGTTTCAACAGAGAAATTATTTTCTTCAAAACTTCTTAAATTCCGAATTACGCGAAAAACTCCTTGCGCTTCATTAACAGCAGCATCCATAAGCTTAGGATCGCTTGGCAGAACATCAATCTTGAAATTCATATTAGGCTGCGAAAAATATTGCCTAACACTTGTTATAGGCAATATACATATCTTATCGCCCGAAGAGCCGAAGCTGGAACCTTTTGTCTTTAGTACTCCAACAACTTTATATTTATCACTGCCTATCCTTATTACATTCTCAAGCGGCGATTCATTTGATAAAAACAATTCATCAGCTAAACTCTTACCAATAATTACACTATGGGCATTAGATTGAATTTCTGTACTATTAAAGTTTCGGCCCTTTTCAATTTCATAACCCGATGTAAACAAATAATTCTCATCGGCACCTATAACCGGAATATTAGGATTTGTTTTTTTTGATTTATATTTCACAGTAGCCATATCAGATGCTCTTGTCGATATAGATATAACTGCAGGAAATTTGAATTCTTCTTTAAAACGCATAGCATCCCTATAAGTAATACTTTTAAATCGTTTAACCCTCCCCCCTACACTAACACGGCTATCGCGATTAACTATTGAAAAAGTATTTGCACCCATACTTCTAAATTCATTACTTATGGAACCTTTTATTGAATCAATGGCAGTTAAAATCCCTACCAAAGCCATAATACCAAAAGCAATGATAAAAACAGTCAGTATTGTCCTTAATAAATTCGATCGTATTGAATTGATGGCAATTTTAAAATTCTCCCAAAAAAGATATCCTGATAAATACATGATTCAAAAATAATATAACTTCTTCATATTAAAAATAAAGAAATCTCAATTTTTTATTCTTTCAAAGAATTAATTGAACTTATAAAATGAAATTTGTATTTTTACCTTAAATCATTAATTAACTTATGATCTTTTAACCGGTAAATTCTGCATAATTAGCTTGTTTATGCACATAATTTCTTTTCATACTATAAAACATCAATTTATTAAATTTCTATTATTATGTTTAATCCAAAAACAAACTATGCTAAAATTGCATTCGAAACAATTTTATTTTATGTTTCAACAGGCCAGATCAGAAAAAAAGATGTAAGTGAAATTTCACCCGATCTTAAATTAAACAGAGCATGTGTAGTATCTATTTTTGATACTAACGATAACCTAAAAGGATGTGTTGGAGATTTATTTCCTAAAAACAACAAATTATATGATGAAATAATTGAAAATGCTATTGCTGCAGCAACAAAAGACACCCGGTTTAAACCTTTAAATAAAGATGATTTAAACCAAATAAAAGTAATGGTTGATGTATTGTCTACACCTCAAAAAATAGAAAATTTCGATGATATAAAACCTCAAAAACATGGCTTATTTGTAAAAGATAAAGATGGTAGCAGTGGATTTGTTATGCCAGGAACAAAGGGAATAAAAACAACAGAACAACTCATTGAGGCTGCTAAAAAAGCAGCAGGATTAAAAAACAAAGACGATAATGAATTAGATTTTATGTATTTTAAATCAGCCCGTTACGACTAAGACTATGGAAAAAGCATACATGATATATATTTATGGCAAAGTACAAGGCGTTGGTTTTAGATATAGCGCCTTAAAAAAGGCTAACGAATTAGACATCAAAGGATTTGTCCATAACAAACCCGACGGATCGGTTTATATTGAAGCTGAAGGGAAAGTTGAAATTCTTGAAGAATTTTTGGTATGGTGCCAACAAGGCCCTACCTGGGCAAGAGTAGATGATGTTAAATACGAAGAAATTGCTTTATCGAATTACAAAAAATTTGTTATAAGATAGATTTATGGAAGCATTATATTACAACAATCTGGAAAATAAAAATATTCAATGTTACTTATGCCCGCATCATTGCATAATTCAACCTGGAGAATCTGGAATTTGCAAAGTAAGAAAAAATACCAACGGAAAATTAATTTCTTCAAATTATGGAGTGGTTTCTTCTATGGGTTTCGACCCGATAGAGAAAAAACCTTTATATCACTTTTACCCAGGATCTGAAATCTTATCTGTAGGGAGTATTGGTTGTAATTTAAAATGTAAATTTTGCCAAAACTGGCAAATATCGCAAGCATCTGTCGAGGAATTTGCCCGTGAAAGAATAAATTATACTCCAGCACAAATCGCTCAATTTGCTAAATCAAAAAAATCGAACATCGGTGTTGCTTATACTTATAACGAACCTACCGTTTTTTACGAATTTATGCTTCATACTGCAGAAAAAGTAAAAGAGAATAACCAGCAGAATATAATGGTTACCAATGGTTTTATTGATATTGAACCATTAAATCAATTACACCAGGTAATGGATGCGTATAGTGTTGATCTAAAGGCATTCAATAATATTTTTTTTAAAAAATATACCAAATCACAACTCGAACCTGTAAAACAGGCATTAATTAATATTGCCAATGCAGGAAAACATCTTGAAATTACTAATTTAGTGATACCTACATTAAACGACAATCCCAACGAATTTGAACAAATGGCGAAATGGATTGTACAAAATACAGGAAAACAAACTGTTTTACATTTATCCAGATATTATCCAACATATGAACTAGATATTGAAGGTACATCTGTAAATAAACTTATTGAACTAAAAGAAATTGCCGATCATTATCTTGATTATGTTTATTTAGGTAATTTAAATTTACCGCAAGGCAATAATACTTATTGTAGCAAATGTGGCGAACTTGTAATTAACAGAACCGGTTACTCTACACAAAAGTTCTCATTAACCAAAGAAGGTAAATGTGAAAAATGCGGAAACTTAATCTTTAAAAATTTTAAAGCTTAATATTATGAGTATCAGAAAACCAGCTGTTGCCGGCAGGTTTTATCCGGCAGAGAAAAGCGAAGTAATCAAACAAATTGAAGAAATTAAGCAAAAAGAATACGGTCGTATAAACCTGAATTTAAAAGACAAAACAATTATTGGAGGTGTTGTACCCCATGCCGGATATATGTTTTCGGCTTACCAGGCAGTACACTTTTTCGAAATTGTTAAACAAACAAAAGTGCAATACGAAACAATTGTTATTATCAACCCCAACCATTCAGGATTTGGGCATGATATTGCATTTGACGCTAATGAAGCCTGGGAAACTCCTTTAGGAAAAGTAGAAGTTGATATTGATTTTGGAAAAAAACTGGGAATTACAATATCAGATGTTGAGCAACAAAATGAACATTCAGGCGAAGTAATGGTGCCTTTTTTACAACATTTTTTTGACTATCCTTTTAAAATTGCCCCCATAACCCTTTCGCAACAAACATTTAAAAATGCTAAATATTTAGCTGGCAGAATTAAAGATGTTGTAGATTTAACCAAAAGAAAAATTTTAATAATTGCTTCATCAGACTTTTCTCATTTTCTAACTCCAGAGCAAGGAAAAGAAAGAGATGCATATGTGGTAGAAAATATTATAAACTTAAACTCAGTTGCTATAGAAAAAGTAATCAAAGAAAAACATATTTCTGTTTGTGGTTACGGCCCAATAATGGCCTTAATGGAATATACTAAAATGGTTTCGGAAAAACCTGCCGTTGATATTCTAAGAACGGGACATTCGGGAGAAATTATTCCATCAAACGAGGTAGTAGATTATATCTCAATACTTTTTTCAGGTTAATTTTTGTAATCTTTTTATTATTTTCGAACATTATATAAAATATAAAAATGATACAAAAAGTTATAGAGTGGCTGGAATCGCATTTGCAAAGCTGCTTTTACAAAAAATATTTTGGTGTAGAGTGTCCTGGTTGTGGAATGCAAAGAGCATTTATTGAATTATTAAAAGGCAATTTAAAAGAAAGCCTGATAATGTTTCCAGCACTTATTCCTACCATAATAATGATAACATATTTAATTCTGCATTTGATTCTTAAATTTAATAAAGGTGCACAAGTATTAAAAATTCTGTTTATTATTAATACATCTATCGTAGTTTTAAGTTATATTTATAAAATATTAATTTATTAAACCAAAAAATATGGAAAACACAACTACTCAACCTAACGAAACCAATCCCATTGTTCAACAAACATTGCCCAACTCAACAGCAGTTTTAGTTTTAGGGATATTATCCATTGCCATTTGCTGGTGTTATGGACTTTTCGGGATCACTATGGGTATTATAGCTCTTGTTTTATCTGGCAAAGCAAAAGCACTTTATACAAGTAACCCGGATCTTTATACCATTGGTTCATACAAAAACATGAATGCCGGAAGAGTCTGTGCAATTATAGGTACAGTTCTATCTTCACTTTACCTTGTATTTATAATTATTTATTTACTTATCGTTGGGGCTGCATTAAGCACTATCTTTACACAAATGCCCTGGGAGGCATTCTAAAACTTTCTCTCAAAAAATTATTAATGGATGGTTGATTTTACAGCCATCCATTGTTTTTTAAATGCATTATTATTTATTTTGGCCATATGGATTTAATAAATAGAACAAATGCTTTTATTGCTTTAGGAAAATTTCTCCGCAATTATTCAAGCGGAGAAAGCGGACATAAATTATTTAAGCCTTTAGATAATATTATCGCTAACGACCATATTTTCAATCCATGGTTTACTGAAAATAATATAAGAAAATCAATACAAGCCATTGGCGATTCACTTACACCAGAAAAACTAAAAAAATGGATTAATCATTACCCCGAGTTAAAAAAAGAAAAACCTGCAAAAAAAATAGGTGTTATAACAGCAGGTAATTTACCTTTGGTTGGATTTCATGATTTTATCTCTGTTTTAATTTCCGGACATCAATTTTATGGTAAATTATCATCAAAAGATAACCGTTTATTAAAATTCTTAATTGATTTTCTAATTGAGTATAATGCTGAGTTTAACAATTTAATTCAAATCGAAGAAAATCAACTCAAATCGTTTGATGCCATCATTGCTACCGGCAGCAATAATACCTCAAGATATTTTGAATATTACTTTGGCAGGTATCCTAATATCATCAGAAAAAACAGAAACTCGGTTGCTATTTTAGATGGTAATGAAACTGATGAAGATATTCGGTTATTAGCTGATGATATTTTTAGTTATTTTGGATTAGGATGCCGGAATGTTTCCAAATTATTTGTACCAAAAAATTATTGCTTCGATTCCTTTTTTAAATATATTCAACATTACCAAAGTATTTACAATCATAATCAATATGCCAATAATTATGATTATAATAAATCGATTTATCTGATGAACCAGATACAGCATTTTGATAATGGTTTTGTTTTATTAAAAGAAGATATGGGCTTATCCTCTCCTATTGCTGTTGTTTATTATGAATATTACAACAATATTAAAGATATTAAAGATATTAAAGATTTTTTAAATCTTAATAATGATCAGGTTCAGTGTATTGCCTCTAATATCGAAATTTCAGAAAATGTGGTTCGTTTTGGAAAAACCCAACAACCAGAATTATGGGATTATGCTGACAATATTGATACCATTGATTTTTTATTAAATTTAAAATAATTTTCCAGGATCGTTTCTTAAAATTATTTTTGTTTGTGTATTTTAAAATGGTAAAATTTATAGCCGTTTCATTTTTTTAGGCTTAATCATATTTTCAGGTTTAAGTAATTCATCCATTTCCTCTTTTGACAGAAAATCTTTCTCAATCACTAAATCATAAACACTTTTCCCTGTATCAAGTGCTTCTTTAGCTAAAACAGAACATTTTTCATAACCTAAAACAGGATTTAGAGCGGTTACAATACCAATACTATTTTGTACCATTTCGCGGCATCGTTGTTCGTTAGCAGTAATGCCGCTAATACATCTGTAATTGAAAGTTTTCATCCCGTTTACGAGCATTTCAATCGATTCAAAGATGCTTTGAACAATTACAGGCTCCATCACATTCAGCTCCAACTGCCCAGCTTCGGCAGCCATAGTTACAGTTAAATCGTTTCCTATTACTTTAAAAGCAATTTGGTTAACCACTTCGGGAATTACCGGATTTACTTTCCCTGGCATAATAGAAGACCCCGGCTGCATTGGTGGTAAATTAATCTCATTAATTCCTGTTCGTGGCCCGGAAGATAATAACCTCAAATCGTTGGATATTTTCGAAAGTTTTACAGCAAGCCTTTTCAATGCCGACGAATACATTACAAAAGCACCGGTGTCTTGTGTAGCCTCAACCAGATTTTTAGCATTAACAACATTCAATCCTGAAATTTTTCTTAAAAATTTAATCACTTTTTCGGCGTATTCTGGTTCAGAGTTAATACCGGTTCCAATTGCAGTAGCACCCATGTTTACTTCAAGAAACAGATCGGCATTTTGCTTTAATCGTTCCACTTCTTCTTCCAGGGTAACAGCATATGCTTCAAAAGATTGTCCAAGTGTCATAGGAACAGCATCTTGCAATTGAGTCCTACCCATTTTTATAATATGAGCAAATTCTTTTGATTTATGATAAAAAGATTCTATTAAATCATTGAGTCCCTGAATCAATTTATAGTTACTTTTAATGATTGCAATTTTTACAGAAGTGGGATATGCATCATTTGTAGATTGAGAAAGGTTAACATGATTATTGGGATGACAAAATTCATACTGTCCCTTTTCATAACCCATAATCTCCAGTGCTCTATTAGCAATAACTTCGTTAGCATTCATATTGGTAGAAGTTCCTGCACCACCCTGAATCATATCAACAATAAAATGGTTATGATATTTGCCATTAATAATTTCATTACAAGCACGAATGATTGCATTCCCTACGGATGATTCAAGTAATCCTAACTCAATATTTGTCTGAGCAGCAGCAAGTTTAACCATTGCCAACGACTCAATAATTATCGGGAAAAAATTAAGGGTTACGCCACTGATATTAAAATTCTCGATAGCCCTTAGGCTTTGTATTCCATAAAGATACTCGGTGGGTACTTCCCTTTCGCCCAACAAATCATGTTCTTTCCTTGTCCTACCCGATTCGTACTGTGCTGCTACATTCAGCATTCGGTTATTTGCATGGCGCATCCGCCTTGAAATTACACGTGCAATATTACTAAAGATAATCACTGTAGCAGGGCCATTTTCATCAAAATAATTTTTTTTGATACTAAATACAGTCGTATCCATAACAGCACGAGCCGAAGTTGAATGTGGCGAATCATCAGCCCATGATCCTTCGCCTAAGAAATCTCCTTTACTGAAATAAGAAAGTTTGGACTCAGAACCAAAATGAACAGTTTTAAAAAGCTCAACTTCTCCTTTGTAAATAATAAAAATATCAGTACGAGGGCCATTTTCTTCGAATAATAATTCTCCTTTTGAATACTTTTTAACCTCAATATATTCAGTCAAAATTGCTAGTTCTTTATCGGATAAACCTTTGAAAAGCTCTATTCCTTTAATAAAAGTTAAAATTGTATTTTTATCCATGATTTTTATTTTAATGAATACAAAGCTACAAACAAATTTTTTCAATGTAAGTTTACGATATGTAAATTTTATTAAAAACAAAGAAGCCGCCCCAATTATGGGTACGGCTTCTTTTAACCTAAACCATCTTACATTAAGGAACTATGCACCGCGCTGAGATTTTCCAGATGACTGTAAAACTTCAGCATCGATGAATTCTTCAAAAAGATCATGAACATATTTAATATCAAGAGCATACCCGATGCTCATATTAGCAGTTTTATATATTTCGTTAGAAATATGTTTTATTTGGTTTTGATTAGCAATCAATACCTGAATTGGGTCAATATCTTCTACATTAAATTTTCCTTGTGATTTTTTCAAAATCGCCAAGTTATTATTTATAATACGTTTCATTCGTTTATGCGATTGGGTAACCGTTGCTAACCTATGGCCAATAATACCAATTACCTCACAAGTTTCGGCATTAACTAACGGACTTCCGGAATTTCCTTGTTTTATACTGGAATCAACCTGAAGATACTTTAACCCATTATTATGATAAAATGCTGAAGAAACAATCCCTTGCTTAATTGCTAAATTATCCTGTTCAAGTTGATATCCCAATATAGCAACAGGTTGTCCGATGTCTACTTTATCTGATTGTGGTTTTAATTTTAGCGATGGTATTTTATTAAATTCATCAAAATCAATATTTATTATAGCAAAAGGTGTTTTTTTATCATCAATATTCTTTATAATTCGTTGTTTTAATTCACTCATCGGAATTTTAACACTAGCTTTTTCAGTAAATCCATCCTCTTTTAAAAACCTTATACAAACTTCGTTGGCTTTATAGATTTTATAGATATATTCATCGGTAATTAAAAAATGATCATTGGTTTTAAAACCTGTCATTGAAATAATTTTTATTCCTGCAGAACTATAAAAGTGTAATTGGCATACGGCACTTTGACATTTTTTCCAAACAGTTCGGTACATAATTTTGGGTGTTTTAAAAGGTTTTTATATCAGATGCAGACTTTTTTATTTCCAAAACTTTTTGTTCAAATAACTTTGACATGATTTGATCTAATATTTCATGATCATGGGATATAATATCCATATCCTTAATTACTCTAGATTTATCAAATGAAATATCATTACCATCAATCAAAATTTCCAATTTATAATCACTATCTTGCTTTGTTGCCCAGCGGTTAATTAGCCCATCAGGTGTTGAATAAATTTTATGATACAAAACAAGCGTTATCTCATTTTCTTTTTCTTTTACTTTAACATTTATATTAATAAGATTCATCAATAAAAAAATTGGTTTAGGTTAATATTACTTAATATACTTGTTTAGTACTATATTATTTCATAAGATTTTAATAGACACACGATACTAAAAAAATTAATGTAACAATAGAAAATAAGATAAGTACACCAACATCGATTTGATAATCAGTTAAAACTTTATTTTTTATTGTGTAAAAAATTTTTTTCATTCGGATAATTTTTTATACTTTCCCGTTTCTTTTTAACAAGGCTAAAATATATATTTATTATATAGAAAAAATACTGACTTTTTTACCGTATGGATTTTAACAATAACCGTATGAAATTTAAAAATAACCGTTTTTTTTATAAAGTGTTTAAAACAAAATTCCAACGTTCATTATCGAACACCAGATGTTTCGATATCGTTCACTATGAATTGTTTTAATTTTAACAACCAGAATATAAAACACTATTAAACAAGACATTAAATGTTTTGGCACAGAATATGATTAGATAAAAACGATTGTATGTTGAATTATAAATAAATCATAAATATGAAATCGCATCAAATATTTTTAACAGTACTGATTACAATTTTAACATTTACCTCCTTAAAAGGGCAACAAATATGGACACTTGAAGATTGTATTAATTATGCCATTAATAACAATATAACTGTAAAAAGGCAGGAGTTGTCAGCAGAAATTACAGAAAAGAACTATAATCAATCAAAAATAAACTTATTACCGAACTTAAATATTCGTGGCGAACATTATTACAATGCTGGAAAAGCAATTAATTATGAAACCTATCAATATGTAAATGAAAATTTTCAAGGAGGAAGTGTTTATTTATCTTCTGAAGTTAATTTATTCAACGGGCTTCAAAATTTTAATAACATAAAAAAATCTAAATTAGATTTAATGGTTCAACTGGAAAACGTTGAGAAAGCTAAAAATGATATTACATTAAATATTACTACAGCTTATTTACAAATATTACTTAATAAAGAATTAGTTGATAACGCAAAAGAGCAACTAGAGGTTACCTTAGAACAAGTTGATAAAACAAAGAAACTTGTAGATATTGGGAATGCAGCCAAAGGAGATTTACTTCAAATACAGGCACAAGCAGCAATTGAACGTGCTGACTTAACCAATAAGAAAAATGACCTTAGAATTGCATATTTAGATTTAACTCAACTATTGAATCTAGAAAGTACTGAAGGTTTTGAAATAGAGTTTCCTGAAATTCCGGATATAACATCTGAAGAAAATTATAATGTTGTTGAAGTATACGATAATGCTTTAGAAATTTTACCCGAAATAGAAGGTGCCAGGTTACAAGTTGAAAGCTCAAAGAAAAATCTTGCGATATCAAAAGGACAATCAAGTCCAACATTATCAGCAGGATATCAATATGGCTCCAGATATAATGAGCTAACTAATAAAATTGAAGATGCAACGATAATTCTTTCCGAAAGTCCTACAGGAGTTACTGAAAGTGGAGAAAATATATTTAATTACATGACTCGTAATATTTATGCAAATGATTATCCTTATATAAATCAAATTAATGATAATGCAAACCACATGCTTTATGTTTCTTTGCGTATTCCGATTTTTAACCGTTGGCAAACCAAAACAGCCATCGACCAGGCAAAAATAAACCTTGCCGATTCGAAATTAAATTTGGATTTACAAAAGCAAAATGTTTACAAAACCATTCAGCAAGCTCATGCTCAGGCAATAGCTGCACAAGATAGATATATTTCAAATATGGAGTCGGCACAATCAATGGCTGAAGCTTTTCGATACACCGAGCAAAAATATGAAGTTGGGATGGTCGATATTATTGAATACAAATCGGCTAAGAATGAATATAACATTGCTCAATCGAATGTTTCGCAAGCTAAATATGAATATATTTTTAGAAAAAAGATATTAGAATTTTATAAAGGAGAGCAAATTGAACTATAAAGATCTTTTAATTCATGGTAAAATTTTAGGGTTAATTATTCAACGATAATTTATAGTTTAGGATTAATTAGTTGGTTTTTAATTTATGTTTGCTTTTCTCTAAGTCCGGGTATATCCCGGGCTTTTTAATTTAAAAAACTTTTTCTAAGCACCTAAAGGGCACTTTTTGTTTTGGATACAATATATCGCCAGTTTGTGTAAACCCAATTTTTTCGTATAGCTCAATTAATTTCTGATTTGAGCTTGAAATATCAAGCCTTACAGATTTATAGTTATTTTCTTGTGCATATTTTTCAACAAATTCAATCAATTTCCTCCCAACGCCCTTTTTCTGCCATGTAGGAAAAACAGCAATTCTATGAATTACAATAAATTTCCCTTCATTATTTTTCCAATCCACATGATTGAAAACATCATCCTGATTTTCGTCAAAAGTAATCGTGCCAACAGGAACTCCTTTATTAATCATTAAGTATAATGATTCTTTTTCAATTTCTTGCATTAAACGAAAATTGTCGGGATAAGAAATATTCCACTGATAAATATTGTTTTTATTAAAATCTTCAATACATTGCCGTAATAAGTACAGTATTTCAATTAAATTTTCTGGTATGGCTTTTTTTATGTGCATGTTGTTTTTTAAGGCCTTTTAATAATCAATACACAACAAATGTAAACATTTATTTAAATTTGTTATTCAAAAATAAATATAAAAACAAAATCTAATATTAAAAAATTATTATCATCTTAAAATTTAAAATGATAAAAATCGTTAGCTTTTTGTTACTATTAACTTTAAAAAATGCAAACAAAATATTTAATTTCTATTTTTATTTTTATTATCACAATATTATTAATCTCTTGTGAAAAAGAAGAATATTATGAATCATCTAATACAAATTTAGAATTTTCTCAAGACACATTACTTTTCGATACTGTTTTTACTACTATTGGTTCATCAACAAAATATTTAACCGTAAAAAACCCTTATTCTAAAAGTGTAAAAATTTCATCTATTTACTTAGCAGGTGGTAATGATTCGCCCTACAGAATAAATATTGATGGATTTTCGGGAACACGGCTGGAGAATTATGAACTAAAAAGTAAAGACAGCTTATATATTTTCGTTGAAGTAACCATTGATCCGAATAACGCTGATCTTCCAATGGTGGTAAAAGATTCTATCATTTTTGCTTATAAAAACAATATTCAGGATGTAAACCTTATTTCATGGGGCCAAGATGTAAACATTATTAATGGCAATGAAAATGGGATAATAGAGGGTACACAATACTGGACAAATAATAAACCTTACCTAATTTACAACTCGATGCTTGTAGATACAAACAGCACCTTAACGATTGAGCCCGGAACAAAATTGCATTTTCACAAAAACTCAAGGCTTTATGTTTTAGGTACGCTTGTTGCCGACGGTACATTCGAAGAACCAATTATTTTTCAGGGAGACAGGCCAGAAAAAGATTATGATGATATACCCGGCCAATGGGATGGCATTTGGCTTATGGCAGGAAGTAATAATAATGTATTTAATTTTACTGAAGTAAAAAATGCCATTATTGGAATACAGGTTGATACTTTAGCAAATGATATAGAACCAACACTAAAGATATCGAATAGTAAAATACTGAATATGACTTCAGTTGGCCTCTTTGCCCAGGGTTCTACCATTGAAGCCCATAACAATGTAATTGCAAACTGCGGACAAATTGCTGTAGCACTTACAATTGGAGGTTCGTATTCATTTTATCATTGTACCATTGCCAATTACTGGGGCTATTCAACCCGCACAACGCCTTCAGTCTTACTTAATAATTATTATATTGATACAACTAATAAAGTACAGACAAGGCCATTAAATCAGGCAATATTTGGCAATTGTATAATTTATGGCAATAAAGAGTCGGAAATTGTTTTAGATAAAAATGAATCAGCTAATTTTAATTTTTTATTCGACCATACCTTAATTAAGGTTGATGAGGATTTTTCTACAACTGATAACACATATTTTAAAAATATAATTCTTAATAAAGACCCTAATTTTAAATACCCTTACGATAATAATTATGAGCTGGACACATTATCAGTTGCAAAAGATTATGGAAGCATTGAATATGGAAATTTATTCCCGCTCGATATTAATCTAAACAACCGAACAATTGATAATGGCCCCGATTTAGGTGCTTTTGAAAGAATAGAAACCAGAAAATGATGAAACCTTCATACTTAAGGATAAAAAAAACTGCCACAAACACAAAAGGACATGAACCGAGTTTACGAGCTCGCCGAAGGCAATAAAAAATTACTTGTTAGAAAGCTTTTGCATGAAGGTTCGCCGGAGAGATTTGCGAGAGGCTTAAGCGGGAGACACCGGCAACAAAAAAGATTATTGAAATTTGAAGTTGTAAATCGCAGAAAAAACAATTGTTTAACTAAAATATATTCTCGTGAAACCCTCATCCACAGGAGTTCACAACAAGAGCATGAATAAAACATGAGGGTTCCATGGCATTAGAATTGCTAATGCTTTTTTATGACAATTACAACTATTTGAAAAACAAGTGTCTAACATAATTTTATTCTAATGAAGAAGAATCTGCTTATATTATTTATTTTGCTTTTTATTGCCAGTGGAGTTCGAGTTTATGCTCAAAACACTGATGAGGCATATAAAATAATGTTTTATAATGTAGAAAACTTATTTGATACAGAAAACGACAGCCTGAAAAACGATGAAGAGTTTTTACCTGATGGCGACCGATACTGGACAACCTCAAAGTATTTTAATAAATTAGACAATATTTATAAAGTAATCATTGCTGTGGGGGGATGGAACCCACCAGCCATTGTTGGAATTTGCGAGATTGAAAACCGCAGGGTATTAAATGACCTGGTTAATAAAACCCCTTTAGTTAAATTGGAATACCAGATAATTCATCATGAATCGCCCGACAGGCGTGGAATTGATGTTGGACTATTATACAGGCCTGAATTATTTAAACCGCTTTATGACAAGGCACTACCGGTAAATTTTCCAGATAATCCTGATTACAAAACCAGAGATATTCTTTATGTAAAGGGTATCGCAAAAAATACCGACACATTGCATATTTTTGTCAACCATTGGCCTTCGCGATGGGGAGGGCAGCTTGAGTCAGAACCAAACAGGGTAACTGCTGCACATACATTAAAAAATACCGTGGATTCTATTTTTAATATTAACCCCAATTCCAATATTATTATTGCCGGAGACTTTAATGACACCCCTCTAAATAAAAGCTTAAAGGATATTTTACAGGCAAATATTAATTTTGAATCATTTGAAAAAGATCAATTATATAACTTATCTCATCATTTACAAGAAACCCAAAATATTGGGAGCTATAAATATCAAGGAGAATGGGCAATGCTCGACCAGTTTATTGTTTCGGGTTTTTTATTAAATAAAAAAAATAATATTTACTCAACCCTAAATGATGTACATGTTTTTAATCAGGATTTTTTACTGGAACCCGATGAAAGTTTTTTTGGTTACAAGCCTAATCGAACATTTATAGGCTATAAATACAATGGGGGTTATAGCGATCACCTGCCTATCTATCTAATTTTAAATTTTAACTATTAGACAACTTTCTTTAAACTTTCTTTGGGCTTAATCCCAACTCTTTGCCCTTTTTAAGCATAAAATTATAAGCTTCCTGATAATCATTTTTTATTTCACCATCTAAAATAGCTTCTTTAATGGCATTTTTAATATCACCAACCAGTTTACAAGGTTTTAATCCAAAAGTTGCGATAATTTCTTCGCCCGAAATGGGAGGTTGAAAATTTCGAACGGCATCTTTCTCTTCAATTTCTACTAACTTTTGTTCTACAAGCTTAAAATTATTCAAATGCCTTTTTATGGTATACTCATTTTTAGAAGTTATATCAGCCTGGCATAAAATCATCAAGTCATCTATATCATCGCCTGCCTCGAACAATAAACGACGAACAGCTGAATCGGTTACTACTTCCTGCGACAAAACAATAGGACGCAAATGCAATAAAATTAATTTCTGAACATATTTCATCTTATCATTAAGAGGTAACTTTAACCGTTTAAAAATCGCGGGAATCATTTTAGCTCCAAGCCGGTCGTGTCCATGGAAAGTCCATCCTATATTTTCATCAAATCGTTTCGTTTTGGGTTTAGCAATATCATGCAACAATCCTGCCCATAATAACCACAAATTGTCGGTTTTTTTCCGGATATTGTCTACAACTTCGATGGTATGTAAAAAATTATCTTTATGCTTTCGGCCTTTCTTAGTTTCAACTCCTTTTAATTGCGAAAGCTCAGGCAAAAACGCTGAAAGTAATCCGGTATCGTCAAGATATCGAAAACCAATCGATGGCTTTGGCGATTGTAATATTTTATTTACCTCTTCCACAATTCGTTCACCCGATAGTATGTTAATACGATTTTTATTTTTATTAATGGCAGCATAGGTTTCTTTCTCTATTTTGAATTTCAACTGCGATGCAAATCGAATGGCACGAAACATACGCAAAGGATCATCAGAAAAAGTAGTATCTGGATTTAAAGGAGTCCTGATAAGCTTATTTCTCAAATCATCGAGCCCGTTAAAAGGATCTATCAATTGCCCGAAGTTTGATTTATTTAAACCAATTGCCAGTGCATTAATTGTAAAATCTCTTCTTTTTTGGTCATCTTCAAGTGTTCCATCTTCTACAATAGGTTTTCTGGAACTTTTACGATACGACTCCTTCCTGGCTCCTACAAACTCAATCTCCATATCGTTATATTTGAACATAGCTGTGCCAAAATTTTTAAAAACACTTACTTTAATATCAGGATGAATTTGACGGGCAACTTCCTGAGCTAATTTTATTCCGCTACCTTCAGTTACAATATCAATGTCTTTCGATGGCCTCTTTAACAAACAATCCCTAACATATCCACCAATTACAAATGTTGGCAATTTATTTTTGTCGGCAACATCAGCAATAATTTTAAAAATCTTTTTATTCAGACATTTCTTCATATGTAGATATGACAATTTATTAAAATATATGACAAAATTACAACTATTTACATTTTAATTGAACTATTCGTTATATTTTAATGTTTGGAATATAGTTTGATAAGTTATAATAAATTTATATATTTAATATTTTAGAAATATAAATACATTTATCGATAACATTTAAAATTAAAAACGTAATGCTAGAACATTTAACAAAAGAAACATTTAAGGAAAAAATTTTTAATTGGGAAGAGAATAAAGATTGGAAATTCGAAGGTGATTTACCCTGTTTAATTGATTTTTATGCTGATTGGTGTCAGCCTTGTAAAATGGTAGCTCCAATATTGGAAGAATTATCAGAAGAATACAAAGGGAAATTAAATATTTACAAAGTAGATACTGAAGATCAGCAAGAACTAGCAGCGATGTTTGGAATCAGAAGTATTCCTTCGCTACTTTTTGTACCTAAAGATGGGCAGCCACAAATGGCACAGGGTGCATTACCCAAAGATTCGTTTAAAAAAGCGATAAAAGATGTACTAAACATTGATGAAAATTAATCTTTCAATAAGAAACTATTATTTAAAAACCGGCATTTTTGCCGGTTTTTTTTTTGTTTACAACAAAAATTAGGCTTAATTTTGTTCATTCAATGGGGTGCCAAATATTACAGGCTGAGATCATACCCTCCGAACCTGGTCCGGGTAATTCCGGATAGGGAAAAGAGAAAATCAATAAAATCCCATTGTTTTTATTAAAGTTGATTAGTGCTGTTTGCTTACAGAATAAGTAAACTTAATCATTATTTATAAAAACAATGATTCATCTGAGGCCTCAGATTCATTCTATAAGCCAGTCAGTACATCAACTATCCGAATGTAAAAACTAAAAAAACTAAAAAACAATGAAACGGATAGGATTTATAATTATTTTAGTATTATTTATGTTGCCAGCTTTTGCTCAGCAAACAATCAACGGAGTAGTAAAAAACCATAAAGGAGAACCACTTGTTGGAGCAAATGTTGCCATAAAAGAAACCTATAGAGGTACAGCTACTAATACGAAGGGAGAATTCAAAATATCGAAGCTTAAACCAAACAGTTACACCTTTATCATATCGTATATTGGTTATAAGACGCTTGAAGATACTATTGATATTACACAATCTGAGCATTTAGAATTTATTCTTGAACCATCAAATATTCTTACTGATGATGTAATCATAAAAGCTACGCGTGCAAAACTTGACGACCCTGTATCTTTTACCAACATCACCAACCAAGAAATTAAAGAAAATAATTTTACGCAAGATATTCCTTATCTACTTAGCCAGACACCGTCAATTGTGTCCACTTCGGATGCCGGAACAGGGGTTGGTTATACCTATTTCAGAGTACGAGGAACCGACTTAAACCGGATAAATATTACCGTAAACGGGATTCCTGTAAATGATGCTGAATCGCATGGCGTTTGGTTTGTAAATATGCCTGATTTAATGTCATCGGTAAATAATATTCAGATTCAACGTGGTGTTGGCACTTCTACACACGGAGCTGCATCATTTGGAGCTACACTGAATTTACAAACTAAAACTTACCATAAAGATGCTTATGCCGAAATAAGCTCTTATGCCGGTTCTTTTAATACTTTCAGAAATACGGTAAATTTTGGTACCGGACTGTTAAACAATAAATTTACATTCGATGCCAGGTTATCAAAAGTTACTTCTGACGGGTTTATTGACAGAGCATTTTCTGATCTAAAATCATTTTATCTTTCAGGTGCTTATCATACCAATAAAAGTATTTTAAAAGCCAACATTATTTCGGGTAAAGAAAAAACATACCAGGCATGGTACGGAATCCCAAAAGTAAGGCTGGAAAACGATTATGAAGGAATGCAACGTTACCTGGATCATTGGTTAATTGATGAAGAACAATATAACCACATGGTAAACTCTGATAGCCGTACTTACAATTTCTACACCTATGATAACGAAACCGATAATTATCAGCAAGATCATTATCAGCTTTTTTACTCTTACGAGGTAAACCCTGATTTTCATATCAACACAGCATTACACTATACACGTGGGCGCGGTTATTATGAACAATACGAAAAAGACCATGATTTTGAGGATTACTTATTGGATGATGTAATTATTGGAAACGATACAATTACAAGTACCGATTTAATAAAGCAAAAATGGCTCGACAATCATTTTTACGGGGGTATCATTTCTTTTGATTATAAGCAGGAGCAATTTGAATTAACCTTAGGTGGAGGATGGAACCGTTACATTGGAGATCATTTTGGCGAAGTAATTTGGGCAAAATATGCCAGCAATGGAGATATGAGGCATCGCTGGTACGAAGGAGACGGCGATAAAAATGATTTTAATGCCTATTCCAAATTAAAATATCATTTTTCGTCGCAGTTAAGCACTTTTATCGATTTGCAATACCGCAAAATAGATTATGATATCCATGGTATTGATGATGATTTGCGGGATATAACACAAAGCCACAATTTTAATTTTTTCAATCCTAAGCTTGGTCTTTATTATGAAATTAACGACTTACACTCAAGCTTCCTTACATTTGCCGTTGCCAACCGCGAACCAAACAGAAGTAATTATACCGATGCCGACCCTAATCGTCCGGAACCTACGTATGAAACATTGTACGATTTTGAGTTGGGATACAATTTCAACAATACCAACAAATATTTAAAAGTCAATGTATATTACATGTACTATATCGATCAACTGGTTTTAACCGGAGAGATTAATGATGTTGGCTCGGCAATAATGACCAATGTAGACGAAAGTTTCAGGGTAGGATTAGAACTTTCTGGAGGTTTCAGAATTTTAAACAAATTACAAATAGACGCAAATATTACCTTAAGTAAAAATAAAATTAACGATTTTACAGAATATGTCGATAACTGGGATACATGGGGACAAGAAGAAAGAAACCTGGGACAAACAGACCTCTCTTTTTCTCCTGAAATAATTACAAACACTTCAATTTCATATGATATTACTAAAAACTTCAAAACCGAATTAATTTCAAAATATGTTGGGAAACAATATATTGACAATACATCGAATGATGAGCGCTCTATTGATCCATACTTTGTTAATGATTTAAAATTAAGTTATACTATTAATACTAATAAAATTAAAGAAATAGGGATTAATCTGATGATAAATAATATTTTTAACCACCAATACGAATCCAATGCATGGGTTTACCGTTATATTTTAAGCGGCGAAGAATATGTAATGGATGGATATTTTCCTCAGGCAGGAATAAATATTATGGGTGGATTAACCCTAAAATTTTAAAAATATAAATTAATTTTTACTTTAAAACCCGCATTTTATTTTGTGCCGGTTTTTTTATTTTATAATAAACATTCCAGATTATTGATTCCCCAATAGTTTCCTGAAATTCACTACTTAAGCAGTTAAAAAAAATTGATTTTTATACATAAAAATTGAAACAATTTTGTATCTAAAATCGTTATATAAATAAAATAAATTGTTTACTTATTGGCTTTAGTGTCTGTAGTAAAGTTTTTTTAAGGGACAGTTTTTTCATTTAAATTTTAGGTTTAATTTTTAGGGTATTAAGAAAGTCAGGAACATCAGGTTTCTGGCTTTTTTAATGATGGGTTTCGTAACTTTTCCTATTTTTGCAGAAATCAAATGCCCATGATGAAACCAGCAGTTTTAACCATCTTTTTTTCCCTCCTTCTTTTCTCTTGTACTGAAAAGAAATCAATTAAGCACCCAAATGTTTTTCGCTACAACGAATCTAAAGGGATAGCAACACTCGATCCGGCATTTGCAAAAAGCCAGGTACTTATTTGGCCGGTTAATCAACTTTTCAATGGATTGGTTCAAATGGACAATCAACTTTCGATTAAACCCTCTATTGCCAAATCATGGAAAATATCTGACAATGGGAAACGTTATACTTTTTATTTAAGAAATGATGTCCGGTTTCACAACTCCAAAATATTTCATAATGGAAAAGGCAGGATAGTAACCGCACAAGATTTTGAATACAGCCTTAACCGTATCATTAATCCCAAAACAGGATCGCCGGGTGCATGGATTTTTAACCAGGTAGCGGAAAAGGGTATTACTGCAATTAATGATACAACATTACAAATTGAACTAAAAAACCCATTTCCTGCATTTTTAGGACTGCTAACCATGCCGTATTGTTATGTTGTTCCGAAAGAGGCTTTGGATTATTACAAGCAGGATTTCAGGAACCACCCGGTAGGTACAGGCCCCTTTCAATTTAAATTTTGGAAAGAAGGCGAAAAACTTATCCTCACAAAAAATCCCAACTACTTTGAAAAAGACAAAAACGGCAATCCTCTACCCTATTTAGATGCTGTAAGTATAACATTTATCAATGACAAGCAATCGGAGTTTTTAGAATTTTTAAAAGGCAATATCGATTTTATTTCAGGCCTTAGCCCTGCTAATAAAGATGAACTAATAACCCGAAACGGACATTTAAATCCAAAATACGACAACAGTATTAAAATGATTTCACAACCATACCTAAATACAGAATACCTTGGTTTTTTACTCGACACATCAAAAATATCCAATAAAAATTCTCCGGTTTTAAATAAAAAAATCCGAAAAGCAATCAATTACGGGTTTGACCGTAACAAGATGATGAAGTACTTACGTAATAACATTGGCACACCAGCAACTTATGGATTTATTCCTAAAGGAATGCCTTCGTTTTCAGAAGAAATTAAAGGCTACAATTACAATCCCGGGAAAACAAGAGAACTTTTAAACGAAGCAGGATACAAAAACGGAGAAGGATTGCCACCAATAAACCTTACAACAACCAGCGATTATTTGGATTTATGTGAATATATCCAACAGGAGCTTTCTCAATTTGGTATTGAAATAAATATTGATGTAAGCACGGGTGCTACTTTCAGGGAAATGGTTGCTAACTCAAAATTGGAATTCTTCCGTGGTTCCTGGATTGCCGACTATCCTGATGCAGAAAATTATATGGCACTGTTTTACAGCAAAAATTTTAGCCCGGCAGGCCCGAATTACACCCATTATGCGAATAATGAATTCGATATGCTGTACCAAAAAGCAATGAATGAAACGGCCGATTCAATAAGATTCAAATTGTACCATAAAATGGATCAGATTATTATAAATGATGCAGTTGTTGTACCTTTATATTATGATGAAGTTGTACGTTTTGTGCATAAAAACATCAATGGGTTTGAAAGTAATCCGATGAATTTATTGAATTTGAAACATGTATCTAAAACCAAATAATTAATGTTTATTGTTACCGACAGCGGATCGACCAAAACAAATTGGACAATTATTAATAAAGACATTATTATTCATTCTTTCAAAACAAATGGATTGAATCCTTATTTTGTGAACAGTGAGTCCATTACTAAAGAACTAATCCATAATTTTCCTGAAAGTATAGATCAAAATCATATTCAAGAAGTTTATTTTTATGGAGCAGGATGCTCATCACAACAAACAAAACAAATCATTTTAAATGGATGTAACAAATTTTTTAACAGGGCTAAAATAACCATTGAAAGCGATTTGCTTGGGGCTGCCAGGGCGTTATTTTTTAATCAAAAAGGGATTATTGCTATTATGGGCACAGGATCAAGCACAGGTATTTATAATGGTAAAAAAATTACTCATCAAATTAATTCACTCGGTTTTGCCATGGGCGATGAAGGAAGCGGTGCCCATTTAGGGAAAATGCTTTTAATTGATTACTTACATCATAATTTACCTATTGACCTAAAAAATTTATTTGAAAATAAATTTACAATTAGAAAAGATGATATTATCTATTCAATTTATAAAAAACCATCGCCAAGTAAATTTTTAGCATCGTTTGCAGCATTTATAGTAGAAAATAAGAATCATCCATACATTAAAAATTTAATTCAAAAATCTTTACAAGAACTTTTTGAAAAGTACATTTGTAAATATCCTGATTATAAAAAATATCCAATAGGCATTGTTGGTTCAGTGGGATATCACTTAAAACCGGCGTTGGAGCAAACAGCTCAAATGTACGGTATTAAAATTGCACAAATCTTAAAAAACCCGATGAAAAAAATGATAGATTATCATATCAAATCAAAAAACAGGTTGTAAAATTTTAATATTTTGATAACATTTTTAAAACTTGTATCTTTAATAAACAATGTAAAAAAGTTAAATTAATAATTAATTTATGAGAACCTGCATTATAATTGATGATGAAAAGAACGCAAGAGAAGCACTGGAAAAAATTATCCAACGATATTTTAGTTCTCAGCTACAAATTATTTTTATGGCCGATTCTGTTAAAGAGGGTGTTTTTGCCATCAATAAATACAGGCCTGATATAGTTTTTTTAGATATTGAAATGCCAGAAGAGGATGGATTTAAACTTTTCGACTATTTTGATATTTATAACTTCGAAGTAATTTTTACTACAGCATATAAACATTATGCTATTGATGCCATAAAATTTGCTGCACTCGATTATTTGCTTAAACCAATTAACTATATTGATTTACGTGAAGTACTTACACGTTTAGAGAAAAAACAACATCATCCTTCGAATACCGCACAAATAGAAGCTTTTTTAAGCAATTTGAATAGCGATAATGGCAACTTTAATAAAATTGCACTCCCTACACTTGATGGTTTCCAATTGGAAAAAGTTAACAACATTGTATATTGCCAGGCCGAAGAAAGTTATACTAAAATTTTTACCAATCGCAACGAAGCCATATTGGTGGCGCGTAATTTAAAAAATATCGAGGAGATGTTACCCGAAGAATTATTTTTTCGCATCCACAAATCACATCTGGTAAATATGAACTATATTAAATCGTATAGCAAAACCGACGGATATAGAATAAAACTCGACAATGGTACTGAGTTGGATGTAGCCACCCGCAGAAACGATGAATTTCTGAAGGCTTTAACAAAAGATAAGCGACTGAAAAAAGAATGAGAAAAATAATTCTGACTATAGTTTTTAGTGCGCTCTTATTTACACAAAATGCAATAGGGCAACATTCCTATTGCAGGAACTATACCATCAATGATGGTTTACCCGATAACAACATTAACACTTTATATCAGGATAGCCGTGGCTTTTTATGGATAGGGACATCTGCAGGAATAGCAAAATTTGATGGAAATAAATTTGAAGTTAAAACATCAATTGACGGCTTGGCAGGCGATAAGGTTGTGGCAATTACAGAAGACAACAATGGCAATATGTGGTTTGGCTTTAACGATGGTGGTATTTCCAGCTTTGACGGGCACAAAATAAATACATATACCAAAAACGAAGGACTGATTAGCAATAAAATTACTGCCTTAAAATTTTTTAAAAAGTTTAATATACTTTGTATTGGAACAGAATACGGATTAACCATTTATGATGGAAAGAAATTTACCTCTTTTCCAAAAAATAAAATCTTACCCAGGCAACGTTTTTTTATAACATCTTTTTTAGAAAACAACAATTCAATTTATGTTTTTACCGATGGCAGAGGGCTATACCGGTTAAAGACAGATCAATATTTGCTGGAACAAATGCCTTTTACAAATGATTTATTTTTTAGTTCGGTATCTGCAACCCATATAAGTAGTAATAAAGATACTTTAATTAGTATCAATAATACGGGGTTTAAATTTATTGGCAAAGAAAATAAGTTTATTAATGATACCCTGGGACAAATTGCTGACTTTACTGAAGATGCTGAAAAAAATATTTGGATCGCTGCAAATAATAGTTTTAAAAACACAGGAGGGTTGTATTTATTCGATGGTAAAAATATATCAAATTACAACTCACTACTTAATATTAATTCAAAAGATATAACAACACTTTCTTTTGACCAGAAAGAAAATATTTTATGGATAGGGACTGCTAACAACGGATTGTATTTATATCCAAAACACAATTTTTATTATTACAAACAAGAAGATTTTAATTTAAATGAATTTGAGTTTAACGACATACTTATGGATGATAAAAACCATTTATGGTTTACAACCCAAAAAGATGCTGTAGAAATTTTGCCTGATGGGTCATTTAAAGTTTATCCGTTTGAGTTATTCGAAAAAATATTTAATCAGTTCGTTAATAATAAAATAAAAATAAAATATTATTATTTAAACGACCCCACCGGATCGTTTGAAAAATACGAACAATTAATAAAAAATAGTAAATACCCTTATCCAAATCCTTATATAACCATAGAAAATAATAAAGAAAAAATAATTCCGGCAACCAGTTTATACAAACCCTTAAAATTTGATGTACTAACACAAAAAAAACTTAATGAGCTTAATGCAATAAAAAAAGACAGAAACGGTAATATCTGGGTAGGCACCAATGTAGGCATTTTCAAAATTTTAAAAGAAACTAATTCTGTAAAATATTACGACCTGGAAGGAATTGATATATCTAATTTTGTATTTGGGCCAAAAAATGAACTCATTGTTACAAGTTGGAACGATTTATTTATATATAATGATATTGAAAAAAATCTAAATCAAAAAACATATAATAATTTCAAAGGTATTCCACCAGTTAATATCAAACGAACAAAAGCTATAAACGAATTGATTTGGCTTATAAGTGAAAATAATAGACTATTTCTGTATGATAATGGCAGTTTTAAATCTTTTTATAGCACACACCAAACATATAACTCTTTTAACGATTTGTGTTTTGATAAAAATGGGAATATTATTCTGGGTGGAAAAAACGGAATAATTCAAATTTCAGAATTAATAAACGATACAATAATTAACAAATTTAATATAAGTAAAAAAAACAATTTACTGGGTACCAGTATCAGGTGGTTAAATTGTACCGATGATAATTTTTTAATTGCCGGTACAAATGCCGGAATAAATATTATCGATTTAAATCAATTGTATCAAAAAGGAGAAATTTCATTAAAAAAAATTGGCCACAATCAGGGCTTTACAGATTATTCGGGCGATATATCATTAATTACACCCAATAATTATTTATGGGTAGGAACGCATAATCACTTAATAAAAGGGAATATAAATAAAATATTAGATTCGCCTTATCATGAATATAGCCTTTACATTAAATCAATTAAAGTAAATAACGAGTCTATTTATGATTCAGAAAATAACATTATCGATAACTGGTCATGTATTCCAAAAACTAAATTAATTTTCCCTTCGTATAAAAATTCCATTTCATTCAATTTTGATGTAATACGTTTTCTCGACTACGATAATATTGCTTTTAGCTACAAGCTCGAAGGAAGTTCACAAGATTGGACTGAAATAACAAAAGAGCATCGAGCTGTTTTTCAAAATTTAAAGCCAGGTGATTACCGTTTTAGAGTAAAAGCAATTAACATTACCAATCAAAGCAATAGTCATGAATTAGCAATAAATTTTACCATTAACCGGCCTTTTTGGGGCAGATGGTGGTTTTATATTCCTGCATCAATATTACTCATTCTTATTATCTGGTTTATAATCTTTATAAGAACGAAATTTATTAAAAAGCGCGAACGCCATTTAGCCGAAATATCAGAACGTATGGCTGAATTTGAAATGAAAGCCTTGCGCGCTCAAATGAATCCTCACTTTATATTTAATGCGATTAATTCAATTCAAAACTATATGCTTGATAATGATGTTGATTCTGCATTAAATTATTTATCCGATTTTGCTAAACTTATTCGTATTACACTTGAAAATGTATCGAAGAAGAACATAACACTCGATGAGGAGCTTAATTATCTTAAATATTACCTCAATTTAGAAAAAATGCGGTTCGACAAAAAATTCGATGTTGAGTTTATTCTTCCACCCGAATTTGAACAGCGTAAAATTGAAATACCTCCCATGATTATTCAGCCTTTTGTAGAAAACGCTATTAAACACGGTTTTATTTATAATAAAGATAATGCTAAATTAAAACTTGAATTTAAGTTTTTAAAAGAAAACATATTAAAATGCATTATTGAAGATAATGGTATTGGCAGAAAAAAATCGCGCGAGTTAAATAGAAATAACAATAAATCGCACCAATCGAAAGGAACATTTATCACACACGAAAGATTATCGCTTTTAAACCAAACACAACCCAAAAAAAGATATAAAATAAATACTATCGACCTGTATGATGAGTATAACCTCCCATGTGGCACTCGTGTAGAAATTACATTACCGGTATAAAAAACAGGAACCCTATTAAATAGGCAGTTCCTGTTTCTTTAGTTTTATTATTTTTTTATTTACCTGTTTTCTAACAAATATGGAATAAACTCTTTGCCTTCAACTCTTGCATATTTAAATGAAGTAGAACTATTAAAAGCAACATTATTTAACATAAACGGATCGTTAAACTTTGCGTATTTAAAATCGGCAAAACCATCAAAAACAGTATTTTCAAAACTAACACCATCGGAAAATTTAGTATACTTAAAAATGGCCTCGGACTTAAATTTTGAGTTAGAAAAATCGATAAAATCTGATAATTCAGTATATTTAAAATATGCCAACTCCTCAAACTCGCAGTTTGCAAAATTTACTTTATCCCTAAATTTTGTATACTTAAAATTAGCCAGGCCATTAAATTTAGATTTCTCAAAATTTAATTTTCCCGGAAATTTAGCATATTTAAAATTGGCTTCATCTTCAAAAACAGAATTGGAAAAATCAACATCAGAATAAAAAATACTATATTTAAATAAAGCATTCTCTTCAAAAGAATTTCCAGGAAAACCGGCATTTTTTTCAAATTTAGAATACTTCACAAGAAAGTCATCTTTAAAAGTACAATTTCCAAAATACACATCGCCATGAAAATGAGCAATATGCAACTCATCATTTTTATCATTATGCCAATAACCTATTACCTCACCTTGAAATTCACAATTAACAAATTTTAAATCTGAATTGACATGATATTTAATAGTTAAATCTCTATTACCAAAAAACTCCCAATCACCTTTTTTTTCTACATCTTCAACAAATCGAAAATCAAGGTCGCCGGTAATAGTAGCATTTTCGTAGTAAACCTCTTCACCTTTATTAATTTTTGAAATAATTTCCTGAGCGCTTACATTTTCCTGTAAATAAGCTAATAAAGGCAAAACTGATAAAATAATTGATAGTACTGTGCTTCTCATAATTATATTTTTTTGATTACATACAAGAGACGCATCTATTAAAAAAATGCTGCATTTATTCAGAGTGGTTTATCACTTCTTCAATTTTTTCTAATCTCTTCATCATTTTTTGTTGATCATTTTTTATTTCTCGAACTGTTTCAAGCATTTCCATCTGAATTGGATTTTGCGAAGTAAGATTACGCATCTCTTCGCTGCGAATACCCAATTTTGAGTCCCAGTAACCTAATAACAAAGCCAAAAAAATAAATACAATAATCATTAAAGGAATAGCTATATAAACATTGGCAATTAAAAACTTACCCACTCCTGTATTTTTAATAGCTCCTAAAAATATAGTAACCATCATAAAGAGATTAATATAACTTATATACATTTTTGAACGGTCGAGATATACTTTCCAACGGATTAAAGATCTTTTATCTATTTTCATAATTAATTAATTTTAAAGTTGAAGATAATAATTTCTGTTTTTGAAAGACTTTTAAAATAATCAGACGAAATCATCAAATTTATTAAACTTTTCAATATGAAAATACGTATTTTAGCAACAATAATTTATTAAATTTAATCATTATGAAGAAGTTGATAATAATTCTGATCATATTAGCAGTTCTTTTATCTGCATTTTTTATTATTAAACCAATTGTAGTTAAAAAAAATTATCAAAAGGGTGTTACTTACAACGACTCGCTTAAATATGAATTAGCTTTGGATTATTTGAGCAAAGCCATTAAATGGGATAAGAGAAATAAATCTGCACTCATTGAAAGGGCAAATGCATATTTCCAATTACAGAATAACGATGCTGCCATCTCGGATTTTAACAGCGTACTTGCAATTGATTCAACTAATTATCAGGCTTGGTTTGGCCGTGGGCTGGTTCACCTTAAAAACGATAATTATCAAAAAGCCTTATCCGATTTTACAAAAGCCAATAAAATAGAATCAAATACTGATGTATTATATTTTCTGGGGTACACAAAAACATCTCTTAACGATTATGAATCAGCTCTTGAGGATTTAAATAAGGTTATTGAACAAGATACTTTATATGCAGAAGCGTATCATCAACGTGGGATTGTTTGGGCAAATTTGGGCAATTTAGAAGCTTCTGTGAAAGACTTTAATAAAGCGCTCGAGCTTGATAAAGCTAATTTGGATGCCTATAAGCGGCGCGTTAAATACCGTGTAGATAAAAAAGATTATAGTGGCGCTATTGCCGATTATGATGCGATTATTGAATTAGATAAAAACAATCAGGATGCTTATTACCAAAGAGGGTATTTTAAACTACAAATTCAGGATTTTGAAAGCGCTTTGGAGGATTTTAACAAAGCCCTTGAAATAAATCCCAATGATGCCAGGTCGTATAAAAAACGCGGAAATGCAAACGCAGGGCTGGGAAACTACCAGGATGCATTAAGCGATTTTAATAAAGCGATTGAACTCAATCGCTCGGATGCTGAAAGCTATTATCGAAAAGGGTTGATTTACATGCATCTTTCCGACCCTCCTAAAGCCATTCAATCATTAAATCAGGCAATTAGTGTAAAAAACGATTATTCAGACTCGTATTACCTGAGAGGCGTAGCAAAAGCAATGCAACAACAATACGAAGCATCTATTACTGATTTTAATTTTGCATTAAAATATGACAATAAACATAAAGAATCTTATTTGGGAAGAGCTATTTCGCTCGGAATACTTGGCAAACACAAAGAAGCAATCGCCGATTACGATCAATATATTAAAATGGTGCCCGGTGATGGTTCTGCCTATTTAAACCGTGGAAAATCAAAAATAAACATTAGCAATTATGCTGATGGCTGTGAAGATTTTCAGAAAGCATTAGAGTTGGGTATTGACGAAGCGAAAGATATGCTTAATATGTACTGTAAATCATATAATCAATAATGTTATGATGAAACCTTCATGCATAGGTAAAAATTAAATTGGCACAAACTCAAAAGGACATGAACCGAGTTTACGAGCTCGCCGAAGGCAATAAAAAAATACTTTTAAGAAAGCTATTGCATGAAGGTTCGCCGGAGGGATTTGTGGGAAGCTTAAGCGGGAGACACCGGCAACAAAAAAGATTATTATAATTTAAAGTTGTAAATCACAGAACTAAGCGCTAGCGTTCTCATGACCGAAGGAAATAAAAACAATTGTTTAATTAAAATATATTCGAATGAACAATTATTTAAAAAGAATTTTTGTTATTGGATTTATACTGTTGGTAAACGTAAGTTTTTCGCAACAAAATTATAATCTTGACAGCATTGAAAATAATATTGATAAATATTTAAAATATTTTTCAGGCGATAATCCCGGAGCAGTTGTATCAGTAATGAAAAAAGGAGACATTCTGTTTAATAAAGCCTATGGATTATCCGATGTTTCGGGAAATATAAAATTAAAAAATAAGGAAGCTTTTAACCTGGCTAATTTATCAAAAATGTTTACAGCCATGGCTATATTTAAAATGGCTGAAAAAAACAAGCTAAACCTTGATAATACTTTAACAGAAATTTTTTCTGATTTCCCTGAATATGGAAGTAAAGTAAAAATTCGCCATTTAATCAATCACACCTCTGGTTTACCCGATTATGATACCAATAAAATATCAAACCCAAATGAGCTAATGGGGTTTTTAAAAAATCAAAAAGAAACAAAATTTGAACCTGGAACAAATTGGGAATATTCAAACTCAGACTATCCTTTATTAGTCGAAATTATTGAAAAAATTTCGGGCAAATCATACAATAATTATCTGCATAAAAACTTCTTTAAAAAGATTAAAACAGAGAACACTCTTTTAATTGAGGATATACATAACAACCCAAATATTGCCAAAGGGCATATTAAAAAAGACGAACAATATATTGTTACCAAAAATTTAAGTTCAATTTATGGCGAACAGGGTATTTACATGAATACAGAAGATTTTGCGCGTTGGGATAAAGCTTTGTATACCAACAAATTTGTAGATTGCGAAACCCTTTCAGCTTTTTTTACTCGTGGAAAACTAAATAATGGTGATAAAATTCCGAGCTATTACGGGCATGGTTTGGTTTTAATGGAAAGAAACGGTGAAAAGTACTGGTGGCATGGAGGTTCAGCAATTGGATATACCAACATGTATTTGCATTTACCCGATTACCAGCTCACAATATTAATCCTTGCAAACAGGCAGGATGCTTATGATTTTTTAAAATTATCAATATTTATTGCCAAAGAGTTTGAGCCGAAAGTAAATCTTTAAAATTTTTGTTTCAACATAATAATCCCCACTGTATAATACATTTTATTAACATCCTATAGAGTGGGGAATAAAAAAGATATTAATTTAACCTTTTAATGCCTGTAGTAAATTTTACTCACTACTTTCCAACCTTCATCGAATTTATACAACTGAAGATAATCGGTAAAAATTAGTTGATTATTTCGGTATAATTCAATTTTTGCCATAGCAGCATTTCCTGTAACATCAATATCAAGGAACTTACAGGTAATCTTCTGCTCAACGGTTGGTGGAGTTGGGTCTGCCGATATTCTTTTTTTGTGTGATTCAATCCAACTATAAATTGGAAATTTTGTAAGCATATTATCTCTCACTCCCAACAAGTTAAATCCCTGATGAAACCCATTCTCAATGTCTTCAACACTGCCTTTGTTTTGCAGTCCATCAACATAAGCGGTTTGAATTACTTTTTTAATTGCTTCTTTTTCTTGATCAGCATTTTGAGCAAACACGGTTGAAAAAGAAAAAGCAAATACACAAATTAATAAACTTAGTTTTTTCATTTTTAAAAGGTTTTGTTAATACATAAAATTTATTTACAATTTAAAATTCTTCTTTCTATTTAAAACAAATCTTTGCCTTAGCCTCAGCCTTAGCCTCAGCCTTAATTTTTCTTTTTGCGATATAGCACCTGGATATATTTTGAGTGATTGGCAGGAGTAAAGATTTGAATTAACTCCCAGCTTTTATCGTAATTTTGGATAGCATTCCGTAGTCTGCTAATTCTGGCCAAAGATCTGGAAATTTCATCAGAATTGCCATTTAGTTCATCTTCAACATCCCAGGGGAAGGATTCGACCCGAAAATCGTAGCTAATTTTTCGGTCTCCTACTTTGAGGTGTAATTCGGCAATTTCATTTTCGCCAAATCCCGGAATCGGGATACAAAGGTCTTTTAACATAATCAAGGTCCTTTCTTTTAATTAATAATTACTCGTATCGCATAGCATGCGCTGGATTGGTGGTTGCAGACCTTACAATTTGAGAACCAACTGTAAGAGTTGCAATAATAAGTGCTAAAATAGTTGCTATAATAAATGGAAATAAGGTTAAGTCTATTTTATATGCAAAATTTTGCAGCCATTCATTCATTAAATAATAAGACAATGGCCATGCAATTACCGATGAAACAACTAATAAAATCAAAATTTCTCTGTAAAGGATTTTTACAATATTCATAAATCCTGCCCCTAAAGCTTTTCTAATTCCTATTTCTTTGTTTCTCTTTTCTACAGAAAAAGCAGCTAATCCGAATAACCCCAGTGATGCAACAAAAATTGCCAGTACAGAAAAAATTGTAAAAACCATTGCTGTACGCTTTTCTGCCTGGTAAAGTTTTTCGAAATCATCGTCAAGGAAAAAATATTCAAAACTATTGCCTGGCAAAAATTTATGAAAAGTATTTTCAATAAATTTAACTGACTGAGTTAAATTTTCGGTTTGTAATTTTACCATTAAATAAACATTCGCTTCGTCGGGATTTAAAATCATACAAATTGGCCTTATTTCCTTATGCAACGACTCATAATTAAAATCCTTTAAAACACCAATTATTGGTAAATAAGGCTGTTCTTTATTTAATCCTGGGGCAAGTAATCGTTTTTCTACCGGATTTTCAGTTCCTAACTTTTTAGCGGCTATTTGATTTATTACAACAGCCATTGAGTCAGAAGAAAATTCTCTTGAAAAAAATCTCCCTTTATCTATTGATAAATCTAAGGTATGCATAAAATCATAATCAACATAATAAATAGAAAAAGGAACGATATCTTCTTTGGACGCACCTTCCAACTGCAAAGTGCTGCCATCGAAAGGCCTGCCAGGAACACTAGAAGATGTAGTAACGCCTTTTATATTAGGATTTTGTAACAATTCATCTTTAAAAGATTTATAATCAGAACCTAAATCATATGCACGATTAATAACCAAAACCTGTTCTTTTGAAAACCCTAAATCTTTTTTATTTAGATAATTAATTTGAGTATAAATAACTATAGTACTTACAAACAAAACAATGGTAATAATAAACTGGAATATAACCAGGATACTTCGTAAACGTGTACTATTAAACCCAAGGTTTAAGTTACCTTTTAATACTTTTATTGGTTTAAAATCCGAAAGTATAAACGATGGATATGAACCAGCCAAGATTCCAACAATAGCAGCAAAGCCCAAATAGGCGGGTATAATCCACCAGTTGGAGAAATAATGAATGTTTAGGCCTTTTTGAGTTATCTGATTAAAAACAGATAAAAAAATTTCTACCAGGGTTATGGCAAATAATAATGCTATACTACTTAGCATTATCGATTCGATAAAAAATTGTTGAATTAACTGAATTCGTTTAGATCCAATTACTTTTCTTATTCCAACTTCTTTTGCACGGTTAGAATATTTTGCTGTTGCCAGGTTCATAAAATTAATACATGCAATTACCAAAATGAATATAGCAATTACAATGAAATAATAAACCGTTGCTAAACTGCCTGTTGGTTCAATTTCATCCTGCAAATTGGATTTTAAATATATATCTTCAAGTGGTTGAATTTTAAAACCATAAGTACTTCCGGATTTCAAAAACTCTTCCAAATCAATACCCATAAATTGAACAACTTCGGGGCCTACATATTTAACAACAAACTCGTTTAATGATGATAAAAACTGATCGATATTGATATTGGGTTTTAATTTAAAATAGGTAAATACATTATTTTGTACCCAAAAAGTAACTCTACTTGTAGCTGTTGAAGATATAGAAGCAACAAAATCGAAATGGAAATGTGAATTATGAGGAACATCTTCACATATACCAACAACCTGAAAAGGCCTTTCACCTTCAATCAATATCATTTTTCCCATAGGATCGTCATTGCCGAAATATTTTTTTGCTGTTGATTCGGTTATGACAATTGTATTTGGTTTACCAAGAACATCTTCAGGGTTTCCCTGTATCATTTCAAAAGAAAAAAGTTTAAAGAAATTTTCATCTCCATAAAAAAATCGTTTTTCAATAAATGATTTATCTTCATATTTAACAAACCTTCGGCTTACTTTAATAAATCTGGTTGCTAATTCAACATCAGCCAACTCCTCCTGCATGGTTTGAGCCAAAATATTCGAAGTATAAGGGCTCCGGACAGCATTATTTCCAAACTGTCCTTCGATATAAACGCGGTAAATACTTTCAGAGTTTTTATGAAAGCGGTCATAACTTAACTCGTCATTCACAAAAAGCAAAATTAAAATACACGAGGCAATTCCAATAGACAAACCGGCTATATTAATAAAAGTATATCCTTTTTCTCGTATAATATTTCTCCAGGCTGTTCTGATGTAATTTCCAAACATGGCTTTTATATTTAATATATTATTTTTATTATTCGTATCGTAAAGCTTCAACAGGATTAGCTGATGCTGCCCTATAGGTAAGTATAATAACTGTAATAATAGCTATTAGGAAAGCAATAACTGCACCCGCAAGAAACATCCCAATATGCATATCAATTTTATAAGCAAAATTATTGAGCCAGTTATTCATAAAATAATAAGCCAATGGCCATGCAATAATATTAGCCAATAAAACCCATTTTGAGATATCGGTTAACAGCATCAATAAAATCCGGCTCACTGGTGTTCCAACTACTTTCCGGATTCCTATCTCTTTAGTTCTTTTTATTACCGTATACGATGTTAAAGCAAAAATACCCAACATTGCAATAATAATTGCTAATACAGAACCAAACAGATTTAATTTATTGCTACGTTGTTCTTCCTGATAAAGATTATCAAACCTATCATCCATAAAAAAATACCGGAACTCATACCCATCATTGTATTTAGTTATAATATCTTCAATAGACGATATTGTTTGGTTTAAGTTTTTACCAGTAAGTTTAACAGATATGTAAGATATATAATTCCGGTATTTTGTTATTGCTAAGGGTTCAATTTCCTGATGAAAAGACCTGAAATGAAAATCTTTGATCACACCCACAATTTCCCCTTCAGTTTTCCATACAAATATTTTTTCTCCTATCGGATTATCCAGTCCTAGTTTTTTTGCAGCAGTTTCGTTTATGATAAAAGCAAAAGTATCAGTTCTGAATTTTTTGTCAAAACTCCTACCCTGCATAATATTAAAACCAAAGGTTTCGATAAAATCATCCTGAACTGCCATTTCGTTCATTACAATCGAATTATTTGGATTATCTCCACTCTTATAAGTATTTTGAACCATATTATTTTGAGTAGGTATACTTTCCGACCCACTAACTGAAATCACTTCAGGCAAATTTTCTAATTCAGGTTTTATTACATTTAAATCTTTTATAATACCAGGTTTTAAATTATTTATAATTAAGATGTGCTCTTTATCAAATCCCAAATCTTTACTTTTTACATATTTCATTTGTAAATTCATAATCAATAAAGATATGATCAAAAAAATCGCAATGGAAAACTGAAAAATTACCAACCCCTTTTTTAAATACTCATTGCTTCCACCTTTTTTAGTTATTCCTTTCAGTATCCGAACAGGGTTAAATTTTGAAAGATAAACGGCAGGATAAGCACCAGCAATTAAACCAATAATTAGAGTTAACGCTATGAATAACCCTATTAATACAAAATTGGAATAATCTAAAGCCAACTCTCTATTTACAAGTGTACTGAATGAATCGAGGAATAACTCAACAATTACCAATCCTAAAACTAACGCAATAAAAGATACAATTACAGCTTCGCCTAAAAACTGTTTAATAATATTTTTACGCTGAGCTCCAATAACTTTTCTCAAGCCAATTTCTTTCGATCTTGTTTCTGATCTTGCAGTTACAAGGTTTACAAAATTTATAATGGCTATAATAATGATAAAAAATGCCAAAAAAGAATATATATAAATGTTTCGAATATTGCCCTGTGGTGCAATTTCCCAGTTATAATCAGAGTGTAAATGGATATCACCCATTTTCTGGATTTCAGTATCGATCTGAAACGCACTTTCCATTCCTTCGTCCTTAAATCGCTTAGCTATGTTTTTATTACTCAATTCAATTACCTTTTCTTTCCAACTTTCGGGATTTGCTTTTTCGTTGACAACAAAATAGGTAAAGAAACCAAATCCACGATTTCCATAATATTGTTCAAGATTATTTATAGATGTAAAAGATGTAATAAAATCAAAAGAAAAATGTGAGTTGGCTGGTATATCTTCAATTAAACACTTTACTGTAAATTCGTCATCATAAATTTTCATTTGCTGATTGATGGGATTTTCTTTTCCAAAATACCTTTTGGCTGCACTTTGGGTTATTACAATATTTTTTGGATTATATAGAGCTTCTTTAGGATTTCCTGAAATTATAGAAAAAGAGAAGACATCAAAAAAAGTGCTGTCAACATAAAAATACTGCTGACTAGAAAAAACTTTTTCATCAATAATAACATTACCTGACCTTTTATCTAATTTACACGCAGATTTTATTTCGGGCATTTTTGTTTCAATAACTTCTGCTGCATTAGCCAAGGCTACTGGTACAACCATAGGCTCTCTATCACCCTGCTTAATCGATGAAATTATCCGGTATGTGTTTTCATAATTTTTGTGAAACTTATCATAACTTAATTCGTGCTGAACATATAATAACAGCATTATGGTAGCAGCAATTCCTACTGCTAAACCAAGAATATTAATAATTGAAAAAAACTTTTGTGATACTAAATTTCGTAACGCTATTTTAATGTAGTTTTTTAACATTATAAATCCTTTTTTTAAAAAATTTAACAATTCAAAAATAAAGTTTCAACATGTATGCCAATTTATATAAAGTACTGAAATATAGCTTTATAACATTAAAACATTGTCAATATTATTAATTCAATTTCGTTCGCATACGTTCAACTTTGTACGTTAACGTACAGTTGAATAAATAAAGTGAGGATTCACCTGCCGGAAGCTAATTAACAGAGTGCAGAGGCTTTAGTCAGTTAACAATTATATATTAGTGAGGGCTTCGCCCAAAGCGAAACCTGTCTCAGGCTGGTAAACCCTCCGTGCTTGTTTTTTATTTCAACGCACAGGAATGTGCGTT
>JBKHIH010000005.1:0-97200 GCA_046538755.1 Thiohalospira sp.
GTAATAGAACCGTCTTCTGTTGGCGAAGGCGATGCTTCTTCTGTTGACTCCCTGCTTTGTTCTACTGTTTGTTGTCTTACAGGCTCTGAAAAGCGAGGTTCTTCCTGTCCTGAACCCAATTCATCATCGCCAAAATTTATTAAAATCCCTTCTTCGCCGGGTAGGGGCAAAGGGGTAGAATACCCTAAAAGCATGAAAAGGGAAACAATTAGTGCATGAAAAATAATTGTTCCGATGATTCCTGCTTTATGTTTTTTAATAAATTCCGACATATTTAAAATCCTTTATTTTGCTGTTGTTGCAAGGATTAATTTCCACCTGTTGTCTTTTGCAATATTCATAATTTTTACTACTTCCTGCAAGGGTACTGACCTGTGTACATGCAAAGAAATGGTTGGTTCTTCAATGTTTTCATTACTAAATCGATATTGTAATAAACCCTCTATATCTTCAAATGGTACTTGTGTTGTTCCAACATAAAAGTTTAGGTCTTGTGAAATAGATATTGTAGCAATCGGCGATGCTGATGTTTGATGCGAACTTTGAGGCAGCAATAATTTTAACGCATTAGGTGCAATTAAGGTTGATGTTACCATAAAAAATATGAGTAACAAAAATACAATGTCAGTCATCGACGACATGCTAAAATTTGGATTTACCTTACTTCTTCTTTTTAAAGCCATAATCGGTTATTTTAATTTATTCAACCGGTTCGTTAAGCAAGTCCATAAATTCAGAAGTGTTAGCTTCTAATTGGAAAATTACTTTTTCTACTTTTGCTACCAAAATATTATAAGCCAGGTAAGCGATAATACCAACCATAAGGCCAGCTACGGTAGTTACCATAGCCGTATAAATACCATTAGATAATAGTGCCACATCAATATTGTTTCCGGCATTGGCCATATCATAAAATGCCCTGATCATACCAAGAACCGTTCCTAAAAAACCTATCATTGGAGCAGCTCCGGCAACTGTAGCAAGTGTTGGTAAACTTTTTTCTAGTTTTGAAATTTCCAGATTCCCTACATTTTCAATGGCAGCATTAATGTCATTTAATGGCCGTCCGATACGTTGCAAACCTTTTTCAATCATGCGTGCTACAGGGCTGTTAGTCGACTGGCATAATGCCATAGCTGAATCCAGCTTATCATCGTGAATATAGTCTTTTATTTTATTCATAAAATTAACATCCGTTTGTGATGCTTTTTTTATTGCTAAATATCTTTCAACAAAAATGTAAACAGCTACAACAGATAGAATTGCTATCGGGATCATAATCCAGCCACCTTTGAGCGAAAGTTCCCAATAAGAAAGTGTTAATTCACCAGCCTCTTCGTTAGCTGATGCAATACTGTCTGTAACGTTTATTTGTAGTAATAAGAATAGGTTTTTCATATTTTGCTAATTATAAATCTGTTTATTAACGTTTTAATTTTAATTAAAATATGTTCAAATGTAAAAATACTTTGAATTAAATATTTAATTTTCTTCATCTTTTTTCTTTCTACTAAAATTATTCCAAAACTTATTTAGTAATTCTGAAAATGAGTTAAATTCTTCTCTGTAAAAAACTCCAACTCCTTGAGTATATGGTGCATTTTCATAAAGAATCCGGTCGTTTGTTTCGTTAAAAGCCTTTAATCTGAACTTTCCGTTTTTTGTTAATTTTACATCAACCCTGAAATCACCAACCAGGTTTGTTGTTTGTTCTGAAGTTTGGCCTCCGTATCCAAGATTTCCATTAATAATTACACGATCGTTTAGAAGCTGAGTTGAGAGAGCTACTTCAACCTGGTCGCGACTTATTTCATCACCGGGCCTGTAATTTACACCAATATCCCATTCTTCGCTTATTTGAGAAAGCCAGTGGCTGAGCTGATTTGATAAAAGTTCGCTTGTGGTAACAGAACCTATTCCGGCAGTTCCGCTTTCCGCCAGGTAATTAGAAGCGCCTTGCTGTTGTTCAGGCATAAATGAGTTAAGAACTAATAAAGATAAAAATTGCCTGTTTAATTTTTCCTGGGTATTAATGGTTGATTTAACCCGGGTGTTAATTTCTTCATCGGCAGTTGGTAAATTGATATCGAACATTATATTTGGGTTCATTAAATTATCGGATAAATATATCTGGCATTCAACAGGGATTCTTCTGCGATAAAAATCTGTTGAATCTTCGGGAAAAAGATTGGTTAATTGGGTACGCAAATTATAAGTTGCCTCGATATCAATATTTGCATCATATGGTGCTCCACTCCATAAGATTGTACCACCACGCTCGATTTCAAATTTTTTATTTATAACATTTTGTAAAGTAAAAAGGTAATCTCCTTCTTCAATGGTATAATCGCCAAACATGTTGAAATTATTATTGGCATCAATTTCCATTTTTAGGTTCCCTTCGCCTCGAGCTCTTATAACATCACCAATTTTTGAATCAAATATTAATAGAGCTTCTGCTTCGGGAGTTACTTCCAGGTCAAAATTTAACCCAAATCCCGAAAGGTCCATGCTGTATCCATCAATATCTTCATCAGGATCTTGGTTGTTAATGAAAGTGACAAACCCTGATTCTTCGGCTAATCCAGACCTGGAAAGTGGTATGTTGATTTTTGTATTACGTTCTGTCCTGCCCGAAATATCAACAAAAACATCTCCTAAATTACTTCCTGAAATATTTATTACTCCTGACATAAATGCTGTTCCGTAGAAAATATCATTATCTATACCTGTTGTATTTAAGGCTAGTATATTATCTGTGTTAATATCAAAATTAAAACTTATGTTTTTTTGTGGCCCAAATTTTACATAGCCATTTGTTAAAGCTTTGTTTCCAGAATTGTCAAAAATATTAGTGTTGTTAAAAATTAGCGTGTTATTTTCAATGGTTGTTTCTGTTGTAAATTGATATTTTGTTTTTATATAATCGATGGCCATTGTAGAATTATTTAATTCCAAATTCCCATTAAATAAGGGGTTGTTTAAAGTACCTTTTATGTTAACATTACCAGAAGATTCTCCTGAGATGTCGTATGCAAAACTGCTGAGGAATGGATTTAGAATCGAAAGGTTTAACTGATTTAAGTTTATTCCAAAATCGATTGTTTGATCTCCGGGAAAATAATTACCTGAAATAGTAAAGTTTTTTAAATTATTTTGCTGTGTATATGCATCCAGATTAATGGCTTTTTTTTCTTCTTTCCAGGTAGTAAAAATTTGGGTATAACCTAATAATTCGTTGTTTAATTCTAAATCATCTACAATTATTTTAGAGTGAAAAAGAGGGTTTTGATATAAGTTTGAAAAGTTTGCATTTCCATTAATTTTACCATCAAAGTATAAATTTTTGTCTTTAGTAATGATGTTAATATGTGATAAGTTTAAATCAGAAAATCTCATGAATAGTGAGTCCTCAGGACTTTCGGAAATTTTGCCATTTATTTTTAAAAACTGGTTTTTGTGATTAATCGTAAAATTGTTGACTGTAAAAGCTGTACTGTCAATTTTTAATGTTGATTTATGGATGTTCCATACAGAATCACGAACTATTACTTTTGATGGAAGAACAGTAATATTAAAGGATGGCTCTTCGAAAGCTTGTTTTTGTTTAATATGTGTCGAGGCTAAAATTTTACCGTTGTATTCATCATCATTATCATCATTATTATCATTGTCCCAATCAATTTTTAAATTAATTTCATTATTGCTGGTGATCGAAGTGGTATTAAAATTTTCGAAGTAAATATGTTCGTTTAACAAAACACTGCTGGTTTTAGTTGAAGCAGTAAAAATACTGTCGTCCGATATGGTTTTTACAGTAAGGTTTTCGAATGTATGATTTTTAAATGAGGCTTTTTTTGATTTTGCATTTAGAATTAATAGCTGTTTAGAAGCAGAATATTTTAAGTTTAATTGAGCACTGTCACTTATTGTAATCGAAGGAATAAAAAATTGGGTAATAAGGTTTGTATTTTTTAAATTTAAATTTAATTGAAAACTATTATCTAAATTCAGTTTGGTAGTGTCTGTAGGTTCTGTAATTAAAGCAGGGACATAATTGAAAAATAAGTTTTTTAAAGATTGATAAATGGTTGATGATTGATAACTCCCCGTTAAATCTCCGTCAATATAATCAGAATTTAAAGTAATTTTATGGGTATCATTTAAATGCTCTGATGTAATTTTAAGGGTGTCGAAATTCATGCTTTGATTAAATTTTATCAGCTCAGCTTCGGAAAAGTTTATTTCTCCTTCGGCATGATCAATATTTATTCCTTTAAAATTGGCATTTACATTAAATGATAAAAGTGAAGTAGTATCCTTTTTATCAATATTTAATCCGTATAGATTAGCTTTTGGAACATCTGCTGTAAAATTAAATACAGGGATATCATCAGAAAAATCAATATTTCCGGCAAAATCCAGTTCAATATTAGGGTCGCTAATACTTAAAATTCCGTCGTATGTTTTTTCGGTTAAAAAACCGTCAATGTTAATATTTTGATAATTGTAATTATTGATTTTGATATTTTTAATGGTTCCGTCGGTATTGGCTTTAATGGTTTTATCGCGTCCGATGATTCCATCAATTTCAGCATTCATCGTAATTTTTCCAACAACTTTGCTGTTTTCAACTAAATCTCCAACTTTAAAATCGGTAGTTTGCAGTTTTCCATCAAAAGCAAGTGTTCTTGAAGTATCGGGCTTAAGAGAAAGGTCGGTGGAAATACTTCCAAGGCCTGTTATAAATTTACCGTAAGTAACAAAATCATCAATAAAACCAGTAAAAATTCCCTGATAACTAATGATTCCTAATTTGTTAAAATTATCAGGAATTGAGAATGCACTATTTTTTTTGGTAAACTTATTAATGATTTCGAAATCTTTGGCCGGTGCAGAAAATTTTTTGAAATTAGCATATATAAAGGTTTCGTTGATGTTTGGCAGCCCGTTGAAATCAAAATCAGAAATTAGCTCAGTTTGTTTTCCAATCAAAAATTTTACGTCTTTTCCTTTTAAAGAACTGATTTTACCATGTATACGGCCTGAAAGTACAAGGTTAACATCAATATCTTTTAATTTTGGAGCAAAATATTCAACATCATAGAGGCTTACATTCGATTCACGAAATGCAAAGTCTAAATTAACCAATTGATTAAATTCTTTATAATCATCAAAATCATTATGTTTGAATGATATAGAATCAGAATAAATAAACGAATGAGGTGTTCTAATTTTTACGTTTTTAAACAACATATGCTGATTACCAATACTCATATTGGTTTTTAAACTATATAAGTGAAAACCTGACTGTTCGGTGAATTTTAACTTTTTAATGTAGAAATTGGCAACCTTATTTTTTACTTTAAGTTTTTTAACTACCAGATCATCTATATAGCAAACGAGGTTGCTAAAATCTATACCATAAGGCTTGCTTAAGTCTTTGTAAGTCCGAAAACGAAATATGGACTTATGCATTTCTATATTCCTGAAATTAATTTCCCATCTTGGTTTGGTATTCGTGCTGTTACGTTTAATCTCATCTATAATAAATTTCAGGTTAATTGGTTCGAGAGAATCTGGTTTATTTAAATAAAACCGGGCATTTACGAGGTTAACATTATTAATATCAACAATCTGGTTTTTGCGGTCAATTTTTCGGAGGTGTGTAATTAACTCATTGGCAAAAAGTAGCGAATCCTGGTTTTGGTCTTCAACGTAAACATTATGAAGTACTACCTTGTTGAAAAACCGGTAATTTACCGATTCGACTTTAAATTTAGCATTTAAATTTTCAGAAACTGTTTGGGCTATTTGCTGGGTAATGTAAGTTTGTACTGTTTTGTTTTGTAGAACAAAATATGCTGTTACCGGTATAACTATAATTACCAGTAAAATAATGATTAATATTTTATATATTTTTTTAATACTTTTGCCCATTAAATACTTAACGCAAAAGAAGTAAAAAAAATTATAAAAAACTTAAAATCCGGATAATAAATGAGCATTACGATATTAGGGATTGAATCATCATGTGACGATACTTCGGCAGCTATAATTAAAGACGGTTATATCTTATCAAATTTTATTGCTAATCAGGAGGTTCATAAAGCTTATGGGGGTGTTGTACCGGAGTTGGCATCCAGGGCGCATCAACAAAATATTATACCTGTAGTTGACCAGGCGCTAAAAACCGCCAGAGTTAAAAAAGAAGATGTTAGTGCTATTGCATTTACGCGCGGCCCCGGATTATTAGGTTCTTTACTTGTGGGAACATCATTTGCTAAATCGTTTGCTTTAGCAATGGATATTCCTTTGGTCGAAGTTAATCATTTGCAGGCTCATATTTTAGTACATTTTATTAAAGAACTTGAAAAAGAAAATAAACAACCACAATTCCCTTTTTTGTGTTTACTGGTTTCTGGCGGGCATACGCAAATTGTTGTAGTTAAAGACTATTTGGATATGAAAATAATTGGGCAGACTATTGATGATGCTGCAGGCGAAGCTTTTGACAAATGTGCAAAAGTAATAGGGCTGCCTTATCCTGGCGGGCCGGTTATTGATAAAAAGGCCAAACTAGGGAATAGGGAGGCGTTTACATTTAATAAGCCTAAAATTAAAGGTTTAGAGTACAGTTTTAGCGGGCTTAAAACATCATTTTTATATTTTATCAGAGATGAAATGAAAAAGGATCCTGATTTTGTAAAAAATAATATGAATGATCTTTGTGCCAGTATTCAGTATACTATTATAGATATTTTGATGGAAAAGCTGGAAATGGCTTCTAAACAAACAGGGATTAAACAAATTGCTGTTGCAGGTGGTGTTTCTGCTAATTCCGGATTAAGAAATGCATTATCGGAGAAAGCGAATATTTATGGTTGGGAAACTTATATTCCAGCATTTAAATTTACAACCGATAATGCAGCAATGATAGCTATAACCGGTTATTATAAATTTTTAAATAAAGATTTTGCCTCCCAGGAAATTGCACCGTTGGCCAGATTTACGTATTAGATTTTTTTATTTTTTTAACAAATCTGGAATAATTATTTGTTCCCTGGTTTATACAATAAAACATTTACGGGATCGATTGTTGCCAAACAACCTTTAGGCATTTCTTTTAATATTGGTTCTATTTGTTGGTAAAAGTTTATAATCTTTTCATCTTCGTCAATAATTTCAATAACCATGGGGAGTTTTTCTGTTAATTCCCAGAATTTGGATGAATGAATTACAGAGCTGGCGCCAAATCCTAATACTCCACGAAGTACAGTAGCTCCGGCCAGATTTTGTTCCTTTGCCATATAAACAATCTTTTCATATAACAAGTCACCGGAAATACGATCAGTACTACTCACAAATATCCTTAATAATTTGTTAATCTTATTGTTTTGCATTACAATATTTTTGAAAGATTATAACCTAAATATACAAAAAGAAATGCTAAAAAAACACTTAAAGCGGTATAAGCAAATATACCCTGAAAATTAGCATTACGCATCATTAATAAATTTTCACCTGCAAAAGTTGAAAAAGTAGTGAATCCACCACAGAAACCAACCATTAAAAACATACGCATTTCCAGGCTTAAAAGAATGGAGCGGTCGGCAATGCCTGTTAATAGCCCCAGGAAAAAGCTGCCGGTTATATTAACCAGTAAAGTACCTATGGGAAGGGTTGAAAGTGCAGGTATTAAATTTATTTTTGATATGTAATAACGGGCAATACTTCCTAAAAATCCGCCAAAACCAATAAACAGGGCTATTTTCATATTTATTAAATTTTATATAATATTAAAAAAATTGTTTTTGTAAGCCATTAAATATTTTCAATATTTTGATTAATATCATTTTTTGCCAGATATGAAAAAGATGTTAGCATTAAAAACAAAGCTACCATAGCTAGTGCAATTCCAACATTAAATTTATCGGCAATAAAGCCTAACAAAGGAGCTATGATTGCTGCAAATAAACTTTTAGCCTGAGAATTTGCCGACAAGGCTGTGGCTAAAATCTCGTTACTGTATAATTCGCTAACATAAGCAACACCAATAGGATTGCGCATATTTTCAATTATGTATATGCAAATATAAAAAACGATTGAAAGAAAATAGAAATTAAAATGGTATAATACACCGCTGAGCAAAGCCAGTGAAAAGCCAACATAAAGGCTTATATTCAGTGCTTTTGGCATTGATTTAAGCTTTTCGGTAAAACGGCCGGATTTTTTTGAGGCAATTGAAGTAAAAATATAAACAATAAAATAAACGATGCCGATAATTATTGCTGTACGTTGTTTTTCCTGTAATGCTAAAAAAAATGGAAGCGAAAGTGTAAAAGTTTGAACAACAGGTTGTAAGTAATCTTTTATAGCCTTATGAAAACCGCTATGCACCGATAAATTAGCAATAGCTTGTAATATGTGTATCTTTTTAAAAGAGTAAATAAAATCTTTAGTTATCGAAATAAATTTTTTTTGGATATCCTTTATTTTTAGTTTACTGGTTTGCCCGTTAAGCGATTTTGGATAGGAGGCAATTAATAATAAATCCAGAAAATAGGGTATTGTAGAATAAATAAAAATAGACTGGTAATTTCCCGAATAGAACACAATAGAAGCAGCTAACAGCGAAGAAAGAGCCGATCCCATTTGCGACCACGATCTGGTATGGCCATAATAATAAACCCGTTGATTTTTCCATCCTTTTATTTCAAGATATTCAAAAATCATAGCTTTGTGTGTACCTGTCCTGAAGGCATCGCCTAAAGCATAAAAAAGCATGGCTATAATAAATAATGTGTATTCTTTTGATGAGAAAAAAATGATAAATGAAACGATGTAAAATAAAAAAGAAAAGGCCATAGTACGCTTTCTACCTAGCGAATCGGCAATTACTCCCGATGGAATTTCAGTAATGTTTACCAGAATTTCACGGATAGCATATAAGGCACCAATTTCAAAAAAGCTAAGTCCCTTTTCAAGAAAAAAAAGAATTAAAAATGGCTCGAAAAAGCGCAGGTTTTTAAGAAATCCGTACATGCAAAATTTATAATATTGGATATCTTTTGCAAAAGACTGTTTCACGAGAATATATTTTAGTTAAAAAATTTAACTTTTTTATAAAAAAGAAGGTTCAATATTAAAACTTTGAACCTTCAGAAAAAAAATATTTTTATCAATTTAAACCTTATCTTGAAGTTTACGCGTTGCCAGATATATTAGTCCGATAATGAGTATTAAAAATATAAAGGTAAAAGCAATTTGCCTTGTTATAATTTTAACAATAGGTTTATTCTTATTAGTTTGATCAGTGATAATTGATATCCCAAAATCGGGTAAACGTGTACCTGCAACTTGTTCAATAAATAATAATTCTATCAAAATTTCTTGTTCGCCTATATTAATTTCGGTTGAATAATCTGTTTTATTATTAAAGGTTTTGGTTATTAAACTATCTGGAATGTATCTGTTTAAAGCTTCATCTATTAACTGTATCTGATATTCTTCGTTTCCGAACCAGTAATTCACAGATATAATATTTTCATTTTCTGCAGCTATCTGTTTTAAACGGTTACGGAACATCTCCATAATTTTATCTGCAATAGGCGAATAGCTGCCAATTTCCATTAAGAATTTGGAATCGGGAGTAGGCCTGTACGAGTAAGATTTTAGCCTTTTAGTAGAAGATTCAAATTGGAATTTTTCTGCATAAAATTCTTGTGATTGAATGATTTTGTCAAATAAATTTATTTTTTCGCTGCCAAAAGCTGAAAAATCTAAACCCAAATCGGGCAGGTATGTTGTATTTACAACTACATTATTTTCAATAATATAAAGATCATGAAAAACAGAATCAAGCCCTAAGATTTTAAGATGTTTATTTAAATCAATATTTTTCAGGTTTTTGGTTTCTGAAATTTCGGCTAACTTATCTAATGATTCTTTTTGTAAATCGTAAAATGACTGTTCAAAAGTTTTTAATGCAGCTATTTGAAATTCACTTAATCCTTTAATTTCATTTTTGATTTTTTGACGTAAAGTATTTTCACTTTTTTGTTGAATACGAACTGTGTCTCTTATCGTTATAAAAGCAAGGAATGTATTAAGAATAATAATCACTATAATTACTCTAATAAATAATTTTTTAACGATTGTTTTTTTGGGATTAAAAATTTTCATAAATCTAAGGTATAATAAGTTAAATGTTCAAGTTACTAAAAAAGTGAATATTAGCAAATGAAATAATAAAATCTTTTTGAGAATAATAATAACTTTAAAATGAATATGAATAATTTCCTTAATTTAGCATCCAAATGTTAATTATAAAAAAATTTAGGCTATGATTGATTTAAAACAACATCCATTATATAAGCAAATGGAGGTAGATTCGGTATTATCCAATGTTTTTAATATTTACCTTAAAAAATTTGTTAATTTATTTATCTTCAGTTTTATTGCTGTTTTTTTTATACAGTTATTGGCCTATAACCTTGGGTTCTTAGATTTATACAAATTTTCCGATCAACCGGAAATTATGCTGAGAGAAATGTCTCGTTTAATGGGAAAAGTGGGAATTTATACTGTTGGTGCCGTAATTATTTATGGAATTTTAAATGCTTTTTTAGTTAATTATATTTTGAAAAGTGATGTAGATCCCAAATTTGCTGTTGGTGATTTATTTATGGAGTCGTTTAAAAAGTATTCCATTCATATGATTTTCTTTTTGATTTTATCTTTTCTTATTGTTTTTTTCGGAGCTTTGGCTGGAATTCTTGCTTTTATAATTGGATCATTCGTAGCTATTATTTATTTAGGAACCGTTTTGTTCCCGGGAGGTGCTATTGTGGTTGCTGAAGAGAAAAATGCCATGGAAGCCATCGGAAGAACATTTTCTTTATCTCATAGAGATTTTTGGCCTGCTTTAGGTGCAATGGTATTATTTGTTTTAATTATGATTTTTATTTCTATTGTTACTGCGGCTATAATGTCTGTTCCTTTTGTAATTATGTTTTTTGATAATTGGAAAGAAACTGGTAATATTATTGAAGCTTTTAGTTTACATAAATATGATATTGGAATGTGGACTGTGGTACTTAATTCAATAGTCTCAGCAGTTATATATCCACTTTATGCTATATTTTCTGTTGTTCTTTATTTTAAATTAAAATTTACCGAAGATCAAAAAGCTGCTGTTGCTCAATAATTTTTTACTCTGTTATAAGGTGTTGAAAAAAATATAATGATTGGGATTTCCGCTAATATCAAAGGATATTTAATTAATACCATTTTAATTTTTCTAAAAAATTGGCTCGCTGTAAAAAGCAGCCTTTTTTTGTAGGCTTTAAATAAAATGTAACCTTACGCAACCTTTTTGTTTTTCTTTACATCTTAACAAAGTGGCATGAAAAAATAAGCAATACCCTAACCTAAATATCGATACTGTAAATTTTGCAGTATTTTTCAAAGACTGGAGCGGTGCGTAAGCGCCGCTTTTTTTATTCGAACAATCAATAATTATTTTTTGTTACATGGTAAAAAGTGTAAATTTATTTTTGTTTCATTAATTTTTAAAATGATGATTATTATAATTTCTCCTGCAAAAACACTCGATTATAAAAATAAGGTACAGACTAACAAATATTCTCAACCCAAATTTTTAAAAGAATCGCAAGAATTAGTTAATGAGTTTAAAAAGTTCTCACACAAAGAATTAAGTCAACTTATGGATATAAATCCTGATCTTGCTCAATTAAATTATGAAAGATATTTCCAATGGGGGTTGCCTTTTAATCTGTCGAATGCAAAACAAGCTTTACTTGCTTTTAAAGGACAGGTTTTTGTTGGATTAGATGCTAAATCACTATCAGAAAATGATTTGTTATTTGCTCAGGATCATTTAAGAATTTTATCGGGTTTATATGGTGTGTTGCGTCCACTTGACTTAATGCAGCCTTATAGATTAGAAATGGGTACTTCATTAAAAAATTCTAAAGGAGAAAATTTATATAAATTCTGGGATTCAAAAATTACCGATTTTCTCAATCATGAACTTTCACATCAGAAAAACCAGGTTTTGGTAAATTTGGCTTCAAATGAATATTTTAAAGCAGTTGTGCCCAAAAAGATTAAGGGTAAAATCATTACGCCTGTTTTTAAAGAAGCTAAGGGCAATAATTTTAAAGTAATTGCAGTATATTCTAAAACTGCCCGAGGATTAATGAGCCGTTTTATTATTAAAAACAGGATTGAAGATCCGGAACAATTGAAAGCTTTTGATAGCGAAGGTTATTTATTTAATGAAGAATTATCTACATCCAACGAGTGGGTTTTTACCCGTTAATTGTAGAGGTATTCTTTTAAACTGCCCTGCAGGCTTATAAATTTGTATTACTTTAGCTTTCGGTTACTCTACAGGGCTCAATTCTTTAATATTTATAAGCCATAACTGGTTTGTTATAACTTTAGATCTTAACAAAAATTAAATTCCATAATAAAATTTCTTTTATACCTTTGTGCAGAAAAAATATGCATAAGTTATGGAAGAGAGGTTTGATAGCAGTATTGTTTATTCAGAAAAAGTTACAGAATTTGTTGCTGTTGACGGAGAATTTTGCACATTTGTAGAAAACACATATCGATTTAGCAAGCTTGATTTTTTGAATAAAGCACACAAAATATTGCCTTTACTTTACCTAAAAGTTTCTTTGCTGCCTAAATTTGATTCTGTATTTGATGAAGAAAATGAAAAATTTGTTTCCGAAGAGGAGTGGGATTTTATCCATTCAACTATAAAAAAGAAATTAGGATATCACGATGAATACCGCGAAGTTTTTGATCCGTTAACCCACGAACAGGTAGAACAAAGCACCGCTTCTATTGCCGATAATTTAGCCGACATTTATCAGGATATCAAAAATTTTATTTCATTATATAATATCGGTACCGAAGAAATGATGAACGACGCATTGTGGGAATGCCAGATTAATTTTGAAGAATTTTGGGGGCAAAAACTCGTGAATGCTTTAAAAGCAATACATACGGTTTATTATAGTGGTGATGACCTTGAAGATAAGGAGGATGAAGAAGAAGTCCAGGAATCAGATGATGAGTTAAATACTGATGACTGGATTTTTACTAAACGACAAAAAGATTTTAATAACGAAGATTACGATGTTTAATCAACACATTACAAATAAAGAAATTAACGACTTGCCGCTATATCAATTCGATGGCGGAATTTTTATTATTGATACTTTCGAAAAGCTGGATTATTATTTGCCATTAATAAAAGAATTAAAAATTTTAGGTTTCGATACTGAAACAAAACCTTCGTTTAAAAAAGGAGTAATAAACCAGGTATCGTTACTGCAATTAACATCTTCGTATGAAGCTTTTTTAATACGTATTAATAAAATCGGGTTACCCGAAGAAATTGTTGAAATATTAAATAATAAGGATGTAAAAAAAATAGGGCTTGCAATTAAGGATGATATTAAAATTTTGCGCGAAATTCAGGACTTTGAACCTTCGAGCTTTATTGATTTACAGGACTTTGTAAAGTATTTTAATATTGAAAGCCAGAGTTTAAGAAAAATTGCTGCTATTGTATTAAATAAACGAATATCGAAAACCCAGCAAGTTTCAAACTGGGAAAAAGAAGAACTTACCGAAAGTCAATTGCTTTATGCTGCAACCGATGCATGGGCTTGTTTGCAAATTTATAAAACGTTAAACCAGGTAATTTAACACTTCAATGGATTATCCAAAAGTTATATTAAAATCAGGAAAAGACCAGTCGGTACGTAGATACCACCCATGGATTTTTTCCGGTGCCATAAAAAAGATTATAGGAAATGTTACTGAAGGCGATTTGGTCTTAGTTACCGATAATAAAGATGAGTTTTTAGCCCTTGGGCATTATCAAATAGGCTCTATTGCCGTTAGAATAATATCTTTTCAAAAAATTGATATCAATCCTGATTTTTGGAAATCAAAAATTGAAAGTGCCTATCTGTTAAGGAAAACTTTAGGATTAGCCGAAAATGAAAATAATAATGTATACCGGCTGGTTCATGCCGAAGGCGATGGATTGCCCGGTTTAATTATAGATTTTTATAATGGTACAGCAGTTTTACAAATGCATTCAATTGGTATGTATCTTAATAAAGCATTTATTATTGATGCATTAAAGGAAATTTATGGAAAGAAACTTCATGCTATTTATGATAAGAGTGAAACAACAATACCTTATAAATCTGATATTAATGCAAAAAATGAATACGTATTCGGGAAATCGGAAAATGAAATAGTTCTTGAATATGGCAATAAATTTAAAGTGAATTGGGAAGAAGGCCAGAAAACCGGCTTTTTTATCGACCAGCGTGAAAATAGAAAATTAGTTCAAAAATATTCACAAAACCGTTCTGTATTAAATGTTTTTGGATATACTGGCGGGTTTTCTGTATATGCTATGAAAGGCAATGCCAGCCTGGTACATTCGGTAGACAGCTCTGCCAAAGCTATTGATTTAACCAATAAAAACATTGATTTAAATTTTGATGATAAATCTAGACATGAAGCTTTCGCTGTTGATGCTTTCGAATACCTGGAAAATGCTAATCAAAAATACGACTTGATTATTCTTGACCCGCCGGCATTTGCCAAGCATCATAATGTATTGCACAATGCACTGCAAGGGTATAAAAGACTTAATGCTAAAGCAATAGAAAAAATTAAACACGGAGGAATTCTATTCACCTTTTCATGCTCGCAAGTAGTTAGTAAAGAAAATTTTAAAAAATCTGTATTTACTGCCGCTGCCAATACAGGAAGAAATGTGAGAATATTACATCAGCTTTCTCAACCCGCCGACCACCCTGTAAATATTTATCACCCTGAAGGAGAGTATTTAAAAGGATTGGTTGTGTATATCGAATAAAATTTTTAATTTTAAAAACCTTGAAACTAACCTTATAAATAAATTTAAATATTAACTACCCCGGTTATGAAAAAACGAATTGTTTTTATTATTTCGATAATGCTGATAGTGAAATTAAGCGTTGCTCAATATATTTATCCTGTAACAGAATTTAGTGATAATCTTCGCCATTTTGAACTCACAAATATTGATATTAAGGATACTGTATTATTTCTCCCTCTTGGCGAGTCAGGATTGCAAATTTATAATATTGCTGATTTGTATAATTTTGAATTATTAACAACTTACAAAGAATTTGAACGACGTTCGAGAAAGAAAGTTTATGGAAGAGCTTATAATGTAAAAATTGTAAATTATAAAGCTTTTTTGTCTTATGGTAAACTGGGATTAAAAATCTTAAATATTTCCGACCCTGCCATGCCTTTTGTTTTAGGAACCTATTACCGGCATCAGGATGTGTATTCAGTTGAAATATATGAAGATTATGCTTTTCTGGGGTATATTGGCATGGGACTAGAAATTGTTGATTTTAGTAATATGAACGACATTAAAATGGCTTCGCGAAATAATGTCAAAGATTTTACTGTAAATAATATTCAGGTAATTCCTCCTTATACTGTTATTTCAGGAGGAAAAAGTGGCCTTAGAGCTTTTAAATTTAATGATCCCTTTACATCATTCAAACAAGCTGAATTTCCAAAGGATTATTTAACCGATGCTAGTGCTAATAAACTTTTAATTCATGAAAAGACAGGATATGTGGCAAATGATTTTAAAGGCTTAACAGTTTTAAATATGGGATTGCCATTATATCCTTTAAAAGTTTTTGAAATAAAAACTACTGGCAACGCACATGACTTGCTGATCGACCGCAATTATTTGTATGTAGCTGCTGATAAGAGTATTGAAGTATTTGATATTACAGAACCCGAAAAACCGGCAAGAATTTTTGAACATTCAGATAAAAGTAAGTCATATCAGTATTTAAAAATGAATGGTGATTATTTATTTGCTCTTTTCCAGGAAGGAAGAAGGGATTATGGCATTGAGGTTTTTCAGGTAGAATAAAAAACTTAATCATCTTTTTTATTCCATGAAAGAAGTTCTCCTGATTCTTTTGTTATTTTGTCGTTATCTAATAGCCACTGAATAACTTTAATGCTTTTTTCTTTATTAAATTGAAGCGACTTAATTAATTCATCTAGCGAAACAGATTCCTGATTTATTTTTTCTTTAATTGCTTCTAAAATTAAATCGAATTCGTACTTGCTTAAATCCAGCTCGTTACGTCTGGTACAAACATCGCACTCGCCACATCTGTCAGGATTCCCTTCACCAAAATAGGATAATAAAATTTGGCTGCGGCATTTGGTGTTCGATGTAGCATAGTGCAATACTGCATTTATTCGTTCGATAAACCTTTTCTTCCTGAAATCATAATTTTCTTTCGAAAGATGTAATGATTTATCATCAAGGCGCTCTTCTGTAAAAACAATAAACGGATTGCTTTTTTTAGGTATGTAATTTAAAATGCCCAAATTTTTTAGTTTATTTAAATACTTATAAACTACATCAATTTCAACATTAGCCCTTTTGGCAAGTGATAATTCATCAATATTAACATAATCGGAAAATAATCCTGTATACGAACGTAAAATTAGCTTAATAAAACCATCGAATTTAGCATTAGCAATTTGAAATTTATATAAATCATCTCTGCCTACTAAAAAATGTATTTTTGATGAACTAAAAAGTTCGTCGGTAATTTCAATATATCCTTCGCGTTGTAAAAATTTTAATGCACTGTGTATTTTAAGGATACTGAAATTGTATTTTTTTGCAAAATCACCAATAATAAAATCATAAGATTGGTTTTTTCCACTACCAAAAGCTATTTGGAAAAAATTACCTAGCGCCTGATAAATGTTTCTTATTTCTTTAAGTTCCGGAAAATTGGTTTCAACTCTTTGTTCGGCTTTAACCTTGTCAGAATTACTGTATAAAAGAACAGCATAAGCTTTTTTTTCATCTCGTCCGGCTCTTCCGGCTTCCTGGAAATATGCTTCAATGCTGTCAGGCAAATCAATATGAATTACAAAACGAACATCAGGTTTGTCAATACCCATTCCAAAGGCATTCGTCGATACCATAACCCTCGTTTTACCAACTTTCCAGTTTATTTGTTTGCGGCTGCGGTCTTCATGTTTTAATCCCGCATGATAATAATCGGCCGATATTTGAGCCTTTTGAAGCATTAAAGCGATTTCTCTTGTTTTTTTTCTGTTGCGTGCATAGATAATGCCGCTTCCTTTAACTTTATTAAGGGTTTCTATTAAATAATTTTGTTTATCTTCCAGTTCACGAACCAGGTAAACCAGGTTTTTACGTTCGAAGCTTTTTCTAAAAACATTTTTTTCTTTAAATTTTAATTTTTCCTGAATGTCGTCAACTACTTTAGGTGTAGCAGTAGCTGTTAAGGCTAAAAAAGGGGTTTCAGGGACTAATTCTCGTATATCAGCAATTTTTAAATATGATGGCCTGAAATCATATCCCCATTCCGAAATACAGTGCGCTTCGTCAATAGCAATTAAATTTACCTGCATATATTTTACCCGCACTTTAAAAAGCTCAGTATTGATTCGCTCCGGCGAGATGTAAAGAAATTTCACATTCCCGTAAATACAATTATCAAGGGCAATATCAATTTCATCTTTCGACATTCCCGAATATATTGCTATAGCTTTTATGTCTCTTTTTAGTAAATTTTCAACCTGGTCTTTCATCAAAGCAATAAGCGGAGTAATCACAATACATATTCCTTCCTGTGCCATAGATGGTACCTGAAAAGTGATTGATTTTCCTCCACCGGTAGGCATTAAGGCTAATGTATCTTTACCATCCATAACCGAGCGGATTATATCTTCCTGTAAAGGCCTGAATTTGGAATAGCCCCAGTATTTTATCAGTATTTGTTCATACTTATTAATCATGCTCTTAAGATAGATTTTAACGGCAAATGAATATCTTAAAAAAAGTTAAAAAAATCAAATGTATGTATATTATCATATTTTAAACTGATATTTTACTAATTTTTTGTAATTTGGCACAATTTTAAATCTACATAAAAATCATATAAAAATGTCATTTTTACAGGATAAAGTTGCATTTGAAGGACTTACGTTTGATGACGTATTGTTGATCCCTCAATATTCGAAAGTATTACCACGCGAAGTAGATATTTCAGCTCAGTTTTCGCGAAATATACGCTTAAATGTTCCTATTGTTTCGGCAGCTATGGATACTGTAACAGAAGCAGCGATGGCTATAGCAATTGCTCGTTTGGGAGGTATTGGTGTTATTCATAAAAATATGAGTATCGAAGATCAGGCCAAACATGTAAAGGCTGTTAAACGTGCCGAAAATGGTATGATATATGATCCAATAACCATTCATAGTGATGATACCGTTGCCGATGCATTAAACCTTATGAAAGAATATAAAATTGGCGGTATTCCTGTAGTTGACAAGGATAAAATATTAGTTGGCATTGTTACTAATCGTGATTTACGTTTTGAAAAACGCATGACACGTAAAATTGATGATGTAATGACAAAGGATAAAATTATCACAACACATCAGTCGATAGACCTGGAAAAAGCAACTGATATTTTACAGCGGCATAAAATTGAAAAACTTCCTGTTGTTGACGATAACAATAAGCTAATAGGCTTATTAACTTATAAAGATATTACTAAGGTTAAAGATAACCCTTTGGCATGCAAGGATAAACAAGGGCGGTTACGTGTAGCTGCAGGTGTAGGTGTTACATCTGATACACATCAGCGTATTGAGGCATTGGTAAAGGCCGGTGTTGATGCTGTGGTTATTGATACAGCACATGGGCATTCTAAAGGGGTTATTGATATGCTAAAGTCGGTAAAAGCAAACTTTTCATCAATTGATGTTGTTGTTGGTAATATTGGAACCTTTGAAGCAGCAAAGGCACTTGCAGATGCAGGAGCTGATGCAGTTAAAGTTGGTATTGGGCCAGGTTCAATATGTACAACCCGTGTAATTGCCGGTGTAGGATTACCACAGCTAACAGCTATTTACGAAGTGTCAAAAGCTTTGAAAGATACAGATATTCCTGTAATAGGGGATGGAGGGTTACGATATTCGGGCGATATAGTAAAGGCTATTGCAGCAGGTGCTTATACAGTAATGGCAGGCTCATTATTTGCTGGTGTTGAAGAATCGCCAGGTGAAACAATTATTTATAACGGCCGTAAATTTAAATCTTATCGTGGGATGGGATCTATAGAGGCCATGCAGCATGGTTCTAAAGATCGCTATTTTCAGGATGTTGAAGATGATATAAATAAATTGGTGCCAGAAGGAATCGCAGCACGGGTTCCTTTTAAAGGAAACCTTGCCGAAGTTATTTACCAGTTGGTTGGTGGATTAAGAGCCGGAATGGGATATTGTGGAGCCAAAGATATTCCCGCTTTAATGCAATCGAAATTTGTACGTGTTACAGGTGCTGGTGTTACTGAAAGCCACCCTCACGATGTGGCAATTACAAGAGAAGCACCTAATTATAGTAGACAGATGTAAATTTTCTAAAATATTGTCTTATGAGAAAAATACCTGGTTTATTAATCATTTTAATTTTTTGTTTTTTTGCCTTTGCAAAAGCTCAGAAAAATGAAGTTTTACTTAGTATTGATGACGAGACAGTTACAAAAGATGAATTTTTAAGGTTTTATCAAAAAAATAAGATCAATCTTACAACAGGCGAAACAATTGCTGTTGATAAATATCTCGAACTGTTTATTAATTTTAAGCTAAAAGTGATTGAAGCTAAAAATCAGGGATTAGATACTACCCAGGAATTTATCAATGAATTTGAAGGTTATAAAAAACAGTTGGCTAAGCCTTACTTACTTGATCGTGATAAGTTAGATGAATTAGTTGAAGAAGCTTATCATAGAATGCAGTATGAAGTAAAAGCCAGTCATATTTTAGTTAGGGTAAAACCAGATGCTTCACCAGAGGATACTGCATATGCTTATAAAAAAGCGGTTAAAATAAGAAACAGAATATTGAGAGGTGAGCCTTTTCATATTGTTGCCAAAGGTGCTTCCGATGATCCCTCTGTAAAAAATAATGCAGGTGATTTGGGATATTTTACTGTTTTTCAAATGGTTTATCCTTTCGAAAAAACAGTGTATAATATGAATGTTGGCGAAATTGCAGGCCCCGTTAAAACAAGGTTCGGATATCATATAATTAAGCTAACGGATAAAAAAGAAGCACGCGGCCAAATTAAAACTGCACATATTATGCTTGCTTCGCCAGAGAAAAATGATTCTGAAAAGAAAGAATTAATCAATAAACTTTACCATCGACTAAGGCAAGGAGAGGATTTTGCCAAATTAGCCAGAGAATATTCTGATGACAAAGGATCGGCAAAGAATGGTGGAGAGCTACCCTGGTTTGGTGTTGGGCAAATGGTGCAAGAATTTGAAAATGCCGCTTTTGATTTAAAATCAAATGGCGATATATCTAAACCTGTAAAAACAAACTATGGATGGCATATTATTAAACGAATTGATAGAAAAGAACCAAAATCATTTGAAAAAATTAAAGATGATTTAAGAAGACAGGTTATTAACGACGGACGTTACTTAGTTGCCCAGGAATCATTAATTGAAAAGTTAAAAGACGAATATAATTTTAAAGAAAAAAAAGTAAACTTACCTGTGTTTTTTGATACTACAGAGAATTCTTTTGTTTATAATGATCTTTATTTTGAATTGAAAAATAACACAAACGATACCCTTTTTAGTTTTGCAAATAAAAAAGTTTCTGTAAAAGAGTTCGAAAGATTTATACAGCACAAAAAAGGACGGCAAAATATTACTCCTTTTCAATACAATAAACTTTATGAAGATTATGTAGATCAGGAAATTCTTCAATATGAGGAATCGCGGCTTGAACAAAAACATCCAGAGTATAAGTTTTTATTAAAAGAATATTACGATGGAATGTTATTATTTGAAATCATGGATCAGGAAGTTTGGTCTAAAGCAATTAATGATACTTTAGGATTGAAAAAATATTATAATAATAACAAAGAAAATTATATGTGGGATGAGCGATGGAAAGGAAGTATTTATTATTGTAAAAATAAAGAAGTATACCAAAAAGTTAAAAAAGAAATTAACAAGCGTAGATTTGGACGAAGAGTAACTAATAATGATTTATTACAAGAATATAACTTGGAAACCGAAGTTTTAAAAATTGAAACAGGGATATTTAATCAAGGAGAAAATAATATTATTGATGAAATGGTATGGGAAAAATCAACAAACGAAAATGAAAATTTAATGATTTTAATTAAAGGCGAGAAAGTTAAACCTACGATTAAACCATTTAACGAAGCAAAAGGATTAGTTATTTCAGATTACCAGGAATATTTAGAAGAAAAGTGGGTTGAAAAATTACGTAGTAAGTACAATATTCAAGTCAATAATCAGGTTTTATCCTCAATACAATAATCATTAAAAATATGTTGATGAAAAAGAAATTATTGGGAATAAATATGTTGTTAATTTTAGCGGCAATGTTGCTATTATTTGTTTTTGGTTGTAATAAATCCGGAGTTGATGAAAACGACAAGCCACTTGCAAGGGTACATAATAAATTTTTGTTTGAGTCGGATTTAAAAGGATTATTCCCTTCCAATATTTCTCGCGAGGATAGTATTACCTTAGCCAAAAACTATATTAATGATTGGATAAAAAAACAACTGATGCTTCAAAAAGCTGAGGAAAACCTTACTGATGAAAGTAAAAATATTGAAAAACAAATTGAAGATTATCGATCATCGTTACTTATATTCAAATACAGGCAAGAACTGATAAAACAAAAAATTGATACTGTTGTTACTGACCAGGAAATAGAATCTTATTATAAAGAATATTCTGCAAATTTTATTTTAAATCATAATATTGTAAAAGCACTATATTTAAAAGTATCAAAGGAATCACCTGAAATTGATAAGGTAAGGCAATGGTATAAATCTGATGATACAGAAAGTTTAACTAAGCTTGAAGATTACTGTTATCAATATGCTACTAAATTTGATAATTTTAACGGCCAATGGCTGCCTTTTAATAATTTGTTAAACGAATTGCCTTTGACTATTGACGATGAGGAAAGGTATTTGCGTTATAATAAATATATTGAAACTGATGATTCTTTGTTTTATTATTTTGTAAAAATTAATGATTATGCTCTGAAAAGTACAGTACAGCCTATTGAGTATGCTAAACCAAAAATTAAAACGATCATATTAAACAAAAGAAAATTTTCCTTTTTCGAAAAGTTAGAAAATAATATCTACAACAATGCTTTAAACCGAAACGAATTTATAATCTATTAAAAATATATCATGATGATTTTTATGTTAAAAAGACTTTTAATATTTACAATTTTAATTGTTTCATTTTTAAATTTAAGTGCCCAAAAGCAATATGTAGCCGATAGGATCATTGCCAATGTGGGCGATAAAATTATATTACAATCTGATATTGAAAATCAGGTAATTCAGTTAATGGCTCAGGGTTATCAGGGTAAAACTGATATGAAGTGTGAAGTATTTGAAGAATTGCTAATTCAAAAAATGTTATTGATTCAAGCAGAGTTGGATAGTATTCAGATTGGTGTTAATCAAATTGAATCAGAACTTGATCAGAGATTAAATTACTTTATTCGTCAAATTGGTTCGCAAGAAAAACTTGAAGAGTTTTATAAAAAATCAATGATTGAGATTAAAGAAGATTTTCGTCCACTTATACGCGAGCAGATGTTAACCCAAATGATGCAAAGTAACCTTGTTCAAGATATAGTAGTTTCTCCTAAAGAGGTAGAAAAATTTTATAAAAATATGCCTAAAGACAGTATACCAATGGTAAATACGCAATATCAAATTAATCAAATTGCTGTTTATCCTCCCGAAAACGAGAAGTCAAGAGCTGAAGCCAGAGAAAAGCTTTTAGATATTCGTCAAAGAATTATTGATGGCGAAAGATTTTCGACACTTGCAGTACTTTATTCCGAAGATCCCGGTTCGGCACGAAAAGGAGGTGAACTGGGCTTTAGAACCCGTGATGAATTAGACCCTGAATTTGCCAAAGCAGCTTTCAGGCTTACCGACGATGGTGGTGTTTCGCGTATTGTTGAATCAGAATATGGTTTTCATATTATTCAATTAATTGCAAAGCAAGGAAGCCAGGTTAATGTAAGACATATATTGATCATACCTAAGGTTGATATAGAACAAAAAGTAGCAGCAAAAAATAAGTTGGATAGTATTACTGATTTAATTAGAAACGATAGTTTAACTTTTACTCAGGCTGCGTTAAGATTCTCCGAAGATGAACAGTCGAGGCTTAATGACGGATTAATGGTAAACCCAAAAAACTCATCATTAAAATTTAATTTAGATGAATTGCCTCGTGGAGAATACAATATTGTTAAAGATTTAAAACCTGGAGAAATTTCAGAGCCTTTCGAAACAGTGGATGATAAAGGGAAACCCGTTTTTAAGGTAGTAAAAATTGATAAAAAGATTGAGGCTCATAAGGCTAATTTAAAAGATGATTATGAAATGATTGAAGAAATTGCTGAAATGGAAAAAAAGCAAAAGAAATTTGAAAATTGGCTTGAAGAGCGAAAGAAAAAAACATACATCCACATTGATGACTCTTTTATAAACTGCAAGTTTTTAGAAGACGGCTGGATTAAACAATAATAAATTAAATGAGTAAGCGGTTTATTTATTTTGTTTTAATTATTGTTTTTTGTTTGAGTGCCCTAATTCCCTCAAATATTTTTGCTCAGAAAAAAGAGCAAATAAAAATTATCAATTCAAATACATTTGAGTATAGTAAGAAGGTAGGCGAAGGTGTTAGGCGATTTATTGGCGATGTGGTTTTTGAACACAATAATGCAACCATGTATTGCGATAGCGCCTACTTGTTTAGCAAACAAAATATCATCCATGCATATAACAATGTCCATATTAACAGAGGAGATACTTTGCACATGTATGGCGATTTTATGAAATATAATGGAAATACCAATGTGGGCAATGTTCGTCGAAATGTTATTTTAAAAGATGATGAAGCTACGCTTACTACCGATTCGCTCGATTTTAATACCCAAACAAATGTGGCTAATTATTTTAATGGTGGTAAAATTGTTAATAATGAAAATACGCTTGAAAGTATAATTGGGTATTATTACTCAAACGACGATTTATTTATTTATAAAGATAGTGTGGTTGTTAAAACTCCAGATTATACAGTTTACACCGATACTTTAAAATATAACACAGAAAATGAAATAGCTTATTTTTTAGGGCCAACCAATATTTATAATGAAGAAAATCATTTATACGCCGAAAATGGTTGGTATAAAACTAAAGAAAAAAAGTTTCAGTTTAATCAAAATGCCAGGTATCAGAATAAAGAAAAAATATTAATTGGCGATAGCCTCTTTTTCGATGATTCGAGCGGTATTGGTATTGCTATTGATAATATTGAGATGATTGATACCACTGAAAATATGATATTAAAAGGGCATTATGCTTATTATGTGCGCGAGCCCGAACGTTTTTTAGTTACCGATAGTGCATTGCTTATTCAAGTAACAAATAAAACTGATTCACTTTTTTTACATGCAGATACACTGCGTTCTAATTACGATTCATCAGGAACGCACCGAATACTAAGGGCTTATCATAAAGTTCAATTGTATAGGTTTGATTTCCAGGCTCGATGCGATTCTATGGTGTATACTTTTGAAGATTCGGTAATTACTATGTACCAGGAACCAATTCTTTGGGCAGAAGGAAGCCAGATGACAGCAGAATTAGTAAAGGTATATACTAAAAACCAGAAAATTGATTACTTTCATCTCATTGGCAGCTCTTTAATAATTTCTGAAGAAGCAATAGAGAAATATAATCAGATTCGTGGTAAAGAGATGAAAGGATATATAAGAAATAATAACCTTTACAGAGTAGATGTCTTTGGGAATGGGCAGTCTATTTATTATACTAAAGACCAGGAAGAAATTGTTGGAGTAAATTTTGCAGAAAGTAGTGACTTAATTATTTATTTGGAAGAAGGCCAGGTAAGCCGTATCAATATGGTAACTCAACCAACAGGAACCCTATTCCCCCCGGGAGAGCTTGAAGAAACTAAATTAAAAGGCTTTAACTGGTTTGAAGATTTAAAGCCAATGTCAAAGTATGATATTTTCTTTTGGAAAAAATAATGGGAACCACAGAGTTCCCATTTAAAATTAATATTCATCTTCATTAAAAAAGAAATCATCTTTACTTGGGTAATCTGGCCAAATATCTTCTATACTTTCATAAATTTCGCCTTCATCTTCGATCTCCTGAAGGTTTTCAATAACTTCAAGCGGTGCTCCTGAACGAATGGCATAATCAATTAGTTCTTCCTTACTCGCAGGCCATGGGGCGTCCTCTAATTTTGACGCTAATTCTAAAGTCCAATACATATATAATTAGTTTTTATTACACCCTTAAAATTTTGCAAATATAAAAATAATATTGAAAAACAAAACTTTTTTAACTAAACTCTCGGTTTCCATGGTATTTCCTTGGCATACAAATCGATAGTTAATTTTCGTGATAAAACAAATAAATAATCTGATAATCGGTTGAGGTATTGAATAACTTTTTCACTGTTTTTAAATTGGTTTTGAACTTTTATAGCAAGCCTTTCCGCTCTTCGGCAAACATTTCTGGAGATATGGCAAAAGGAAACGGTAGTATGTCCGCCAGGTAAAATAAATGAACGTAATGGAGGTAGCTCTTTTTCCATCATATCAATTTCTTTTTCCAACATTTCAATGTCTTGATCGTAAATTTCAGGAATTTTAACATCACAATTTTCACAATCGGTGGCTAAAATTGATGCACAAGTCATTAACCTGTCCTGTATCTCGATTAAAATCAATTTTAATTTTTCCTCAATTTTTTGATCTCTAATAAGCCCTATATATGAAATCAGCTCATCAACAGTACCGTAAGCTTCAATCCTGTCGTGATATTTTGGAACTCTCGTTCCTCCTATAAGTGATGTTTCTCCCTTATCACCTGTTTTAGTGTATATTTTCATATCCATAAGTAAACTATTTTTTTTAAAGAACGAAAAGAACCGGATTTTGTTTATTCTCGACTCACTAATTTGATCTAACAGGATTAGGGTTCTTCTTGTCCGATTCTATCATCCCGTCTTTTAATCGGATAATTCTGTGTGCATGCCTTGCAATGTCCTCTTCGTGAGTTACAAGAATAATGGTATTTCCCATTTTATGAATTTGGTCAAAAAGGCCTAATATATCCATTGATGTTTTGGAGTCTAAATTACCTGTTGGCTCGTCGGCAAGAATTATTGAAGGATTATTTACTAAAGCTCTTGCCACAGCAACTCTTTGTCTTTGGCCTCCGGACAGTTCATTGGGCTTATGTGTTATTCTATCTTGCAGGCCAACATTTACAAGAGTTTCTTCAGCTTTAACCAATCTTTCTTCTTTATTAATACCAGCATAAATTAATGGAAGCGTTACGTTCTCTAAAGCAGTATATCTGGGTAAAAGATTAAAAGTTTGAAAAACAAATCCAATTTCTTTATTTCTAATTTCTGCTAATTCATCATCATTTAAATGGCTAACATCTTTATTATTTAAAATATATTGGCCTCCGGTTGGAGTGTCAAGACATCCTAAAATATTCATCAATGTTGATTTTCCCGAACCCGAAGGGCCCATTATGGCAACATATTCGTTACGGTCAATCGAAACTGAAATCGATCGTAATGCCCTTATGGTTTCAGCACCAACATGATAATGTTTAATAATGTTTTTTATCTCAATAATTTTTTCCATGGTAGGAATAATTTTTGTAAAAAAGTGTTACGAATTTAATCATTCTTATGATAAAACAATTATTTTTTGTTTAAAACTTAACCTTATAATGCCCTTTGGTGATTTCTTTCCTAAAAAAAATAATTCCCATCCTAAAAAGATCAATACTTACACTTACTTTCTTGTGTTTTTTAATCTTATCCCAGGCTTTTTCCATATCAGCAGACCAATGGATATCGTCAAAAACAAAAACAGAATTGTTATGGGCTTTTGCCAGGCATATATCAAAATATTTTAAAGTAGCCTGCTGGTTGTGATTCCCATCGAAAAAAACAAAATCCAATGTATTAATTTTTTTGAGTACTTCAGGTAATACAGTATTAAAATTTCCATTTAAAAAATTAATATTATTGATTTTTAATACTTTAGTTAATTCTTGTGCGATTTGTATTTTTACTTTAACCCCTTCTATAGTTATAATAGTTGATTTTGGTGCTCCTTTAGCAATGTACATCGTACTGATACCTAAAGAAGTACCTATTTCAAGAATATTTTCTGGATTAAAATATTTTACCAATCGATAAATTAGCCCACCATATTTTTTTGAAACCGAAGAATTTCGAATGTTTTTGCCAATCGTGGTTGATATGATTTGTGAATCTCGATTATTTGTTGATTTTAAATTAGTTATAGCCTTTTTATGCGATCCTGCGCCCATTTCATCAAAAATCAGAGGTTCTGTCGAGTGCATATATTTTTTATGCAAATGATAAATTTGCTTTAGATCATCATTAACTTTTTTATTATTAAAAACGTTGGTAATTAAATCAAAAATAAAGGGTGAGTGGATCCCGTGCCCTTTAGCGTGTTTCGCAAAAATCCAGTATTTAAGAAAATTTAAAGCAAATTTAAATGATGAAAACATAATGTATAAGATTATCAAAAAAAATGTATTATTGTGTAGCAAAAATAAGTTTTTAAAATATCTATGCCTGAATTTTTACAACAAGAGATTAAATTTTTATCCGGAGTTGGCCCCAAAAGAGCAGAACTCCTTAATAAAGAATTGAGAATTTTTACTTTTGAAGATTTGTTGTATTATTTTCCTTACAAGTATATCGACCGTTCAAAATTTTACCAAATCAGAGATTTAAATCCCGAATTGCCACATATACAGCTAAAAGGTAAAATTATTGGATTTGAACAAATCGGAGGTGGCCGGAAAAAACGTTTGGTAGCTTATTTTACTGATGGAACCGGAACCATTGAGTTAGTTTGGTTTAGAGGATTAAGTTATATCCAAAAAAGCCTGGCATTAAATAAAGAATATATTGTTTTTGGTAAACCAGGATATTTTGGTGGAAAATATAATATCATTCATCCTGAAATTGAAGATAGCATAAAAAATCAGAATGAAATAAAAGCTAAGCTACAGGCACATTACAGTACTACCGAAAAATTAAAAAAGAACTACCTCACTTCAAAAGCCATTGCAAAACTTGTAAACAACCTGCTATTACAGGTAAAAGATAGAATTAACGAAACATTACCAGGCTTTTTAATCACAAAATATAAACTTATTTCTTTACAGGATGCACTTTTTAATATTCATTTCCCACAAAATGCTGAAATTTTAAAAAAAGCAATTTACCGTTTAAAATTCGAAGAGTTGTTTTACATACAGCTTAATATCTTGCAAAAAAGAAGTATAAGGCTTAATAAATTCAATGGTTTTGTTTTTTCAAAAGTAGGAGAAAATCTGAATCAGTTTTATGAGAAGAACCTCCCTTTTGAGCTAACCAATGCACAAAAACGGGTGTTGAAAGAAATCCGTAAAGATATAGGGTCGGGAAAACAAATGAACCGTTTATTACAAGGTGATGTGGGAAGCGGGAAAACACTGGTTGCTTTAATGAGTATGCTTATTGCTCTCGATAACGGATTTCAGGCTTGTATTATGGCGCCTACAGAGATCTTGGCAAACCAGCATTTTGAAACATTAAAAGAGTTGCTGGATGCATTGCCTGTAAATGTTCAATTGTTGACCGGTTCGACAAAAACTGCTGCCAGGAATGATATTCATGTGCAATTAATGAGTGGCGAATTGCACATATTAATCGGAACCCATGCTTTAATTGAAGATACGGTTAAGTTTAAAAATCTTGGCTTAGTGGTAATCGACGAACAACACCGTTTTGGAGTAGTACAACGTGCAAAACTATGGAAAAAGAATCTTCATCCACCACATGTGTTGGTAATGACAGCAACTCCAATCCCGCGTACTCTATCAATGACTATTTATGGCGATTTGGATGTTTCTGTTATTGATGAATTGCCACCTGGGCGTAAATCTATAAAAACGATTCATTTGTATGATTCGAAACGATTACGGTTATTTGGGTTTATGAAACAACAAATAGAACAGGGGCGCCAGATTTATATCGTTTACCCGTTAATAAAAGAATCGGAAAAAATGGATTATAAAGACCTTGAAGATGGGTACGAAAGTATTTCAAGGGCTTTTCCACCACCAAAATATGCAGTAAGTATTGTTCACGGACAAATGAAAGCTAAAGAAAAGGATTTTGCCATGAATTTATTTATAAAGGGCAAAACACATATCATGGTAGCTACAACAGTAATTGAAGTGGGAGTAAATATTCCAAATGCCAGTGTTATGGTTATCGAAAGTGCCGAAAGATTTGGTTTGTCGCAATTGCATCAATTGCGTGGAAGAGTTGGACGTGGTGCTGATCAATCTTACTGTGTTTTAATGACTGGTTATAAATTATCTAACGAAGCACGTAAAAAAATCGATATTATGACTAAAACCAATGATGGTTTTGAGATTGCAGAAGCCGATTTAAAATTGCGTGGCCCTGGTGATATCGAAGGAACGCAACAAAGTGGACTTGCTTTCGGCCTGAAAATTGCAAACCTCGGACAAGACGGACAATTGATTCAATATGTAAGAAATATTGCTGAAGATATTTTGGAAAATGACCCTCTGTTAGATAAGGATGATAATCAATTATTGAAAAAGCAACTTAAAAAAATAGCACAGAAAAAAATTGATTTTAGTGTAATAAGTTGAATTAAAAAAAGTTTTAATCAAATAAAGATAGAAAGTCAATAAGCAAACATAATTTTCAGCTGATAATATGAAACAAATCAAACGTGGAATTATTTTTTTAACCATTATATTATTTTCAATCCAGGTATTAAAATCTCAGGAATTTACTTGTGAAATTCAAAATAAAGCATTTCAAACGGGTGAAAAACTTACTTATGTAATAACCTACAACTGGTTTTTGGTTTGGACCGATGTTGGAGCGGTGCAATTTGAAGTATCTGAAAAGACTTTGTTTGATCAGAAGGTGTTCAATTTAAAAGGTACCGGTGTTACATTCTCGTTTTACGATTGGTTTTTTCAGGTGCGCGATGTATACCAATCATGGGTAAATCCCGAAAATTTATTACCTGTTTATTATCATCGCGATGTGAACGAAGATGGTTATATCATTGATATTAAATATCAATTTGATTATGATAATATGCTTGCATATTCAGAAGTGGAAAAAACTCATACTCCATATTTTCGTGATACGGTTGAAATTCCACCATGTACATACGATGTAATGTCTGTAATCTACCAGGCCAGGAATATCGATTTTTCAAAATATGAAATTGATGAAGAAATACCTTTTAAGATATTATTAGATAATGAAATACATGATGTTTATATAAGATATAAAGGAAAAGAACAAAGAAAAGTTCGTGGAGTAGGTAAATTTAATTGTTTAAAATTTACAGGGTCGTTAATTGCCGGCGATGTTTTTAAAGGAGGCGAAGATTTGGTTTTTTGGGTAACCGACGACGAAAATCGTATTCCGGTTTGGGCTGAAAGCCCGATAATTGTTGGCACCATAAAGGCTCGTTTGGTAGAATATGAAGGTTTAAAACACCCTCTGAATTCAAAAGTAAAATAAAATCCTTATTTAAAATCAAACTAAATAAGTGTTAACATAGTAAAAACTGACAAAAAGCAATTTTTAATTTTTAAATACCATTATTTTTGTATCCGATTAAAAATTTGAGAATATTCGGATGTCAAATTCAAAATCAATCGAACATAAAGGCCTTATTGAGTCAATAGACGGAAACCATATAAAAGTCCGTTTTTTAGCTATATCGGGTTGTGCTTCGTGCCATGCCAAAGGTGTTTGCTCAGCCGCCGATATGCAGGAAAAAGTGGTTGATGTGTTCGATCAAACCAATCAATACCAAATAGGAGAGACTGTAAGTATTGTTTTAAGGCAATCATTGGGGTTTAAAGCTTTGTGGCTGGGCTATGTTTTTCCTTTTTTACTGGTTTTATTTTTGCTTATATTATTGAGTGTTATAACACAAAACGAAGTTATTTCCGGAATAGGGGCACTTGCTGTTCTTATCCCTTATTATACACTTTTATTTTTCAATAAAGATAAAGTGCGCAAACAATTTACATTTACATTAAATAAAATAGATTAAAATCTGAAACATGAGTACAACCATTTTATTTACTATTATTTCACTTAGTGCGATTGGGGCAGGGGCTGCAGTAATCTTGTATTTTGTAGCTCAGAAATTTAAGGTTTATGAGGATCCCCGTATCGACCAGGTAGAAGAAGCCCTTCCAGCTGCAAACTGTGGTGGTTGTGGTTATCCCGGTTGTCGTGGGTTTGCTGAAGCATTGGTTAAAGCCGATGATATTTCAGACCTTTACTGCCCTGTTGGTGGAAACGATACTATGGCCGAAGTTGCCAAAATTTTGGGTAAAGAGGTTGGAGTAAAAGACCCGTTAGTAGCAGTGGTAAGATGTTCAGGGACACCCGAACACAGACAACGTATTAATCAATTTGATGGAGCTTCTTCTTGTATAATTTCTTCAAGTTTATATGCAGGCGAAACAGCATGTCAATATGGTTGCCTTGGATTAGGCGATTGTGTTGATGCTTGCGATTTTGATGCCATTTATATGGATGAAGAAACAGGATTGCCTGTTGTTGTTGATGATAACTGTACAGCTTGCGGAGCCTGTGTTAAAGCTTGCCCAAATGATATTATCGAGCTAAGAAAGAAAAATAAAAAAGACCGCAAAATCTTTGTCTCCTGTGTTAACCAGGATAAAGGTGGCATAGCCAGAAAAGCATGTAAAGTAGCTTGTATTGGTTGTGGTAAATGCGTTAAAGTGTGTCCGTTTGATGCAATTACCATGGAAAATTTCCTTGCATATATCGATCCGAATAAATGTAAACTTTGCAGGAAATGTGTTCCTGAATGCCCTACTGGTGCAATCCTTGAAATTAATTTTCCACCACGGAAAGTTAAAGAAGAAAATAAGGATGCCAATACGGAACAAAAAGAAGTAACAGAAAAAAAAGAAAACAATTCATCAACTCAAAATAATTAAGGAGGGATAAAGTGTTAAAAACATTTGCTAAAGGCGGCGTTCATCCAGCAGAAGGTAAGTATTCTGCCCAAAGTGCAATTGAAAACCTGCCGCTCCCAAAAACAGTATTTATACCAATTGCCCAGCATATTGGTGCGCCCTCTAAACCTGTTGTCAAAAAAGGCGATAAGGTTAAAGTTGGGGATATCATTGCCGAAAGTGCAGGATTTGTTTCTGCCAACATTCACTCTTCCGTTTCGGGAACCGTTGCTAAAATCGACGATGTTCTTGATTCTACCGGATATAAAAAACCTTGTGTTATTATTGATGTAGAAGGTGATGAGTGGAATGAAAATATTGACCGGTCGGATGATTTAAAAAAAGAAATTAGTTTAACTGAAAAAGAGATCATTCAAAAAATAAACCAATCAGGAATTGTTGGACTTGGAGGAGCAACGTTTCCTTCCCATGTTAAACTTTCTGTTCCTGATGGTAAAAAAATAGATGTACTAATTATTAACGGTGTAGAATGTGAGCCTTATCTTACATCAGACCATCGCTTAATGCTGGAAAAAGCTGATGAAATGCTTGTTGGCATACAGATATTAATGAAAGCATTAAGTGTAAACAGGGCAATAATTGGTATTGAAAATAATAAAACAGATGCGATTGAACACCTTGGTGGATTAGTGAAGAGTTATCCGGGTATTGAGGTGCAGGCATTAAAAGTTAAATATCCCCAAGGAGGCGAAAAACAATTGATTCAGGCATTAATTAAGCGTGAAGTCCCTTCTGGTGGATTACCTCTTGAAGTTGGTGCGGTAGTTCATAATGTAGGAACTGCATTTGCAGTTTATGAAGCAGTACAGAAAAATAAACCTCTGTTCGAAAGGGTAGTAACTGTTACTGGTGAATCGGTAAAAAAACCTTCGAACTTTATGGTTCGTATCGGAACACCGGTAAATAACCTTATCGAAGCTGCAGGCGGTTTACCCGATGATACCGGTAAGATTATTAACGGCGGGCCTATGATGGGTAAAGCTTTAAATTCTTTAGATGTACCTGTTGTTAAGGGAACATCGGGAATACTTATTTTACCAGAAAAAATGGCCAAACGTAAAACCGAATGCAACTGTATCCGTTGTGCCAAATGTGTTTCTGTTTGCCCACAAGGCCTGGAGCCTTATTTATTAAATAAGTTAACACAACTAGAGAAAAATGATATACTGGAAAAAAATGGAGTAATGGATTGTATAGAATGCGGTTCGTGTGCTTTTACATGCCCTGCTGGATTACCATTGCTTGATTATATCCGATTAGGAAAATCCAGAGTAAGTCGAATCATTAGATCAAGAAAACAATAATGAATAAATTAATAACAGTATCACCATCTCCTCATGTGTATGAGGATACAACCGTAAAACGGCTGATGTTTGATGTGATAATTGCCCTATTGCCAGCTTTAGCTTTTTCGATTTACTTTTTCGGGATGGGCGCAATTTATATAACATTAGTAGCTGTAGTTTCCTGCGTTGCTTTTGAATGGCTTATTCAAAAGTATATACTCAGGCAAGAACCTTCAATTTCTGATGGTTCTGCTATATTAACAGGATTATTGCTGGCCTTTAATGTGCCTACAAACCTGCCCATTTGGATTATTATAATTGGTAGCTTGGTTGCTATCGGAATAGGAAAAATGTCGTTTGGAGGATTGGGAAATAACCCTTTTAACCCGGCTTTGGTTGGGCGTGTTTTTCTTTTAATTTCGTTTCCTGTGCAAATGACAAGCTGGCCCGTACCCAATGGTTTTAATACAGGATATACCGATGCAGTAACAGGTGCTACTCCATTGGGTATTATGAAAGAAGGTATTGATAAAGGAGATGCAGTTTCTGAAATTATGAATCAGATACCAAGCCATATGGAAATGTTTTATGGACATATGGGAGGGTCCATGGGAGAAATTGCTGCATTAGCATTACTCATTGGTTTTGCATATTTATTAATTCGAAAAGTAATTACATGGCATATACCTGTATCAATAATTGCAACCATTGCTTTATTTACAGGAATTTTATGGTTTATCAACCCAGATGCTAATGCCGACCCAATGTTCCATTTATTAACCGGAGGTGTTTTATTGGGGGCTATTTATATGGCAACCGATTATGTTACTTCCCCAATGTCGGTTAAAGGAATGTGGATATACGGAATTGGTATTGGAGTAATTACGGTATTAATAAGGGTTTTTGGAGCATATCCAGAAGGCGTTTCTTTTGCTATTCTGATTATGAATGCCTTTGTTCCTTTAATTAACGCTTACATTAAACCTAAACGTTTTGGAGAGGAGGTGAATAATGGCTAAGAAAGAATCTACATTTATTAATATGGTGCTTACATTGTTTATGGTAACATTTGTAGCATCAGCAGCGCTTGGTTATATTTATGAATTAACAAAAGACCCTATTGCTGCAAGTAAACTGGCAAAACAAAATAATGCCATTAAACAAGTGGTTCCCGATTTTAATAATGAACCTGGTAAGGAATCATATAAAATGGGTGTTGATGGCGATACGCTGGAATTTTTCCCTGCAAAACAAGATGGAGAATTAGTGGGTACTGCTGTTAGCACTTTTACTAATAAAGGATTTAGCGGGAATATTAAAATAATGGTAGGTTTTTTACCTGATGGTACCATCAATAATATTTCGGTGCTTGAACATAAAGAAACTCCTGGGTTAGGAGATAAAATGCAAAAAGACAAGTCAGATTGGAGTGTTCAGTTTAATGGTAAAAATCCTGCAGACTTTCAATTAAAAGTTACTAAAGATGGTGGTGATGTAGATGCTATTACTGCTTCTACAATTACATCGAGAGCATTTTGCGATGCTGTAGAACGTGCATATAACGCTTACATGGAAGGAGGTAAAAAATGAATCAATGGAAAAATTTTAGCAAAGGGTTTTTTAAGGATAATCCCGTTTTTGTATTATTCCTTGGATTATGTCCCACATTAGGTGTTACTACTACGGCATTTAATGGCTTGGGCATGGGATTGGCTACAACTTTTGTATTGGTTATGTCCAACCTGGTTGTTTCAATCATAAAAAGCCAAATTCCTGATAAAGTACGTATACCCTCATTCATTGTTATTATAGCTTCGTTTGTTACCATCGTAGAATTGGTGATGCAAGCGTATTTGCCTTCATTGTTTGAACAATTAGGCTTATTTATTCCTTTGATTGTTGTAAACTGTTTGGTGCTTGGTCGTTCTGAAGCTTTTGCATCCAAAAATAATGTTATTACATCAATTATAGATGGTTCAGGCATGGGTCTTGGATTTGCCATGGCTCTTACAATTTTGGGTGGAGTACGAGAACTGCTGGGAAGTGGTTCTATATTTGGCTATAAATTTATTGAAGGCGACGGTATGCTTGTTTTTGTTTTAGCACCCGGAGCATTTATAGCATTAGGATATCTTATTGTACTGATCAATAAAATAAATCAAAAAACGGCTTAAATAAATTACTATGGAATATATTATTATCATCATATCTGCAATATTTGTAAACAATATTGTATTAGCACAGTTCCTCGGTATTTGCCCGTTTATTGGTGTTTCGAGTAAAGTTGAAACATCGGTTGGAATGACAGGGGCAGTAACTTTTGTGATGGTTATTGCAACCATTGTAACCTATTTATTACAGAACTACGTTTTAGTTCCATTAGGGATTTCTTTTATGCAAACCATTACATTTATTCTGGTAATTGCATCTTTAGTACAATTGGTTGAAATAATGCTTAAAAAAGTGAGCCCTTCACTTTATCAGGCTCTTGGAATTTTTCTTCCTCTTATTACTACCAACTGTGCTGTTTTAGGGGTGGCCATTCTGGCTGTTCAGAAAGATTATAATTTGCTCGAAAGTGTTGTATTTGCTATTGCCAATGCAATAGGATTTGGCTTAGCTTTAATAACATTTGCAGGTTTACGTGAGCATATGGATATGGTTAATATCCCAAAAGGAATGAAAGGTGTACCCATTGCTTTTGTTGTAGCAGGTTTATTAGCATTAGCATTTATGGGATTTGCAGGGATTGTATAAAAATTTACTATAACTTTTAAAGAGCAACTTACTGGGGTTGCTCTTTTTTATTTTAGATGGTTTTTTAATTCCATGTTTTTTTTTAAATTGCTAGCGTTTATATATACTCTTATATGAAGGTTAAAAAAATATTGTTTGTAATACTATTTTCAGTATTATATGCTAACATTACATTTAGCGCTGAAAAAAATAATATTTTAATCCTTAATTCTTATCATAAAGGCTTACGTTGGACCGACGAAATTGTTGAGGGCATATGGACAGGGTTAGGCAAATATGCTAATAATACTGAAATTTTTATCGAATATCTTGACTCAAAAAGATTTTACGATTCGATTTATTACCATCATATATTTGAACTGTATCACAAAAAATATAAACATAAAGAAATTAAAGTAATCATTTCATCAGATGATAATGCACTTGAATTTCTTTTAAATTTCAGAGATAGTTTATTTGGTAATGTACCCGTAGTTTTTTCTGGAATAAATCAATCACATAATTATCCCAAAGGTTATACTGGAGTGTTAGAAAAAATTGATTTTATTGAAAATATACAGTTAATTAAAAAACTGCATCCTGATTACTCAAAAATTTATTTTTTAGTTGATTTTACCAAAACTGGTAATATAATTTATGAACGAGCTTTAAATGCATTAAGATCTTTTAAAGGGGAGGTAAGTTGTGAATTTCTTCGCGATTATTCATTCGAACAGCTTTACCATAAAATTTCCCAACTCGATGAAAAAGCCATTGTTTTTCTTACAACTTTTAATATAGATAATAATGGTGTTTATTGCTCTTTTGACGAAATTGTAAAGAATGTTTCAAATATTTCTTCGGTTCCGGTTTATGGTGCCTGGACTTTTTATCTTGAAAATGGAGTAGTAGGGGGTAAAATGAATAGTGGGGAAATTCAAGGATTAATGGCTGGTAATATGGCTAAAAGAATTCTTGATGGCGAGGATGTAAATAAAATAAATGTAGAAATTGCCAAAACTGATTACTATTTCGATTATAATTATATTTCTAAATTTAATATCAATAAATCTCACCTGCCAGAAGAATCAGTAATTATTAATAAACCTTTTGCATTTTTAAAAGAAAATAAGCAACAAACCATTTATACTGTAATAATTTTGGTTCTTCTTTTAACAGTGATTTTACTTCTATGGATAAATATATTTATTAAGCGAAATACATTGAGGCAAGAAAGAAGGTATCTTAAAAAAATTGAAATTAACAATGAAAAGCTTTTATTAGCAAAAGAAAAAGCTGAAGAAGCCAACAGGTTAAAAACAGCCTTTTTGGCAAATATGTCGCATGAATTAAGAACACCCATGAATGGTATCATAGGGTTTTCTAAATTATTAAAAGATCATTCAGATTTAGATCAGGAAACACAAAAGAAATATCTTAATATTATTAATAAAAGTGGATATATACTTTTAAATCTTATTAATGATATTATTGACCTTTCTAAAATAGAGGCCAATCATCTGAAAATTAATTACCGGCCATGCCGTGTAAATGAAATTATGGAAGAGCTATTAAGTTTTTTTAATAGTGAAAAAGAAGGTGTTGAAAAAAGCCATATTCAACTGATACTTGAGAAAGGCAATAAAAATAAAGATTTTACTATTTATTCTGACCCTAACCGGATAAGACAGGTATTATATAATTTATTAAGCAATGCCTTAAAATTTACCTATAAAGGGAAAATAACTTTTGGCTATAAAATTGATTCCGGCAATATCATTTTTTTTGTAAAAGATACTGGTATTGGTTTAACATTACAGGAGTGTGAAATTATTTTCGAAAGGTTTAGACAGGTTGACGATAAAACTACCAGAAGATATGGAGGTTCTGGATTAGGGCTCTCTATATCAAAAGGGATTGTAGAAAATATGAATGGGAAAATTTGGGTAGAATCGGAAAAGGAAAATATTATAGAAAATAAAGAAGGCGGGTCTACTTTTTATTTTTCAGTTCCTTTAAAGATTGTTGAAACCAATGATTCTAAACCACTAAATGAAGCAAGAAATTATGTTTGGCCTGGGAAAACAATACTTATTGTTGAAGATGCCCAGATTTCATACGAGTTATTAACTAAATTTTTAAAAAATTCGCAAGTGAATTTTATCCATGCCGAGAATGGAGAACAAGCTATTGATTTATGTCGTGATAATCATACCATTGATTTAGTATTAATGGATATTCAACTTCCAATGATGGATGGGCTGGAGGCAACAAATATCATAAAACAGGCTAATCCAAATTTGCCAGTAATAGCTCAAACAGCCAATGCTATGGAAGATGACCGTGAAAAAATTATCAATGCCGGTTGCGATGATTATATAGCTAAGCCTATTAATAAATACGATCTTCTTGAAAAGATTGACAACTTTCTTAAAGATAGTTAATTTGCTGAAATGCTGACTTTTGTCATTGTTGCAAAACATTTCTTTTTCGTACAATTTCTGAGAAAAATCACCATTTATGATTTTTGAAAATCCAATATTTGCCCAAAATTTTAAGGGTTAAATTGGAGTATAATGAATGCAATAAAAAGTATTAAGAAATCAGATTTTCTGAGAAACAGGCGCTACGAAGCTTTTATTTTTTTAATCCTGTTTTTTGGCTTTTTTGGATATCTGGGCTCAGTAATGGGAATCACAAACCTGCTGAATACTATCATGAACACTGCCTGGGATTTACTTATGAATACAGTGTTTTTTATCATGGGTATTACTGTTTTATCGGGTGCTTTAGGAAAGTTAATGATTGAATTTGGAGTTGTACGTTTATTGGAAATATTTCTTGCACCCCTAATGCGCCCAATATTTAAATTGCCTGGTGTTGCTTCGCTTGCCGGCCTTATGACTTTCTTTTCCGATAATCCGGCCATAATCAGCCTTTCTAACGATAAAAACTTTAGCCGTTATTTTAAAAAACACGAACTTATTTCATTAACCAATTTTGGGACTGCCTTTGGAATGGGATTGATCGTATTAACTTTTATGTCGAGCTTTGGTTATTTTGGCCCGGCAATGATTGGTTTTTTTGGTGCCATATTTGGAGCTGTTGTTTCTACCCGTTTAATGCAAGCCATGATTAAAGGAAAACTAACTGAAGGCCAGTCTACAGAAATACAGAAAGAAGATTCTTCATCCATATCTTTTAAATCTAAAGGTGGTATATTTTTGCGTTTCTTAAATTCAATCCTTGACGGAGGAAAATCAGGGGTAGATTTAGGTTTACAGATTATCCCGGGTGTTTTAATCATAAGTACTATTGTTATGATTATTACTTTTGGGCCGGAAGATGCTAGTATTGGCTACCAGGGATTGGCTTACGAAGGGGTGCCGATTTTACCGAAAATTGCCAGTTGGTTTGGATGGTTGTTTGATGGATTATTTGGATTTAAAAAGCCTGAATTAGTTGCTTTTCCAATAACATCCCTTGGTGCTGTTGGAGCAGCCCTTTCGTTGGTAAAAGCTTTTATTGGGCAGGGTATCATTACCGGAAATGAAATTGCTGTGTTTACCGCAATGGGCATGTGTTGGAGTGGTTATTTAAGTACGCATACAGCAATGCTCGATACATTAAAATACAGGTTTTTAACATCTAAAGCCCTATTATCACATACCATTGGAGGAATTGTAGCTGGTGCTTTTGCCCATTACTTGTATTTGTTGTTGTCAATTTGGTTTAATTTTTAATAAGGATTCATTAAAATTTAAAGCTCTGCAATTTCTGCAGGGCTTTTTTTTCAATTATTAATTTTCTAATTTTAGCTCTGTTTTAAATGAATGTTATATGAATAATAATCACGTACAATCTATTTCCTCTGCATTAGGTATTGCCGAATGGCAAGTAGAAAATACTATTCGTTTGTTTGATGATGGCTCTACTATCCCATTTATAAGCCGTTATCGTAAAGAAGTTACAGGCAGTTTAGACGAAGTACAGATTACTGCTATTAAAGATATGTTAACCAGGCTGAAAGAAATTGACCAGCGTAGGGAAACAATCTTAAAAACTATTGATGAGCAGGGGAAATTAACCGATGAATTAAAAGTGAGAATTGAAAAGGCGGATTCGTTAACTGAACTGGAAGATATTTACCTGCCGTATAAGCCTAAAAAGAAAACGAGGGCTAGTGTTGCTAAACAAAAAGGGCTTGAGCCACTTGCTAAGATTATAATGAAGCAGCAAGAGTTGAGGTTAGAAGCCAGGGCAGAACAGTATTTAAATGATGAAATACCAACCATAGATGATGCTTTGCAGGGTGCCAGGGATATTATTGCCGAATGGGTTAACGAAAACGAAAGAGCCAGAAATAGTATTCGTCGATTGTTCCAGCATAAAGCCTTTATCCGTTCAAAAGCAATTAAAGGGAAGGAGTTAGAAGGAATAAAATATAAAGATTATTTTGAGTGGGAAGAACCATTAAAAAAGTGTCCCTCACACAGGTTATTGGCTATGCGAAGAGGTGAAAACGAAGGATTCTTAAAGGTATCAATTTCTCCTTACGAAGACGAAGCGTTGGAGATTCTCGAAAAGCAATTTGTTAAAGGGCACTATGATGTTTCCCAACAGGTAGGTATTGCTGTTAAAGACAGCTACAAAAGATTACTTGAGCCTTCAATAGAAACAGAATTTAAAAATTCATCCAAAGAAAAAGCCGATGAGGCAGCTATCAATGTTTTTGCTGATAACTTACGTCAGTTATTACTCGCCCCGCCACTAGGCCAGAAAAATGTATTGGCTATCGATCCCGGTTATCGAACTGGTTGCAAAGTTGTTTGCCTCGATAATCAGGGTAATTTATTGCATAATGAAACTATTTATCCTCATCATCCGCAAAACGAAAAAGGAATGGCGATGAAGAAAATCGATTCAATGGTAGAAACCTTTAAAATTGACGCCATCGCCATTGGAAACGGAACCGCAAGCCGCGAAACCGAAGCGCTAATTAAACGAATACGGTTTTCGAATGATGTTCGTGTATTTGTGGTGAGCGAAGACGGGGCCTCTGTTTATTCTGCTTCTTCGGTTGCCCGAGAAGAGTTTCCCGAGTATGATGTTACCGTCCGTGGAGCAGTTTCAATAGGGCGTAGATTGATGGATCCGTTGGCAGAACTGGTTAAAATTGATCCAAAATCAATTGGAGTAGGGCAGTACCAGCACGATGTGGATCAAAATAAACTTAAAAATAAACTAGACCAGGTAGTGGAAAGTTGTGTTAACCTGGTTGGAGTAAATTTAAATACTGCAAGTAAACATCTGTTGAATTATATTTCCGGGCTTGGCCCGCAATTAGCACAAAATATAGTGATTTACCGAAAAGAAAACGGTGCTTTTAAATCCCGGAAAGAACTGTTAAAAGTGAAACGTATGGGCGAAAAAGCATTTCAGCAATCAGCCGGGTTTTTACGAATTAGCGATGCAGAAAACCCATTGGATAATACTGCCGTTCATCCTGAAAGCTATCATATTGTAAAAAAAATGGCTAAAGACCAGAACTGCGAAGTAGCAGATTTGATAAAGGATGAAAATCTCCGCAAGCAAATTATTTTAAAAGATTATGTTACCGATGATATTGGTTTGCCCACACTTACTGATATAATGAATGAGCTTGCTAAACCCGGGCGAGACCCGCGAAAAGGTATTAAAGTATTTGAGTTTGCCGAAGGAATCCATACAATGGAAGATTTGAAAGAGGGAATGGTATTACCCGGTATAGTTACCAATATTACCAATTTTGGTGCTTTTGTTGATGTTGGTGTAAAACAAGATGGATTGGTTCATATTTCGCAGTTGGCCAATCGTTTTGTATCAGACCCTAACGAAATTGTAAAATTGCATCAACATGTTAAAGTAAAAGTATTGGAAGTGGATGTTGCAAGAAAAAGAATTCAGCTTACCATGAAAAATGTAGAATAATGAAAATAAATTCAGGGTATAAAGTTTTAGTTGTTTGTTTATTTTTAGTGTTTTTGGTTCGTTGCAATTCTTCCAAAAAGGAGTCAGCTTCTACGGTTTCTCCACCGGATATGCATACTTCAGAAATTAGCCTCGACTGGCAGGGAACATACAAAGGAGTACTTCCTTGTGCTGATTGCCCCGGAATTGAAACAGAAATTACGCTTTATAAGGATAAAAGATTCGCTAAAAAGACAAAATACCAGGGAGCAGCTAATCGACAGGTCTTTGAAGAATCAGGAACTTTTGTTTGGGATAGCACGGGCTCTTTTATTCTGTTGAATTCGATAAAAAATGCTACAACTAAATATAAGGTAGGTGAAAATTATTTGCAACAACTCGATTTGAAGGGAAATGTAATTAATGGGGAGTTAAAAGAACATTATATATTAGAGAAGATGTTAGAATAAAAAAGCCCTGTAAAGCAGGGCTAAATAATGTCCAGATTTATTTTTTATTTATGCTGTCATTCCTCCATCGATAAGATTAATTGTACCGGTAATAAATTCGCTGTCTTCTCCGGCAAGGAATAACATTAATTTAGCAACTTCTTCGTTGGTTGCATAGCGGCCAAGCGGAATGGATTGCTCGAAATTCGATTTTGCATTTTCAGCTTCTCCGGGAGCAAAACCTTCCTCTAAAGAACGCATCATGCGGTTATCTACAGGAGAAGGATTTACTGCGTTAACACGGATTTTGTGAGGAGCTCCTTCCAATGCCGCTGATTTCATCATTCCATTTATAGCATGTTTGCTGGTTACATAGGGTAACACGTTAGGTGTTCCTGTAATTCCTGCAACAGATGATGTTATAATGATACTTCCTCCATTTTTTTTCATATGCGGGAAAACATGGCGAAGCCCATAGTAGGCACCTTTTACATTGATATCAATTACTTTGTGAAATTCATCAAGTGGATATTCATCCAACGGAATTACCTTACCTTCTACTCCTGCATTGTTTAAGAAAACATCAATTTTTCCGAATTTATTTATGGTTTCATCAACATACTTTTTAACTTGTTGCTCATCTGAAACATCAGCAACTACATAAGCCGATTTATCTTTACCAATATCATTGATTGATTCCTTAAGTGCATCCTCATTAATATCAACAAGCATCACCTTAGCTCCTTCGTTTACAAACATTTTTGCTGCTGAAGTACCAATACCTCCAGATCCACCAGTAATTAATATTACTTTATCTTCAAATTTTTTCATAGTATGATTGGTTTTACTTTTAATAATCCAACAAGTAACAGCAGAACTTGTTCAATTAATATATATATTTTGATGATATTCTTTAATGATGCCTATTAGCTATTCATTGCAAATTCAACCGTTTTTTCAGCATGTATAGTAGTCGTATCAAATACCGGAATTGACACATCATCTTGTTTTATGAGTAGAGGAATTTCTGTACATCCTAAAATAACACCTTGTGCACCTTTTTTTGCAAGTTGTTCAATAATTTGCTGATATTTTTTGCGTGATTCATTCTTAATCTCACCTAAAACCAATTCATTATAAATAATGTTATGTACCGCTTCTAAATCTTTTCCTTCAGGGGTTAAAACATTTATTCCATGTTTTTTTACTAAACGGCCTTTATAAAAATCGTGTTGCATGGTAAATTTTGTACCCAGCAAAGCAATGGTTTCCAAATTCATTTCTTTAATCGCTTCTGCGGTTGCATCGGCAATATGTAAAATAGGTATCGAAAGATTTTGTTGCATCTCATGATACATCTTGTGCATGGTGTTGGTGCAAATGGTAAGCATTTCAGCTCCTCCTTTTTCAATTTTTTGGGCTGCCTCAATCATTATTTGGGTTAGTTCCTCCCATCTGTCTTCATGTTGTAGTTTTTTTATCAGGTCAAAATCTACCGAATACATTATACATTCGCATGAATGATGTCCTCCTTGTAACTCCTTTACTTTTTGGTTTATTATTTTATAATATATCAATGATGATTCCCAACTCATGCCACCAAGTAAGCCTATAGTTTTCATATCGTATTGTTAATAATTTAGCAAAAGACAATGTAATGGGTTAAATACTAATTTCCTACAAAATTTTAACATATTTTTGAACAAAATAAAATGGAATGAAATTATTAATTGTTGAAGATAACTTTCAGTTGGCTGATGACCTTTCCCGATTCTTAAATGAAAATGGTTTTTTGGCCGAAATTGCCGACACACTCGAATTAGCCAAAGAAAAGGTGGAATTGTATCATTACGAGCTGGTTATATTAGACATTGGATTACCTGATGGAAGTGGGCTTGATATTATTAAACTACTAAAAAATAGAAAATCAGATTCCGGAATTTTAATTGTTACCGCCAAAAATGCCATTGAAGATAAAGTAAAAGGATTAGAACTTGGTGCAGATGATTATATAACTAAACCGTTTCATAAAGCTGAATTAAATGCACGGGTTCGATCGATCATACGCCGTAAGAAATTTAATGGCAATAATATAATATCTATTAATGATATTGAAATAGATTTAGGATCAATGGAGGTAAAAGTTAATGGGCTGGAGCTTGACCTTACAAGAAAAGAATATGATTTATTACTATATTTTATTTACAATAAAAACAGGGTATTAACCAAAGAGAGTATAGCAGAGCATTTGTGGGGCGACCATATCGACCAGGCTGATAATTTTGATTTTATTTATAATCATATCAAGAATTTGCGTAAGAAGTTGCAAAATGCCGGTGCAGGGAATCATATACGATCTGTATATGGAATGGGATATAAATTTTATGAACTTTAATTTAAGGATATGTTTAAATTCAGATCATTTCGGTTATTAACCAAAACCAGCTTTTTTTATTTGCTGTTTATCCTGGCAACATTTTTTATCAGTGGCAGATATCTTATTAATAAAGCCGATAGTTATATTAATGAGGAAACCGAACATTTTTTTCGCTTCAGAGAAGAACATGTGATCCGATATTTAGATAAAGGAAAAGATCCTGCCAAGTTAAAATATGATAAAATTACGCCGCTCGATTCAACAAAGCTCTATGCAGAATACCCAAAGTATGTTGACACATTAATTTATAATGAAGATAAGGATGAAGATCAGTTGTACAGGAAAAAAAGTGTTGTAATTAAAGCCAACGGAAAAACTTATTTATTACAAATGCTTATAAACATTGATGATTTTACTAAGATGAAATCAGATGTGGCGAGTAGGATTGTTCCGGCGTTTATCATTTTGGCATTGGTAATTGTTTTATTTACTACCTTTTTGTCCGGGTTTTTATTTCAGCCATTTTATCGGATACTAAGCCATATTGATCGCTACAAGGTTGGTAAAGGGATGAATATCCCTAAAGTTAAAACTTCAAGTAGGGAGTTTCAGAAATTGCAATTGCTTTTTCATAAAATGGTAAACCGGATCGAAGATGATTACCGTAACCTTAAAGAATATACCGAAAATATGGCGCACGAGATACAAACACCACTTACAATTATCAGGAATAAAACAGAGCGGCTTATTGCAGATGAAGTGATAATGAAAAAAGATTCCGATACAGTTAAAATTATATACGAAGAAACCAACCATCTTTCAAAATTAGGGAGCGCCCTAAATCTTTTAACAAAAATTGAAAACGGCGAATATAATAATACTGAGATTATAAAAACAAAAAGTGTAATATTAAAACATATTGATGCCATTGATGAGCTGTTACAATTAAAATCAATGAAAATTGAAACCGAATTAACTGATGAACATCAAATTATATTAGATCCGTTTTTATTTGATATTTTACTTAAAAATCTTATCCGGAATGCTATTCGTTACGGATATAATAACGGCCCAATAAAAATAAAAACTACAACTGATACATTATCTATAAGTAATTATGGCGAAAAACTCAAAGTTCATAACAATAAGATTTTCGAACGTTTTTATTCCTCAAATTCTACAGGGCAATCGCTTGGTTTAGGATTATCACTTGTAAAAAGAATTTGTGATTTTAATCAATTGAAAATTGAGTACGATTATTATGATAATCAGCATATTTTCTCAATTTCTCCCAAATAAAAATAATTAGATAAACATTTTGCTTTTCATTTGGTATTATAATTTGATTTAAGAAATTAATAAATGATGTAATAAATGCAGTTTTAATTTGTCTAAATACAAAATTGCTACAAAATTGATATCAAATTGCTACAAATTCATTTTATAGGTTTGTTGCAAATAAAATTAAAAAGGAAATTTAATTATGATAAAGAAATTATTTTTAGCGTTAGTGATTATAGGAGTATCAATAAATGCTTTTGCCGAGGAAATTAATAGTTCAGAATTAGTAAAAGGAAATTTAACAGGATATGTATATGATTCGAATGTAAATAAACCGTTGGAGTATGCAACCATTTCTTTAATTAATTTAGAAACAGGGAGTGTTGTGAATGGAACAATTTCTGATGAATCGGGATATTTTCATTTAAAAAATATTGAACCAGGAAAATATAAAATTGAAATTACATTTATCGGTTATGAAAAGAAAGTAATTGAAAGCATTGAGATCACCAATAAAACAAGAAAACTGGAGTTAGGCCAGGTGATGATAAGCCCGGCATCCGAATCGCTCGACGAAGTAGTAGTTACAGCCGACAGGCCTACCATGACTTATAAAATTGATAAAAAGGTAATTAACGTCAGCCAACAACACACTTCGGCTTCAGGTACTGCTGTTGAAATTCTTGAAAATGTTCCTTCGGTAACTGTTGATATTGAAGGGAATGTAAGCTTGCGGGGTAGCCAAAGTTTTACTGTATTAATTGATAATAAACCCACTGTGCTGGACCCAAGTGATGCATTAAGCCAGATTCCGGCCAGCGCTATTGAAAACATAGAAATAATTACAAATCCATCGGCTAAATATGACCCTGACGGTACTTCTGGAATTGTAAATATCATTACAAAAAAGAATAAAATGCAGGGTGTTAATGGAGTGGTTAATTTAAACGCCGGTAAGTTTGATCGTTATGGAGGTGACTTTTTATTGAATTATCGAAAAGAAAAATTTAATGTATACGTGGGAGCTGATGTAAATACACGTAATATGTATGGTTCCCGGGAAACTGAAAATCGCACATTTTCTAACGATACTACATCATTTGTTTTATCTGATGGAGATTTTAGGAGAGGAGGAGAATCTTATAGCCTGCGCGGGGGTATTGATTATAACATTAACGCTTTTAATACTTTAAGTTTTGAAGCACGATATGGAGACCGTGCCCTTAGGTCTGATAACGAAACTCAATATCATGAATATTTAGAACCTGGAACACTCAGTGAATATTATACCAGCGAAGAAGAGTCTGGACGAGGGGGGAATTATTTGTCGTTAAATCTAGGCTATACACGAAAGTTTAATAAAAAAGGACATGAACTTTATGCATTAGTTAATTATAGTAAAAGAGATTTTAGTTCAGATGATACTAATTTTTTAATCGATGAGAATAATAATATTGTAAGCGGGCAAAAATCTCTCGAAAAAGGCCCTAACCAGCCGCTTAGGTTTCAGTTGGATTACACTCTACCATTTAGCGAAACCAATAAGTTTGAAGCAGGTTATCAATCACGAATGTCAAAAAATACCGAAAAAGCTGAAATGTTTTTGTACGATACCTCTGCTGCTGTGAGAGATTTTGTTTTTCAGGATCAATATTCTAACTCATCAAATTACCGCAGAAGTATTCATTCGTTATATGCAATTTATTCAGGTGAATTAGGAAATTTCGGCTATCAGGGAGGATTGCGTGGTGAATACACTTATCGTGATATAACCATTGAAGAAACCAATGAAAATTTTAATATCGACCGTTGGGATATTTTTCCAACTGCCCATATTTCTTACAATTTACCAAAAGAAAACCAGTTAATGGCAAGTTACACCCGAAGGATTGACAGGCCAAGAGGATGGTATCTTGAACCTTTTATTACATGGTCTGATGCCTATAATGTTCGCCAGGGAAATCCTGATTTGCAACCCGAATATATTGATTCGTATGAATTGAGCTACTTAAATAAATTCGAACGCAACTCATTTTCTTTTGAGGCATATTACAGGGTTACTCATAATAAAATTGAACGTGTAAGGAGTGTTTACGATGAAAATATATTTTTAAGTACATTCGAAAATGTAGGCAAAGATTATGCATTAGGAATTGAAACCATGCTTGGAGTTGATGTTCAAAAATGGTGGCATGTTGATTTGATGGGTAATCTCTACGATTACCGTGTGGAAGGACAGTTAGGTGGCCGTGATTTTTCTGAATCAAGTTTTAACTGGAATATCCGTTTTAACAATATTTTACGGTTTGGCGATAATTCAAGATTGCAGTTTAATGCAATGTATAATAGCCCTACCATTAGTGCACAAGGCGAACGTAGCGACTTTTTTATGACAAGCCTTGCATACAAACATGATTTTATGAAAAAAGCTTTTTCAGCTACACTACAGGTGCGTGATGTTTTTGGAACCATGAAACACTCCAGCACATATAGCGGCGATGACTTTTATTCGTACAGCTATTTTGAACCCAATACACCATTCTTTTCTGTAACATTAACATACAGAATAAATAACTATCGCCCAGACAGGCGACGTAGAAACGGGGGAGATGATATACAAGACTTTGAAGGTGGTGAAGAATTTTAATTATAAGTAATCATTTATTTTTTATTTTCAATATATAAGGATTAATTAGGTTAGGATGATTTAAAAAAGGCGAAACTGATTAATCGGTTTCGCCTTAATTTTTTAGTTTAATTTTGTCAATCTGCCTTATTCATTGGACAGGTGCTAAATCCAAAAAGTGCGTATAATCCGCAAAAATTAATAATTGCTGTTAGCAATAAAATTGCTCCAACAATAAGTAATACAATTCCTAAAGTTCCGGTAATTACATTGGTAAAATAAAGAATACCAATAATTAGTGCAATAATAATACGAATAACTCTGTCGGCCACTCCAATGTTCTTTTTCATAGTTCTGGAATTTGATTTTTAGTTGTTTATTATTTGTGATTATAACAATGAAAAATAGGATTTGTTTAGCCTGTAGAAATAATTAATTAACAAAAAGGTTTTGGTAAAACTGGTTTGGTTGAAAAGTGGCAGTAAATGGGCCACTGATTCAATAAAATAAGTGGCAGGAGGCAGTAGCAGAACTCCTTCGCTTCGCAATCGCACCCTGCCGCTGAAGCTTTAGCGTAAGCGTCTAAAGCTAATAGCGAACGCGGTGAAGCTACGGTGATTAAAAGTGGAAGTAAGCAATATGCAAGTTTCAAGTATCAAAAAGGAGATTTACAGTTATTAGTTTAATTTTTAAGTTAGAAAGTTGACAATAAGCAGTTTATCAGTCATAGGCAAGCGGCAGTAGGCAGTTTACATGCTGTAGGCAGGCAACAGTTAAAAAGTTTTGAGTTCTGAGTTTAAAGCAGCATTGAGCAGCAGCAGGAGGCTAGAACAGTCAAAGCAAAATGTTATTACTTAACAAGTAAACAAATTAAACAATAAACCAAATTCAATTTATCCATTCCAAAACTTAAAAATATCTTCAACCGTTTCTCTCTCCTTAATCAATGAATAATCGTTATCTTCTTTACCAATAATTTTAGGAAACAACCGGCTTACATATTTCGACCACATTCCAAAAGTATATCCGCCCGTATCGTGAATAACAAGATAGTCTCCTTCAACGGCTTCGGGTAATTGTACATCGCGTGCTACAATATCGTTTGCAAAACATAGCGGGCCTGCAATATGATATTTTTTTAAGGTTCCTGATTTTTTAGGATTCCCTGCTTTATCTAACAGCGAAATCTCATGAAACCACTGCCCCGGATTTAAGCATTCTCTTAAAAGCAAATCGGCTCCTGCATGGATAATAAGGGTATTATCATTGGGATAATGTTTTACATATTCTACTTTGGTTATGATGTAACCCGCATTAACATGTAAATACCGCCCAAATTCTGTAATAAGTTTTATATCTTCAAGCTTATATTTTTTTAGCAGGTTTTGTAACTCCTGTCCATAAATTTTTATGTCAGGGGGATATTGATTATGATGATAAGAAACTGGAAGCCCGCCGCCAATGTCAAGAAATTCAACTTTTCTGTTTTCGCTTTCTAATTTCTTATTTATTTCTTTAATGATTTGCAGCCCTTTTTCAATACCATTAAGTAGCAATTGCATCTCACATCCCTGTGAGCCAATATGCATGTGTATTCCTTTAAGCCATTCGTAATAAAAGAAATAATCGATAATTCTATCACTGTAATGCTTAATCGGTACACCAAATTTTGAGTATTCACCGGCTAACGAAGTGGATGCTATTTTTCCATGGCCAACCTGAGGATTAATTCTTAATCCAATTAAGCTTTTGGATACAATCTCTTGCTTTAATTTAACAATCCTGTCCAATTCCATCAATGAATCGGCATTAATATAGATATGGCTTTTGAGTGCTTGGGTTAATTCTTCGGTTGTTTTGACCGGAGAATCGAAGATAATCTGATCGCTACCAAATCCTGTTTTTTGTGCAAGGAACAATTCACCTTCAGAAGCTACTTCTGCACCTAAACCTAAAGACTTAATAGTTTTAAGGATTTTTACCAGCGGATTGGCTTTAACAGCAGATGTATGTAAAGTGCTTTCAGGAAAGGACTCTTTGAGTTCTTTTATTTTTACTTTTAAAAAATCATTATCATAGAAAATAGTGGTTGTGTCCTTTTCAGGATTGATAAGTCCTTGGTTTATACACTCATTGAATGATTGGGCAATTGATTTTAAAGGGATAAAATGATTCATCATTAATTATTGAACTTTTTTAAAATCAAGGTTATGAAAGTGGAAATCGTTATTAGGCAGGTCGATCTTAAATCCATTTACCTGGTTAGATAATGTATCCACATCAAAATTAATAATCCCAAAAGGCAAATAAACATCATTAAAGTTTACTTTAAAACTGTTGTTATGCCAGTGCTCCATTTTGCTATGTAAAAATTTTGACGAAGGTAAAAATGTAATGCTTAACTCATTGTTATCCATTGTTACTTCTGCCTTTCCATACATTATGTCTTCATAAATCCCGGTATATTCTTTTAATTCAAAAGATGGTTTGGTGTTTACTTCTCGTTGTGCTATTCGTTCAGCATTTTGTTTTTTAGCTGCATCGTTGAAGTCACGTTGTTGTTGTAGATAATAATCCGGCCAGTTATTAATTTCTTTTTCCAGGATAATATCTAAATAAGAAAACAATAGTGCATTGTTACAAAAAAAGTTAAAACCATTATTAAGGATTATTATTCCGGTGTTTTTTTCTGGAATGAAAGCCACTTTGCTGCTATATCCGGGCATACTGCCACCATGTTCCAGAATTTTGTATCCTGAATAATCGTATGCAACCCAACCGAGTGCATAAGTCATGAAATGAATCCCGAAACTTTTTCTTTCGTCAGAAACCGGTAAAATAGTTTCGGGAGAAGTTAGTTCTTTAATCATTTCAGGCGAAAGGATTTGTGTATTTTTCCATTTTCCGTCATTTAAAAACATTGTAAGCCAATTGCTCAAATCACGGGGGTTTGACCAGATAGAAGCAGCTGGTTTGCCTCCGGCAAAATAATAAGGACTAAAAAGAGAGTCGTTAAAATGTGGAAAAGCCATAGATTCTGTTCCGTCAAAATCATCGTTCGATGTTCGGGTCGAATTCATTTCTAATGGAATTAAGAAATTTTGTTTAATAAAATTTTCCCACGATTGTCCGGTAACTTTTTCAATTATTTCTCCTGCCAAAGTATACATATTGTTTTGATAGCCATATTCCACCCTGAATTGTTTCGTTAAGGGAAGATGTTGTACCCGTTCTAATATCTCTTTGTTTGAGTAGTCTGTATGATACCAGAGCAAATCGCCATAAAAAGTACCCAAACCACTCCGGTGGGTTAAAATATCTTTAATAGTAAGATTTTTAGAAATACAATCGTCTTTCAGTTTAAAATCAGGGTAATAATCTATAACCTTATCATCCCAAGATAATAAACCCTCTTGCACCAATTTTCCTATTGCAGCAGCTGTAAAGGCTTTTGTGCATGAAGCAATATTAAAAATATCGTTTTTTTCCAGAAAGTTTATTTTTTCTGCATTTTTATAACCCAGGGCTTTATCATAAATAATATTTCCATTTTGTACAATGGCAACACTAAGGCCTGCAGGGTTAAACTGATCAAATACTTTTTGAGTTACACGGTCTATTTTCTGAATCTCATTTTCATCTTTTTGAGTAAAAAGAATAATAGGAATTGCAATTACAAGAAGAAGCGGGACAATAAATTTTACGATATTTTTCATTTTTGGTAAAATTAGGGTAAGGGTTTCTTTTTTATTGCTTAAAAATAACAAACAAAAAGGTTATAAGCAATAATCATTTTATTATTCTATGAAATGCTTTTTAAAAAAGTTATTTTATTGGAAAATATAAATAGATTATCGTTATTTTTTCTTAAAAAATAAATATAAATAAACACTAAAAACAAGGGTTGTGGTTAACTGCATAGCTATAGGAGTAGAAATAAATCCCGATTTTAAAATAGCTAATTGAATTAATCCAAATTTAATCCCGTAATAAACCATCTTACTGGCAATTATACTAATAAGTATAGGAAAAAATGTGGTTTTAAATTTGTTAACCAAAGCGTAAAAAATAAATACATTTAAACTTAACTCAAATGCTATTAAAATCATTTTTGGAAATACCGGATGTGCTGAAATTAAAAATGAAAACAACGGTAATGTTAAAGCGATTAAATATGCATTTTTCTTTGTTGTATGCACTAATGCAAGAATTAACATTAAGCGCATGGGTTCGATATAATAAACCGGCAGGCTAAGTAAATGCGAAATGGCAGGTACGAAATAAATAAATGCAATGGCTGCAATATCAAATAGTATGCTTTGTATATTTTGCCTGTTTAATAACTGAATCGCTTTTGGTTCCATTGTCCTGTATTTTTTATTTTTATTTATTGATTTCTGTCAATCAACCAAATTTAAGGATTAATTTTTAAAACTGCTTCATATTTTGTAAATTTATGGATTAAGTTTTAATAAAAACCACTGCTTATGAAACGTAGAGATTTCATTATAAAATCAATCAATGCAGGGATTTTTACCGGAGCAGCCTTAAGTTTTGGAGGTTACGGTAAAATTTTCGCCAATACTGTAAATTCTACTCTTCCCTATGATTTGGTTGCTGTTCGTGATGGTGAGCCGGATTTAATGTTTGATAAAGCCATGAAAGCGATGGGAGGAATGCAAAATTTTGTTAAAAAAGGCCAAACGGTGGTTGTTAAACCCAATATTGGGTGGGATGTTTCGCCCGAAAGAGCTGCTAATACAAACCCGTTACTTATAAAACGTATTGTAAATCATTGTATAACTGCCGGAGCTAAAGAAGTGTATGTTTTTGACAATACCTGCGATAAGTGGTCGGCTTGTTATAAAAACAGTGGCATTGAGAAAGCAGCCAAAGATGCCGGAGCAAAAGTAGTTCCTGCTCATAGCGAAAGTTATTATCAAAGTGTTGATATCCCTCAAGGGAAAAATCTTAAAAATGCAAAAGTACACGAGCTTATATTAAGTTCGGATGTTTTTATTAATGTTCCTGTACTGAAAAATCATGGGTCGGCACGATTAACTATTGCCATGAAAAATCTAATGGGAATTGTTTGGGACCGCAGATACTGGCACAGAAATAATTTAAACCAGTGTATTGCCGATTTTGCTACTTACCGAAAACCCGATTTAAATATTATTGATGCCTATAATGTAATGACCAAAAATGGGCCTCGCGGTGTTTCAACAGCCGATTTGATAAAAATGAAATATTTGATTGTTTCAAACGATATGGTTGCTGCTGATGCTGCTGCTGCAAAGGTTTTTGGAATGGAACCCGAAGATGCAAAATATATTCCCATTGCAAACGAAATGGGTGTGGGGCAAATTGATTTAACCAAACTGAATATTAACAGAATAAGAGTATAGTATATGAAACTTGCAACATTAAAAAAATTGAGGGTTGTTTTTTCAATCCTCTATTTTTTACTACTATTTATTTTGCTTGTTGATTTTATAACACTAATTCCTGAAAATATATACGATTCATTACTCTTTTTACAATTTATTCCTTCGTTATTAACTTTTATAACCCTGTTTACAATTGCAGGTATTGGATTTATAGTTATTATAGCATTAAATATCTTTTTTGGCAGAGTATATTGTTCCTTTTTATGTCCGTTGGGGATTTTACAGGATATATTTAGTTTTATTTCAAAAAAAGTAAGGCGTTTAAAAAGATATCAGTATGCTTATATAAAGCCATATAGCTGGATTAGATACTCTTTTTTAGGCATAGCAATGATTGGATTTTTTTCAGGGTTAACGATTATTATTTCTTTTCTAGATCCTTATAGTATATTTGGGCGTATCTCATCTGGGCTTATAAGGCCATTAGTTGTTAAAGGAAATAATCTGCTAGCTTCTGTTTTTCAAAAATTTGATATTTATACTTTTTATGTTGTTGATTTAAAACCCCAACACTGGCAGGTAATTATTGTATCTGTTTTTTTCCTTTTATTAATCTTATCTTTTTCTGTTTTTAAAGGGCGATTGTATTGTAACACTGTTTGTCCTGTTGGCACCTTACTGGGTTTATTCTCAAGGTTTTCTGTATTTAAAATTAGCATTAATAAAGACACTTGCACCAGTTGTAAATTATGCGAAAAAGTGTGTAAAGCAGGCTGTATAAATATTCCGGAACAAAAGGTTGAATTTGACAGATGTATTAATTGTTATAATTGTCTTACGGTTTGCCCTGTTAATAGTGTTCAGTATTCAACCAAAAAAAGAATTTCAAAAGCAAATCAATCGAACCCAACAGATGAAACTCATAATAACCGTCGGCAGTTTTTTGCCTTATTAGCATTGATCTTTGCTGCCGGAAAATCCCGATCTCAGGATATTGAAGTTTATGATACAGCTACTTTTCCGGCTAAAAGAAAAGTTGCTGTTTCTCCACCTGGTTCTATTTCAATCGAACAATTTAATAATTCGTGTACAGCCTGCCATTTGTGTGTTAGTGCTTGCCCTACACACGTTTTGCAACCGGCTTATACCGATTATGGGTTAATCGGGTTTATGCAACCTGTACTGGATAATCATGCAGGGTTTTGTAATTTCGATTGTATAAAATGTGGAGAGGTATGCCCTACAGGTGCCATTCAGTTATTGGATTTGGCAAATAAACACCTAACACAAATTGGAATTGCACAATTTGTTAAACAGAATTGTATTGTAGAAACCGAAGGGACAGATTGCGGAGCCTGTGCCGAACATTGTCCTACAAAAGCTGTTCGAATGGTTCCTTATCATAGCAATCTCGTTATTCCTGAAGTTACCGATGATATTTGTATTGGCTGTGGAGCCTGCGAATATGCCTGCCCAACAACTCCTTATAAAGCAATTTATGTAGAAGGCAATGATATTCATCAATGGGCACAAAAACCCGAAGAAGAGAAACAAGAACAGGAAGTAGATGATGATTTCCCATTCTGATTTAGATCATATATTTATTAATAATTGAAAGTATCTTTTCCTGAGCAACGGGTTTGGAAATAAAATCTGTTGCTCCTGCATCAAAGCTTAAATTTCTGTCTTCGGGCATCGAAAAAGCTGTTTGAACAATAATGGGGACATTGTTTCTTTCTTTACGTATTTTCTTAATAGCTTCTATGCCATCCATCTCAGGCATCTTTATATCCATCAATATTAAATCTATATTTTGTTTACCTTGGCAAATATCAATTACTTGTTTTCCGTTTTTTGCCCAAAGAATTTCACTTTGGGTTTTGCGCATAACCATTTCCAAAAACTTATAATTACTTTCCTCGTCTTCGGCAATTAAAATGGTTTTGTCTTTCCAGTTGTATTTTTGTTTTGGCTTTTGTTCTGAAATATTTGGTTTTAATTTAGTTGTTACCTCTTTAAATGGTATGCTAAAGAAAAATGTAGACCCTTTATTTAATTCAGAATCAACCCAAATTTTACCACCCATCATTTCAACAAGGTTTTTAGATATGGCTAAACCTAATCCGGCACCTCTATATATCTTTTTTTTGTTGTGTTCAATTTTTGTAAATCTTGAGAAAATTGCATTTTGTTGTTCGTTGGTTAAACCTATTCCTGTATCTTTTACATAAAAGATAAGTTTGTTTTCGTTTTCTAGTTTATCAGTTAAATATCCAAATTCTACAATTCCTTTTTCGGTAAATTTTATAGCATTGTCAAGTATGTTGTTAAATACTTGTTGAAGTCGATAATAGTCGGCTTTAATTTTTAAGGGTGTATTTAGTACTTTTTCATCAATTTTAATTTTGATATTTTTATTATGCTCGTACCTGATTTGAAAATCTTCAAATAAATCCCTCATTAAATTATTTACAAAGCACTCTTTCTTTAGTATTTTTAACTGTCCGGCTTCTATTTTAGCAATGTCAATAATATCATCAATTAAGTTTAAGAGCGAATGGCTATTTTTAATGATTAGATCTATTAATTCAGTTTTTTGGTTAGTACTGATATCAGAATCGCTTAATAAGTTTGTAAAACCAATAATTGCATTCATCGGAGTACGAATTTCATGCGACATATTGGCTAAAAATGCTGATTTAAGTTTGTCGGCCTCTTCGGCTCTGTTTTTTGCTATTTCCAGGTCTTTTGTTCTTTCATTAACTAGTTTCTCCAAATGGTTCTGATGTTCTTCGAGTTTTTGATTTATTTTTTCAAGGTTTTCTGCCTGTGTTTGCAGTTCTTCTTTCTGAAGGTTAATTTCACGCGTTCTTTCTTCAACTTTTCTTTCAAGGATTTTTTTATCAATTCTAAGTTTTCGCGTTCTAAAACGTACATAAGCAAAAATGATTAAAAGGATAAATACTGTTTCAAGTATATAAAACCATGGTTTTTGATAAAATGGAGGAAGGATTTTTATTTTTATTTCAGTAGGTGTTTCATTCCATATTTGATCATTATTACTGCCTTTTACCTTAAAAATATACGACCCCGGGTCAAGGTTAGTATAAGTTGCAGTTCTTTGATTGGTAGCATCAATCCAATCCTGGTCAAAACCTTCGAGCATGTATTGGTAGTGGTTTTTCGTTGGGGTAGTATAATCTAAGGCTGCAAATTCAATGGTAAAAAAGTAATCTTTAGGATTGAGAACAATTTCATTCCCTTCATGAATAATTTTAGTGAATGGGGTTAAATTGTTTTTCCATTCAGATTCGTTTAAAACTTTAAAATCTGTAATAACCACATTTGGGTGAAAAGGATTATTCCCTACTTCTAAAGGATTAAAATAACTAAGTGCCGCATTACTTCCAAAGTACAATAAACTGTTGGGTGTTTTTAAACAGGCATTCCTGTTGAAACCACTACTTTCAAGCCCATCAGTAAAAGTATAATTGTTTATATTATTATTCCACGGTGAATATTTAGCTAATGATCTCGAAGTGGCAATCCATAAATTACCCATATCATCTTCAAGCAAACCCATAATCATATTGCTCTGTATCGCCTGATTTTTAGGGTGCGGAGTAAAATTCATTTTTTCATAATCGAAGTGTAATAATCCATTCGATTCAGTTCCAACCCATAATTTGTTATTTTTATCTTCGTAAATTGATATTACATGAATTGGCCTTTTAAATTCAGATGAATCGAGTTTGGCAGGATCGTAGTTTATAAAATCTTCTTGATCTGGCAAAAAACGAAATAACCCGCCTACATACGATCCTACCCAAAAACGCTGTTTACTGTCGATGTAAATAGTGCTAATATAATTATCGATAAAAATAAGTGAATCGTTTTTATTTTGTTTAAAAACTTTAAAATAATAATTATCAGGATTTCCTTCTTTTATAAGTTTATTAAGGCCGTCTGATGTTCCCATCCAAATGTTTCCTTTGTTATCTTCTAGAATGCTGTTTATTTGGTTACTGCTTATACTGTTGGGTTTATTAGAATGTAAATATCGAGTAATTTGATATTTACCGTTTTTATACTCAATACGGTTTAAGCCTCCCAGATATGTTCCAGCCCAAATAACTCCTTGCCTGTCTACTTTTACTGACCAAACCCTGTCAGCACTTATTGTGTTTGAATTATTAGGATTGTGTTTAAAATATTTAAAAGTGTGATTTTGCGGGTTAAATCTGGTAAGTCCACCTCCATCTGTCCCGATCCATAAGTTGCCTTCGCTGTCACAATCAATAGCCATTATGCTTGTATTTGGTAAAGATTTTTTATTAAATGGGTCGTGTTTGTAATTTTTAAATTTTTTAGGCTTTAGGTCTAGCTTATTTATTCCTCCACCACGTGTGCCAATCCAAAGAACTTTCGATTTGTCTTCAAAAATATATTCAATCCGGTTACTGCTAATACTTTCCGAATAATTTGGATTGTGCGTGAAATGTTCAAATGTTCCTTTTTCCGGGTTAAATAGATTTAATCCACCTTCGTAAGTTCCAACCCAGAATTGCTCGTATGAATCAATAAATAGAAATTCTACTTTATTGTCGTTAATTGATGTTGGGTTATTTGGATCATGCATATAATGAGTAAATTCTTCAGTTTTTGGATTAAATTTATTTAATCCTCCATTACGGGTAGCAATCCATATGATATCATTTTTATCGGCTAAAATATATTGAATGCTATTAGCGCTTAAACTATTTTTGTTATTTTTATTGTGATAATAATGTTTGAATTTTCCTGTTTTGCGGTTAAACCGGTTTAATCCATTTCCTGTTCCAATCCAAAGCATACCGTCGCTGGTTTCGCAAATGCATTTAGCTCTAACATGGCTAAGTGTGGTAGAGTCGTTTGGATTATGTTGATATCTTGTAAAAGTTTCACCGTCTTTATTAAGCTTATTTAAGCCACCGCTTGATGTCCCTACCCATAAATCTTCGAAACTATCCTTAAAAAAGAAAGTGATTTGGTTGTTGCTTAAACTGTTTGGATCGTTAATTTTATTCGAAAGGTTAGAAAATTTATTAGTTTTCGGATCATATTTATCTATTCCTCCCCCAAAAGTACCAAACCAAAAAATTCCTGATGAGTCCTGGTATATTTTTCCAAAATTCCCGGTTGATAGAGAGTTAGGATTATCTGGTTCGTGGCGGTAAATAGTAAAATTATAACCGTCGTATTTATTTAACCCGTCTTGAGTGCCAAACCACAAAAAACCTAATTGGTCTTGATAAATAGTATAAACATTATTATGAGACAATCCGTTTTTAACGGTTAGTTTTTCAAATGTATACTCACTGTTTTGTGAAAAACTATTTTTTGTTATTAAGCTAAGAAATAAGATTATACCATAAAATGTTATTTTTTTTGTTACATTAAAGTTTGGGTTCATGGTTTAGGTTTAAATGATTTCTTTATAAGTTAATCATTAATTAAAAAAGTTGACAATGTGCTTAACAATTTTTTTGCTTTTACAGGTTTTGATAAATAGGCGTTGCATCCGGCCTCCAGGCTTAATCGTTCATCATTTTCCATGGCAAATGCTGTTTGTGCAATAATAGGTATTTCGGGATATATTTTTTTTATTTCACGGGTAGCTTCCAGCCCATCCATATTAGGCATTTTAATATCCATTAATATTAAATCGGGTTCGTATTTTTTACACTTTTCTATGGCTTCAATACCATCTTTTGCCCAAATAACATCCGATTTGGTCTTATTTAATACCATTTCCAGGTAACGATAATTACTATCCTCGTCTTCGGCTATTAGTATTTTTTTGGTACTCCAGTTGTAGTTGGTAGATTTTATTGCTGTTTGTTTTGATGTCATATCATTATTTTTTTCTTGTGTATTTATAAATGGTATTGTAAAGTAAAATTCAGAAAATCCTTTTTTATTATCAGCGGGATTTTCTTTTTGAGATTTTACAGATATATTTCCACCCAATAGTTCGATTAAACTTTTACTAATGGCTAAACCTAATCCTGCCCCTCTGTAAAGCTTCTTTTTGTCGTGTTCGGCTTTATTAAAACGTTCGAAAATAACTTTTTGTTGATCCTTATCCATTCCTATACCGGTATCTTTTACGAAAAAACGGATAAAGGGGTTCTCATTTGTTTTAAATAATTCATATCCAATTTCAATAGTTCCCTTTTCAGTAAATTTAAAAGCATTTTGTAACAAATTAGATAAAACCTGTTGCATGCGAAATGGGTCTGTAAAAAGGGTTATTCCTTTTAAACTTTTATCAATGTTTAACTTAAATTGAATATAGTTATTTACATCTATAGTTTTCTTTCTTTCGTTAAAAGTGTTATAAACATCTTGAACAATATTGTATATATGACAATTTTTTTTATTTATATCTACCTGGTTGGCTTCAATTTTAGCTAAGTCAATAATATCATCAATTAAATGCAACAAAGTGTCGCTATTTGCATTGATATGAGTTATTAATTCTTTCTTTTGTTCTTCAGATAGATCAGGATCGTTAAGTAAATCGGTGAAACCTACGATGGCGTTCATGGGAGTTCTTATTTCGTGCGACATATTTGCCAGGAAAGCTGATTTTAACCTGTCACTTTCTTCGGCACGTTCTTTTGCTTTTTCCAGGTCTGCAGTTCTTTCTTTAACAAGCTCTTGTAGATGATGCCGGTGTTTTTCGAGTTCTTCGTTTTGTACCAGCATCTCTTCATTTTGCGAAAGAATTTCTTCATTTTTTTGCATAATTTCGCTTTCGGCTTTTTTCAAGGCTGTTATGTCTGTATCAATAGCAACCAGTTTTTCTATACTTCCATTTTCATCAATAATAGGTGTTAAAGTAGTTTGTATCCAGACAGGCTCGTTATCTTTAGTTTTAAGGTGGGTTTCATAAATTACACTCGAACGGCATTGGAAACATTGTTCAACATAGCTTTTTATTCTTTTGTTGCTACTTGCATTAAAAATATTATTCCCTTTTTCTTTAATAAACTCATCAAATGAATAGCCGTAAATTTTGCTAAATGCATCATTAAACCATTCTATTGTTCCATCATAACTAAAAATTATGACTGCATTACTTGTTTTACTGGCAACGATCGATAATTTTTTTAACTGGTTATTTATTTTTTCAATATTTTCTTTTTGTCTGATAATTTCTTTTGTTCGTTCTTTTACGAGTTTCTCCAGATTATCTTTTTCCTTTTGCAATCGCTGGGTATAATATCTTACAATAAATACTATTATAACTATTGTAATGATACCATAGATAATTAAGGCAATAATTGTACTATACCAGGGAGTTAATATATGAAAATGAATTTCGGCAATTTCACTTTCTATTTCATAGATATTTCTGGCTTTAACTTTAAAAACATATTTACCGTGAGTTAAATTTGTATATTCTTTCTCAGTTTTTGTCGACCACTTGGACCATCCTTTTTCGGGCGATTTAAAACCATCCAGGTAATAACTAAATTCGGTTTTTTCAGGATCTTCAAAGTAAAGAGCTGAAAAAATAAAGTTTATGTTGTTCAATTTATATGGAAACTTAATTTCTGCTATGGAGTCGTTCCCTTCATAAAAAAGTGAATCGTTGGCAGTTATTTTTCTTATAACTGCTTTGTAAGGCTGGTTGTAATAAATTTTCTTTTTAGGATTGAATTGAATGACTCCTTCTTTGCACGAATACAATATTCTGTTGCTGTCGATAATCGAAATATGTTCTATAAATAATCCTTTAAGCTTTAAAAATGCAGTTCTGTCAATTTTATAAGCCCCGTCTATTTGTTTTATTAAAACGCCCTTTTCATCTCCCTGCTGATAATAAATATTTCCATTATCATCCTGTACAAATTCATCGATAAATCCTTTGTCAGGCAAAAACGAAAATTCCGGATGTGGCTCGAAATGTTCTGTATTATTGTTGTATTGATATATTCCTTTTTCGGTTCCAAAAATAATTTCCGATTCGAGATTTTTATTTTTAATTTTAAAAACGTAGTTATGAGTATTGGATGGCAACCCATAACTTGTGTCATAATATTCAGTTTTAAAAACAGTATCAAGTTGTGGTGATATTGTGAGTTTAAAAATTCCTTTGTTTGCATGACTTATCCATATTGTATTGCCATTCTCAATTTGAATATATCTTGATGATTCGCTAAAACCTTTTATTTTATGAGCAAGCCGCCATTCATTATTTTTAAATTTTAAAATATATAAACCATTATTAGTTGCTGCAAGTATATATGGTTTGTTTTGTATTTTTTTCAACGACCATACTGTACCAATGTTTGGAGAAATATTTACAGCCTGTTTCTTATTAATTAAGAATATGCCATCTGAATGGCCTAAAAATAAATTTTGGTCAATTTTTGTTATATACCAGCTTTGCCCCTTCGTATTATCAATTAATTTGAATTGATTTGGGTATTCTTCATAAAATAAACCGGAAGAAGTTCCGACATAAATTTTATTGTTAAATTTTTTAGCCATATAGGCTGTTCCTTCTAAACCATTTTTTTTATTAAAAAATAAAAATGGCGAATTTTTGATGATATATGATATTCCATTATTTAATCCTGCCCATAAATTACTTTGATTGTCAACAAACAGGCTTAATACGTCTGAGCTATTTAATCCGGAAGCTTTATCAATTTGTTGAATAATTTCTCCTTTATCATTAAATATTAATATTCCATTTTGCAAGGTTCCAATAATAAATTCGTTATCATTTCTTTTTTCACCGCAATAAGGCTGATTTTCTATTAAAAAATGGTTTATATGATCAAAGTTGTCTGGTTTTATAAAACGGTTGGTTTCAGATTTTGGAGAATAAATATATATTCCGTGATTCCTTGTTACAATTAGAATTTTATTTTCTTTATAGGGTAACATTGCATAAATTCGTTTATTGGCAAAAATGTTACTTTGTCTAATAAACTCGAGAGAATCACCAATAAGTGTAAACAATCCTTTATTCCATTCGCGGACATAAAATTTATTATCAATGTTAAATGAAGTATGAAACCTGTCGGTTGGGAGTATAGTTTTTATAGTATCGTTTTGGTATAAATAAATAGAAGAAGGTGTTCTGAAAATAACTTTTTGGTCAATTACACTAATATGCCACACATCTTCAAAACTTTTATACTTATCAGGGATTTTATCGACAAGTGAAACAAAGTGTTTTCTTCCGGCACTATCTGTTTGCAGGTATCCAAAGTCGCCAACTGCTCCAACATAAATACGCCCACTGTAATGGTCGAGTGCAAATGAGCGGATCGTTGATTTATTGGGAACTTCGATTAACCGCCAGGTATTGCCGTCAAATTCTAGCACCCCATTGTTATTTGCAAAATACATTAATCCCTTTGGATCTTGTATAATCGACCAAATTTGATCTTCAGGAGTATTATAATTTTCACTGGTATAGTTTTGAATATAAGGCGTACCCGCCATTGCATTATTTTGTGCAAAAATATTGAATGACAGGATACAGAAACACAAGGTTATAATCAGAGTGTTTAAAGAGTTCATCTTTATTGTTTAGGTTACTGTATCTAAAACATCGATAAAGTATAGAAAAAAAAGCAATTAAACAAATATGATTTTATTATTTTTGACGGATAAATATTTTGAGTTTATAAACTAATCAAATATGGATGTGAGAATATTTTCCCCATTAAGTATTAATTTGAAGATTTAATGGTATTTTCACAAAAAAAGTAGATCCAGACTGTTCTTCATTTTCATTATTATTAGAAATTACACTTATTTCTCCTTCTAATAACTCAACCAGGCTTTTGCAAATACTTAACCCTAAACCAGCACCTCTGTATAACTTTTTTTTAGTGTCAACTGCTTTGGTAAAACGATTAAAAATTTCCTTTTGTTGATTATTAGTTAATCCAATACCAGTATCTTTAACATAAAAGATTATATAGGAGTTTTTTATATGATATCCAAAATGTATTTCTCCTTTTTCAGTAAATTTAAATGCATTGTCGAGCAAATTATATAATATTTTTTTTAAATGGCTTTTATCGGTTTGTATATATAGTTCTTTATCATCAATTACATTGTCTAAAATAAATTTTATATGCTTTTTATTCATAATGGTAAGCAGGTCGTCAAATTCTTCGTATAAACTCATAATTATCTGAAGTAAGTCTGTTTTTCTAAGATTCAACTCAATTTGGCTTGCCTCAATTTTCGAAATCGTAATAATATCCTCAATTAGTTTCATCAAAGCATTTGCATTTTGAGTAACATGATGGACCATCTCTTCTTTTAGTGTATTTCTTATTTCAGGATCAATTAGCAAATTAGAAAACCCAATAATGGCATTCATAGGCGTACGAATTTCATGGCTCATATTAGCCAGAAAGGCAGACTTTAAACGATCCGATTCTTCTGCTTTTTCTTTGGCTTTTATTAGCTCGGCTGTGCGTTCCTGTACTATTTCTTCCAAATGTTTTCGGTGTTTTTCCAGTTCAAGATTAGTTTTTTCCAGTTTTTTTGATTTGGTTAAGATTTCATCCTGTTGTTCAAGAATTTTATTCAGATAAAAGGTTTTCTTTTGATCAGATTCAATTAATGTTTTATAGGTAACAGACCTTACAAACTCAAAAACCGCTGCCATGAGTGATACAGCAGTAAAACTTGTAATAAAACGTAATACAATATTTTTATCATAAACAGGGAAAAAGTCTGGCTGAATAATAAATAATGCAATTGTACCCGAAAGTAAGAAAGTAATAAATATAAGGCCAGGGAATAAACCTAATATAAATAAACTCAAAATCGGATAGGTATAATACCAAACAAAAGCAGTTTTTTCAACACCACCGCTGATAATAAAAAAGAACTCAACTATTGTCATCAGTATAACTAAAAACAGGCCGGCATTATTAAAGTTTTTTGAAATCCTTAGATAAATAAAATTTATAGCAGTTATTGAAGCAAATCCAAAAAGAATTAACGAATACCAAAGTTTGTAAGTTAAAAGGGTTTGTATGCCAAAATAAATCATAAAAGATAAACCTATAATAGAGAAAAGGTTAATAATAATCGCTTTTCTTACAGGTTCTGAAGCATAGCTACCTTTTATGCCGCTGGTAATAATGTCGTTAGCTATTTTAGTTATTGTTTTCACAATATAAGACGAAAAGATGGGTTAGGACAATTGATTTTAGACGATAAATTATTTAAAATTATTCTTAAAAGCAAAAATGTTAATGATACTTTGACCATTTTATAATTTTTGAAGACAAAATTTATCAAATTATCGCAACAATTTAATCGATATGATTGTTTGTTTAAAAAAAAGCAAAATAATGTAATCAAAATATTATTTTTGATAAAGACTTTTTATTAAATGAAATCATCTGAAAAAATATCTATACTTACAGGGAAGAATTTATATTATATTTTCCTGGCCGGCGCCCATAAAATTATCGAACATCAGAAAGAGTTGAACGATATCAATGTTTTTCCTGTTCCAGATGCCGATACGGGTTCTAATCTTGCATCGACTATACGTTCTATAATTGAGAAAATAAGGCCTGATAAATCATACAAAGAAACAGCTGATACAATTGCCAATGCAGCTTTAGATGGAGCACGAGGTAATTCGGGTGTAATTTTTGCTCAGTTTCTTTACGGCACTAGCAACGAAACCTGCGATTGCCACGAAATGAGTATTGAAAAGTTTGCCCAATCGGTTAAAAATGCTGTTGATTATATTTACGAAGCAATTGCAGAACCTGTTGAAGGTACAATGCTTACAGTTATCAGAGAATGGGCAGAGCATATATATTCAAGTAAAGAAAAAGTGAAGGATTTTCAGGAATTACTGATTGATTCGTACCATGTAGCTAAGAAATCGTTGACCGAAACAACTCATAAATTAAAAATCCTGGCTAAATCAAATGTTGTTGATGCCGGCGCCAAAGGGTTTGTATTATTTCTTGAAGGGATATTAGAGTTAATAAAAACAAAGGATATTCGTAAATTAATTACATCTAAAGAATATCCGGTTGAATTAAACTTTGATGATTCGATTTCACATGAAATTTTAACCTATCGATATTGTACAGAGGTACTTATAAAAGCTGAAAAGATTGATAAAACCAAATTAAGAGATATTATTAAACCTTTTGGTGATTCGCTGGTTATCGCCGGGTCTGAAAAAATGGTGCGAATTCATATTCATACCGACCAGCCACAAAACCTTTTTAATACACTAAAAGATTTTGGTGTAATGGCCTATCAGAAAGCTGACGATATGTACCGGCAATATGAGGTTGCTCATAAAAGAAAACATAAAATAGCACTAGTAACCGACACATCTTGTGATTTATCACCCGAGTTAATTGATCACTACCAGATTCATTTTATTCCTATTAATATTTTTATTGGAGAGAACCATTATCTGGATAAGGTTACAATGCATCCCGAGAATTTTTACGATCTTGTGGATCAAAATAAAGAATTTGCCAAAACAGCACAACCCAACGAAAAAGCTTTTGAAAATTTATTTGCTTACCTAGCTTCGCATTATGATTCAATTATTGCAGTGCATCTAACCAGTAAGTTTAGCGGAACTTACCAAAATAGTGTAAAAACAGCCCAAAAAATAAGTAAAGAGTTTAACAAAAAAATATCGGTGATCGATTCACGCAATCTTTCAGGATCTTTGGGATTAATTGCTTTAAGAATTGCAAAAGAAATTGAAAAAGGCACAAGTCATGATAAGATTATTGAGCAATCAGAATCATGGATTAGTCAATCGAAGATTTTAGTAAGTGTAAAAAATTTAAAATACATGGTGCGTGGCGGAAGGGTTAGCCCGATGAAGGAAAAGATAGCATCCTTAATGAATGTTAAACCTATCGTTTCTATGAATCCTGATGGTACATCCAAACTTTTTGATAAAGCTTTTAGCCAAAAAGGAAATATGAAGAAAGTAATAAGGCATATTGAAAATCATTTGAAGGATAAAAAAATGTGGAATTATATTATTTTACATGCCAATAATATGGATAGTGCCAACTGGTATTTGGAAAAAATGAAAGTTTTAACAGGAAAAGATCCTGTATCGGTAGTAAATATTTCGCCGGTTATTGGATTAAGTGCCGGACGTGGTGCCGTTTCTGTTGCTTATATGACTGAATGATTGATAACCAATTAGTAAACAAAATGGTTTTCTTGAGGCATTACAATCCACAATATAATATATACAATAATGCCCGGAAACGCAGCACTAAAAATGCTTATGAGCAAATATAGAATACGAACTAATCCAATATCCCAGCCAAAATATTCGGCAATCCCGGCACAAACACCTGCATAACCTGGTTCTGCGATCGTGTAAGTTTTCTTTGATATGTCATTATATTTATATTTTAAAGAAAACAAAAATAATTCTAAATTTTATGTATAACAAAATCGCAGGAAATAAATTATATTTACACTGGTGTAAAATAATTAAATTTTAAATATTAAAACCTTAAATCAAAATGAAGGATATAAAATTATTAAAAGTTTCTGTGATTATATTTTTTGTTTTACCTATGATTACAGGATGTAAAAATAGCAAAAATATTCAGCCACCTGAAGCTATGAAAAAACCAAAAGAGTTAACCATTCACGGTGATACAAGGATTGACAACTATTACTGGTTAAACGACAGAGAAAATCCTGAAGTAATTGAATATTTAGAAGCCGAAAACAGATATACCGAATCTGTTTTAAAACCAACCGAAGAGTTGCAGGAAAAGCTTTTTGAGGAAATGAAATCAAGGATTAAAGAAACAGACCAGTCTGTTCCGTATTTCTTTAATGGGTATTACTATTACAATAGGTACGAGGAAGGTAAAGAGTATCCTATTTATTGCCGTAAAAAAGGAACACTTGATGCAAACGAAGAAATAATGCTCAATGTAAATGAAATGGCTAAAGGGCATAGTTACTATCAGGTAAATGGAATTAATGTCAGCCCCGATAACAAATTATTAGCTTTTGGGGTTGATACCGTTAGCAGAAGAAAATATACCATCCACATTAAAAATTTGGAAACCGGTGAGATGTTATCTGATAATATCCCTTTAACAACCGGTTCGGCAGCATGGGCAAATGATAGCAAAATATTTTTTTATACCCAAAAAGATGATACTACACTTCGATCATATAAAATCTTTAAACACAAATTGGGAGATAATTATTCATTAGATCAAGAAGTTTATCACGAAGAGGATGAAACATTTAGTACCGGAATTTATAAATCTAAATCACAAAAATATTTAATCATTAGTTCTTATAGTACATTATCTAATGAGAATCGTTATTTGGATGCCAATAACCCTGATGGTAATTTTAAAATTATACAACCTCGTGAACGTGGTTTAGAATATGATGTGGCTCATTTTGGCGATTATTTCTATATCAAAACCAATTTAAACGCTAAAAATTTCCGGTTAATGCGCACACCGGTTAATGAAACAACAAAAGAAAACTGGGAAGAAGTAATTCCACACCGCAATGATGTTTTCCTTGAAGGAGTGGAGATCTTTAAAAATTATCTAGTTGTCGAAGAACGTAAAAAAGGATTAAATAATATTAGAATAATCAATTGGGAAACAAAAGATGAGCATTATATAGATTTCGACGAAGAAGTATATATGGCCTATGTTTCAACCAATCCTGATTTTGATACTGATGTATTGCGATTTGGTTATACATCGATGACTACACCGAGCTCAACTTACGATTACAACATGAAAACCCATGAGCGTGAGCTGAAAAAACAACAGGAAGTACTGGGCGATTTTGACCCATCAAATTACGAAACCAAAAGATTGTGGGCTACTGCCGATGATGGTACTAAAATCCCTATGTCAATAGTATATCGTAAAGGAATTAAGTTAGACGGCAATAATCCAGCTTTACTTTATGGTTACGGTTCGTATGGAGCTACCATGGATCCATATTTTAGTTCTATCCGTTTAAGCCTGCTTGATCGCGGTTTCGTTTATGCTATTGCACATGTTCGTGGCAGCCAGTACCTTGGCCGCCAATGGTACGAAGATGGTAAGTTGCTGAAAAAAATGAATACATTTACCGATTTTAACGATTGTGCCGAATATTTAATTGAACAAAACTATACTAATCCTGATAAACTTTTTGCTATGGGCGGAAGCGCAGGAGGACTTTTAATGGGAGCGATTGTAAATTTACAACCCGAATTGTATAAAGGAGTTGTTGCTTCTGTTCCGTTTGTAGATGTTGTGACAACAATGCTTGATGAAAGTATTCCATTAACAACCAGTGAGTTTGATGAATGGGGCAATCCAAAAGAGAAAGAATATTACGATTATATGCTTTCCTACTCGCCATACGACCAGGTAAAAGCTCAGGAGTATCCGGCGATGCTTGTAACTACAGGTTTGCACGACTCGCAGGTACAATACTGGGAACCTGCCAAATGGGTTGCCAAATTGCGTGATATGAAAACTGATGACAATGTATTGTTGTTGCACACCAATATGAAAACTGGGCATGGAGGTTCTTCTGGCCGATTTGAGGCATTAAAAGAATATGCTTTGGATTATGCATTTATATTTCAACAACTGGGAATTAAAGAATAGTTTTTTTATTATTGATTAGAAGCCTGTTTTAAATAGCAGGCTTTTTTTTTTGATGATTTTTTTGTAACTTGCATCAAATAATAAATTAATAAAAGAAAAAAAGGATGAAACATCGATTTTTAACAGGATTTACCGTAGGTTTTATTATCGCATTTTTAGGCGATATTATTATTGTATCATCAGATGTAAAAAGCTTTTGGGCAAGAGTAATATTGTTTTTAATTGGACTGGCAATATTTGCTATTCTATGGTTTGTAAGAAAACGGCCCGAAAAATAATATTAACCGGATTTATAATAGTTAAATCTTTAATTTTTTCTACCTCAGCAACATTATTCATGGGTATCACGAATAATGCTTGTTAACTTTTGATTTCTTTGATAGAAATTCCAAAAACTATATATAAGAACCATTACTCCGGTTAAAAATATCAGCCAGGGAAATTGATAAGGTATATATTGCACCGATAAATCGAATAATTTGTCGCTAAACGATTTATGTTGAATTTCATTCATCGATATATTTTGAATTAAAAAACGGCAATAATCCCAAATAAACGATAAGAAAACAATAAAGGCTCCAGCAATCAATAAAAGCCATTCTTTTTTTATGATTTTGGTTTTAAAATCTGTTGTTAAATTATAATGGTATATTATTACTGCAAGAATAATCATTAAAATGGAGACGATAACAGGAGAAATAACCGGCCCTGTCCATGTTACTGGAATTAAAAATAAAATATCCCAGGTGAGTAAACTATCCGGCCATCCTAAAAAAAGCCATAAGTGGATATAATATATAATATCCCAAATAGCAAATGTATAAATAAACCAGGCAAAACGCAGGGAGAAATTTTTTCCGGCAATGATGGCAACACTCAAAAGCATAATAAGCGAAGCCAGCTCACGAAATAACTCAGTAATGGCAATTTTATTATCGATAGGTTGCAAAGGAAATGCAAAACCTTCGGGATAATATATAGCCCTTAAATAAACCACAACAGAACCTTCGAATATTCCCATTGTAATTGCAAATAAGGTAATCCAGAATAATATTTTGTGTTTATTGAAATCCATATAGTTAATATTTTTAGTTTTTTAAAATTAAAGCAGATAAAGGAAAATATCAAATATTAATTTATGAATACGTCAGGTTAAATGTTAATTTTGCAGACAGTTACATGATAAATTGTTAGATAGTGTTATACCCTGAAAATTTTGAACAAAAAATAGGTTTCGATAAAATCCGGGAGATGCTCAAAGGTGGTTGTCTTAGCAATCTTGGGCGTAACCGTGTAGATAAAATCCGTTTTTCAAAAAATTATACGTTTATTCAAACCCTGGTAAGCCAGGTAGATGAGTTTAAACAAATCATGGCAATGGAAGATGATTTTCCGTTAAATCATTTTTTTGATGTTACCGATGCCATAAAAAAAACAAGGGTTGAAGGAACATACATGTTGCCAGAAGAATTGTTTGACCTTAAACGTTCGCTCGAAACCATTAACGCAATGCTAAAATTTTTTAAAGCCCGAAAAGAAGAAAATAAATATCCATACTTACAGCGGTTAACAGAAAACATTAAATTATATCCTTTTATTTTTGAGCGAATAGATGCAATTATTACTAAAAATGGGAAAATAAAAGATAATGCATCGCCTGAGTTGGGAAATATCCGGAAAGATATCAACCATAAAGAAAGTACAGTATCCAGGCGATTACATGCAATACTAAAAGAAGCTCAAAAATCTGGAATTGTTGAACAGGATGTTAGTTTATCCATTCGCGATGGCCGTGCTACCATTCCGGTAGATGCATCGAACAAACGAAAAATTAAAGGATTAATTCTCGACGAATCAGCAACAGGGAAAACTGCATATATAGAGCCGACAGAGATTGTTGAGTTAAATAACGATATTCGAGAACTTTACTATGCCGAAAAACGGGAAATTATTAAAATACTTACCTCATTTGCCAACGATTTAAGGCCTTATTGCGATGATTTATTATTGGCTTATGAGTTTATGGGAACTATCGATTTTATCCGCTCAAAAGCGTTGTTGGCTAATAAATTAAATGGTGTAAAACCGGTATTTGTCAATCGGCTGTATTTGCAATGGAAACAAGCCATTCACCCGTTACTGTTTTTATCTTTTAAAGAAGAAAACAGGAAAGTGGTGCCTTTAGATATTGAGCTAAATAACGATAACCAGCGGATACTATTAATTTCAGGGCCTAATGCAGGGGGTAAATCGGTATGCTTACAAACCGTAGGTTTACTCCAATATATGTTTCAGTGTGGATTGTTGGTTCCTATGCACGAAAACTCTGAGATTGGTGTTTTTCAGAATCTTTTTATAAATATCGGCGACGACCAGTCGATTGAAAATGATCTGAGTACTTACAGCTCACATTTGATGAATATGAAATTTTTCATCAAATCAGCTAATCCTAAAACTTTATTGTTGATTGATGAGTTTGGGTCGGGAACAGAACCAATGCTGGGAGGTGCTATTGCCGAATCTATACTGGATGCCTTAAATAGAAAAAAAGCCTTTGGTGTTATTACAACACATTATACAAACCTTAAACATTTTGCATCTTCTGCACAGGGCATTGAAAATGGCGCCATGCTTTTTGATACTGGTAAAATTGAACCATTGTTTAAGCTGTCGATTGGAGAGCCGGGAAGTTCTTTTGCTTTTGAAATTGCGCGTAAAATTGGTTTACCCGAAGATATTTTACAATCGGCCACAGCCAAAATTGGTAAAGACCATATTAATTTTGATAAAAACCTGAAAGATATTATTAGAGATAAGCGTTACTGGGAAACTAAACGCGAAAGTGTACGAAAGTCAGAAAAGAAACTGGAACAACTCATTGCTTATTATTCATCGGAATTAGAAGATGCCCAAAAATCCCGAAAGGAAATTTTGAAAAAAGCGAAAGAAGAAGCGCAGCAGATGATTACCGAGGTAAATAAACGTATCGAAAATACCATCCGTGAAATCCGCGAAAGCCAGGCCGAAAAAGAAAAAACAAAAGAGGCACGCAAGCAGCTTATTGATTTAAAAGAACAGTTAGCCCAGCCAGATAGCAAAGAAGAGGAGAAAATACAGCAAAAAATTGAAAAGCTAAAGCAACGTGAAAATAGGAAAAAAGAACCAAAGCAACCCGCAAAAGAAAATCAAAAAGCGGAGCCAAAAACTGATATTTTTGAGAAAGGAGATAAAGTAAAACTATTTGGGCAAGACACAGCAGGAGAGGTGTTGGATGTAAATGGACAAAGCATTATGGTGGCTTTTGGTAATATGATTACAACACTGGATAAAAAACGGTTGGAAAAGATTACGGAGAAACAATATCAGCAAATGGCTGGAATTTCTCAAACATCGTCATCAGCAAAATGGGATTTTGGCGAAAAAAGGTTACAATTTAAACCGGAAATTGATGTTCGAGGCAAACGAGCCGATGAAGCATTGCAGGAGGTACGTGATTTTATCGATGAGGCGATTGTGATCAATATGGGAACGGTAAAAATTTTACATGGAAAAGGCGATGGAATTTTACGTCAGCTTATTCGTCAATACCTCGATACGGTTGATTTGGTTAAAAATTATCACGACGAAAGTGTTCAATTTGGAGGCTCAGGAATTACCATTGTTGAATTTGAATGATGAATAAATTTTGTAAATTTGGATAAACCAAAAACACAAAAAAATTGATACTGATTTATTCACCACAGAAAACGCCAAGGCTCGAGTATATTTTAAAATTTATTTTTAACCGGATACATGATGTTCATTTTAATATCGTAAATGATAAAGAAGAATTTAAAAATTCCGATTTGCCAAAAATAAATTATTCAAAACTACAGTTCGAAAACTGTATTCAAATTATACCGGTTGATCTGCTTTTTGAATCGAATATTCTGCAAAAGAAAATTGATGTTTCAGCATGGAATGGGCAAAAAATATTTTTTGAAACCAATAAGGAGGCAGATATTCCTTTCGACCTTTTTGCAGCGAGTTTTTATTTAATTAGCCGTTACGAAGAATATTTGCCTTTTAGTGCCGACCAGCATGGCCGGTTCGAAGCCAACCAGAGTTTGGCTGGACAAAATGGTTTTTTATACGACCCGGTGGTTGACCAGTGGGCTTGTTTACTTGCTGAAATGCTTAAACAAAAATTTCCCGGATTTAAAACGTGTGAACGGAAATTTAATTATATCTCAACCATTGATGTAGATAATGCTTATGCCTATTTGTACAAAGGAACTGTTCGCACATTGGGAGCTGCCATGCGCGATTTGTTTAAGCTGGATTTTGACGAAAATATAAAACGTTTCCAAACGCTCAATGGAGAAAAAGACCCATTCGATACTTACGGATACTTGGATGCACTGCATCACAAATATAACTTTGACCCGATTTGGTTTTTTTTGGTAGGAAATTACAATACCTACGATAAAAATTTGCCTTTGGATAATGAAGCTTTTCAACAATTGATTAAAGAAATTTCGCAGAGGGCAGAAATTGGTATCCACCCGTCGTACGAATCCAATAAGAACTTTAGCCTGCTTAAAAAAGAGTATGATTATTTATCGGGAATAATTCAAAAACCAATTACCAAAAGCAGGCAGCATTACTTAAAACTATTGTTTACCGAAACTTACCAAAACCTTATAAGATTAGGGATAAAACAAGATTATACCCTTGGATATGCTACAGATGTAGGTTTTAGAGCCGGAACCTCTACTCCGTTTAACTTTTACGATTTGTACAATGAAAAAGTAACAGAACTTGAAATTTTCCCGTTTCATGTGATGGACACAACACTGAATCAGTATTTAAAACTTAATGTTGAGGAAGCTATACAAAAAATTGAAAATATTATTAAAAAAGTGAAGAAAGTAAACGGTACCTTTATCAGCCTATGGCATAATGAGTCGGTAAGCGACCACGGGCATTGGAAGGGATGGGAGCCGGTGTATAAAAAAATGTTGGAAATAATTTTTGAGAAGTAAAAATCATAAAGTAACCTTGTTATTTTATTTATTATCATTATGAATAAAAGGGAGTTATATTATCTATTAAGCCCTAAATTGAGAAGAATTTTCAGGAGGTTATACTATTATCCTTCAGACCTCCTCGATAACATTTTAGGCAGAAGAGATAAATTAATACCTCCCAAGGGGAAAATATTTATTGGGCATGGAGACTTTAAAATACAGGGCGATAGATTATTAAATCAGCTTATAAGTTATGCAAATTTACAGCCAGATCAAAGAGTGTTAGATGTTGGGTGTGGGATTGGAAGACTTGCAGTCCCTTTAACAAAATATTTAAATCATAAGGGTTCATACGAAGGTTTTGATATTGTAAAATCGGGAATTAAATGGTGTAAAAAAAATATTAGCAACTCCTATCCAAATTTTAATTTTAAGCATATTGATTTAAAAAACGATTTATATAATCTGAGTACTGATAAAGAAGCAAAGAATTTTATTTTTCCATACAATGATAATGAATTTGATTTGGTTTTTCTTTTTTCGGTTTTTACCCACATGACTCCTTTGGATGTAGATAATTATTTAAAACAGATAAATAGAGTATTAAAGCATAATGGAACTTGTTTTGTTACTTTTTTTATTTTGAATGAAGAGAGTAAAAGTTTAATGGATAATTATAATGGGTTAAAGTTTAATTACAATATGGGAGATTATGTTTTGCTGGATAAAAAAGTTCGTGAAGCAAATGTTGCCTATAAAGAAGATTTTTTAAATCATTTAATATTTAACAATAATTTTATAATTGATAAAATTTTTTATGGATGGTGGTGTGGGAGAAAAAGAGAAAAGTGTCTTGATTATCAGGATACTATAATTTTAAGAAAGGTTGCAAATAGAAAATTTAATTAAAAAAATAATTTATACTTGAAAATTCAATATCTTAATCATAATCAAATAAATAAACAAAAATGGGATTCTACTATAGAAAATTCACATAACGGATTGGTATATGCTCTCTCGTGGTATCTCGATATTGTTTCACCAGGCTGGGTTGCATTGGTTGTCGGAGATTATGAGGCGGTAATGCCATTGACAGTTAAGCAAAAATTTGGACTGAGATATCTTATACAGCCACCGTTCTGTCAACAGTTAGGTGTTTTTTACTCTACTGGAAATGGAAAGGCTGGGATTGATTTTTTAGATAAAATTCAAAAACTTTTTCGATATATTCATATTCAATTAAATTTCGAAAACAGGGTTCAAGAAAATTATGCATTAAAGAAAAATTATGAATTATCCTTAAAGAACAGTTATGAGTGGTTGTATAATTCGTATCGCAAAAACACTCAGCGTAATTTAAAAAAATCAGGTAAAAATTCTTTGAAAATAATAACTGGCGTAAATACAGAAAAGATTTGGGCATTTAAAAAAGCAAATCCTGTTAATGATTTAAAGGAGTGGCAATATAAAATATTACTTTCGTTGATTAATACCATTCAAAATAAAACTCAATACGAAAGCATTGTCGTTTTAAATGATGAAGGGAATTTAATAGCTGCTGCTTTTTTTGTTATCTTTAAAAACCGAATAACCATGTTGATTTCAACATCAAATACAGAAGGAAAAGAAAAATCAGCCATGTTTTTAATTATTGATAGGATTATTCAAAAATATGCAGAAAAAGATTATATACTCGACTTTGAAGGAGGAAGTCTAGAAGGCCTTGCCCGTTTTTTTGCAGGGTTTGGTGCAAAGCCTGTTTTTTACAGTGTATACAAACAAAATAATTTACCCTGGCCTCTAAATAAATGGTTCTAATGCTTCAAAAACTTATTCAAATATCAAATAAACAGTTGCTTATCCCTTTATATCATGCTATAAGTGATGACCCTCCTGCTCATCTTAAAAATTTGTACCCGTTACGTTCCATCAATCAGTTTAAAAATGATTTAGCGTTTATTTTAAATTTTTTTGAACCTATAAGTGTTAAAGACCTGGTATATTCAATTAAAAATAATCAACCCTTTACTAAAAACAAAGTCCTTTTTACTTTTGATGATGGTTTAAGAGAGGTTAAAAATTTTATAGCCCCGATTTTAAAAGAAAAAGGAATTCCGGCCATATTTTTTATTAACTCAGGATTTGTAAATAATCGAGCATTATTTTATCGCTTTAAAAGCAGTTTGATTGTTGAACGCTTAAGTAAATCAAATGCTCAGGAATTAAAATGGATAGCAGAAATTTTAAAAGTAAATTCAACCCGCTTCATATCATTAAAAAATGCGGTTTTACAAGTAACCTGTTCAAATCAATTTATTTTAGATAAAATAGCGAATTATTTAGAGGTTGATTTTGATGATTTTTTAAAAAAGAAAAGTCCCTATTTATCTACCGATGAAATAAAAACATTAATGAAGCAGGGTTTTTATATTGGAGCGCATGGTGTAGACCATCCCGAATTTTTCAATATATCTTTCGAAAAGCAATATCGCCAGGTAAAAGAAAGTGTACGATGGGTGCAAAAATACATAAATCCGGATTTTAATCTTTTTGCTTTTCCTTTTACAGACTTTAAAATATCGAAACAACTTTTTGATATTATTTATGCTGATGAGAAGATTAATCTTGATTTAACTTTTGGCTGCGCAGGATTAAAAGATGAATTTTTAAAATACCATTTACAACGCGTACCTTTTGAGATAAAAAATTACTCTGCAAAAACTATTCTAAAGCAGGAATATAGTGCCTATTTGTTAAAAAAACTAATCCGGAAAAATTATATCAAAAGGTGATGTTGAATTCTTTTTTCAGTTTTTCTAAATCTTCAGCAAAGTAGGGTTCTGCCATTTTTTTGTCTTCGTCGGAAAGTTTAGTATAACCCGTTTTTTTAGTATTTAATCTTTTAACTTTTTCAATTATACCCGAATTAAAAACTATCTTTTTAATAAAAACGGGAGTGATAAATCCAAAGAATTTTCTGATTGAATTATTGCGGTTAATAAAAAAACGGTGCAGAAACATTGACTTTACTCCTGAAGCTTTATTAATATGTATTTTATTCATGTTTTTAAAATCAGAGATCCCAAGGAAAGAACTTATTGTGGATAAGGTTTTTGAGGGATGGGTTTGAAGCTCAGAAGTTTTTAACAGCAGGAAATTTTCTTTAGGAAAGAATTTCATCCAGTACTTAATGTGTTTATAATATAATCCTGAATAGAAATGTCCTAAATTATTTCGCGTAACTATATCTTTCTGGTTTATAAAATCTTTCTCTTTTAAAAAAGATTCTTTAAGTCCGATTTCTTTCTTTTGATGCCCGTTATTAATTGCATAAATGTATGAAGAATAAGCCCTCTCCACAGGTTCTCGCATAAGAATGATAATTTTCATATCCGGATTATATTGTTTAATTCTTTCAGGTGATTTCTGGTCTATTAATAGGTAAGTATCAGATGATGCTATAACAGGCCTGTCGGGAAATTTAAAAAAAGAGTGATAATAATTGTATCCCCGCTGATATATCTCATCAATAGAAAAAAATGGAATTTCTTTTAATGTAGAAAAACAAATATCAGGATGATGTTTGAGATGTTCGCACAAACTGGTTGTGCCACTTCGTCCTGCTCCAATGATAAGTAAATTTACTTTCATGCTTTGTTCATTATTTATTTTTCGATAGTTTTGAGTATATTTTTATTTTATGCAATCAGATAAATATACAATACTTTTTCTTTCATCATGGTATCCTACCCGATTATTTCCTTTTAGAGGTGATTTTGTAAAACGACATGCAAAAGCTGTTGGTTTGTATAATAAAGTTTTATGCTTACATGTTATTAAAGACCAAGGTATTAAAAGAAAATATGAGATTGTTGAAAATAATAGTGAAGACAATTTAGTTGAAGTGATAATCTATTTTAAAAATAAGTGGTTGAGTAAGTTAATGTATTTTTACTACTATAACCGAGGAATGCAATATATACAAAAAAGGTTTGGTAAACCCGATTTAATTCATGCAAATGTATTATATCCAATAGGAATTGTCGTTTTTCTTCTATCTTCAATTTATAAGATACCCTATATTTTTACAGAACATTGGACTGGATTTTTAAATGGTACTTATCAGCGGATGAATTTTTTGAAACGGTTTTTTTATAATACTATCGGGCGAAAGGCAAGAAAAATTATCCCGGTAACAGCTAATTTAAAGAAGGCAATGATGGTATCAGGAGTCCGTGCAAAATACGCCGTAATTCCTAATGTTGTTGAAACGGAAGTTTTTCAATATCAATCAAATCCCGATGAGTATAAAAAATCAATTTTACATGTTTCAAATATAAGAGATGAGCATAAAAATATTTCGGGTTTATTACGAAGTATTTCAAAGCTTCGTTTGATGAGGCAGGATTTTGTTTTAAATATAATAAATTCAGAGGAAAATAAGTTTTTAGTCGAGATGTCTGATGCTTTAGGATTAACCGGTCATTATGTTAATTTTTGCGGGAAAAAAGAATATCCTGAGGTTGCTCAATATATGACAAAATCAGCTTTTTTAGTTTTGTTTAGTAATTACGAAAACCTTCCCTGCGTTATTATTGAAGCTTTTGCCGCGGGTTTACCTGTTCTGTCGACTGATGTAGGAGGAATTAAAGAGCATTTAGATAAAGAAAAAGGGATATTAATAGAAAAAAGAAATGAAGAACAATTGGTAGATAAACTAAATTATATGCTAGATCATTATCAGGATTATGATAAGCATTTACTAATCAATTATGCATACGAGAATTTTAGTTTCGAAAGGGTGGGATATAAATATCTAAAAATATATCAGGAAGTATTAAATGATTAGACAGATAGTAAATACTTTTTTCATAAAAATATTATCCGGTGTTTTTAACCTGATAATTGCGATTATTATATCTAATTATTTAGGTGCAGAAGGGAAAGGAGTTCAGGGACTAATCATTACCACCATCGCATTTATAATCATTTTTGCAGGTGTCATTGGTGCGGGTGGATTAACTTATCTTTTACCCAGGTTTCATTTTTCACTATTAGTTGTGCCAGCTTATTTATGGTCTGTGATAATGGCTATTGGGCTAGACATGTTTTTAACTTTTTCCGAAGCAATTCCTTTAGAATATCATTTTCATGTAGTTATATTATCATTAATCCTTTCATTTACTAGTATTAATAACGCAGTACTTCATGCAAATAAAAAAATTCATCAGGTTAATTATGTTACTATAACCCAAATTATAACTACTTTAATAGTAATTGTTTATTTAATTATCTTCCAAAAGAAGTCGTCTATCGATTCATATATAACCGCATTGTATTTTGGTTATTCATTTTCCGCCATTTTAAGTTATATATTTACTTTTAATGATTACTCAGGAACAAAATATTCTTTTCCTTTTTATAAGTATTTAATCGGTATTAAGAAACATCTAAAATTTGGTTCGTTTAACCAATTAGATATTTTAGCTCAGGTTTTAAGTTTCCGGTTAGCTTATTATTTTTTGAATCATTTTGTTAGTGTTGCTGATGTAGGTATTTATTCAAATGCGGTTTCTTTGGTTGAGTCTGTTTGGATTCTGAGTAGAAGTATTGCTTATGTCCAACATTCAAGAATAGTAAATTCACGGAATAAAAAATACACCATCGATTTAACGATTAAATTTATTAAGCTGGCAAGCATCTTAGCTTTATGTGCAATTCTTTTTCTGATTTTTATTCCTTCTGAGGTATATCAGTTTATTTTTGGTGATGAGTTTATTAATATGCAAGCGATTATTCAATCGTTATCACCAGGAATTTTTTTCTTTAGTATATCATTTATTATTAGTTCATATTTTTCTGGGATAGGCAAACATCATATTAATAGTATCAGTAGTGTTGTGGGAGTAATTGTTATTATTTTTTTATCTCTTTTTTTGATACCCAGATATGGAGTGATTGGAGCAGGCATAGCTGCTTCGCTATCTTATCTTTCTACCACAATGGTTAAATTAATCAGTTTTTGTATCATCGGGGAAATATCATTAAGAAAGTTTCTAATAACAAAAACTGATTTAAAAGAAATAAAAAGTATTTTCAAAATGGAAATAGGAGGTTTATGATTCCTTCAAACGCTCAAAATCAATCTCTTTGGTTTGATCTTGTTCTATTAGTATTCCATTTTCGAACTTAATGGTACGGGCTGTGAATTTTTTTACCATGTTATAATCGTGGGTTGCCATTATAACAGCTCGTCCGTTGTTGCTAATGTCGAAAAGAATTTTCATTAAATTCTCTGATGTTTCAGGATCCAGGTTTCCGGTAGGCTCATCGGCTAAAATTATTTCCGGGTCATTTAGCAATGCTCGTGCAATTACTACGCGTTGTTGCTCGCCACCAGAAAGTTGGTGTGGCATTTTGTAACCTTTATAGCTTAATCCTACACGATCTAGCACATCAGCAATTCGATCGTTAATTTCATTTTTATTTTTCCATCCAGTAGCTTTAAGTACAAACAGTAAATTTTCAAATACAGAACGGTCGGTTAATAGTTTAAAATCCTGAAAAACAATACCCAGCTTCCTGCGTAAATGAGGAATCTGTTTGGTTTTTAATTTGGTCAGGTCAAAACCAGCTACTTTTCCTTCGCCTGCTTTAAGTGGTATTTCTGCATTAATGGTTTTAATTAAACTGGTTTTTCCGCTGCCAACTTTTCCAATAAAATAAATAAACTCTCCTTTACTAACCGAAAGATTAACATCTTTTAAAATCAGGTTATCTTTCTGAAAAATCTGAGCATTTTCAAATTCAATAATAGTATCTAATGCCATACTTTTTATAATTTATAAAGTGTGCCAAAAGGCGCTTTTTTTATTAACTCTTCTATGCGTTCCTTAAACGCTTCTAAACCAAATTTCTTAATCTGGTTTTCAGGATTTTTTGTTTTAAAATGTGCAATTAAAACAAAATTATCATCTCTGATTTGGATGTAATCAGGGATTTTATCTGTACCTTCTGTTTTTAAAAAATACATGGTATGCTATTTGCTTACTCACAAATGTAGATAAAAATTTAAAACCGTAACAATAATTGTTAATAAGTAAATAATATTTGACTGGGAAAGATAATATTTTAGGTAATTAACAGTTTTATGTTAATTAAAAACGCAGGATATCAAATCCTGTTCCGTTTATTCTTTTTAACTTAGTGCGAATTTCAAGTTTATAGATTTATGATACAGGCAAAGCATATTAAAAATATCGTAATTAGCATTATTTTACTATTCCACATGCCGTTATACGCGCAGGAGACATTGGCCTTTAAAAATCCTGATAAAGAGTATAAAACAGGGCTCGAACTTTTTGAAAAAGAAAAGTATGGTGTTGCACAAAAACATTTCCGTAATGCAATTGAATCTTATGGCGATGCCCAGATCGAATTTAAAGCCAATGCCCGCTATTACGAAGCTTTATGCGCTATTGAATTATTTAACGAAGATGCCGAATATTTAATCTCTACTTTTATTGCCGAACACCCTGAAAATTCGAAAGTAAATATGGCCTATTTTCATATGGCTAAATTTCAGTACCGGCAAAAAAAATATCGTCAAGCAATTGATTGGTTTAACCGGTTAGATAAGGGCCAATTAGATGAAGACCAGCTTTCAGAGTTTTATTTTAAATTGGGATACAGCTATTTCAGGGCTGGTGATTTTGATAAAGCAAGCACTGCTTTTTATGAAATTAAAGATATAAATACAAAATATACAGCTCCAGCTCTTTATTATTATTCGCACATTGCATACGAAGAAAAAAACTATGAAACAGCATTGCAAGGTTTTCAACGATTGAGCAAAAATCAAACCTTTGCACAGGTTGTGCCATATTACATTACTCAAATTTATTACTTGCAGGGAAAATACGACCAGGTAATAGAGTATGCTCCTGCACTATTGGAGTCTGCCAGTGCCAGACGTGCTCCTGAAATTGCCAAGGTTATTGGCGACTCGTATTACAAAAAAAACGAATTTGGCCTTGCATTAGGGTACCTGCAAAAACATGCTAATGAAGCTAAAAATATCTCTCGTGAAGATAATTACCAGCTTGGTTATTGCTATTATAGGGCAGAACAATATGATAGTGCCGCTGTAGCTTTTGAAAAGGTTACCAATGATAATGATCATTTAGCCCAAAATGCATATTTTCATTTAGCTGATTGTTACATCGAGCTCGGCCAAAAGAAAAAAGCCAGGTTTGCTTTTGAGTTTGCTTCAAAACTCGATTTTGACCCTGAAATAAAAGAAGAAGCGCTTTTTAACTATGCTTTGTTAACTTATGAGTTGTTTCATTCGCCCTTTAACGAAGCAATAGGGGCATTTCACGATTTTATTGAGCTTTATCCACAATCGGACCGCATCGATGATGCCTATAATTTTTTGGTTATGGCTTATATGTATACAAGCAACTATAAAGAAGCCCTAAATTCTTTAGAGAAAATTTCCGAAATGGATCATGCCATGAAAGAAGCTTATCAGAAAGTAGCTTATTATCGAGGATTAGAGCTTTTCAATAATTTACATTATGAAAAGGCGGTTGAAACTTTTAATAAATCGTTACATTATCCTGGTTATAACAGGGCAATTTATGCCCAGTCTAATTACTGGAAAGCTGAAGCTTATTACCAACTTGGAGAATACGAAAAAGCTGTTGAAGGATATGATAACTTTTTGTTAACCACTGGTGCTTTTGAACTGGGTGAGTATAATTTGGCTCATTACAACATGGGATATGCTTATTTTAAATTAAAAGATTATCCTAATGCCATAAAATGGTTTAGAAAATATATTGGATTTACCAAAAACGAAAAAACAAGAACTGTTGCCGATGCCTATAACAGAATAGGCGATAGCTACTTTATAAGCCGAAGTTACTGGACTGCCATAGAATATTACGATAAAGCTGTTGAGGTTGGGTTGCTCGATAAAGATTATGCATTGTTCCAGCGTGGTTTTGCCCTGGGTTTATTAAACAGGCCTGAGAAAAAGCTAACTACCATGCAACAGTTAATTGATGAACATCCGGAATCGGCATATGTGGATGATGCTTTATTTGAAATGGCTAGAAGCAATCTCGACCAACAAAACTATGAAGTTGCTTTACAAATGTATGAAAGGATTGTAAATGAGTTTCCTTCTAGTAGCTATGTGAAAAAATCACTGGTACAACTCGGATTGATAAATTATAATAAAGATAACAACGACGAAGCGCTTAAGTATTATCAAAGAGTAGTTGCCGAATATCCGGGAACACCCGAAGCAAAAAATGCACTTACCGGCATAAAAAATATTTATGTTGATATGAATGATGTAGATAGTTATTTTGCTTATGCCAACAGTCTGGGCGAATTTGCCGATGTAAGTATAAGCGAACAGGACTCATTAACTTATATTTCTGCCGAAAAATTATATATGAGCGGAGATTGTGAAAAATCGATCATCCAGTTTAATAACTATTTAAATGAATTTAAAGATGGCTCTTTTATTCTAAACGCTCATTTTTACCTGGCCGAATGTTATAACAGGTCAGGAAATAAAGAGAAAGCTTTGCAATCGTACAGTTTTGTAATTGATAAACCTAAAAATACATTTACAGAACAGGCATTACTCGAGGCAGCATCTATAAATTATGATTTTGACAATTATGTAAAAGCATTAGATCATTATAAAAAGCTGGAAGAAATTGCTGAGTTAAATAGTCATTTAATCGAATCCAGAGCAGGGCAAATGCGTTGTAATTATCAGTTAAATGATTATCATGATGCCATACAATCTGCTAATAAATTATTACATACTGAGAAAATTACCGACGAGCTAAAGCGCGAGGCCAGGTATAAAAAAGGAAAATCGCTTTATAAAAATAATAATTTTGATTTAGCACTCGATGAATTTAGAATTATTTCCGAAGATGTGAATAGCAAAGAAGGTGCCGAAGCAAAATATTTAATCTGTCAAATTTATTTTAATGATAAGCAATACGATATTGCCGAACACGAAATATTTGATTTTGCTTCGCAAAATACATCCCAGGAATACTGGTTGGCAAAGGCTTTTATTTTGCTTTCAGACGTTTACATTGCCAAAGATGATAGTTTTCAGGCTAAGCATACTTTGAAAAGTATTATTGATAATTATAATCCTGATGCTAAAGATGATATTGTAAAAATTGCCAAAGAAAAATACAATCAGATTATTGAAAATGAAAAATTGAAAATTGAAGAAGATGAATCGGATGAAATATTGTTAGAATATGAAAATAGTGAGCAAACCGATTCAAATTAAAATATTTGAAAGCTAATTATTTAATTGAATAAAATAGAATCTGATATGAATCGATATTTGATAATATATATAGTAATTTTTGGAATCTTATTACCGGTTAGTAAAACTTTTGCCCAGGATGATAAGTTGTTAAAAGAGGTTAAGGTTGTTAAGCCTTATGAACCAACCATATCTGATGCAAATAAAATATCTTTCTTACCAAAAATTTCAGATACAGTAAAGATTGTTCCTGAAGTTAATTACCTTTTACAAACAAAACCTGTTAATGTGAGTTATTCAATAGATCCGATAAAACCTGCAAAAATGGTGAGTGAACCCTTAACCAAGCTTTATAATTCGCACATAAAAGTTGGTTTAGGCACCAAAACACTTCCTTTACTCGAAGCTTACATTAACAATCAACGATCAGACAATTATTCTATTGGAGCATATTATAAATACAATGCATCCTATGCAAAGGTTGATTTGTTAAATGATGAAAGAGTTTTTGCAGGTTACAGCGATAATGATTTGCAATTATTTGGGAAAAAGTTTTTTAATAATTCAACATTGCAAGGTGATGTAGGTGTAAAGGGTAATACCCGTTATTTTTATGGATATGATACAAAAATTGATACCTCAATGGATAAAGAGGATATCAGGCAAAAATATTTGCAAATGAATTTTAATGCCAACTACAAAAGCAATTACGTCGATTCTAACCACATTAATTATGATTTTAAAATAGGGCTCGATTATATTAAAGATGATTTTGATAATAATGAATTGGGTTTTAAAATAGAAGGCGATATCAATAAAATATTTTCAAAAGAGATGGTTGGTGCAAGAGTTGGCGTTGAACATTATTCTGTTAACGAATTAGTTGATTCATCTAATAATACAATCATCAATATTAACCCTTGGGTAGGTAAATTTGGCGATAAATGGCGTGTAAAAGCTGGAATAAATGTATTTTCTGATATCAGGGATGATAATTCTAACATGTACTATTATCCCACAGGTATTTTGGAATATGATATAGCTAATCATTACCTGATACCGTATGCCGGAGTAGATGGAAAAATTGAAGTAAATAGTTTTCTTAAAACAATTGATATTAATCCTTTTGTCGTTCCCGGAACCAGTATGTTAAATACCGATCACAAATTAATTCTTTACGGTGGTATTCGCGGAAATTTTAATTCTAAAACTTATTATAATTTCAAAGTTACCTATTCATTAATCGATAATATGCCGTTTTTTGTAAATAATTTATCACTCACTGATAGTATTGGAAATCAGTTTTCTGTTGTTTACGACAATATCGAATTAGTGAGTTATTTTGGCGAGTTGTCAGTTGCTCCAAATGAAAAATTAAATTTACATATTAAAGCGAATTATCGCGATTTTAAAATGGATAAAGAACTTAAACCATGGCATAAACCTTCTTTTGACCTAACATTTTCTGCCCGCTATAATTTGCGTGATAAAATTATCTTAAAAGCCGATATTTTTTCATTAGGGAAAAGGTATGCTAAATTGAATGATAATAATGATTATTCAGAGCTGGAATCGGTAATAGATATAAATTTGGGTGCAGAATACAGGTATTCAAAAATTTTATCCGGTTTTGTCCAATTTAATAATATCCTATCCGAAAGTTATTATCAATGGAACTATTACCCTACTTATGGATTTAATGTTTTACTTGGTGTTACGTATTCATTTTAAACAATGTTAATTGCAAGTAAAATAATGTGAATTTATTGTTAATAATTTTATGCTTTTTCTGGCAGTTTAATCACCTTTAAATCATTAATTTTTAGTATATTTACATGATTTTAAAACAAGGGTGGATGCGCAATGTAGTAGATTGATTAACAGTGTTTTATAATTTCATTTTTTTACCTTGAAAAAAACAAAAAAATCCACTAAATAAAGTATTAGAATTTTAAAATTTTTCGGATATTTTTTTATCCGTGACCGGAAAATTTTGTTAAAAATTAATAAAAAATACAACAATGAGTGAACTAAGCAAGGATGAGTTAAAAGATGCTTTGGCAAAGATGGAAAAGAATGGATATTCTGCCGAAAGTATCCAGGTTTTAGAGGGTCTTGAAGCAGTGCGAAAGCGGCCTGCAATGTATATTGGCGATATAAGTGAAAAAGGTTTACACCATTTGGTTTATGAGGTTATTGATAATTCTATTGACGAAGCATTGGTAGGATATTGTACCTCAATTGAAGTGATTATTAACGAAGATAATTCAATAACTGTAATTGATGACGGACGTGGTATCCCCGTCGATTTTCATGAAAAAGAAGGCAAATCTGCTCTTGAAGTTGTAATGACTGTACTTCACGCAGGTGGTAAATTTAATAAAGATTCTTATAAAGTGTCAGGTGGTTTACACGGTGTAGGTGTGTCATGTGTAAATGCTTTATCATCATTTTTACGTGCAGAAGTTCACCGTGAAGGGAAAATTTATGTGCAAGAATACAAAATTGGTAAACCTTTAAGTGAAATAAAAGAGATTGGAACCACCGAAAAAACAGGTACAATTATTACTTTTAAACCTGATGATACTATTTTTGCTGTTACAGAATTTAAATACGAAGTGCTGGCATCCCGATTACGTGAACTGGCTTTCTTAAATAAAGGAATTCATTTATCAATTACTGATAAGCGAGAATTAGAAGAAAATGGTAATGAAAATGGTAATGGAAATGGAAATGGTGAATATCGATCAGATTCTTTTTATTCAGAAGAAGGATTAAAGGAGTTCGTTGCTTTTCTCGATGCAACCCGCGAAAAATTAATTAGCGAAACCATATATCTTGATACCGAAAAAAATGGAATCCCTGTTGAAATAGCATTGTGTTACAACACTTCTTTTGCAGAAAATGTGCATTCATATGTTAATAATATTAATACCATTGAAGGTGGAACTCATATGGCAGGTTTTAGGCGTGGACTTACCCGTACATTAAAAAGCTATTCCGAAAAATCAGGTTTACTTTCCAAATTAAAATTTGATATCAGTGGTGATGACTTCAGAGAAGGGTTAACAGCAGTAATTTCTGTTAAAGTCCAGGAACCGCAGTTCGAAGGACAAACTAAAACAAAGTTAGGTAATTCTGATGTAATGGGTGCTGTTGATCAGGCTGTTAGTGAACAATTAGCCAATTATCTCGAGGAGAATCCTAAAGATGCTAAAATAATTGTTCAGAAAGTAATAATGGCAGCTACAGCAAGGCATGCTGCTCGTAAAGCAAGAGAGCTTGTACAACGGAAAAATGTGCTTTCCGGGTCTGGCCTCCCTGGAAAATTATCCGATTGCTCTGACCGCAATCCAGAAAAAACCGAATTATTCCTTGTTGAGGGTGATTCTGCAGGAGGTACTGCTAAAGCAGGCCGCGACAGAAGATTTCAAGCCATTTTACCTTTACGAGGAAAAATTTTGAATGTAGAAAAAGCAATGCAGCATAAAATATATGAAAACGATGAAATAAAAAATATCTTTACCGCTTTGGGCGTAACAATGGGTACCGAAGAAGATAGTAAACAAATTAACCTCGAAAAATTAAGGTATCATAAAGTCATTATCATGTGTGATGCCGACGTTGATGGAAGTCATATTGAAACATTGATTATGACTTTCTTTTTCAGATATATGACTGAGTTAATTAATCGTGGTTATTTGTATATTGCCACACCTCCTTTATATTTAATTAGAAAAGGAAAAACTCAACGCTATTGCTGGTCAGAAGAAGAAAGAAAACAAGTTGTGCAAGAGTTAGCGCAAGGCAGGGAAGGAGCTGTATCAATTCAAAGATATAAGGGTTTAGGAGAAATGAATGCTGAACAGTTGTGGGATACAACCATGAACCCCGAGTTTAGAAAACTACGGCAAGTAACAATTGATAGTGCAGCCGAAGCAGACCACATCTTTTCAATGTTAATGGGCGATGAAGTACCTCCTCGAAGAGAATTTATCGAAAAACACGCTAAATATGCAAATATTGATGCGTAATGAATATATGATGAACTAATAAAAATGGCTGCTTCTTTTGGCAGCCATTTTTTATTATCGGATTTAAATTAGCAATAAAATTTTTTGCTAATAGGCTAACTTACTTAAATCGGTAAGCAGCTTTTTCTAAATCGTCCACATTATTAATCTGTCGTGGAGGATTTAAATACTGGCCTAAAAATTTATAAATTTTAACCCTGATATTTCTTGCTTCTTTGGTATCCATTCTATCGAATGAATGTCCCCCAGGAACATCCTGATAAATTTCATAATCAAACTTTTTACCATCTGCTTTCAATGATTTAATTAAATGTTCTACTTCAAGTACATTTACATCATCATCGTTGGTGTTAGTATGTATTAGCAGCGGTGTATTTTGAAATTTGTGTGTGTTCCAGGCTGGCGATCTCCTACGGTACTCATTTACATCTTCGTAAGCTGTTTTACCAATATGATGATCGGCTGAGTATAATGCCCTGTAGCCATCAGTGTAATAACCCATGCGAGCAATAAGGTCACTTACCGGTACACCCGCAAAAGCTACTTTATAATTTTTAGGATGTTCAAAAATATTATGTAGTGTGATTAACCCACCATGACTCCATCCAATAATACCAACACGATTTTTATCAACAATATCATAATTGTCAATCATGAATTGTCTGCTGGAATTAACATCTTCTATTTCCAATCCTCCGTAATCAATTTTTTCGTAATGAGATTTCCCGTATCCAGTGCTTCCCCTATATTCTGCCGCAACAACAATGTATTGTTGTGCCATTAGTTCACGAATAATATGGGCGTAGTAAGTTGTAAAATCAGCATGAACACCTCCATGTGGCAATACAATCAGAGGGTATTTTTTTGACGGGTCGATATCTTTAGGAATAAAAGTGTAAGCCCAAAATTTTACCGGATTTCCGGCTCCCATGGCGGTTGGATTTTTTTCTTTCCATTTAGGTGGCCCGTAAATATAAACTTTATCGACAAAAGCAACATCGCCAACCTTCTGGTGCCATAGAACATCATCAGTAAGCTTTTCAAGTCTGTCGAGCCGATGGTTCAAATACTCCATTTGAGTATTTAGCCTTTTAATAATCTCATCTTTATCATCTGAGGTTGTTTGTGCCTCTGAAATAAATGGTATAACAAATAAACTTAATAAGATGATAAGAAAATAATTTTTTCTCATAGTAATTTTATTTTTTAGTTTTACATTGGACGATCTAAATTAACAAGTGTTTAAAATTCAAATTCTCCTTTAAAAACAAATTTTGCTGGCCCTGTAAGCCAAATATTTGTAAATGAGTTGTTTGCTTGTTTTTGAAATGTAACATTCAATTCTCCGCCAAGAGTAATAATATTATATGAATTTTTGGCAGAATTTTGTTCAATGGAAGCACAAATCGCAGTTGCAGTTACACCCGTTCCACAAGATAAGGTTTCATTTTCTACACCACGTTCATAGGTTCTCACAAAAAGTTTCTGATCATTAATTTCTGCATAATTTACATTGGTTCCTTTAGGAGCAAAATGATTACTGTTTCTTATTATTTTTCCTTCTTTAAAAACATCAATATCTTTAACATTTCGAGTAAAAATAACATAGTGTGGCGATCCGGTATCGACAAAATAATTGTTATCAATTTTTAATATATTTTTTACATCTTGCATTTGTAAAGCAACAATATCTTTTTGTTTAATTAAAGCTTTATGTGCACCGTCAATCGTATTAAAAGTTGTTTTATCTCCAATAATCGATAAAGATTTTGCAAAAGCCGCCAAGCACCTGCCTCCGTTTCCACACATAGTACCTTCGTTTCCGTCAGCATTAAAATAACGCATATTAAAATCCAACTCGGAATGATTTTCAAGCAGCATTAATCCATCAGCGCCAATTCCAAACCTCCGTTCGCATAAATTTGCTATTTGCTTTTGAGATAAATTAACTGGGTTATCTCTATTATCAATGATTATAAAATCATTTCCTGCACCCTGATATTTTGAAAAAGTGAACTTCATGTGCTTTTTTTTGTAAAATTATAAATTGATTTTAAAATCGTTACAAAAATTTATTGTTTGTTAAATTTTGTTAAATGTATTATATTATATGCTTTTCAGGTATTAATTTTGTAAATACCATTTTGAGCAAGTAAATTTATTAATTTAAATCTAATTTATTATGTAACCTTCATGCTTAAGAATAAAAAATTAAACTGGCACAAACTCAAAAGGACATGAACCGGGTTTACGAACTCGCCGAAGGCAATAAAAAATTACTTGTTAGAAAGCTATTGCATGAAGGTTCGCCGGAGGGATTTGTGGGAAGCTTAAGCGGGAGACACCGGCAACAAAAAAGATTATTGAAATTTGAAGTTGTAAATCTCAGAACTAAGCGCTAGCGTTCTCATGACCGAAGGAAATAAAAACAATTGTTTAACTAAAATATATTCAAATGAAAGTTAAAGATTTATTAGGGAATGTTGTAATTTCGTTATTGTCTGCATTTTTAGCTATTATTATATATGCTAATTTTTACGAAAAAGAATTACAACAAGAGTCATCTAAAGAGGCTGGCAAACAGAGTGCTTTAGAGCTTTTGAATGATTCAAACCATGTTAATTTTACACAAATGCCTGTTCATTCGTCAGGAGAATTTTTTGATTTTACTGCTGCTGCCGAAAATAGTGTTAATGCTGTTGTTCACGTAACTACAAAATATAATTTGAGAAACGAATATTATGGCAACCCTTTATATGAATTTTTCTTTGGAGACCGATATTCCAGGCAACCTGCTGTTTCATTTGGCTCGGGAGTAATTATTTCTGATGATGGATATATCGTTACCAATAATCATGTAATCGATAAATCGGATGAAATTCAGGTCGTTTTAAACGACAGGAGAACCTATACAGCAGAACTTGTGGGAACAGATCCGGGAACTGATTTGGCATTGTTAAAAGTCGATGGGGAAGACCTTCCTTTTATAAATATGGGAAACTCAGATGATATAAAAGTAGGCGAATGGGTTTTAGCAGTTGGTAATCCTTTTAATTTAACATCAACAGTTACAGCAGGAATTGTTAGTGCCAAAGCGCGGAGTATAAATATTTTACAAGATCAACAATATCCCATTGAATCTTATATTCAAACCGATGCTGCTGTGAATAAGGGCAATAGTGGTGGCGCATTGGTAAATATGCAAAGTGAACTGGTGGGCATAAATTCGGCAATATTGTCACCATCGGGAGCATATTCCGGTTATTCATTTGCAATTCCTGTAAATATTGTACGTAAAGTGGTTTCGGATATCATTAAATATGGCGAAGTTCAAAGGGCTGTTCTCGGTGTTGAAATTAGAGATGTTAATGGAGAATTGGCTAAAGAATATAATTTAGATAATATTGAGGGTGTATTTATTGCAGGTGTTTCTGATGATGGAGCTGCTAAAGAGGCCGGTTTAAAAGCTGGTGATGTAATTTTAAAAATTAATGATGTAGAAATCAATCATGTTGCTGAATTAACCGAACAAATTGGAAAATACAGGCCTGGAGAAAAAGTAAATATTACCATTAAAAGGAATAAGAAAAAGAAACAAATCGATGTAATATTACGTAATATGCATGGAACCACTAAGATTATTAAAGCAGATGAATATTTAGCTATTTTAGGTGCTAATTTTCAAAAGCTCAGTAGTAGCGATCAAAGGCGATTAGGACTTGAGACGGGCGTGAAAGTGGTTGATATTAAAGATGATGGAGCGCTTAAAAAAGCAGGAGTAAAAGAAGGTTTTGTGATTACTTATATCCAGGGTGAAAAAATTGCACATATTGATGATATTAAACGTGTATTAAGGAAAACTGGCTATGGTGTTGAATTAGAGATAGAAGGTATGTATCCCGGAGGAAGATATATTTACGTTTACAGGGTGGGACTTGAATAATTATAAAACCAATTAAAAAGTGATAAAAATTTATCTTGACAATAAAACCATTTTGCTATAAATTCGCAGAAATTTTCAAATAGCCCATGAGACAATTAAAAATTACGAAATCAATTACCAACAGGGAAACAGCCTCATTGGATAAATATTTACACGAAATTGGCAAAGAGGATTTAATTTCTGTTGAAGAAGAGGTAGAGCTTGCACAACGGATTAAAAAGGGAGACAGGGCTGCTTTAGAAAAATTAACTAAAGCGAATTTACGATTTGTAGTTTCAGTTGCAAAGCAATACCAAAATCAGGGATTAACATTACCAGACCTGATTAACGAAGGTAATTTAGGTTTGATTAAAGCTGCTGAAAAATTTGATGAAACACGCGGATTTAAATTTATCTCTTATGCTGTTTGGTGGATCAGGCAATCGATTCTACAAGCATTGGCAGAGCAATCGCGAATTGTTCGTTTACCTTTAAATCAGGTGGGATCATTAAATAGAATTAATAAAGCACTTTCACGATTTGAACAAGAAAATGAAAGAGCTGCCTCACCTGAAGAAATTGCCGATACGCTGGATTTACCCAAAGATAAAATTACCGATACAATGAGAGTGTCAGGAAGGCATATATCTGTTGATGCTCCTTTTCAGGAAGGCGAAGACAATAGCCTTCTCGATGTGCTTGAAAATGATGATTCTCCAAATGCCGATAATACTTTAATTAGCGAATCGCTAATCAAAGAAATTGAACGCTCGTTGGCTACTTTAACCGAACGTGAGCGGGATATCTTAAAAATGTTTTTTGGTATTGGCGTACAGGAAATGACTCTTGAAGAAATTGGCGACAGATTGGGGCTTACGCGCGAAAGAGTGAGGCAGATTAAAGAAAAAGCAATACGAAGGCTTAGGCATACCTCTCGAAGTAAATTATTAAAAACTTATTTATGATAAAACCGAATTTTTAAAACTTAAATTTTTTACGCTATCAATAATTTGGTAGCGTTTTTTTTTACTAAAAAAGGAAATTCTGATTTATTTTTTTTTAAGCAATTCCTGTAAAGCAAACATTTCGTCGCGTAATCGTGCAGCTTCTTTGAAATTAAGTTCTTTGGCGGCTTTTTCCATAGATAGTTTATTTTTTTCTATGGCTTTTTCCAGTGCCTTTTTATCCATATATTTAACCACCGGATCTGCAGCTACATTAAGCTTTTCGGGCTCAGAATAAGCTTTCTTCTGCCTGCCTGACATCAATGATTTAGAAGTTTTAACAATTTGTTGAGGCGTAATACCATGTTTTTCGTTATACTTAAGTTGTTTCTCACGCCTTCTGTTAGTCTCATCAATGGTTTGTTGCATCGATTTGGTAATGGTGTCGGCATACATAATTACTTTGCCTTCAAGGTTTCTGGCAGCACGTCCTGATGTTTGGGTCAATGACCGGGCCGATCGCAAAAAGCCTTCTTTATCGGCATCTAAAATGGCTACCAGCGAAACTTCCGGCAAATCTAAACCTTCCCGCAAAAGATTAACGCCAACCAATACATCAATGGTGCCCTCGCGCAATTGATCCATAATATCAACACGATCAAGTGTATCTATATCCGAATGAATATACTGGCATTTTACATCAAAACGGGTAAGGTATTTGGTAAGTTCTTCTGCCATCCTTTTTGTTAGTGTAGTAACTAAAACACGTTGATCTTTTTTAGCCCTTTGATGAATTTCCTCCATCAAATCATCAATTTGATTCAATGATGGGCGCACTTCTATTTCAGGATCAATTAATCCAGTTGGGCGAATCAACTGTTCAACAAAGAATCCATCGCATTTTTCAAATTCATAATTTCCAGGGGTGGCACTTACAAAAAGTAGCTGGTTGGTTAATGCTTCAAACTCGTCAAATTTTAGGGGCCTGTTATCAATGGCAGCGGGTAAGCGGAATCCAAACTCTACAAGATTTTTTTTGCGGGCATAATCTCCGCCGTACATAGCATGTATTTGCGGCAAGGTAACATGACTTTCATCTACCACGGTTAAAAAATCATCTGGAAAATAATCGAGCAGGCAAAACGGGCGAGTGCCGGGTTTGCGGCCATCAAAATATCTCGAATAATTTTCAATACCCGAACAATATCCTAACTCTTTAATCATTTCCAGGTCATACTCTACTCTTTCTTTTATTCGTTTAGCTTCCAAAGGTTTTCCTTTGGATTTGAAATACTCAATTTGCTGAAAAAGATCGTCCTGAATTTGACGAATAGCCTGATGCATCCTTTCTTTAGTGGTTACAAAAATATTAGCCGGATAAATAATTCCCTTTTCTAATGATTCAACAATTTTATTGGTTTGCGGATCAAAAGATTCAATATCTTCAATCTCATCGCCCCAGAAAATGACACGGTATCCAAGATCGCTGTATGCAAGATAAATATCAATGGTGTCGCCTTTTACTCTAAATGTACCAGGTTTAAAATCTATTTCGCTGCGCGAATATAAACTCTCTACCAGCGATCGTAGAAATTGATTCCTGTTCAGCGTTTGTCCCCTTTTTATAACAATAGTATTGCTGTGAAAATCTTCAGGGTTTCCAATTCCATATAAACACGACACCGATGAAACCACTATTACATCCCTGCGGCCTGAAAGGAGAGAGGATGTGGCACTTAAACGAAGTTTTTCAATTTCTTCGTTGATAGATAAATCCTTTTCAATGTATGTGTCGGTTACCGGCAGGTAAGCTTCTGGTTGGTAATAATCGTAATAAGATACAAAATACTCCACTGCATTATCAGGAAAAAACTGTTTAAATTCGCTGTATAATTGGGCAGCTAGTGTTTTGTTATGACTAAGCACCAGTGTTGGCCTCTCCACTTTTTCGATCATATTAGCCACAGTAAATGTTTTTCCCGAACCGGTAACACCTAATAAGGTCTGGTATTTGTCGCCTCGTTTAACCCCTTCTACCAATTGTTTGATGGCTTCGGGCTGATCGCCCGTTGGAACATACGATGATGAGATTTTAAACTTCATATATTTTTAATATGATTTTGACAGCTTTGATTTTGTACAGGTATTTATTGAAAATCTGCGTTAAAAAATCTTTACGAAGATAGAATTTTATCAATGAATGGGCAATTGATATTTATGAATTAATTCAATAATAGAAGTTGAGTAAGCGATAATCTAATTACTATGATTTTTTAAGACAGATTGACAGATTGTCAGAGCCCAGAAAATAAAAAAGCTAATCCGTTGAGAATTAGCTTAATTAGTGTTTTAAAAGTCGGGATGGCCAGATTCGAACTGGCGACCCCACGCCCCCCAGACGTGTACTCTAACCTGGCTGAGCTACATCCCGCAGCTTTTAATCTTTTTGATGAATGCTGTAATATAGTGCATTTTCCAAAACGGTTCACAAAAATAAGTTATCAATTCTTAATATGCAAAATTTTATTTCATTTAAATTTTGGTATATTTATTGCTCATATAGATCATTAAAATATTAATTTATCTAAATAATTCATTACGTTAAATCAATCAATCATTTAAAATATTAAAAAAATGGCATTATTTAAATCATTAGACAATCTGGACGAAGAAAAAAATCATTCAACGGTTGATGCTGAAGTTGAAAAAGTGAAATGTTTAATTGTTGGCTCAGGCCCGGCAGGATATACAGCAGCTATTTATGCAGCACGAGCCAATTTAAATC
>JBKHIH010000029.1:0-36558 GCA_046538755.1 Thiohalospira sp.
GACCGAAGGAAATAAAAACAATTGTTTAACTAAAAATTATATTCTTGTGAAAAAATTATTACAAATAACAACTATAACAGTGATTTTAACATTTACCTACGGATTTTTAATGAAAATCTATGCAAAAAATCCTGACATAGAAAAATTTGAAACCACATATGATGTAATTATTGTACCAGGAGTTCCATACAATGATGATTACTGGACAGAAGTTCTATTAGGCAGGATTTACTGGTCGCATTATTTGTATAAAACTGGTATTACCAAAAACATTATTTACTCAGGATCAGCTGTTTATACTCCTTATATCGAATCAGAAATTATGGCTATGTATGGAGAACAACTGGGCATACCTAAATCTGATATTTTTACCGAAACTAAAGCAGAACATAGTCTCGAAAATGTTTATTACTCATATAATTTAGCTCACGAATTGGGTTTTAAAAAAATTGCACTGGCTACGGACCCTTTTCAATCGAGAATGGTAAAATGGCCAACTAAAAGAATGAAAGTAGATATCGATTTTATTCCATTTCCAATGGAGTTACTAGATACATTAAACTTTGAAAATCTTAATAAAATAACAATAAATGCTCAAAAGGCTTATGTCGATAATTTTATTTCGCTTGAAGAACGTAAAAATTTCTTTCAGCGACTTATGGGAACTCTGGGACGAAATATCGAATTTAAAAACTAATAATTACATAAATTATTGTAAAGCAAATACTTATTAATCTCTAGGCCTATAACTGATGGGTTAACCTGTCAGTTATAGGCCTAATAAAGATATTCTTTTAAACTTTATATATATTCGTAGGTCAAAAGAATAGTTGTTTTATTATCTAATCCTACAAAAAAATGAAAAATATTATTTGGCTCTTACTAATCATTTTTTTTAATGATGTATCAATAGCTCAAACCAATAAATGGTTAACCCATTACGAAAAATCAAATTTCCTGGAAACACCCAGATACGAAGAAACCATTCGATACAGCAAAATGCTGGCTAACGCAAGTGACTTTATTCATTATACTACTTTCGGAATAAGCCCACAAGGACTTGATTTACCGATTCTTATAGCTGATAAAAATAAAAATTTCACACCCGAAAGTGTAAAACAATCTGGAAATGCTGTTTTATTTATTGAAGCATGTATTCACCCCGGTGAATCAGAAGGAAAAGATGCAGGATTAATGTTATTAAGGGATATTTTTATCCATAAAAAATACCCAAACCTTATGCGGAATACAACCATTATATTTATTCCTATTTTTAATGTTGACGGACACGAAAGATTTAGCCCTTATAACAGAATTAATCAAAACGGCCCTAAAGAAATGGGCTGGCGCACCACAGCTAATAATTACAATTTAAATCGCGATTTCACCAAAGCAGATGCACCCGAAATGCAATATTGGTTAAAATTATTTAATCAGTGGTTGCCCGATCTGTTTATTGATATTCATACCACCGATGGTGCTGATTATCAATATCAAATTACACACGCTATGCCTTTACAGGGCGAAATGAATACAAAACAAACCAACTGGCAAAAACATTATATTAATGTAGTTGAGCAAAATCTTTTAAAAGATGATATATTAATTTTCCCTTATGTTACTTTTCGCCGCTGGCACGACCCGCGCAGCGGATTAATACGCCACCCACAAAGCCCAAGATATTCAATTGGCTACTCAGCAACACAGAACCGCCCTGCCCTTTTGGTTGAAACACATATGTTAAAAGACTATAAAACCAGAGTGAATGCAACATACCATTTACTTCGCCACACAATAGAAATATTAGACAATGAATATCAACAGCTAAAACAAATAAATACAAATGCTGATCAAGAATCAAAACAATTAGCCGGAAAAGAACTTTTTCTTGATCAATACATATCACAAAAAGACAGCTCAACAGTAAAATTTAAAGGTGTTGATTATTCTATTATTAAAAGTGACTTAACTGGAGGTGATTGGGTTCAGTTTACCAACATACCAAAAGAATACGATCTGGTATTATTTGAAAAAGCAGTTCCCTCTAAAAAAGTAATACTTCCTAAAGCTTACATTATTCCGGTTGAATGGCAGGATGTGATTAACCGGATTAAATGGCATGGAATTAATTACAACATGGTTGAAAACGACACAACCTTAACCATTGAAACATATAAATTTTCTGATGTACAATTTTCAAATTTCCCTTTTGAAGGGCGTCAAATGGCCAGTAAATTTGAAAAAGAAATGATACAATTAGAAAAGAAATTCAATAAAGGCTCCATTATTGTTCCTGTAAATCAGCGTACAGCAAAATTAATTGCACATTTGCTTGAGCCTGAAGGACCCGATTCTTTCTTACGTTGGGGTTTCTTTAACACTATTTTTGAAAGAAAAGAATATGTTGAAACATATGTAATGGAAAAAATGGCCAGAGAAATGATAAAGGAAAACCCTGATTTAAAAGAAAAGTTTGAAAAAGCAGTACAAGAAGACCCTGAATATTATAGAAGCCAATGGAATCAATTATTCTGGTTTTTCGAACGAACACCCTATTGGGATCAACAAAAAGATATTTATCCTGTTGGAAGGATATTATAAAACAAAAAAAAACTTACATTTGATTCAATTATTCAAAAGGCCTGACAGCTTAAAAACTTGTCAGGTTTTTAGTTTACATTTTAAAATATCTAAAAAAATGAAATCAATTTCAGTTTTTTGCGGTTCTAGCTCAGGAAAAAATGGGAATTATAAAAAACAAGCTACATTGTTAGGCGAAATGCTGGCAAAGAAAAATATTCAGTTAATTTATGGTGGAGCAAAAATTGGCCTTATGGGCGCTGTTGCTGATGGTGTGCTAAACAATGGAGGAAAAGCTATTGGAGTTTTACCTACATTCTTAAAATCAAAAGAAATTGCACATAGCGATCTTACACAGTTAATTTTGGTTGATAGTATGCACGAAAGAAAAACCAAAATGTATGATTTGAGTGATGGTGTAATTGCACTTCCTGGAGGCTTTGGCACGATGGAAGAGCTTTTTGAAATGCTCACATGGGCTCAGTTAGGATTACATAAAAAACCAATTGCCATTTTAAATATTGATGGTTTTTATGATCCATTAATAACTTTACTCGATAATATGGTTAAAATAGAATTACTAAAACAGAAAAACAGAGAAATGCTTATTATTGATAATGATATTGAAATCTTGCTTGAGCGAATGGAAAAATATATTGCTCCCTCTGTTCCTAAATGGATTGATGAAGAAAACATTTAAATTATTGATAATATTAAATTTTAGCTTATCTTTATTTATAGATTAATAAGCTAAGATAATGATCATAAAAAGGAGTTTGTTTTTTCTATTACTAATTTTTCTAATTAATATTGTTAAAGTTTCAGCTCAAATTCTTCATACTGAAAATTTCTCAGTAATATTAGATACAACTAAAAAAATTAAAGGAAGTATTGTTCCTGATTTCAGGTTCGAAAACCAAAAAAAAAATTTAATCGAATTTGAAAATGTTTCGGATATAACCTTTTTAATAAAAAAAAGTGCATTAACTTTTGCCAATAAAATTGAATTATCAAAATATGGTGAAGAGGTATTGTTGAGCGGAGGTTATCTTTATGTTGAATATGGCAAAATATTGAAACAAAAATTTAGCATCGACCCGTTTTCTCAGATTCACTGGTCAGAAGCCAGAGGACTGGAATTTAAATATGCAGGGGGATTTTATGCACGATACAGTCTCTTAAAAAAAGATAATATTGGGCTATTTGTCGGGCTGGGAACTTTTTATGAGCACGAACAATGGAATTACGATGGAGTGAATGATACATTGCTAATTCCATCAATAAGTAAGGATATTTATTCAGATCAGTTTAAAATTGGAAGTTATCTTGGCTTTAAGTATGAATCTGATTATAATTTTTCAATTGACTTAAGTATTTATCATCAAAGCCGGTACGATGAAATAATAACAACCCCCAGATTGGCAAGCAGCGCCAGCATTACCTATAATTTTACCGAACATCTTGGTTTAATTGCTAAATATCAAAACATTTATGATTTTAATCCTTTAGTACCAATTGATAAATTATTTAACCACATAATTCTTTCGATTGACATTTCTTTTTAATTAATATCAGACTATCATATTCATTATCTAAAAATCAAAATGATAAACTAAACAATAAAAAAAGCTAATAAGGTAAAAAAGTACTAGCCTGATTAATAAATCAACTTAGTACTGGTAATTTGTTAAATATTTTCAGCTAGCCTAATACCGGTATATTGCCAACGTTTTTCAGGATGAAAGAAATTGCGGTAAGTAATCCTGAAATGGTCAAGAGGTGTTACACAAGAACCACCACGTAAAACCATTTGGTTAATCATAAATTTCCCGTTATACTCACCCAAAGCACCTTCGGGTTGTTTATATCCAGGATAAGGCAAATAAGCGCTATTAGTCCATTCCCATACATCGCCCAGTAATTGATATGCACTTTCCTTTCTTGCCAATGGATGAAAATGATTATTTTCCTGGAAATTAGATAAATTATAATCCAATTCAGTACAATATTTATTTACAGCAATTTCCCATTCAAATTCGGTAAGTAAACGTTTTTTCTGCCAACGCGCATAAGCATCTGCTTCATAAAAACTAATGTGAGTTACCGGTGCATCAGGGTTTATTTTTTGCAAACCATTTATCAATGTATATTCGTAAAACTTTTTATCAATTAAATGCCAGTATAACGGGGATTTAATATCATTTTTTTGTTGCCATTCCCATCCATCTGACGACCATAAATCAACTCGTTTATAGCCCTTATCTTTAATAAAATCAATAAATTCCCCATTGGTAACCAACATATCAGAGAATCTAAATCCGTTTAAATAAACTTTATGCCTTTTTTCCTCATTATCGAAATGAAAATTTTTGCCTTGAAAACCTATTTCAAAAAGGTCTTCATTTACGGTTAAAAATTCTGGTTTCAAATATTTAGCAAATTTTTCAAGGTCTTTATCATAATTTAAAGTATATGCAGGAAATAGTGGATTATGCCCAAAAATATATTTAATATCTGTAAGCAATAATTCCTGGTGCTGCTGTTCATGATTAATTCCCAGTTCAAATAAATCAAGAATATGACTACTTACTTTTCCTGAAAGAAACAATTCAACCTGTTCATCAATTAACTCCCTATAATGAAGCACTTCTTCAATGGTTGGTCGTGAAATATTTCCACGGTTAATTTTTGTTATTCTTTCGCCCAAACTTTCGTAATAGCTGTTAAAAAGATAATTATAACTTTCATTATAATAAGCATATCCATCCAAATTGGGTGCAAGAATTAATACTTCGAAAAACCACGTAGTATGTCCAAGGTGCCATTTTGGAGGGCTTACATCTTCAATAGGCTGAACTGCATAATCTTCAATTTTTAATGGCTTACAAAGCTCGACAGTACGCTTTCTAACCATGTGATATTTTTTTATGATCTGTTCTTGTCTTTCCATGGTTGTTCGTTTAATATTATTTAAACCGATTAGTTTTATTTCAATTTGATAAGTATTATTTTTACTTTTTTAAAAATAGTTAGTAATCATTTAAATAGTATTACAATCATGATGAGAAAAAGTTTTTTAATAGTTTTATCATTTGCATTGATTCTTTTCATACAATGTACAAATAATTGTGGAGATGGTCAAATGGCTGAAACTAAAAATATCGATGAAAAATTTGCCACTGAAGTAGAAAGTGCACTAATCGAAAAGTATGCATCTGCTGATGCAGAATTAATTAAAAGAGGTGTAAAACATGCTGCTTCGTTATGGCGGACATCTGACGGTACCCCCGAAGAATTTAAAAATTTCTGCCTCGAACATTTTATTAGCGATGCTCAGGAAAAACAGATGGTTTTTGAAAAAATTGAAAAGAATTTTGAATCGCTCTGGGGGCATCAAAATAAAATTGTTTTGGACCTGAATGAAAACATCCATCTGGATTTAGAGCCTTACCACAAAATTGATGCAATGTTTGCATCATACAGCCCAGGCGCACATTTTGCCGAAGATTTTTATAAAAATAAAATTGCTTTTGTCATTGCGCTTAACTTTCCTCCTTACAGCCTTGATGAAAAAAATGAGATGGGCAAAGAATGGTCAAATTTAGAATGGGCTTATGCCCGGTTAGGGGATGTTTTTACTGCACGCGTTCCTGCTGAATTGTCTCAAAAAATAAGCAAAGCCGGTACCGATGCCGATATTTATATTGCTGATTATAATATTTATATGGGCCATCTTTTAAACAACAACGGCGAAAAATTATTCCCTGAAGATATGGTTCTTTTGTCGCACTGGAACTTACGCGACGAAATCAAATCGAACTATGCCAATAAAGAAAATGGATTAGAAAAACAAGAGATGATTTATGATGTAATGAAACACATCATTAATCAAACCATTCCTGAAAATGTAATTAATTCTGGTGAGTTCGACTGGAACCCGATAGAAAATAAAGTGTATCAAAATGGAGATGAAGTTCAGTTTGAACAAGAACCAAATACTCGTTATTTACAAGTAGTTAACAATTTCCAGGCATTAAAAGCTACCGATGAATATTATCCTAAGTACAATACTTTTATTAAAAGAAGTTTCTCAGAAAGTAAAGAAATTCCTCAGGAAGAAGTAGAAAATTTGTTTGATGAATATCTTTCTTCGCCTGTTGCAGTGGAAGTCGGAAAGTTAATCAGCAAACGCCTTGGACGAGATTTAAAACCTTTCGATATTTGGTATGACGGCTTTAAAGCAAGAAGTACCATTTCAGAAGAGGAATTAAATAAAATTACCCGCAAAAAGTATCCAACTGCAAAGGCTTTAGAAGAAGATTTGGATAATATTTTAATGAAACTTGGATGGTCTAAAGAAAGAGCTGAATTTATTGCCTCAAAAGTTACGGTTGACCCTGCCCGGGGATCAGGACATGCATGGGGTGCTCAAATGAAATCGGAAAATGCTCACTTACGCACACGTGTTGGTGAAAAAGGGATGGATTACAAAGGATATAATATTGCTGTACACGAGTTTGGACACAATGTAGAGCAAACCATTTCATTACATGATGTGGAGCATTACATGATTGGAGGTGTACCAAACACTGCTTTCACTGAAGCCCTGGCATTTATTTTCCAGGCCAGAGATTTACAGTTGTTAGGAATTACCAATGATAATCCTGATAAAAAATATTTAAAAACACTCGATACTTACTGGTCTGTATTTGAAATTATGGGTGTTTCGATGGTAGATATGAAAGTTTGGAAATGGCTGTATGAAAATCCAAATGCAACTGAAGCTGAACTAAAAGAAGCTACCGTACAAATTGCAAAAGATGTGTGGAATAAGTATTATGCTCCTGTTTATGGTATTGAGGACGAACCTATTTTAGCGATTTATTCGCATATGATAGCCAGCCCACTTTACCTTGCTAACTATTCATTTGGGCATTTAATCGATTTTCAGATTGAACAATACCTCGAAGGGAAAAATTTCTCCAAAGAAGTTGACCGAATCTGGAGTATCGGAAGATTAACACCTGAGATATGGATGCAAAAAGCCCTTGGCGAAAGCATATCTATCAAGCCAATGATAAAAGCAACTGAAGATGCTTTGAAAAATATAGATTAATTTTTTACTACTAACTCATAGACAGGCCTAACAGGACTATCCTTACAACTATTGGAACTGTTAGGCCTTTGTCTTCGATTGGCCTTGTGGTTGAAAAATTTTTGATTTATAATTCAAACAAACAATTCAATAAAAAAATAGATTCATCTGCTTATTTTTTTATATCTTTAACCATTGGCAAGTAAAAACTATTCATTATGAGTAATAGCGGTTTAAAATCAAAGTTTTCGATTTATGCTAAAATGGGTTTAATCCCTAAAACATCAACTCTCGAAGAAAAGGAACGTAAGTTAAGAGAAGAATTTGATGCATTTAACGAATATAAAAAATCGGAAGAACTTGCTCGTTTCAAAGAACTCGAAGCATTTGTTACATCTCCTGAATTTGATACCATAAAAAAAGAAATTAATGCGCAAAAGTATCCCGGCTCGGAACTTTATAAAAAGGAGCAGGAATATAACAAACTTAAAAAATCTAAACGGATAAAAACCTATTACCAGGTTAAAGATTCAAAGGAGCTTAAAGATTTTGAAGCTTTTAGCACCTCTGAAAAACTTGCCAGTTATGAATCATTAAAACAGTTTTTTGAATCGCCCGAATTTGATGAATTCAAGAAATCGCTTGTACAGCAAAAACAAGATAAAACACAGGAGATAAAAGATAAAGTTGCTCAATATAAAACCCTAAAGAAAAAATATAAGTGGTTCTTTAAGTTAAAAGATTCTAAAGCGTTGGCTGATTTTAAAGCCCTTGATGGGTCTCCCGAACTGGAACAGTTTTATTCTTTAAAACAGGAAGTTGAAAATAATCCCGAAGACAAAGAAATATTAATACAATTTAAATCGGTAAGTAAATCATCACGCATTAAAAAATATATCAAATTTAAAGATTCTGATAAATATATAAAGTATCTTGAATTTGAAGATTCTGATGCAATTAATGATTTTTTAACACTTGAAAATGAAGTAAATTCATCTGAATTTAAGAAACAAACTGAAGATGTAAAAGACCTTACTTTTAAAAATACCGAAGAATATAAAAAGCTACAGGAATACAAACAACTGAAAAAATCACCTGAAATAAAACAATATTATAAATTCAAAAACTCCGAAAAATTTGCTATTTACAGCGAACTGGAGGGTTCACAAGAAATAGCTAATTTTGAAGACCTTGAAAGATATATACAATCTGACGAATTTGCCAACGAAAAAAAATACCTAAAAACAAAAGATAAGTTTAAGCTTTCGGATGAATATAAGCAGCAACAAGAGTATCTTGAGCTAAAAAATTCCGACAAAATTAAATGGTATTTTAAACTGGAAAAATCAAATATTTTTGATGAGATTAAAAAGTGGGAGTTAACTTTTGAAGACCATTTTGAAGGCCAAAAGTTAGATACAGAAAAGTGGCAAACCGGATATTTCTGGGGAAAAACAATTCTTGAAGCCGATTATGTTCAGGCTAATGAGAGACAGTTCTTTACCGATGGTAATATCATGATTGACCAAAGCAACTTAAAAATTGTTACTCAGCATCAAAAAGTAAACGGCAGGGTTTGGCATCCTGTAACCGGATTTTATCCTAAAGAGTTCGACTACACTTCAGGTTTAATAAATACAGCACAGTTTTTCCGTCAAAAACATGGCTTATTTAAAGCAAAAATAAAAGTAGACCACTCCTACCCGGTTCATCACGCTTTTTGGTTACGTGGCGAAAAAATTACTCCTGAGAAAATCTAAAAGCAAGCTCGAAATAGCCAACTACTGGTCGGAGCAAAATGCCGTAAAAATGAATAAATCAGTCGTTTCGGGTTTAGATTTTTCTAAAGATTACTTTATTTATTCTTTAGAATGGTCCGAAAATAAAATAACCTGGAAGATAAACGATTTTATTGTTCACCAGCAAACCAAAGGGTTACCTGACGAACCAATGTACATAATTTTAAGCTCAGGAATTACAAAAGACGGTGAACCTAATTTACCCAGTTATATGTTAGTTGACTGGGTTAAAGTTTATAAAGAAGCAAGCATTGAAGAAAATTAATCATTTAGCTTTTCGAGATTTTTAGCTATCCGGGCCAGCGCCTCTTCAAGAGGCTCGTCCGGTTTTATATAATTAAATTCACCCCAAAAATCTGCATCATAACTATTATTCTGGTCAATAAAAACTTTTTCAGTATTAATCATTTCGCTACGTTTAATATGATCAATATTGGTAGTATCAATGTTATTTACGGCAAACTCAAATATGGTTATATAATCATCAGCAAATAACTGCTTTCGGGATCTAACTTTAAATTCAAGCTCGCCTCTTACCATATTTAAATGCAAAACATCATTTAACAATCGGTAACTAACCATGTATTTGGCCGATGCTGGTTTTACTTTTGTCCGCCAGTTTTTCTTCACTACAAGTTCTTGCGACATTTTCGATACTGCCGAAGGTTCCAGTTCAAATTCAGCTGCTTTTAAGGCATAGGTTTCAGTATCAATAAAAATCTTACCTTTAAATGATTGATCTTTAAGATAATAACGTGGAGAAAATTCTATTTGATAAGCTGTACTATTATCGTACTTAACCATATTTGTCATTTTATAATCATAAAGATCCAGTTTATCTAATTCAATAAAACTTATTGAGTTTTTGATAATATCGAGATAAAGTGAAGCATGCAAACCTCCTTTTAGTTTAAAAAAGATCGTATCCATCACATGATGATCGATATTTTTTCTGCTTTTTAATAACCTGATATGATCGTTATGATAGTTATTATAAGGGCTTTTGAATACATTTAAAACCGCTTCGCTAACAGCCGCATGTTTGCTATTTTTCTTAATAATTTCCCTGTAAAAAACGGTATAAATATTATCCTGAGTGCTATAATTGTCTGGTATTTTTTCAACAGCTTCCCGAATCAAAACCTTGGGTTCTATGTATCTTATCACCACCTCTTGTATACTAATCGTCGACTGCTTAAGATAAATATGATTTTCATCTCTGCTCAACTCCTCAATAGGGATTATTGCATTGGTGTAACCAATATATGAAACAGCCAAATTGGATTTTAAATATTTTTGAGGGATTTTTAATATAAACTCACCCTCTTCGTTACTAATAGTACCAACACTTTTGCCTAAAACTGCAATATTAGCAAAGGGCAAAGGCTCTCCATTACTTTGGTCAATTATTTTACCTTTAATAGAAAGTATAGATAAGCTATCATTTAAACTACGTTGAAGCGAAGCAACAGAATTGATTAAGTTCTTTTTAAAAATAACAATTTGCTTTTCTACAACCTGATAATTTAAAGTACTATCGTTTAGAAGTTTATCAAGAACAACACTTAATTTCTTATTTTCAAAATTTGCTTTAACGGTTTTTTGTGCTGGAACAAGGTCGGCATTATAAGAAAATTCATAACCAACAATTTCGCTTATTTCATGTAAGGCGTCAAAAAGTTGGATTTCTTTGGTTTTATAAGTAATTTGCTCATCAAACACCCGGTTCTGGGCAATGCAGGCTACAGATAAAAAGAAAAATAAAAAAAGGTTTAAAGATTTTATAAACAAATTGATCTGGTTTTTAAAAGATTAATCAAAGAAACTAATTTTTAAATAAAATAATGGCATCATTCTTATATTCTACTTTTAAATTAAATGTTACGCATATTACTTCAATTACCGATTCAATGTCCTGATTTTTAAAAGTAGAAGTTAGCCTGTAGTCTAAAATTTCGTCGTTATTATATCTAATCTCAACATGATATATTTTACTTAATACATTAATTACATTACTCAATTTATCTTCTGTAAAAACAATATTTTTTGTTTTCCATGCCAGGATATTCGGGTTATTATTTTTTTGTTTGCTAATTTTGTTTTCTAAAATCACTCCAACATTGCCAGGGTCAATAATAATTTTTTCTTTTTTAGATTTTTTGCGCGACAATTCAACCCTGCCAGATTCAACATATACTTCAACTTCTTTACGTTTATCGGCTTTTACATTAAATGAAGTGCCCAGTACTCTGATTTCTGCACTAATTGCATCTATTATAAAAGGTTTTTCCTGATTTTTTGTTACATCAAAAAAAGCTTCTCCCTCTAATTTTACTCTACGGAAGTTACCATCAGCAAATGTTTCAGGATATTTTAATGTACTACCGGCATTTAATACCACTTTGGTTCCATCTGGTAAAACAATTTCATTACTTACCTGTTTTTCACCAGTAGTTTCTGTGATTAAATAATTTCCAAATTTTTCATTATAAATTTTTGTAGATAAAAATCCTAAACCTGCAACAAAAATCACTATTGCTGCATATTTCAATACACGAAAAAGGTTAATAGTGGTTTGCTTCTCTTTTTCTACCTCAACACTCGTTTCCTCTTCTTCAATTCTGCTTTTTAGCTTTTCCCAAGCAGAATCTACATTAATTCTTTCCATTGCTTTATTCTTGTTAATAATTTCCAGGTCGTTTTTAATTTGAAAAAATAAATTTTTATGTTCTTCCGATTGATTAATCCAATCATCTAATAACTCAACTTCTTTATCAGAACACTCTTCAGCGTAATATTTTGCGATTAAATCCCAGTAATTGATGTTGTTGGTTTTCATAACTCAAAATTTTAAATCTTAAACCGCTTCAGCATAATCTTTCAGATATGATCTGAAATGTTTTAAAGCTTTTCCCATATTGGCTTCAACTGTTTTTATAGATATCGAAAGCTTTTTAGCAATTTCATGATACTTTAATCCGTCATAACGACTCATTTTAAAAATAACTCTACTTTTTTCGGGCAGAGTGTTTAGAGCTTTATTAATTACGGCATTAAGCTCTTTTGCATTCATCTCATCAGCAGGGCTAATACTTTCGTTCACATAATGCGTTTTATAATATTTCTCATATTTAATATCCAATTTCTGTACCCTGATTTTTTGTAAGCTGTTATTTTTTACTGCTGTAAAAAGATACGATTTAATAGATGTGTTGATCTTTAAATGATGCCGGTTTTTCCATATCTGGTAAAATACATCTTGTACCACTTCTTCTACATCATCAATATCTTTCAAATATTTCACACCAAACTCACACAACATCTTATAATACTTTTTAAAAAGCACTTCAAATAATTGAATATCTCCTTTGCTAATCTTCCGAATCACATCTTTATCAGAGTATTCCATGGAATTATATTTATCAAAAATTATATTTCAGTTAAATTTACAACTAATTTTAAAACCTTATAGTTAAATTATCAGATATTCCGCTTTATTTTTGTAAAACTTTTGGCTGGAAATGCATACCAGCCAAAAGCTCACATAAAACTCACTTAATTACTAACCCTGCATGATACATGATTTTTTAACTATTTAAACCATCTTACTTGTAATGATAAGATGATTTTAATTTGATTTACCCTATTGAAAATAAAAAGTATTTTAAATAAATTGAATCATTAAATATATTAAAGGCAATGTGCCAAGGCTTAAAATGGTTGAAAGAAAAAGATTTTCGGTTGCATGAAGATCGTCGCTGCCAAACTTTTTAGCAAGTACTACAATCATTGCCATACATGGCATAGCTGTTTGCATAACAACAACAGTTTTAGCAATTTCGCCAATGTGCATACCTGTAATTCTGGTTAGGCTTTCAATTAAAAGTAATAACAGAAAAGGCACAAAAATCATTTTATTAAAACCAAGCACATAAATCTCTGGTTTTTTAAAGGCTTTTATCATCGGATTTTGGGCTAAAACAGCACCAATATACAACATGGCAATATAAATGGTGGTTTGCCCTAAGCCGTAAAAGGGCTTGTAAATATATTCGGGAAACTGAATACCTAATGCCAGCATTATAGCCCCTAAAGTAAACGAAATGGTATTGGGGTTTAATAAATGTTTTAAATTTTCGGTAAATTTTGCATCTCTATTACTGTTAAAAACAAAAACGCCTATTGTCCAAATAAAAATATCTTGTGTAAGATGATAAATAATTGCATATAACAACCCTTCTCCTCCGGGGAATAATGTTGAAAACAAAGGATATCCGAGGAAAGCAACATTTCCAAACATGGTATGCAGTAAATGAATATTTCCTTTTTTATTTTTTAGTTTTAAAAAATACCGTGAAATATTTCCAACAAGATATAACAATGATATCCCTATTGATGATAGTATAAATACCAGAATACTGTTGTTCAGGATTTCTTTGTTAATCTCAACATGCGAAACAGATGTAATGATTAAAAAAGGAAGGGTAATATTAAAAACCAGGCTTGCGATACTGTTTTTTACCTGTTCGGTAATTACCTTTAGTTTTGTTGCAACAACACCAACTAATGCAAGCAATGCAAGTATTAATATCTGGCCGGTAATAATTGAAAAATACATTTTTTATTATTTTTTAGAAACAAATCTACAAATTAACATCTACAATTTAATAGAATATAATTTTAAGTATTCGTTTAAAAGGACAGATAAAAAAATTGCGTTCAAAATATCTATTGATAAGATATCTATTGAACGCAATTAATATAATATTGAATATTAACTACTTATTTATAAATTTTAGGTTCAACCTCACCTTTCATCACCATTAATCCGTTCATAGCAAGTGCTTCCATTTCGTCCTCGCCAGGATAAACAACAACAGGTGCAATAAATTGAACCATATTTTTTATATAATCAACTAACAATTTATCGTAAGCCATTCCTCCGGTAAGAATAATTGCATCAACTTCACCTTTTAAAACAGTACTTAATGAGCCAATTTCTTTACCCAATTGATAAGCAAGAGCATCATGCACTTTTTTAGCTTCTTCGTCGCCGTCTTTCACTCTCATTTCAACTTCGTAAGCATCGTTTGTTCCAAGATATGCAACCAGCCCGCCTTCACCTTTAATCATTTTTTTCACTTGCTCGTGGGTATACTCGCCGCTAAAACATAATTTAGCTACCTGTCCGCAAGGCAAAGTACCAGTACGTTCTGGTGAAAATGGGCCATCTCCGTCGAGTGCATTGTTAACATCAATAACTCTACCCTTTCTATGCGCTCCAACAGATATGCCACCACCCAAATGAGCAATAATAAGATTTAATTCATTATAAGGTTTATCCACCGATTTTGAATATTTTCGGGCAATTGCTTTTTGATTCAATGCATGAAAAATTGAATGCCTGATGAATTTTGGATGTCCTGTAAAACGGGCTACATCTTCCATTTCATCAACTACAACCGGGTCGGCAATAAATGCACGTGCACCTTTTAATGATTGTGCAATATCATGCGCTATTAAACCTCCCAAATTACTTGCATGCTCTCCCAGCTTACTTATATGCAAATCTTTAATCATTTGTTCGTTTACCTCGTAAACACCCGATTCAATGGGTTTTACCAAGCCACCACGCCCAACAACTGCTTTAATAAGGTCAATACGGATATCGGCAGCTTCAAGTTCTTTTAGAATTATATCCTTTCTAAAACTAAATTGATCAACTATTTTTCTAAAAGGCTGTAATTCCTCTGCCGAGTGCTTAATATTTTTTAAAAATACTGATTTAGAACCCTGGTAAACAGCAATTTTTGTAGATGTTGAACCTGGATTTATAGCTAAAATTCTTTGATCTTCCATAATATATAATTTTCTTTTTATTATTTTAAATTTTACATTGCTGCTGCCAATGCTATCGACATCATTTTACTTTTATCGGTATCGGCTCGTGAGGTTAAAACTATAGGCACTTTTGCGCCCATAATAACAGCTGCCGATGTACAACCACCCATAAACATTAATGTTTTATAAAGAATATTTCCACTGTTTAACTCAGGGGCAACTAAAATATCAGCATCACCGGCAACATCGCTAACAATGCCTTTATGTTCGGCTGCTTCTTTCGAAACTGCATTATCTATTGCAAAAGGGCCATCAATAGTACATCCTTTAATCTGCCCTCTGTTATTCATTACTGTTAACATTGCTGCATGTGCAGTAGATTCAATTTTTGGATTTACAACTTCTAAAGGCCCGATTATTGCAACTTTAGGATTATCATTTCCCAGCCGGTGAAAAACTTCAACCGAATTATTTACAATATTTACTTTTTCGTTAAACTCAGGTGTAATATTCATTGCTGCATCAGTAACTCCAATTAATTTATGATAATAGGGAGATTCAATTAAAGCAAAATGACTTAATGTAGCACCTTTTCTTAATCCGTTTTCTTTATCCAGTACAGCTTTTAAAAGGGGTGCAGTACTTACCAACCCTTTCATTAATATTTCCGCTTTTCCTTCACGAATAAGAGATACAGCTTTTACAGATGCCTTTGCAGGATCATTTTCTTCGTAAATATCAATACCTTTAAGGTCAAAATCTATTTCTTTGCTAATTCGTTCAATTTCTTGTTTATTGCCCACTAAAACAGGAATAATAATTTTTTCCTGATAAGCATTTTTAACGGCTTCCAAAACTGGTTTATCGGCTGCAGAGGCAACAACAAGCCTCCGGGTTTCTTTTTCTTTTGCCAGATCAACAATATCGTTTAGCGATTTTAAGGTCATTATTTTAAGTTTAAAAAATTTAACATCAATAAAATTTCCTGTAAAAATATAGAATTATTAAATTTTATAAAATCAAAATTTGTTTTATATTATTATCTGATTTACAGATTATTTATGATTTTATGAGTATCCTGAGCTATAACCAATTCTTCGTTTGTTGTAACCATTACAACTTTTGTTTTTGATGCTGGTTTTGTTAATTCCAAATCGACACCACGTTTTCCTTTGTTTTTTTCAAAATCAAAATCAACACCGAGGTATTCCAGATTTTCACAAACTTGCTTCCTTACTTCGCATCCATTTTCTCCAATTCCTCCAGTAAAAAGAATTAAATCAACGCCACCCATTGCGGCAGAATATGCACCTATATATTTTGTAACTCGATAAACAAACATATCAAAAGCAATCTGAGCTCTCTCGTTTCCTTCTTCAGCAGCATTTTCAATATCACGCATATCCGACGATATTCCAGATACTCCTAACAAACCACTTCTTTTATTAATCATATTATTTGTATCCTGAATAGAAAGATCTTCTTTTTCAGCAATAAATAATAAAGCTCCTAAGTCAAGGTTTCCGGCTCGCGTTCCCATCATTAAACCTTCAACGGGAGTAAAACCCATTGAAGTATCAACCGATTGCCCATTTTTAACAGCTGCTACAGAAGCTCCATTCCCCAAATGACAGGAAATAACTTTTTTCTCATTCCAGTCCCAACCTACTAATTTACAACCTTTTTTAGCAACAAATTTATGGCTGGTACCATGAAAACCATATCTTCTCACCTTATATTTTTCATAATATTCATAAGGCAGTCCATAAAGAAATGCTTTTGGTTCCATGGTTTGATGGAATGATGTATCAAAAACAACCACCTGTGGTACTTTAGGAAGTAATTTTTCCATGGCTAAAATTCCCTTCAGGTTGGCAGGATTGTGGAGTGGAGCAAGTTCGATACACTCTTCTATTCTTTCTTTCACTTCTTTTGTAACCAATGCACTTTCTTTGAAATACTGGCCACCGTGTGCTACTCTGTGTCCAACAGCTTTAATATCTTCAACAGAATCGATAACACCATGTTCATCTGATAATAGTGCTTCTAAAATTAAATCAATCCCTTTGGTATGATTAGGAATATCGGCTGTAATATTAAATTTTTTATCATCATGTGTTTTGTGTTTTAGCTCTCCGTTACAGATACCAATTCGCTCAACGATACCTTTTGCTAATACTTCTCCCGTTTCGGTATTAGTCATTTCTAACAATTGATACTTTATCGACGAGCTTCCACAGTTTAATACTAATATTTTCATTTATTTATATTTTGTTTTTTATGGTCAGATGTAACATCCATAATGATCATGCTCGTGTGTGTGAACTCTATTCTCATGGATGTTTCATTTTTTAATTCAGACTTTTATATTGTTTTGTAAATTAATTTCCAGCTGCCTGATTTGCAGTGATAGCAACAAGGTTAACGATATCGCTTACTGAGCAACCACGAGAAAGGTCGTTGATTGGAGCAGCCATTCCTTGTAATACAGGCCCCACAGCTTCGGCATGAGCTAAGCGCTGTACCAGCTTATAAGCAATATTCCCTGTTTCGAGTGTAGGAAATACCAATACATTTGCTTTTCCTGCAATTTCGCTTCCTGGTGCTTTCTTCTGTCCAATAGCTTCAATAATTGCTGCATCAGCTTGCAATTCGCCATCAATTTTTAACGATGGGTCCATTTCTTTAGCCATTTTAGTTGCGTTTACTACTTTATCTACCATTTCGTGTTTTGCACTTCCTTTTGTAGAAAAGCTTAACATAGCAATTCGAGGTTCGAATCCGGCAATAGCTCTTGTTGTATAACCTGTAGCTACTGCAATTTCGGCCAACTCTTTATCGGTAGGATTTGGATGCACTGCACAGTCGGCAAAAACAAGCAGGCCGTTTTCTCCAAATTCTTTATCTTTTAAAATCATTAAAAAAGCTCCGGAAACAACACTAATTCCAGGTTTTGTTTTAACTATCTGAAATGCTGGGCGTAACACATCGCCGGTTGCATTTTCGGCGCCTGCAACTTCACCATCAGCATCGCCGCTTTTTATCATTAAAGTGGCTAAATATAAAGGGTCTTCCACTAATTTTGCTGCTTCTTCACGGCTTAAGCCTTTTTTCTTTCTTAATTCAACCAGCAAATCAATATATTGATCTTTTTTCTCATGGTTTTTGGGATCAATAATAATTGCCTTATCAATATTTTCAAGTTGAAATTTTTTAGCTTCTGATTTGATTTGTTCCGGGTTACCGGTTAAAATAACTTGAGCAAGTTTTTCTTTAAGAATAATATCTGCTGCTTTTAACGTTCTTTCTTCTAACGATTCAGGAAGAACAATCCGTTTATTATGCTTTTTTGCACTCTCTTTGATTTTGTCTAGTAAATCCATTGTATATCAGTATTTTATGTTTTATTGTTTTTGTATCCAAAGTTACACAAAATTGTCTATTATACCGTAAAATTCGCATGAATTATATCATATGAAAATGTGTTTCATAGCAATTTTTTCTAATAATCGAAAAAAAATGTTAAAAATGAATACCATTCCATATTTTCCACGAGTATTCTGCCTGTATTTTTAACATCTCCAAACCGTTTTTTATTTGACATCCTTTTTTTTCTCCTTCAGAAAGAAACCTGGTTTTTTCGGGATTATAAATCAAATCGTATAAAATATGTTGTTTTGTTAAGTATTGGTATGGAATTGCTGGTTTTTCACCAACATTAGGAAACATTCCTACAGGTGTAGTATTGATTATTATTTTAAAATCTGAAAATAAATCTTTTGTAAGTGATGAATATCCAATTTGATTGATATTAGTTGGTTCTCTGGATACCAGTTTAAAGTCAATGCCCAATTGTTTAAGCCCGTAAATAACAGCTTTTGAGCTGCCACCTGTTCCTAATACTAAGGCTTTAAATTGTTTTAGCTTAAGTAGCGTTTTAACTGAATCTATAAAACCAAGATAATCTGTATTATAACCTATCAACCGAATGCCTTGTTGCGATGGTTCAAATTTAATGGTATTTACTGCACCAATTTCTTTTGCAGCCGGCGAAATATCATCTAAAAAAGGAATAATCTGTGTTTTATAGGGTATGGTTACATTTAATCCGGAAATTTCTGAATTATCTTGAATCAGTGAAGTAAAATCTTCAATCTGGCTTAACGGGTATAGATGGTAGTAAGTATCTGAAATTCCTTCTTTTTTAAACTTTTCTTTAAAATATTGCGGCGAAAACGAATGATCAAGTTTTTTTCCAATTAAGCCATAAATCTTCATGATGATTATTTTTTGACCTGGGCAAATTTTTCAATTAAGGCAATACTAATGATGCCTATAACGATAAATCCAATAGCCCAAAAAATTTCAATATCAATTTTTTTGGGAATATAAGGAGAATAACCCTGCACAATTTTTTCTCCGTTTTTTAAAATATACTCTCCCACTTGGTTTACGCGATAAATTTCGTTTTTCCATGGCCACAAAATGCTTAACGAACCAAGTATAAATCCTGTTAAAATGGCAATGGTTTGATCTTTGTATTTTTTGAAAATCCAGGATAAAATATGCGAAAAGGCGATTATGCCAACTAAAGCGCCTAAAATAACAGGAAAAAGAATATTCAAATCGGCAAGATTCACTGCCTGAATCATCACCAGCTCATAATTTCCCATTAAAATTAAAATAAACGATCCGGACAATCCTGGTAAAATCATACTACAAATGGCAACAATACCACAAATGACAAGATAAATGAAGGAATCGTTTTGTGTGGCAGGATTTAAAAAAGTTACTGAAAATGCAACGGCTGTTCCAATAATAAAAGTAATAATTACAGTAATATTCCATCGATTGATGGTTTTACCAACAAAATAAACTGAAGCAAGGATTAATCCAAAAAAGAATGCCCAAATATATACAGGGTAACTGTTAAACAAGAACTCTAACAGCCTGGCTAATGTAACAACACTAACCACCATTCCTACAAAAACAGAAATCAGAAAATATAGGTCGGTATGTTTAATAAGTGCTTTAATTTTTCCTTTCATTAGCAATCTGATTGCTGTGCCATTGAATGATTTTATGGCATTAATAATTCGTTCAAAAATACCGGTAATTAATGCAATTGTACCTCCCGAAACACCAGGAATTACATTGGCTGCTCCCATAGCAAATCCCTTAACAAAAAATAAAAAATAATGGAATAATTTTTTTGGCATAATTGGTTATTATTAAAAAAAACGAAAACTAATTTCTACATTAAATTTTGTTTTCGTTTTGAATATATTCATTTATTAAAAAAATTTTAATTGCTCTTTCGCTTTAAAATATATTTATTGATTAAATTATCAATGACTTTATTTTCAATTGCTTTGGGATAAACGGCAAGAATCTCAAAATAATCAGATGGCCTTAATTTTAGTCCTTTTTCAAAATAATGAACGCCATCGTTTGGCTTACGTGTTAAGAAATAACAACCAGCAAGCCTAAAATATAATACAGCATTTTTTTTATTATCAGTTATCCCTTGTAATAAAATATTAATAGCCCTATCATAATTTTTATGGGTAATGTGAGCATCGCTCAGTGCTGTAATAAAATCAGGTTCAGTAGAATCAATATCATAAGCTTTTTGATAAGCTTTTAAAGCAAGGTTATTCTTTTTTAATTCTTGATAAATATTTCCCATCAGGTAATGATAATCAGGATTGTCCTGATCAATAACCAATGCTTTTTTTATCAATTCAAGAGCAACATCATATTTCTGTAATTGAAACATTACACTGGACTTTCCAGAAAAAGCATCTGGAAATTTATTATCAAGGCCTAATGCCCTATCGAAATATTTTAAAGCCAAATCCATTTGCCCCAGGTTTTCGTAACAATTTCCTATGTAACAATAGATGTCAGGGCTTTCGGCATCAATTTCAATAAATTCCTGATAGTTTAATATTGCTTTATAATACTCTTCGTTGGCTGAAAAAGCATTGGCAATATTAAAATATGCCAATGAAAAGTCAGGATTAATGGCAATGGCATACTCAAAGGCATCAATTGCTTTATTAAAATCATCGATTTTGGTGTATAAAATCCCTAAATTATACCAGGCATTTTCTGAAAATGGCTCTTTATCAAGATATTGATGATAAAATTTCAAACTATGTTTTATTTCGCCTGCTTTTTCGTAACAGTAAGCAATATCGTATAAAAACATGATATTTGATGGTTCCAGTTTAAATGCCTGATGCAAATATTTTAATGCGATTTTATATTTTCCTAACTGCTCAAATTCTTGAGCTATTGTATTAAGTGTATCAACTTTGTCTTCTTCAAAAGCAAGTTCAATGGCTTTATCGAAAGCAAGTTGCGCATCTTCGTATTGTTCAAGTGCATTACATGCAGTACCCTTAATCATAAAAATTTCAGGATTTGAAGTTTCTATCTTTTCAATTCCACTAATAATGTGCAATGCCTGAACGGCCAATCCTTTATCGATAAGTACTTGTGCTTTCTTTAATTGAATATTAATAGATCCGGGATGTTGCCGCGATGCATACTTTACAGCATTTAATGCATTATTGGCTTTATTGGTTTCGATATAATAATCAATAATATTTTCAAACTCATAAACATCAAAAAAATATTGACGCCTATTCTTGAGCATATCTTCGTATCGATTGACCAAGTCGTTGTATTCATCACCAAAAAAATCTTCAAATTCTTCTTTCATATACTCCTTAAAATTATGCCTGCAAAACTAGTAATTTTTTATATGGAATAATACTTGTTCAATTATATTTTTTTTAATATTATTGTTCTGATATAATAAACTGGTATTGATTAACCAGCATATTTTTTAACACCAATAATTCACTCATAAGCTCTTTATCGCCTAAATCATTCTCAAGTTTTTCAAAATAGTAAATCAAGTCGTTATAAAATTTTTCTGCAATGCGTGTATTTTTATTATTAATACCATTATTGTCAATTTTTTGGCACATTTCTTTTAAACCAAAATAAGAGTCGTTAAAATAAACAAGTTTTTTTGCATTTTCTATCCCGTAAAATTTAACCAACACTTTCCAAATAGACTTATCACGATCATAATCATCTGTATTCCAATAATAATTAGCTGCAGTTATTGCTTTAAGTGAATTTATTTTAGTTAAAGAATCAATATTTAAAATGATTTTTTTACCATAGTTTAACCTGTAAAAATTATCAGGATACTGAGCTTTTAAAGGTTCAAATATGGATAGAACACGTAACTTTCCGGCATAAAATTTCTTAACTTCTTCATTTTTAAATCGTTGTATATTATGATTTAAGCTATTATCAAATAAAACAGGTTTCTTCTGAGCTAATTTTTGCATTCTGAACCATTCTGCATAATCAATCGTTGGAGAATAAAAACTCCCACCTGTCCAGTAAACAGGAATATCCAAATCTAAATTTCTCATTAAATCCCGATAATAAAATTCAGCCTGCCCCATACCCATGTTAATATTATCTAATTGGCTCCAGGGAGTCATAAACTCCAGGTTTGCTTTAACTTTATTATTTAATATTGTTATTAATTGTTTATGATATTTTTGCAGATTTACAGAGATATTTTCGCTGGTAATAAATTTTATCAGATCAGGGTTACATGGTTCGTAAGGTTTTAAATAATCACCTTTAATTAAAACATTTGACAGAAATGAATTATCCAAAGCCGATATTTTATCGGCCAATAAATTGGTTTTTTGTACCATAATGTCATTCATGCCATTATAATCATCCTCAAAATCATTAAGCCAATTATATTTTAACAAGTCAATTAATATACTGGTATTTCCTACAAACAGGCTGGGAGTAAAATCATCAAAAGGATAAAACTGCCGATTATTTTCATAAGCTTCAAAATAGGCATGATTCAATTTAAAATCGGCCAGTTCGTTTAAAGCTAATTTAAGTTCTTGAACATTACCCTTAAATCTGTTTATAAGAAAACTTCTTTGTTCAAAATCAGGGAAATCAATAATTTCAGCGCTATGGAATAATAAATTATTTTTATCAATCAATTGGTTAAATGTTAAGGCTGCATTATAGTTCCCATCAGCATCTGACCCACATATAAACACAATATTTGGTGCATTATCTGTTTGAGTTATAAAATATCCTTGTTTTTTGTATCTAACAGAGGTATCAGGCAGCAAATTTTTATTTTTTTTATAATACGCCGTTTTTCCTAATGATATAATAAATCGTTTATTTTGCTTGATACTAAATTTGTTATCGGAAACTATTTTAATATTATCTGCTGAAAAATTGTTTAATGATTTATGAAAAATTTCGACTAAAAAATTCCTTATTTTTTGGGCTGCCAATAATGTTTTAGTATCACAGTTTTCCGGAATAATAATTACCGGGTAAAGTTTATCAGTGAATAAAGAAACGGGTGCTAACTTTTTCAGGTATTTTGGTTCAGGCATTAAGAGATCATAGTAGGTGAAAGACGAATCAAAATAAGGCCTCATTCGCTCCAGAAAAGTAAAATTATCATTTGTATAGGTAAAATTAACATTATCAATCCACATCTTACCAACACCTTTTAAGCCAATAAATATTTTAACATATCTGGTTTCGTCAGGGATATCACCATCAAAAAATGGAAATTTTGCCGACTGTCCGACTACTTTACCCCAACCAAACTCACTGATATTCCAATAATTGGAAAGGTTTAATGATTTAAAAGCATTGTCAATTTTTCTATTTCTAAAAGGATCGTATTCGCTACTTTTTATTTTAATTTTATTTTTATCAAAAAATTGTAAGCGGATATTAACAGCATCGTAGAGTTTAGTCCCTAATCGAGCTTTAATTGGGCAAATATTTTCGAGCTTTAAGTACATGCTAAGCGAATAATTACCAGGAATAACTTTAATATAATCGCTGATAATACCAACCCCTAATTCTTCTGTTTCATCAGCTCTGGTCCTATTAATTTTAATTGCATGTGTTCCGTCAAAAGCTTCATCTTTATTAAAATGGTTTGATTCAATATTTACCCATTCAACATTTTCACCAATTTTTTTCCATCCATTTACATCAAACGATTTTATATTGCTTTTTTCATAATAAATCTTTCCTGTTTCAAATGATGGATTAAATACTAAATTAACTATTTGCCCTTGTTTTTTACGTTGTATATAAGGAATTGAAATAGGGTCTTTGGACGACCATGCCGATTGGTTGATAATAACCTCATCTTTTTTCTTACAACCCGAAATTATAGTAAATATAATAACTAGAGATAAAATAAGAGTCAGGTTAAAGTATTTCATAATTAAGTAATTTAGTGATCAAATTACAGCATAAAATATTAATATTAAGGCCAAAGGTTTAAAAGTTATTAATAATTAAACCCTTTTTATTCACAAGATACTTATTTTTTTTATAAGTATACAATATGAATAAATAAATAGCCGTAATAAAAGTATAAATTTTACCAGAAATGATAACCAAAATTTAATACAATCCTGTTGTATCGAATCTCGCGGTCAATTACCTGCCCATTTTGCTCTTTATAGCTATGATTGATATTAATGTACTTATATCCAATACCAAAAGAAAAAGCATTTTTCTCATTTAGAAAAAGTTTCAACCCGATGCCAGGATTAATAATGTAGCCCCCTTTGGATTTAATATCGGAATGGTAGTATGAATAATAATCGTAATCATAAGGATCAGGAGTTTCAAGTGCTATTGTATATCCACCCTGAAAATATATATAATGATTTATTTTTCCTTCGGTAAAATTATATTTAAAATCAGCAACAACAGGCATATAGGCTTCGTTCAATAAGTCTAACCCGATCCCGGCACCAAGCGAAAAATGGTTTTCAAACTCATAACCGTTTAGTATCATTAAGCCCAATGGAGGAAAAGGGGTATCGATATTACCTGAAAATAAAAATCCAATATTTAATCCGGTATAAAAACCTTTATTTTTATAATCTGGAGTTGATTTTATGGATTTATTGAAAAAATATTGCTCATCAGAAATATCAATTTTATCAATTTTATCAATTTCCGATTGATTAATTACCCATTTGTCTCCGCAATTACTAAATAAAGTAATGGTTTCATTGGCTTCAATTTCAACAATTTGTCCGTGCAGAATACTGCCATTTTTTAAATAAACTACGTCTTGCTGTTTTGTTTCCTGGGCATAAGAATTACTAACTGAAATAAATCCAATCAATAATATTGTAATTAATGTAGCCTGGAGAATTTTTGTAAAGAGTTTCATTCGATTAAAATTATGTTAGACACTTGTTTTCAAATAGTTGTAATTGTCATAAAAAAGCATTAGCAATTCTAATGCCATGGAACCCTCATGTTTTATTCATGCTCTTGTTGTGAACTCCTGTGGATGAGGGTTTCACGAGAATTTATTTAAGTTAAACATTTGTTTTTATGCAATTTACAACTTTAAATTTCAACAATCTTTTTTGTTGCCGGTGTTTCCCGCTTAAGCCTCCCACAAATCTCTCGGGCGAACCTTCATGCTTCTGATTACTATACTATTGCGTTTGTGTATGCAAATACATGGAGATTTCATAAGTATTGAAATGAATGATTTTATACTATAATTATTGAGATGTTTAAAACATAGCCATGGTTGCGTATTCATTTTATAAAATCTATACAAGAATAAAATAAAGCATCATATTATAAATATTGATAGTGCAAGGTAAAAATCGTGAATTAGTAAAAATTCATAAATCTTTAAAAATTATAATAAAATCTAATAGTTAACAAAAAAAATATGTTATGGGAAAACAGGGCGTAGAAATCCTAGGCCTTGATTAAAAAAAATAAGGCTCTAATTTCATGTTAACAGGCATAGTTGATTCAATTGTGCCTGTTCATTTTTTTTACTTTTTTCCAAACAAATATTATTGTACGCAACCATTGCGATTATCAGATCATCTTAACATAAATTAAACCAAATATTTTTTTACAGTGAAAAATTTTCGATTAAAACTAATCATAGCAATTAGCCTGCCGACTTTATTGTTTCTTCAGTGTGATGATAAGATTATTGAGACTTATATTGCTAATGTGCCAGTTTATATGACTTATGAAGAATTCAGAGCAAAGGTAAAATCTGAATCTCCCGAAGAACTTAATAATCCCGGCAAAATCTATTTTTATAAAAATTATCTTTTTATCAACGAATATCTTGAAGGTATTCATGTTATTGATAATTCAAACCCCTCCTCACCTCAAAATATTTCATTTATTACTATTCCGGGAAATGTAGATATAGCCATTAAAAACGACATTCTTTATGCCGATAGTTATATTGATTTAATTGCTTTGGATGTTTCTGATATCAATAATATTGAGTTAGTTAGCCGAAAAAAAGATATTTTCCCCTATACACTGCCTCCTTATGATGAAAATTACCGGGTTGATGAAATAGATTATGACAAAGGAATTATAGTAGATTGGGAATTAAAAGAAATTACAAAAGTAGTTGAACAAAGAAATTATCCTGTTTATCCCTGGTTTGATGCAGACTTTATGTCTAGTATTTATTCTACAGGAAATTCAGGGTACTCTGCCGATAACTCATCCCTTGGAGTTGGAGGCTCCATGGCAAGATTTACCATCAAAAATAATACGCTTTTTATTATTGATAATTATGCTTTAAAGCTATTTGATATTGAAAATCACAACAATATTCTGTTAAACAATACTATATACACCGGATGGGCTATTGAAACCTTATTTCCGTATGGCGATTATTTATTCATTGGATCGCAAAACGGGATGATCATTTACGATATTTCTAACCCTTTTTATCCAGAATTTATATCAGATCACTGGCATGCAACAAGCTGCGATCCCGTTGTTGTTGAAGGCGATTACGCCTATATTACCCTTAGGTCGGGAAACTTATGCGGAGCTATTGACGACCGGCTGGAGGTTATAGATATTTCTGATATTATTAACCCGACATTAATAAAATCGTATGCAATGGATGAACCTTATGGATTGGGTATTGATAATTCTGTTTTATTTGTTTGCGACGGAAGCTCAGGGCTTAAAATTTATGATGTTACCGATAAATTAAATATTACAGACAATCTTTTAGCTCAATTTCGAGATATTCAAGCTTACGATGCAATTCCTTTTAATAATGTTTTAATGCTTATTGGCGACGATGGATTATATCAGTATGATTATTCGGATATTGAAGATATAAAACTTTTGAGCACTATTGAGGTGGGTAATTAAAAAAAAGGGCTTGAAGCCCTTTATGATGTATATAAGATTAAAATTATTTTTTTTAAATTCTTGGATATATTTCTCCTTTTGCCGATTTTAAAGTATTTTGTAATAGAGAAACAATGGTCATTGGCCCTACTCCACCTGGAACAGGAGTAATATAAGAAGCTTTTTTAGACACCTCGTCAAATTTTACATCGCCCAATAATTTCCAGCCTGATTTTGTTTTATCAGACTTAACACGGGTAATACCCACGTCAATTACAACTGCACCTTCTTTTACCATATCGGCGGTTAAGAATTCTGCCTGGCCTAAAGCAGCAATTACAATATCAGCTTTTGAGGCCACTTCTTTAAGGTTTTTTGTACGGCTATGTGTCAATGTTACTGTTGCATTTCCTGTATCAGCCTTTTGGCTTAATAAAATACTAATTGGTTTTCCTACAATATTACTTCGTCCAATCACAACCACATCTTTCCCAGATGTTTCGATATTATAACGCTTTATTAATTCAACAATTCCTGCTGGCGTAGCAGAAACATAAGAAGGTAATCCAATTACCATTCTGCCTATATTAATTGGGTGAAAACCATCAACATCTTTTCTGGGATCAATTGCTTCGATTACTTTTTGTTCTGAAATATGCTTTGGCAATGGCAATTGAACAATTATACCGTCAATATCCATGTTCTTGTTTAACTCATCTACTTTTCGTAACAGAGTATCTTCGGCAATATCGTTTTCAAAACGAACAACTGTTGAATTAAATCCTACTTGTTGGCAGGCTTTTTCTTTATGTCCAACATATGTTTCACTGGCACCGTCGTGGCCTACAATAATTGCTGCCAAATGAGGTATTTTACCTTCATTTTCTTTTATTAGCTCAACTTCCTGAGCAATTTCTTCTTTTATTTGTGAAGATATTTTTTTTCCATCGATTAATTTCATATGATATTATTATTATTCATTTTTGTTTAATCATTCTACCTCATTCCCGGCATTTTGTTCATTAAACCGGCCATTCCTTTGCCGTTTTTCATCATCTTCATCATTTTCTTTGTTTCATCAAACTGCTTTATTAGCCGGTTAACTTCTTGAATATCATTACCACTTCCTTTAGCAATTCGTTTTTTGCGGCTTCCGTTAATCAATTTTGGATTTTCTCTCTCCTCGGGGGTCATTGACTGTATAATAGCCTCAATCCCTTTGAAGGCATCATCGTCTATATCTATTTTTTTAAGCATCTTACCCATTCCTGGAATCATTGCTGCCAAATCTTTAATATTTCCCATTTTTTTAATCTGCCCTATTTGTGAAAGGAAATCATTAAAATCAAATTGATTTTTAGCAATTTTCTTGCTTAATTTTCGGGCTTCCTCCTGGTCGTATTGTTCTTGTGCTTTTTCAACCAGAGAAACAATATCACCCATTCCGAGAATACGGTCGGCCATCCGTTCAGGATGAAATACATCCATAGCATCGAGCTTTTCGCCCGAACCAATAAATTTTATAGGCTTATTAACTACCGACCGTATTGATAAAGCAGCACCACCTCGTGTATCACCGTCGAGCTTAGTAAGAACAACACCTTCAAAATCTAAACGGTCGTTAAATTCTTTCGCTGTATTTACGGCATCCTGTCCGGTCATTGAATCAACCACAAATAAAGTTTCATGTGGGTCAATGGCTTTTTTTATAGCAGCAATTTCGTTCATCATCTGCTCATCAATGGCTAAACGGCCAGCGGTATCGATTATTACCAGGTTATTGTCATCCTTTTTAGCTTGTTTAATAGCATTTTTGGCAATTTTTACAGGATCTTTGTTGTCATCCTCGGTATAAACCGGAACGTTTATTTGTTCGCCTAAAACCTTTAACTGGTCAATAGCAGCAGGCCGGTAAATATCGCAAGCTACTAACAGCGGAGATTTTTGTTTTTTAGACTTTAGATAATTGGCTAATTTGCCTGAAAAAGTTGTTTTACCAGAACCCTGCAATCCTGCAATTAATATTACGGTAGGATTTCCTTTAAGATTGATATCAGTAGCCTGTCCACCCATGAGTTCAGCTAACTCATCGTGTACAATCTTTACCATCATTTGGCCGGGTTTTACAGCATTTAAAACATCCTGACCCAAGGCCTTCTTTTTTACCGTATCGGTAAAATTTTTAGCTATTTTGTAGTTAACATCGGCATCTAATAATGCTCTTCGAACATCTTTAAGCGTTTCGGCAACATTTATTTCCGAAATTCGTCCCTGCCCTTTTAATATTTTAAATGACTTCTCGAGCCTATCCGATAAATTTTCAAACATAATATTTACATTTTTTTACTTTTGCAAAAGTATAATTTTAAGCCTAAAGTTGTATAATAAACTACATTCTTTCCGGAACATTAATTCCCAATAATTGCATTCCTGAATTTATGATTACGCCAACCTGTTTCGAGAGCAATAATCTGAATAGGGATACATGTATATTTTCTTCGTTAAGAATAGGATGATCGTGATAAAATTGATTATATTCTTTAGCAAGATCGTAAACGTAATTAGCAATAATAGCAGGGCTAAAATTTTCGGCAGCTTCTGTTAAAACTTCAGGGTATTGATGAATTATTTTAATAAGTTGTAATTCTTTGGCCGAAATCTTAGGTTTTTGATCTATTTTATCTGGAACTTTAACTCCCTTATCTTCTGCTTTTTTTAATAAAGATTGAATCCGTGTATAACTATATTGAATAAAAGGCCCTGTATTTCCGTTAAAATCAATTGATTCCTTGGGGTTAAAAGTCATGCTTTTTTTCGGGTCAACTTTAAGGATAAAATATTTTAACGCACCCAATCCAATGGTTTCAATAATTTTATTTCTTTCCTGCTCACCAAATCCATCTAATTTACCAAGTTCTTTCGACATATCTTCAGCAGTCTGTATCATTTCATCCATAAGGTCGTCAGCATCCACAACCGTTCCTTCACGTGATTTCATTTTTCCTTCGGGCAGTTCAACCATTCCATACGATAGATGATAAATATGATCAGCCCATGAAAAACCTAATTTGCTCAATAATATCCGCAAAACCTGAAAATGGTAGTTTTGTTCGTTGCCAACAACATAAATTAAATCATCGGCATTAAAATCGGTGAACCGCTGATGTGCTGTTCCTAAATCCTGTGTCATATATACCGATGTACCATCGGATCGGAGCAAGAGTTTTTCGTCTAATCCTTCGTCTGTTAAATCAGCCCAAACAGAACCATCGTCTTTTTTAAAAAATATTCCTTTTTCAAGCCCTTCTAATACAAGTTTTCTCCCAAGTTTATAAGTATCTGATTCGAAATATATTTTGTCAAAATCAACACCCAGTTTTTTATAGGTTGTATCAAATCCGTCGAGCACCCATTTATTCATCTCTTTCCACAGCTCAATTACTTCCGGGTTTCGGGCCTCCCATTTACGAAGCATTTCTTGTGCTTCCAGCATTAAGGGAGCATTTTTCTTTGCATCATCTTCGCTCATTCCCTTATCAACTAGGTCATTGACTTCTTTTTTATATTCCTGGTCGAATTTTACATAAAAATCGCCAACCAGATGGTCGCCTTTTTTTAATGCTTTTACAGGATCTATATTATCTCCCCATTTTTGCCAGGCTAGCATCGATTTACAAATATGAATACCACGATCGTTCACAAGATTTACTTTTACCACATCATGGCCTTGAGTTTTTAAAATTTTAGCAACCGAATAGCCCAATAAATTATTTCGAATATGCCCTAAATGCAATGGTTTATTAGTATTAGGCGATGAATACTCAATAAGAATTTTCTTTGGATTAGCATTTTTTCTATTTCCAAAATCTTTCTCTACGAGTGTATCGTTTAAAAAAGTAATCCAGAAATCGTTTTTTATGGATAAATTCAGAAATCCTTTAATTACATTATACTCGTTAATTTCGTTAACTTCTGTTTTAAGATATTCACCAATTTCGTTGGCCGTTTGTTCTGGTGGTTTTTTAGAAATACGCAAAAGAGGAAATACTACCAACGTAAAATCTCCATCAAAATCTTTTCGGGTGCGTTGTATTTGAATTGTTTTTTCATCAGGTGCCTGTCCATATATTTTCTGAACAGCATCAATTACTTTATTCTTAAGTGTTTTCTCGATATTCATAATTTTTCAAAAAAAGCCAAATCACTAATAAATTTTGGCGGACAAAGATAATTCCAAAATATTCATTTAACAAATTTAACAAAGTTGTAAAAAAGAAAAGCGCCTAAAAAAAGACGCTTTTCAAAATTAACTTATACCCAATAAGGGATTAACTAAACTAACACGGTCGATATTAAATCTGCCAAAAATCCGTATCTGTCATCCAAGGTTCAATTACATACTCACTGTTTTCATTTTCTTCCTGAATCCAAAAATCATCGTCAATCATCCAATTTTCAATTTCTGAAAATTCTTCGTTTGGTGATACTTCAAATTCCAAAATAGAATTGTTTGTTGAATTATCAACCCTCCAAAATTCATCATTTACCATCCAATCTTCTAACTGAGATGATTCTTCTCTCATTTCTTCAGCCTGATCTACCTCAAAACATTCTAAACAAATGTTTTTAAGGTTTTCACTACTGATAAAAGAAGCCTTTGAAATATTTACAATTCCAGCTAATAAAATAGCTAAAGTAATTGTTCTTGTGATTTTGAAATATTTGTTTTTCATGGTAACCTCCATTTTTATTTAAAATAATTATATTAAATTTTCGATACAAAGATAATCATTTTTTCTTATTTAGAAATAATCTAAATAAAAATAATATTAAATTTTTGTTAAATTTTTAAATAATAATAAATAAACAAAAGTGGCCTGAAAATTTCCAGGCCACTAACCTTCATCTTTAATTAAAATATCGGAATATGAAGGCAGGAAAAATTTTAAAATAGTATGAACCCTAACTCATTTTTAATCATCCAGAAAAAAAATCTTATATATTTTCTTAACGATATTCAATGAAATGACGTAAAAGGTTTAATATTGATGCATATACTTCGAATTATTTTAATTACTTTGAAGTTAAATTCATCAAAAAATATGTATAAAATTCACATTGTATCCTTTGCTATACCCTACCCGCCTGACTATGGAGGAGTTATTGATGTTTTTTATAAAATAAAAACATTATATCATAACAACGTGGAAATATATTTACATTGTTTTGAATACAATAAAGCAAAAAATGATGAATTATTTAAATTTTGTAAGGAAGTATACTATTATCACAGAAAAAAAACCATTTTAGATTTTTTTTCTTTCAAACCATTTATTGTAAAGTCACGCAAATCGAAAACTTTATTAAACAATCTTTTAAAGAATAATCATCCTGTTTTGCTTGAAGGCATTCATACTACTTTCTACTTATCAAAACTATTAAAAACTAAACGCAAGATAATTTTACGAACACACAATATTGAATATGAGTATTATAAAGCTTTGGCTAAAAAAGAAACCAATTTATTCAGTTGGTTTTATTATTTTGCCGAATCGATCAAATTAAAATTTTATGAAAGAAAAATTGTAAAAAATGTTGTTTTGGCAGCTATATCTCCATCAGATTATCAATATTTTAAGTCAATTAATCCTAATACAACATATATCCCTGCTTTTCATTCCAATAAAAATGTAATGACTAAGCCGGGAAAAGGGAAATACATTTTATTTCATGGTAATTTATCGGTTAGCGAAAATATCACGGCTTTACTGTTTATTCTTAAAAATATTTGTCCATATATTGATTTTCCCTTTATTATTGCCGGAAAACAACCAACACAAAAGATAATAAAAGAGATATCAAAATACCAAAATGTAACACTATATAAAAATCCTTCTGAGGAAAAGATGAAAACGTTAATTCAGGATGCGCATATTCATTTGTTAATTACTTTTCAGGATACCGGAATAAAACTTAAATTAATTAATGCCTTGTTTGGTGGACGCTTCTGCATTGCAAATTATACTATGGTTAAAAATACTAATTTTGAAGGTTTAGTTCAACTTGCAGAAACACCAGAACAATTTATCAATAAAATTAATATGTTAATACCAGAATCCTTTAATGAAGATCAATTAAACAAAAGGAAGCAATTGCTGTTAAAAAATGTTAATAACAACCTTAATGCACAAAAATTAATAACTTTGTTAAATTAAAATTTTACAAAAAAATAAAATATTTTGAACCATGAAAACTTTATCTAAAATAATCTTCTCGTCTCTTTTCATTATTATAGGTATATCATCATTTGCCCAGGGTTATGAAATAAAAGTTACCATTAGCGACCTGGCCGATTCGGAAATTCTTTTGGGATATTATTATGGAGATAAAACTTATGTAAGAGATACTACAACTCTAGATAGCAAAGGAAAAGGTGTTTTTAAAGCAGATACCTTGCTACCACAAGGTGTATATATAATTGTTTTACCCTCAAAAAATTACTTTGATATTTTAATTGGTAATGACCAAAAATTTGCCATTGAAACCACATCCGACAATTTGGTTAAAAATATGAAAATTACCGGTTCGGAAGAAAATAAAGCTTTTAAAGAGTACCAGGAGTATATGATGGCCAACAATAAAAAATCATCAGAACTGCAAAGCAAATTAAGAGAGTTGGATTCTTCATCTGATTCGGCAAAATTAATCCGTAATGAGTTGGAACAAATGAGCGCTACTGTAAAAAATAAAATTAATGATCTCGCTCAAGATTATGAAAAAAGCATGTTATCAGTGGTTATCAATGTGGTAAAAAGTCCTGAAATCCCTGAAATCGAAATTCCTGAAGGAACAAACAATCCCGATTCGGTTCGATGGTTTCATTCATACAACTACAATCGCAAACACTATTTTGATAATATAAACTTTGATGATGCCCGTTATTTATACACACCCATATTCCACAATAAACTAAATAGTTATTTTACTAAGGTATTAATTCAGGATCCGGATACCATCATTCATTATATCGATATAATTTCTGAACGAGCAGAAAAGAATGACGAAATGTTTCAATATATTATGCGCTATTTTATCAATACTTTCCAGCGAAGCCAAATTATGGGAATGGACAAAGTTTTTGTACATGTAGCTGAAAATTATTACTTAACAGAAAAAGTTGATTGGGTTAACGATGAAACTTTAGAAAAAATTAAAGAGCAAGTAGCCAAATTAAGGTTTAACCTGTTAGGAAATACAGCTCAGGATTTAAAAATGGAAACCAGTACCGGCGAATATGCGTCGTTATTCGATATAAATGCAAAATTTACCATTTTATATTTTTTTGAACCCGATTGCGGGCATTGTAAGAAAGTAACACCTAAAATCTGGGAATTATACGAAGATTTCGACCGAAACGAAGTTGAAATATTTGCTGTTTATACCCAACGAGATAAAGATGAGTGGCACAAATATATCAATGACAATCAAATCAATTGGATCAATGTATGGGATCCGAACAATTTAACCAATTTCAGATTATTTTATAATATTTACAGTACTCCTACAATATACCTGCTTGATGAAGATAAAAAAATTATAGCTAAAAGGATCAGCCACGAATCGGTCAGGAAAATTATTGAAATGGAGTTGGAAAAAGAATAATAAAAGGTAGATTCTTTATTAAATAACCCTTTGCGGATCAAATAATTATTCGCATAGTCAGTATTATTTCTGAAATTGTCTATTCATACCCCGACTTTCCTGTATGCCAAGTTACCGCTCTCTTTGCAAGGTTTAAATAATGCTAAATTATTTTCCTTTAAAATATAAAAAATCCTTTATCCTTACTTTCAAACTTTTCAATTTCTGCTTTGTAAAATTTGATTTGCTGACTACAAATAAAATCCCTGAATATGGTAATATCTTCCTTTTCTTCTGCTTGGTTTAGTGCATCGATGTATTCTGCCCGATCTTCTGTAAAAATCTTAATTAGCGGTTCATCGTGATACATTTGTATGTAATTCATCATTAATCTTGAAATCCTTCCGTTTCCATCACCAAAAGGATGTATGTTTACCAGGTTATAATGAATATCAGCAGAAAGTTTTAAGATATCATCACCCGAAACTATATCAATTCTTTGGTTAATATTTTCTACCAGGCCATTTAATAAATTTTCTACCTTCTTGAAATCAGGAAAATATTTATGGTCAACATAAACCTGTGCTTTTCGGATATCACCTGATGAAGTATCAAAGTCTCCTGATATTGTATTGACTATACCACCAGTATTTTTCATTACAAGTCCTGCTACTTGCTGTATTAAATCAATACTTATCTTTCTTTTTTCTTTAGCAATCCCTTTCAGAAATAAAAAAGCTTCGTAGTGGTCTTTAATCATTAAATGATCTTTCAATGGTTTTCCCTTTGCTGTTATATCATTTTCAAGCAATAGCCTGGTATCACCTTCAGTAAGCGAACATCCTTCAATTTTAGTAGAATTATATACAATTGATATCATCAAAAACTTTTCATAATCGAGAGCTTTTGATAATCCAAGTTTAAGATACCTGTTTCTTAATATTTTTAATTCTTTCCACATTTTTTTGCTTTTCCTGTTAGGTTTTGTTATATGATTGTAGGTTAAAGTCACATCAAAATTTGGATAATTAACACAATACCAATATAATTTTTAAGTATTACGATTTTATCTTTACATTATATAATTTCCACACTTAGAACACGTATAATCATCACTTAAGAATTTCTCTACTTCTCTCTCTATTTTATCATAATTACGACTTTTAATTTCTGTATCACCTCTAAACTTAGGAAACCAATTTCCTTTCCAAATTTCGTCATTATCATACTGCATTTCATTCGAATAAAATTATGTTATACACTTGTTTTTCAAATAGTGTAATTGTCATAAAAAAGCATTAGCAATTCTAATGCCATGGAACCCTCATGTTT
>JBKHIH010000103.1:0-10466 GCA_046538755.1 Thiohalospira sp.
AGTTGAGTGATGATATTGTAATTTTGGCTATTTCGAATGACCTGCCTTTTGCATTAAAAAGGTTTTGTGCAGCTGAAGGAATCGATAATTTAATTACTTTATCTGATCATAAAGATTTGGATTTTTCATCAAAATACGGATTTTTAATCGAAGAGTTGAGATTAATTGCGCGTGGTGTTATCGTTATTGATAAAGAAAATACCGTTAAATACGTTGAATATGTACCTGAAATTGGAGAAGAACCTGATTATGAATCGGCTATAAATGCAGCGAAATTATTGGTTTAATATATTTTTTCGATTTTTTACAAGCCACAATGAGAGCAAAAATCTTTGTGGCTTTTTTAATGTTTTATCTCGGCAAAAAGATCAAAATTATCGGCATCGGTTATTTTAACTGTATAAAAAGCTCCGGTACGTAATTTTTTTTGTGGCGATTTAATCATTACCTCGTTATCAACCTCAGGTGAATCATGTTCTGTTCGTCCAATATAATATTCACCTTCTTTACGGTCAATTAAAACTTTAAATAAATTCCCTATCTTTTTCTTATTCAGATTGTTGGATATTTCTTGCTGAACCTCTATTAACTCATCCATTCGTGCCTGTTTAACCAAAAATGGGAGATCATCTTTGTAATGATTTGCCGAATATGTGTTTTCTTCTTCAGAATAAGTAAAAACTCCGAGACGTTCGAATTTAGCGAATTTTACAAACTCCAGCAACTCATTAAAATCTTCGTCGGTTTCGCCTGGGTGGCCTACCAGTAATGTGGTTCTGAGGGCAATACCAGGAACATCATTCCTTATTTTTTCGATTAGCTCATAAGTATCTTTTTTTGTGTGCCCTCTGCGCATCATTTTTAAAAGCTTATCGCTTATATGTTGTAAAGGAATATCAATATAATTACAAATATTATTGCGTTGTTGCATTAAAGCTAAAACATCTTCAGGAAATAATGTTGGAAAAGCATAATGTAAACGAAGCCACTGTAAGCCTTTTATGGCTGATAATTTTTCAACTAACTCAGCAAGCTTCGATGTTTTGTATAAATCATACCCATAATATGATAAATCCTGAGCTATTAAAATAATTTCTTTTGCTCCATTTTTAACAAGCAATTTGGCTTCCTCCACAATTTGTTCAATAGGTTTTGATTTATGCTTCCCTTTGATAAGCGGAATGGCGCAGAAAGAGCATTTCCGGTCGCAACCTTCCGATATTTTTAAATAAGCATAATGTTTTGGTGTTGTGAGTAAACGCTCTCCTATTAATTCATTTTTATACTGCCCACCTATGGACTCAATTAACTCTTTAAGGTTATAAACACCAAAATATTGATCAACAGCAGGGATTTCTTTTTCCAATTCAAGTTTATATCTTTCTGACAAACAACCAAAAACAAAAAGTTTTTCAATTTTTTGATGTTTTTTTAGTGCTTCAAATTGTAAGATTGTTTCAATCGATTCCTGCTTGGCGTCATTAATAAATCCACAAGTATTAATGATAACAATATCAGACGGTGTGTTAGAATTATGATTGACCTGATAACGGTTTGAAGCTAATTGTTTCATCAAATATTCAGAATCAACCAAATTTTTTGAACAGCCTAAGGTAATTATATTTACAGACTTACCATGTTTTGTATTCATCAAAACCCTCTATACATTAAAAAATAACAAAAATTATATTCTAATCAGAAAATAGAGAATCCACAAATTCTTTTTTATTAAAAACCTGCAAATCTTCCATTTTTTCTCCAATACCGATATATTTAACGGGAATTTTAAATTGGTCTGAAATTCCGATAACCACACCGCCTTTAGCAGTACCATCAAGTTTAGTTAAAGCCAGTGCAGTAACATTGGTGGCATTGGTAAATTGTTTGGCTTGTTCAAAAGCGTTTTGTCCGGTAGATCCATCTAAAATAAGTAAAATTTCGTGTGGTGCGCCCGGAATAACTTTTTGCATTACTTTTTTGATTTTAGCCAGCTCGTTCATGAGGTTTACTTTATTATGCAGCCTACCTGCGGTATCAATAATCACAATATCTGCATTGTTTGATTTTGCTGAAGACAGTGCATCAAAGGCAACAGACGCGGGGTCAGAACCCATTTTTTGCTTAATAATAGGCACTCCCACTCTCTCTGCCCAAATGGTAAGCTGGTCAACCGCTGCAGCCCTGAAAGTATCAGCAGCTCCGAGATAAACTTTTTTGCCCATATTTTTAAACTGGTAAGCAAGTTTTCCAATGGTAGTTGTTTTACCTACACCATTAACTCCCACTACCATAATAACATAAGGCTCTTTATTTGAATTAAATGATAAATCTATATCAGCCGAATTATTTTCTTCCAGCAAAGCGGCAATCTCTTCTTTTAGAATCTTATTTAGTTCTTCAGTACCAAGATATTTATCCTGCGAAACCCGCTCCTCAATTCTTTCAATAATTTTCAAAGTAGTATTTACTCCAACATCAGAAGTTATAAGCACTTCTTCTAAATTATCTAAAACCTCATCGTCAACTTTAGATTTTCCGATTACTGCACGTGATAATTTCTTTAAAACATTTTCTTTTGTTTTTTCCAACCCTTTATCTAATGTTTTTTTCTTTTCTTTTGAAAATATTCCAAGCGTAGCCATTGGTTTTCTTCGTTTTCTAAATTAATGTATATCAACCGGTAAAATTAATATAAATTGCCGAATAGCAGAATAAAAAAGCTTTCTTTATCGTAAAAAAGAAAGCTTTTTAATAATTAAGTATGTTGTAAAGTTTATTTTTTAGCAAAAAAATCTTTAATTTTTTCGTTGTTCACCATTTCTTCAATGTACTGGTATCCTCCTTTTTCTGATTTAACCATTTTTATGCATTTGGTTAAATTTTTACTAGCTCCTGTTTGTAGAGTTGCAACTGCTTTTTTAGCCATAATTCAACTATTTTATTTCTTTATGTACGGTTACTTTTTTTAATATTGGATTATATTTTTTTAATTCCATTCTTTCAGATGTGTTCTTTTTATTTTTTGTTGTAATATACCTTGAAGTACCTGGTTGCCCTGATTCTTTATGTTCAGTACATTCTAATATAACCTGAACTCTGTTACCTTTTTTTGCCATAATCTTACACTCCCTGTTTTAATACTTGTTAATATACCCTTTTTCTTTTGCTTTTTCTAAAGCAGCTTTCAAACCTATTTTATTAATGGTTCGTATAGCAGAAACTGAAACTTTCAAAGTTACCCAACGGTCTTCCTCTTCTAAATAAAATCTTTTAGTCAATAAGTTTGGGTAAAACTTTCTTTTAGTTCTCCTCTTAGAGTGGGAAACATTGTTTCCAACCATAACTTTCTTTCCTGTAATTTGACAGATTCGTGACATTTTTATATAATTTTTATCGTATTCTAAAAACAGAACGCAAAATACGTGATTTTTATTTAATTATTCAAATATATTATCAATTATTTTTTAAAAATATTCAATCTTTTTTCCTAATATAAGTTTTTGCAATAAATTTAAAGCAGTTAACGATGTTCTCTGAATATTTCTATCCCTCTGATCGCCAAAAACATATTTTACTGAAACAATTTGATCTCTACTAGCTACCGCAATCCAGGTTGTGCCTACGGGTTTTTCTTTTGTTCCTCCGGTTGGGCCGGCAATTCCTGATGTAGCAATCGAAAAATCTGTGTTAAATAATTCTAAAGCCACCAAAGCCATTTCTTCAACAATTTGTTTACTTACTGAACCATAAATCTCTATATTTCTTTTATCTACACCTAATATTTTTTCTTTAATATCGTTAGAGTAGGCTATTAAACCGCCTTTAAAATATGATGAACTTCCTGATACAGATGTTATCAAATGTCCAATATTTCCTCCCGTGCAACTTTCTGCTATACTTACTGTTGCATCTTTTTCAATTAATAAATTTCCAATAATCTGTTCCAGCTTGTCGTTATCATATCCGCAGATAAGATCAGGTATTGTTTTTTCAAGCAAATAAACCTGCTCGTTAATTAAGGTTTCAAGGTTTTTGCGATTTTTACCTTTAGCTGTAATTCTTAATTTGATAATTCCAGGCGAAGGCAGATATGCCAGCGATAATTCCTGAGGTAGTTGATTCTCCCATTCTTCCAGCACTTCTGCTAGTTTCGATTCTGGTAATCCCTGGGTTAAAATCAACTTATGAAGTATATAAAAATCTTTGATTCGGCTTTTTAACTCAACCAAAATTTGGTTATTCATCATTTCTTTCATTTCGTAGGGGACACCAGGCATTGAAATAATAATTTTTCCTTTTTCTTCGAACCACATTCCGGGTGCTGTCCCTATTTTATTGGTAATAACCCTGCAATTCTCAGGTACTTCAGCCTGTTGAATATTTCTCTTGTTCAGTTCGCCATTCCGTTTTTTCACAAATGTTTTAATATTATCTAAAACATCATTATTTAATATGAGATTAACACCAAAATACTCAGCAAGGGCTTTTTTGTATAATCATCGTTTGTTGGCCCTAATCCGCCCGTTAATAATACCAGTTGAGTATCTTTATTCACCTGGTCTAAAGCATTAAAAACGGCTTCTTTTTTGTCTGAAATAGAAATAATTTTTTCCACTTCAATGCCAATTAAGTTCAATTTATTGGCTATCCAGGCTGCATTAGTATCAACAACGTGGCCTAACAACAATTCATCTCCTATAGTAATAATTTCTGCCTTCATGATGATATTGTATTTTGCTGATCGATAAATCGTAATCTTTTAAGTAATGGCGGATGCGAATAATTTACAAATACATATGCCGGATGTGGTGTTAAATTTGACAGATTATTCACCGAAAGGTTTTTTAAAGCTTTTTTTAAGTATTCACCCTTAAAATTCTCAGTAGCAAAATAATCTGCTGAATATTCATTCTTGCGGGAAATCATATTCATAAATATACCAATTATTGTAGAAATAGGGCTATAAAGAAATCCAAAAGTAATTAAACCAAGATGAAAGCTTGCATGTTGGGCGCCCAGTGCTTTCGATAAAACAGGATTATCCACAAATAATGATAAAATATACAGAGTAATTCCGGTTTGAAAAACAGAAGATATAACTGATATTAAAGTATGTTTTTTCTTGTAATGCCCTATTTCATGCGCTAATACAGCTACAATTTCTTCATTGCTTAATTTATCAATAAGCGTATCGAAAAGAACAATTTTTTTCTTTTTTCCTAATCCGCTAAAAAATGCATTAGCCTTGGTGCTTCGTTTTGAGCCATCCATTACAAAAACATTATCGAGTTGAAAATTCACTTTCTGACAAAATTGAGTTATCTGGTTTTTTAAATCTCCATCTTCAAGTGGTTTTAATTTATTAAAAATAGGTAAAATCAATGATGTGTAGAACATAGTCATGAAAACCATAAATAGACTTACAGCAATCCATGCATAAATCCAAAAATTAGGCCCTGTTTTATGATAAAACCAAATAATTAAAGCTAACAGTCCACCACCAATAATTGCAGTTAAAAACCAGCCTTTAATTTTATCTATAATAAAAAGTTTAGGTGTAGTTTTGTTAAAACCGAACTTTTCTTCAATAACAAATGTATCGTAAATACTAAAGGGGGTATTTATAATATCAGACGCAAACATAATGATACCAAAAAACACAAGTGCTATGAGAATGTTGTTTGAAGTAACAGACCGGGCTATTTCATCAACAAAAGCAAATCCTGATAAAGTAAGAAAAACTAATAATACCAATAAATTAAAAGAACTTGTTACTATTGAAAATTTATGGTTTGCTTTTTCATATGCTTGCGATTGCCGGTATTTTTCTTCGTTATAAATACCTTTAACTTCTTTAGGGAGTTTTGCACTCCTTTTGGTGGCATTTAAGTAATCAAGAAGTTGATCAAATAAATAATCAAAAATTAAAATCCCTACAATAATATAAAAAACAGTTTGATGATGCATAATAAATACTTTCAGATGAATTTTGAATAAGGCATCAAAAATAACAAAAAAGAAGAAAGAAAGTAACTTTAAAAAATCAGAGTTGTTTTTGAAGTTGTTTTATCTCCTGTTGCCGCTTTTTTAGGATATTAATATAATACTTTGTTCTTGATTTGCTTTTGATTTGATATGATTTTACGGCATATTTAATAGCAAGGTCTATTTCACCTAATATTTCGCTTGCCACTGCCATATTAAAGTTTGCTCTGCTTGCAATTTCACGGTCAATATCGTTTAAATATTGATCCCACAATTCGGCTGCTTCGAGCCATCTGCTTTGTTCAGCAAGTTTTGCTGCTTTTTCAAAATCTTTATTACCGAAAATAAAGTATTGCCTGGTTTCTGTCTGCCAACTGGGAAAAATTCGATTGGCATAATCCATGGCAGCAAAATAACTTGTTTCACGAATTGACCTTTCTAACGAAGGCAATTTATCTTTTAATGTAGATTCATGATATCCTGTAGCATCCCAAATTAGGGTATCGGTATAAATGTATTGATCTAACTTCTTTTTTTCCAAAATGTCAAATACTTTCCAATAGGCTTTAATTGCAATTTCTCTATAAATATAATATTGAGGATCGTAATATCCAATAGGAAACTGATCGGTTTCCATAGAAATATTAAGGGAATCAAGCACTATAAAAATATTAGATGAATGACTTTTAGGTATTTTCTCAAGATATTGCCAATTTATCGTATCCTTAAAATAAAATTTTTCAAGTTCAGGATACCCTTCAACAAATAAAAAATCGGAAGTGTCGACTCCTGCAACATTATAAGTAGCATCACGAAATCCCAAACTCATTTCATTGGTGATTATTTTATAAAGTATAGAATCTATTTTTCCGTCATTATTGAGGTCGGTTTCAAAATTTAAAAATGCTATTTTATTAAAATTACGTGGAAGGTTAACAGAAGAAGGGGAAATGGTTTCTATGGTTAAAGTTTTTAAAGGCGAACAATTTTGTAATAACAAAGAAATAAATACAGCTATGATAAAGATTTTGATATATTTCACGAGGATATTTTTTAGTTAAACAATTGTTTTTATGCGATTTGCAACTTTAAATTTCAATAACCTTTTTTTATTGCCGATGTCTCCCGACTAAGCCTCTCACAAATCTCTCCGGCGAACCTTCTTGTATTTGATTATTATACTATTGTGTTTTGTATGCAAATACATGGAGGTTTCATTTAAAAATGATTTAATAATACAAACAAATAAACGATATAAAAATATAATAAATACCTACAAAAAAAATACCAATATAAATATTATTGAAAAATAAAAGCACTTAATCAAACGTAGATAAGTGCTTCTTTATTTGATAATAAAATTTCATTTTTTTAAGTCTGCATAGCGCCACATACACTAATTACCTGTCCACTAACATATGAGGATAGCTCAGAAGCAAGAAATAATGTAGTATTGGCAACATCTTCAGGAGTTCCTCCCCGGCGTAATGGAATTTTTTGTTCCCAGTCTTTACGCACATCTTCAGGCAATTTAGCTGTCATTTCAGTAATGATAAAACCAGGAGCAATGGCATTACAACGGATATTTCTTGAACCTAATTCTTTAGCTACCGACTTAGTAAAACCAATAATTCCGGCTTTAGAAGCAGAATAGTTTGACTGTCCGGCATTTCCTCCAACACCAACAACCGAGCTCATATTGATTATTGAACCGGATTTTTGTTTCAACATATATTTTTGAGCAGCTTTAGTAAAATTAAAAACAGACTTTAAATTTACTTTAATTACTGTATCCCATTGCTGCTCAGTCATTCGCATTAATAAAGTATCCTGGGTTATTCCGGCATTATTTACTAAAATATCAACACTGCCAAATTCATTTTGAATTGCATCAACAACTTTTTGTGTTTCTTCTAAATTACTTGCATCAGAAGCATAGCCTTTTGCTTTAACACCTAATTTTGTTATTTCTTGCTCAACTTCTTTCGCAGCATCGTTATACTCCAGGTCTGTGAATGCAACATTAGCTCCCTGTTCGGCTAATTTCAGAGCAATCGCTTTTCCAATTCCTCTTGCTGCACCTGTTACTATAGCAGTTTTACCTTCAAGTAGTTTCATAAATTTAAATTTATTGATTTAATTAATAAGACAATTAACAAAAATAAAGAAACTTAATTTATTAAGCTAAAAAAATTGTTTTTAATAACAATTTAAATTCAGATGTTAAACTATATACACATATGTAAACAATACTAATTTGAATATATTCAATGTTTACATTTGTATATCACAATGGTTATGATTGAAGGTTACATAAACGAACAAATTTATTTACCCATAGAATTATTATTCTGTTTACTTTTATAATCCATCTAACCAATCTGTTACAAAACTTATTTAAAGTATTAATATAGTTTTTTATACAAATTATTAATTAAATGTGAAATTATTAGTGCTTATGAATATAAATTTCGTTGATATTCAGTTAAATATAGTGCTTAATTAAAGTAATTAATGATTATTATTAAAATTCTTCAAACTTATTTTTTTAGAGCCTGCTAAAACCTGGAAATGTATTGGTTTTATTCAATAAATAGCTAAAAAATATATATATGAGTAAATTGGTATTTTATTTCATAATAATGCTTGTGAACTTACGAGTATCTTATATCTTATATCTTATACAATTAGCAAATAGGTTTGTTGTAAGCATAATTGAAATAATTCTTAAGAAAAACCGATTATCTCAATTAATCATCTTAATTTAAATTTCATATTTTTTATTTTAAAATAAAACAAATCACCTATTTCACTTTTGTAACCAATAAAAGTTTACATTTGTGGCTATTGTTGTAAACTTTTTTATTTACATTTGTAAATATTAACTTTTCGCAATGAGAGAACGAATTTTAGCCCTTTTAAAAGATAAACAGATATCAGCAACAAAACTAGCTGATCTAATAAATGTACAGCGTTCAAGTATTTCACATATACTATCGGGTAGAAATAAACCAAGCTTTGATTTTATTGAAAAAATACTTGTGGCCTACCCTGACCTGAATGCACAATGGTTAATCACAGGTAAAGGTGAAATGTATATTCATCAGAAATCTTTATTCGACCAGGATTTTCAGTCAACTAATAATGATAAAAATTTAACTCCACGAGAATCGCATATTCAAAACAATCGTAATGATGATATGAGAATAAAAAAATCTGAAACAGATAAAAAAAACCTGCCCACTACTGAAAGCCATGAAGAAATTGAACGTATAATCATATTTTATACTAACGGAAAATTTAAAGAATATAAACCTTAAATAATGCCATAAAAGAATATTATCTTTGTGCAAAAATTCTATGTACAAACGATTCATACGTCCGTTACTATTCAAATTACAGCCTGAAACTGTCCATCAACTCATAGTTTTTTTACTTAAAATAGCTTTTATTGTACCAGGAATTAAATTTTTGGTAAAAAGCTTTTATACTGTTCAAGACGAGCGTTTAAAGCGTTCATTCCTGGGAATTGAGTTTGATAATCCAGTAGGGTTTGCTGCAGGATTTGATAAAAATGCAGAGGTTTATAACCAATTTTCAAATTTTGGTTTTTCTTTTATAGAAATTGGTACCGTAACACCTAAGCCACAGCCTGGAAATGTAAAGCCAAGGTCATTTCGCATTCCCAAAGATTCGGGACTAATCAACCGAATGGGATTTAACAATAAAGGAGTAGATAACGCAGTAAAAAATCTAAAAAATAAAAACCCTAAAGTTATTATTGGTGGAAATATTGGGAAAAACACATTAACGCATAATGATGATGCATTAGATGACTATATTTATTGCTTTGAAAAATTGTATCCATATGTTGATTATTTTGTTGTCAATTTAAGTTGCCCTAATATCAAGGATTTAGATAAATTGCAAGACAAAGATTCTACCATTACGATTCTTAATAAATTAACCGAAATACGACAATCAAAAGAAAAATATAAACCTATTTTATTAAAAATTTCGCCTGATCTAACACAAGAACAATTAAATGATGTTGTAGAAACATTTAATATTACAGGAATAGATGGAGTTGTTGCTACAAATACCACTAAATCAAGGAAAGGGCTTAAAACCAGTAAAGCCCGGATTGATGAAATTGGCGATGGCGGGCTAAGTGGTGCAGCGTTAACAAAGCGATCAACTGAAATAATACGATATTTGCATCAAAAATCGGAAGGCACAATGCCTATTATTGGTGTAGGTGGAATTATGACTGTTGAAGATGCAATGGAAAAGCTGAAAGCCGGAGCAACTTTAATTCAGGTGTATACAGGTTTTATATATCAAGGGCCAGGCTTTGTAAAACAAATCAATAAGGCAATTTTAAAAACATAATAAAAAAAGCCTGATATAACATCAGACTTTATTCATTTTTAGTGACCCAGCAGGGGCTCGAACCCTGGACCCCATCCTTAAAAGGGATG